>JAEWET010000006.1:0-48328 GCA_023389195.1 Pseudomonadota bacterium
TCTCGACGGCGCGCAGGAAGTCGTCGCTCAGCGAGACGGAGTTGTTGGAGTTCTGGCCGGAGACGGTGAGGTAGGCCTCGGAGTCCCAGTCGGTGTCGTAGGTGTTGAACTCGATCTGGGTGTAGCCCTGGCGTGCGAACTGGATGACGCGCTTGACGTAGTTCTCGGGCACCGCGTTCTTCTTGGCGGCCTTGATCTCGCGCTTGAGCGCCGGGTTCCTGGACGGGTCGAAGCAGTCGCCATTGTCGGCCTCGCAGTTGACGCAGGCCTTCATGATGGCGGTGAGGTGCTGGCGCACGATCTTGGAGCCGGTGACGAGGGCTGCGACCTTCTGCTCCTCGTTCACCTTCCAGTCGATATAGGCCTCGATATCCGGGTGGTCGGCGTCGACCACGACCATCTTGGCGGCGCGGCGCGTGGTGCCGCCCGACTTGATGGCGCCGGCGGCGCGGTCGCCGATCTTCAAAAAGCTCATCAGGCCCGACGACTTGCCGCCGCCCGAAAGCCGCTCGCCGGCGCCGCGGAGCGCGGAGAAATTGGTGCCGGTGCCCGAGCCGTATTTGAACAGGCGCGCCTCGCGGACCCAGAGGTCCATGATGCCGTTTTCATTGACCAGATCGTCATTGACCGACTGGATGAAGCAGGCATGGGGCTGCGGGTGCTCGTAGGAGCTCTTGGAGCTCACCAGCTTGTGGGTGAAGGGGTCGACATAGAAATGGCCCTGGCCGGGGCCGTCTATGCCATAGGCCCAGTGCAGGCCCGTATTGAACCACTGCGGCGAATTGGGCGCGACGCGCTGGGTGGCCAGCATATAGGCCAGCTCGTCGCGGAAGGCGAGGGCGTCTTCCTCGCTGTCGAAATAGCCGCCCTTCCAACCCCAATAGGTCCAGGTGCCGGCCAGCCGGTCGAACACCTGCCGGCTGTCCATTTCCGAACCGTAGCGCTCCGCTTCGGGGAGCTTGGCCAGCGCCTTCTCGTCCGGCACCGAACGCCAGAGCCAGGACGGCACCGAATTTTCCTCAACCTTCTTGAGCGCCTTGGCGACGCCCGCCTTGCGGAAATATTTCTGCGCGATGATGTCGGCAGCCACCTGGCTCCAGCTCGCGGGAATGGCGATGTCTTCCAACTTGAACACAACCGAACCGTCGGGATTGCGAATCTCGCTGGTGGCCGAGCGGAACTCGATGCCGCTGTAGCGGTCCAGATTGGCAGTCGTGAAGCGGCGTTCTATGCGCATGGATGGTCTCTTGCGGGTGTTCGGTGGGTGGCCGCGAGCGGGGACTCACGGACTTTGTTTCACCATAAAGAAGCCAAATTCCGTCAGTGTCGATGTCCGTTTTTTCATCGCCCCTCACACCATGGCTGGTGACCCGAAAGCGGAGGGACGCAAAATCTAGTATTTCATATGGGATTAGCGTGGATAACTTACCAGTGTCAGCAAAGGTTAACAAACAAGGTTTATGGGCCTCTATCCCTCAAAGCCGCGTGAGCGCTTGCCGCCAAAGCCCCGTTATTGCTGGCTTCCTCGTCCCCGGACCCAGGCGGTGATTCCCACAAAGGCGCTGTCAAGCGCAGAAATTTGACCGCCTTTTCCACATCGGGCAAGCCGAGGCGGCGTGGGGTCGGCACCTACCGCCTTTTGCCGCCAGGGGAGGGGCAATTCCTTCTAGGCTCCGTGCGCCACCCATGTTAAACCCGCCCCAACGCGCATATCTCGACGGCGGAATCGACAATTGGCCAAATCCGGTATCAAGCAGTTCCTTTCTGAAATCTTCGCCTGGTGGGGCGGCCAGACCTGGGGCACGCGGCTGTGGATCTGGCGCTTCGGCGACTATGTCGGCAGCGACGAATTCGGCAACAAATACTACCAGGACCGCAAGGCGGACAGGCGCTACGTGACCTATGGCGGCTATGCCGACGCCTCCTCCATCCCGCCCGGCTGGCATGGCTGGATCCATTTCCGCACCGATGTGCCGCCGAGCAAGGCCGAATACGCCGCCCGCGACTGGGAAAAGCCGCACGAGCCCAATCTGACGGGCACGGCGGCGGCCTATCGTCCCGATGGCAGCCTGCTAAACAAGGGCGAGCGCCCGCGCGTGACCGGCGACTACGACGCGTGGTCGCCCCAATAAGGGGTAGCGGCGTCTTGCGCCCCGGCAGTATCGCCAAGCCGACATTATCCTTGAAGGCGCTGCTTACCGCAGCGGCCTTGGGCTGTTGCGGCCTGGTGCTGCCTGCTCAGGCGCAGCCCATTGCCAATCCGGTGGCCACCTTCGCCGGACTCGACAAGATCACCGGCCGCATCACCCGATTCGACGTCTATATCGACGAGACCGTGTTGTTCGGCGCTTTGGAGATCACCCCGCGGGCCTGCTACAACCGCCCGCCCACCGAGACGCAGCGGGTCTCGGCTTTCCTCGAGGTCGATCAGCGCAGCCTCACCGGCGTGTCGCGCCGCATCTTTACCGGCTGGATGTTCGCCGACAGCCCCGCGCTCAACGCCGTGGACCACGCCATCTACGATGTTTGGCTGGTGGAGTGCAAAACCAGCACCGACGTGCCGCCGCCCGACGCGCGGTAAATCCCTTCTCCCTGAGGGGAGAAGGTGCCCCGAAGGGGCGAGGGGACGAAGGAGCCGAGGATGCAGACTGCTCACCTCCGGTCCCAAGCCGACCAGTCACCCTCCACCTGTAGCGCTTCGGCCAGGCGTTCCTCATAGGCCTCGCGCGGAATCTCGATGCCGCCCAGCGACGCCAGATGCGGCGTGATGAACTGGGTGTCGAGCAGCACGAAGCCGCCGGCATTGAGTCGGTCCACCAGATGGGCCATGGCCATCTTGCTGGAATTGGTGCGCCGGTGGAACATGGATTCCCCGAAAAAAGCGCCGCCAATGGCCAGGCCATAAAGCCCGCCGACGAGCTCGGCGCCGTCCCAGACCTCCACGGTATGGGCGACGCCGCGCCGGAACAACTGGCCATAAACGCTGCGGATGGTGCCATTGATCCAGGTGGAGGCCCGATCGGCGCCGACCGTGGCGCAGCCCTCGATGACGGCGTCGAAATCGGTATCCACCTTTACCGCAAAGCCCGATTTGCGGATCGCCTTGCGCAGGCTGGTGGAGCAATGGAAGCCGTCCAGCGGAATGACGCCCCTCCATTCCGGGCTGACCCAGAAGATGTCCTCGTCCTCGGCGCTTTCCGACATGGGGAAGATGCCCGCCCGATAGGCGCGCACGATCAGTTCGGGAGTGATTTCGAGCTCGAAGGGATCGGAAGCGCGGGACATGAAGGGGTAAGGAATTTCCCTATGGGTATTTAGTCATTCCGAGCACGACTTCGCCCGGCACGTGAATATTGTCCTATGTAGGAGGCGCGGCGCAGGGTTTGAAGGATTACGTCGTGCATCAACTCGCATCGAAATGGTATCTGCCCGCATCATTGCACGTTCCGAATGGCGCGTCCCCTCTCGACATGCCGGAGCCGAAGCAGTCCGGCACGCTGGCCGAGCTGATCAAGCTGGCGCTGGAAACGCTGCCCGAGCCGGAGTGCCGGCATGTGCGGATCGAATGCGGCGAGACCTTCCTGGGCTACGAGGCCATCCGCTACGCCTATTACTCGGTGTATTTCCCTTTGCCACGGGCGAGCGAGGAGGATAACGGCTCAGCTGACTCACTCTGAGGCTTTCGATTGTCACGCAGCTGAAAATGGAAACCCCGGCGCTGGGCCGGGGTGATGGTTTGCGAGTGGAGAGCCTGGCACGCAGGCTCCGCTACACCTTGTTGTTCGCCAAAAACTTTTCCAGCCAGTGGATGTCGTAATTGCCGGCCAGGATATCGGGCTCCCGGATCAGGCGTTGGAACAGCGGCAGCGTCGTCTTGATGCCGTCGACCACGAATTCGTCGATGGCGCGGTGCAGGCGTTGCAGGCACTCGTCGCGCGTGCGGCCATAGACGATGAGCTTGCCGATGAGTGAGTCGTAATAGGGCGGGATGCGATAGCCCTGATAGACCGCCGAATCGACGCGTACCCCAACGCCGCCCGCCGGATGATAGAAGGTGATGGTGCCGGGCGAGGGGGCGAAGGTCTGCGGGTCCTCGGCATTGATGCGCACTTCGATGGCGTGGCCATAGAACTGCACCTTGTCCTGCGTCATCGAGAGCTTCTCGCCGGCCGCGACGCGGATCTGCTCATAGACGATGTCGATGCCGGTGATGCGCTCGGTGACCGGATGCTCCACCTGCAGGCGGGTATTCATCTCGATGAAGTAGAATTCCCCGTTCTCGTAGAGGAATTCGATGGTGCCTGCGCCCGAATATTTGAGCTTGCGCATGGCGCTGGCGCAGATTTCGCCGATCTCGTCGCGCGCGTCGGGCGAGATGGTGGGGCCGCCGGCCTCTTCCCATACCTTCTGGTGGCGGCGCTGCAGGGAGCAGTCGCGCACGCCAAGATGGACGGCATTGCCCTGGCCGTCACCCAGCACCTGCACCTCGATATGGCGCGGCTTGCCGAGATATTTTTCCATATAGACCGAGTCATTGCCGAAGGCGGCCTTGGCCTCGGACCGCGCAGTCGACCAGGCCACGAGCAGCTCGGACTCGGTATTGGCGACCTTCATGCCGCGCCCGCCGCCGCCGGCGGTGGCCTTGATCAGCACGGGATAGCCGATGTCCTTGGCGGTCTTGAGCGCCTGCTGCTCGGTTTCGACGGCCCCGTCGGAGCCGGGAACCACCGGAATGCCCAGCTCCACCGCCGTCTTCTTGGCGGTGATCTTGTCGCCCATGATCTCGATATGGTGCGAGGAGGGACCGATGAAGGTCACCTTGTGCTCGGTGAGGATCTTGGCGAAGCGGGCGTTTTCCGAAAGGAACCCATAGCCGGGATGCACGGCATCGGCGCCGGTGATCTCGCAGGCGGCCATGATGGCGGGAATGTTCAGATAGCTGTCCTTGGCAGCATTGGGGCCGATGCAGACGCTTTCATCGGCCAAGCGCACATGCATGGCATTGGCGTCGGCCGTGGAATGGACGGCGACCGTCTGGATGCCCATTTCCTTGCAGGCGCGCAGGATGCGCAGGGCGATTTCGCCGCGATTGGCGATGAGGACCTTCTGGAACATGAAGTCCCCCCTTACTCGATGACGACGAGCGGCTCGCCATATTCAACCGGCTGCGCGTCCTGCACCAGGATGCGCGTGACGGTGCCCGAGCGATGCGCGGGGATCTGGTTCATGGTCTTCATGGCTTCCACGATAAGAACCGTCTGGCCCTCGGAAACCTTGCTGCCCACTTCCACGAATGCCGGCTTGCCGGGCTCGGGCGAGCGATAGGCCGTGCCCACCATGGGGGAGGTAAGAGTGCCCGGATTGGAGGCCAGGTCTTCCGCCGCGCTGGGCGCCGCGGCAGGCACCGAGCCGGCCGGCGCGATCGAGGCGGGGGCGGCCGCCGGGGCAGGCGCCATATATTGCGGCGCGGGAGCCGCATAGGTCACGCCTTCGCTGGCATGGGACCGCGTGACGCGAACGCGGAAATCTTCCTGCTCGATCTCGATCTCGGCCAGGTTTTCCTTGTTGAGCAGCTCGGCGATGGCCCGGATCAGGTCCTGATCCACCTGCGATGACTTGGTCATTCTTGTTGGTCTCCCGCGCTGGACGCGTTGATGGTTATTTGAGTTTATCGGCAAGCGCCATCAGCGCCAGTCTATACCCGGCGATGCCAAAGCCGCAAATGACGCCGAAGGCCACCGAGGACACGAAGGAATGGTGCCGGACCGCCTCGCGCTGATGGATATTGGAGATATGCACCTCCGCCACCGGCAGGCCCACGCCCTTGAGGGCGTCGTGGATGGCGAGCGATGTGTGGGAATAGGCGCCGGCATTGATCAGGATGGCGTCGGCCGTGCCGCGCGCCTCGTGAATCCAGTCGATCAGCACGCCTTCGTGGTTGGACTGGCGGAAATCCACCTCGATCCCGGCGGCCTCTCCGGTTGCCGTGCAGAGATCGGCGATATCCTGCAGCGTCTGGGACCCATAGATCTGGGGCTCGCGGGTGCCGAGCAGGTTGAGGTTCGGGCCGTTGAGGACGAGAACGCGCTTGGTCATGATTTTCGCCTTTTGCACCGCCCGCTCCGGCCGGCGCAAGCCCGGTTATACGAAATGCACTGAAAAGGCGAGGGAAGTGAGTGGTGAGTAGCGAATGGCGAATAGTTGGCGCTTCCATTCACTACTTCCTATTCGCTATTCGCCCCTTTCACCCCTCGCACTGGCTCTCCCCGCATGCCCGCATATTGGCGATGCGGGCGCGCAGTTCGTCCACCCCGATGGCGCCGGGGATGATCTCGTTGCCGATGATATAGGTGGGCGTGCCGGTGATGTTGAGCGCGCGGGCGATCTCATAGGAGGTCTGGATGGTCTGCGACACCGCCTCGGTGCCCATGTCGAGCTCCAGCGCCACGGGCGACAGGCCCAAATCGGCGGCGGCGGCGAGCGCCACCTGCTTGTCCACCTGGCCGCGGCTGGTGAACAGCGCCTCGTGGAAGGACCAGTAATCGACATCCGATTTGCCCACCAGCACGGCGACGCGCGCCGCATCGATGGAGGCGTTGGAGAGAATGGGGAATTCCTTGAGCACGACGCGCAATTGCGGGTCTTCGGCCAGCAGCGCCGCCAGATCCGGCAGGGCGTTGCGGCAATAGCCGCAATTATAGTCGAAGAACTCCACCAGCGTGACGTCGCCATCCGGATTGCCCAGCACCACCTGGCCCGGATCGTTGAAGATCGCGTCCTGCATCGAGGCGATGGCGGCGGTGGCCTGCTCGCGCTCCTCGGCCTGCAGGGTGGTATCCAACGCCACCGACATGCGCTGCAATATCTTGGGATCGCTCATCAGATAGGATTCGATCAGCGGGTTGATCTCAGCCGGGTCGATCCCGGCGACCTCCACCGGCGCGGCTGCCTCGGCTTCGGCGAGGCGCTTGGCGTCATATTGGGTGAGGGCCTGGTCGATCAGGGCCGTGACGGCCGCCGTATCGGTCTGCGGGGCGGGCTGGTGCAGCACCGAATAGCCCAGCGCTCCCGCCAGAATGCCCGCAAGGGCGACAAGACCGATAGTGACGCGTGACATGGATCGGAGGCTCCGCAAGGTGAACGATCTGCCGGCCTTCTAGCAGGCACGGCGGCAGAATGGCACCCGGGAGTGAACAAGCCGGTCCCTATGCCATCAATTGTTGTTGAGAGGCTACGCCGAACCGGCTAGGCGGGGGGCAGCAAGGAAAGGCCCGCTCATGACCGACCAGCCCGCCGATGGCCTCATGCCATTCCATGTCATGGAAATCTTGAAGCGCGCCAAGGCCATCGAGGCCACCGGGCGCAGCGTCTGCCATCTGGAGGTGGGCGAGCCGGGCACGCCGCCGGCACCCCGCGTCATCGAGGCCGTGGCCAGGGCGCTGCCGCAGGCTCAGGGCTATACCAATGCCAAGGGCCTGCCCGAACTGCGCGACGGTCTCGCTGCCTATTACCAGACCCAGCATGGCGTCGCGGTCGATCCCGATTCGATCCTTTGCACCATGGGGTCCTCGGCCGGCTTCATCCTCGCCTTCCATGCCGGCTTCCGCCCCGGCGCGCGCATCGCCATCACGCGGCCGGGCTATCCGGCCTATGTCAACACGCTCCTCGGCCTGGGCTTTGCCATCGCCGAAATCCCCCTCGCCGCCGCCAACGGCTGGCGCCTCACCGGCGCCGACATCGCCGCCGCCTATGCGAGGGAGCCCTTCGAAGGCCTGCTTTTCGCCAGCCCCGCCAATCCCACCGGCGCGGCCGTGGACCGGGCAGGGCTGGCCGATATCGTCGCCACCTGCCGGCGGCTGGGCGTGCGGCTGATCTCCGACGAGATCTATCACGGGCTCGATTATCGCGGCCCCTCGGTAAGCGCTCTGGAACTGACGCGAGACGCCATCGTCATCAACAGCTTCTCGAAATATTACTGCATGACCGGCTGGCGCATCGGCTGGATGGTGCTGCCCGATGATCTGGTGCGCCGCGCCGAAATCCTGCAGCAGAACCTCTTCATCTCGGCGCCCACGCTGAGCCAGATCGGCGCCACGGTGGCACTGAGCGAACGCGACTATGCCGAAGCGCGCAAGGCCGACTACGCCGTCAATCGCGGCCTGCTCACCAAAGGACTGGGAGAACTGGGCTTCGATATCGGTCAACCCTCGGACGGCGCCTTCTACGCCTATGCCGGCATCGCCCGCTTCTCCAACGACGCGCTGCATTTCTGCGAGACCATGCTGGATGAGGCGGGCGTGGCGGCAACTCCGGGCATCGACTTCGATCGCACCAGCGGCAACCGCTATATCCGCTTCTCCTATGCCGGCCAGCGCACAGACATTGAAATGGCGCTGGAGCGGATGGGGGCTTGGCTGAAATAGCGATGAGCCCATCCCACCACCACGTCATGAGAAGTAGCGGGGTGACGGTGGATGAAAGAAAAAGGCGGCCCTGAGGCCGCCTTCATTCCTTTAGAACTCCGCAAGCTAAATTCCGCTCCGACCCATCCACCTTCGTCATTGCCCGGCTTGGCCGGGCAATCCAACGATGTCTCGGCCTCCCACGGACCACCCGGACAAGCCGGGTGATGACGGCGCGAGGAGGGCAGGATGCCCGCTGCGGCTCCGTCGCTTAGCCCAGACCGAGCCGGCGCTGCCACCAGCCGGCTTTTTTCTTGGGAGCGGGCTGTTCCTCGCCCGACATTTCTTCCGGCTGGGCAGCGGCGCTGGACGTGACCACGACGCCCTCGGCCGGCAATTCCTTGCGGGCACGGCGCGGCTTTGGCGCCTCGGCGGGCGCCGCTTCGGCAGCGGGTGCAGCCTCGACCGTCGGCTCCGGCGCAGGTTCGGCCACGGCCTCCGCCGGAGCGGCTTCGGCGGTTTCCGCCTTGGGCTTGCGGGCGCGGGGCTTGCGCTTGGGCTTTTCCTCGGCGGTGGGGGCTTCGGCCTCCACCGGCGTGGCGGCTACGGGCTCGGTCTCGGGTGGAGCGGACTCGGCGGTTTCCTCCACCTTCTTGCGGCGGGTGCGCTTGGGCTTTTCGGCCGGGACAGGGGCTTGTTCCGCAACCACCGGCTCGGCTTCGGCCACCAGCTCTGCGGCTTCCGCCACAGCCTCCACCGCCGCCTCGGCCTCGGCAGCCGCTACGGCAGCTTCCTCGGCAACTGGCGCGGCGCGCTCGCCATTCTCCTCGCCCTCGCGGCGGTTACGGCGGCCACCACGGCGGCCACGGCGGCGGCGCTTGCGCGGCTCTTCATCGGCTGCGTCGGCACCGGCCGGGCGGGCGAGGCTTTCCTCGTCTTCACCCTCGCCGGATTCGTCGACCTCGCCCTCGGCAACCGGCTGGGCCGCGCGCTGGGCATTGCCATTGTCCTCGCTGCGGTCACCGCCGCGACGCCGACGGCGGCGGCGACGCCTTCCGTTCTCGCTCTCGCCGCTTTCGGCGCTGCGCTCCTCGGCGATTTCGTCTTCTACCTCGTCCTCGTCGGCATCTTCGATGATGGCGCTATCGACCCGGACATGGTCGGCAGCCCGCTGATCGGCATAGGCCGAGACGCGCGCCTCGCCCTTCTCGATGGCGAACTGGTGGCCCGTCATCTTGCCGTCGGCGGTGATGGTGATGGAGAGCTGGTTGCGGCTTTCCAGCGCCGTCAGCGTCTCGCGCTTGAAGTTGAGGATATAGAGCGCGACTTCCACCGGCACGCGCACATTGATCGACTGGCCCTGCCGGCGCAGCACATGCTCCTCGATATGGCGCATGATCATCAGCGCCAGCGATTCGGTGGAGCGCACCAGGCCCGTGCCCTCGCAGACCGGGCATTTGTGGGTGGAGCTTTCCACCACGCCGAAGCGGATGCGCTGCCGGCTCATTTCCATCAGCCCGAAATGGCTGATGCGGCCGACCTGGATGCGGGCGCGGTCGTCCTTGAGGCAATCCTTGAGCTTGCGCTCGACCGCCCGGTTGGAGCGGTTCTCCATCATGTCGATGAAGTCGATGACGATGAGGCCTGCCAGATCGCGCAGGCGCAGTTGCCGCGCCACTTCCTCGGCCGCTTCCAGATTGGTCTGGAGCGCGGTGTCCTCGATATTGTGCTCCTTAGTGGAGCGGCCCGAATTGACGTCGATGGAAACCAGCGCCTCGGTCGGGTTGATGACGATGTAGCCGCCCGAGGGCAGGGTGACCGTCGGCGAGAACATCGAATCGAGCTGGGACTCGATGTTGTATTTGGAAAACAGCGGCTGATCGTCCTTGTAGAGCTGCACGTTCTTGGCGTGGCTCGGCATGATCATGCGCATGAAATCCTTGGCCTCGCGATAGGCATCGTCGCCCGCCACGAAAACCTCGTCGATTTCCTTATTGTAGAGGTCGCGTATGGTGCGCTTGATCAGCGAGCCTTCCTCGTAGACCAGGCACGGCGCCTGGCTCTTGAGGGTCAGTTCGCGCACGCTCTCCCACAGGCGCATCAGATATTCGAAGTCGCGCTTGACCTCGGCCTTGGTGCGGCTCGCGCCGGCCGTGCGCAGGATGACGCCCATGCCCTGGGGCACTTCGAGGTCCGAGGTGATTTCCTTCAAACGCTTGCGGTCGGCGGCATTGGTGATCTTGCGGGAAATGCCGCCGCCACGGGCGGTATTGGGCATCAGCACCGAATAGCGGCCAGCCAGCGACAGATAGGTGGTCAGCGCCGCGCCCTTGTTGCCGCGCTCTTCCTTGACCACCTGCACCAGCATCACCTGGCGGCGCTTGATGACTTCCTGGATCTTGTAGTGGCGGCGGCTGGGGCTCTGCCGACGGCGCTCGGGCACTTCCTCTAGCGCATCGGCGCCCCCGATCGATTCGACCGGCTCGGCATTGGTCGGGGCCTGCTCGATATGGCTGGCGTCGTCGGGCTCCTGCGGATCGGTCTCGGCATCGGGCTCGACCACGCCTTCGGGCACCGAGATGGTGTCCTCGGCCTCGTCGTGATTGTCCTCGGAATGGTCGTTCTCGGCCTCTTCGTCGCGCAGCAGGGCTTCGCGGTCGGCCACGGGGATCTGGTAATAGTCGGGATGGATTTCGCTGAAGGCGAGGAAGCCGTGGCGGTTGCCGCCATATTCGACGAAGGCGGCCTGGAGCGAGGGCTCCACGCGCGTCACCTTGGCGAGGTAGATATTGCCGCGCAACTGGCGGCGGCTCGCCGATTCAAAGTCGAATTCCTCGAGACGGTTACCGGCGGTAACGACAATCCGTGTTTCTTCCGGGTGGATGGCATCCACCAGCATTCTCTTGGTCGCCATAAATATGAACTCCGCGCGCTCGCGCGCCGACAAGAGGCGGCCGGCGGGCCGGCATCCTTCTGGTGGCGCAGTGCGAGGCGAATGGTTTGGTTGGATTGGCGCGCAGAAGCTCTGCCTTGAGCGCGCGGCTATGGGTGGTCCTGGCCGGAACCTGCAGCGTGGCAAAACGGCAATCGGCAATCTCGATCGCGTCGCGTTCTGTCCGCTTGCGGGCCATATGACCTCTTCCTATTAGGCCGCCCGGCATCTGTTGCAGGACAGCCGTCCGGCCCGGGGAGGGCCGAAATTTGTAGCGAAGCGCAGGATTTGCCGCTTCTGGCCGCGCCTTGGGAAAGTCTCTTCGTCCCGCTGGCCGGCCACTTCCTGCGCCGCTGTCGTTTGCCCCTTGGGCAACATAAACTGGTTTCGCAGGAAGCACGCGCCTCGCTCCTAGCGTGTAGGGATGTTGCGACCGATTGGCAACAGGAAAGTCGGAAGCGACGGATTCAAACGTGTTTTGCACCGTGATTGCTTATAGGGCCACATCGCCCGCCACGCCGTCACCGCCGGGCTCGTCCCGGTGGTCCATGCAGCCATCCACAGATGGGAAGCATGTATTGCCGGGGCAAGCCCGGCGGTGACGAAGAATGAGGGTAGGGAGCCTGGCGCCAAGGTCCATTCTTGGCCCGCCCCGCAAATCATCGCATAAGAGCCGGTGCGCCGTAGAATCGCCCGAACCGGGTGGCAGATGGCGTCCGCACGAATATGGGGCCGATCCGCGCGTGTTGAAACTGTATCGTCTGCTCGTTCTGCCGTTCCTGGCCTTGCTGGCCGCCTTCGTCGTTTTCGCCGTGCCGCAGGCCCAGGAAACGCCCGACGCGGCGCAGCCTGCCGCGCTGCCCAATGTCATCGATCTGCGTGTTTCGGCTACGCCCGAGCGCGCCCGGCTGGTGATCGACCTGGCCGACAAGACCGAATTCGCCCTCGTCTCGCTGAGCGAGCCGGACCGGCTGGCCATCGACGTGCGCGCGGCGAGCTTTTCGGTGCCCCAGCCCAGCGGCAAGCCGGCCGGGGAGGGCATGATCGCCGAATATTCCATGGAGCAGGCGGCGCCCGACCGGGTGCGCACCATCCTCATGCTGTCGGCGCCCGCACAGGTGCAACAGGCCTATGTGCTCGATCCCTTCGAGGGCCAGCCGGCGCGGCTGGTGGTCGACGTCATCCCCGCCACGGCCGAGGAATTCGCCGCCAATGTCTCCCGTGACCTGGCCGCCTCCACCGCTGCCGCCCCGCCGGCCGCCGTCTCGACACCCGCCGGCGGCTCCGAACTCCCCATCGCCACACGCCCGCTCGTGGTGATCGACCCCGGCCATGGCGGCATCGACAGCGGCGCCGAAACCCCCAACGGGGTCAAGGAAAAGGACATCGTCCTCGCCTTTTCGCTGAAATTGCAGGAATTGCTGGTCGCCTCGGGTCGCTTCGACGTGGCGCTGACGCGCGAGGGCGACAGCTACCTGCGGCTGGAGGAACGCGTGGCGCTGGCCCGCAACAACAAGGCGGACCTCTTCATCTCCATCCACGCCGACAGCTTTCAGCAGCCCGAAATCCGTGGCGCCAGCGTCTATACCCGCGACGAGAAGGCCACCGACGTGCTCGACAAGGTGCTGGCCGACAACGAGAACAAGACCGACGTCATCGCCGGCTTCGCCATGCCGCAAATGGCGCCCGAGGTCGTGGACATCCTGCTCGACCTGATGCGGCGCGAGATGCGGCATCAGTCCTTCATGGCGGCGCAGGCCATCGTGCACCAGCTCGAGCCCAGCGTCGAATTGCGCCGCTTCCCCGTCCGGCAGGCCGATTTCTTCGTGCTGCAGGCGCCCGACGTGCCCTCTGTGCTGGTGGAGCTGGGCTTCCTCTCCAACGCCGCCGACCGGGCCAATCTGCTGCAGGGCGACTGGCAGGACCGCACGGCCGACGCCCTGGCACGCGGCATTTCATCCTATTTCGACAGCCTTGCGCCCGAGTCCTGATGTGATAATTCGGTCACGCAGGCCGGCAACAGGCCAGTGGCGTGATGCGATCGCGGGCTTTTGGTCCACTTTCGTGCAGGTTTCTGCTATGATTCCGCGTCGCATCGGGTGCGCTCCGCAGGCGCCGTACCCTTTGCCCTGCGGCCGTCCGGCAACGGTCCGCCCCCGGAGAGATTGACTATATGCTGCGCTTGCTCGGCTGGATTTTTGGCTTCGGTATGTTCCTCTCGCTGGCCGGCATCGGGCTGGCGGCGGTCTATCTGACCACCGTTGCCGCCCAATTGCCGGACTATACCGTGCTCAAGGACTACCAGCCGCCGGTGACCACGCGCGTCCATGCGGCCGACGGCGCGCTTCTGGCCGAATTCGCCCGCGAGCGGCGGCTGTTCCAGCCCATCGAAACCATGCCGCCGCAACTGATCCATGCCTTCCTCTCGGCCGAGGACAAGGATTTCTACAATCACGGCGGCATCGCCATCGAAGGCGTGTTCCGCGCCCTGCGCGACAATCTGATGGCCCGCATGGACGGCAACAACGCCATCCAGGGCGGCGGCTCGTCCATCACCCAGCAGGTGGCCAAGAATTTCCTGCTCTCCAGCGAGCAGACCTGGGATCGCAAGATCCAGGAGGCGCTGCTGGCGATCCGCATCGAATCCACCTTCTCCAAGGACAAGATCCTCGAGCTCTACCTCAACGAGATCTTCATGGGCACGGTGGGCGGCCAAACCTATGGCGTGGCTGCGGCCGCGCTCAACTATTTCGACAAGGCGCTCTACCAACTCACTTTGGCGGAGACGGCCTATCTGGCGGCCCTGCCCAAGGGCGCCAACAACTACAATCCCTTCCGCTATCCCCAGGCCGCCGTCGAGCGCCGCAACTGGGTGCTCGACCGCATGGCCGAGGATGGCTGGATAACCCTGGAAGAAGCGACCCTCGCCAAGGAGGAGCCGCTGACCGTGGTGCCGCGTGCCTCGGGCCACCGGCTCTATTCGGCCGGCTATTTCACTGAGGAGGTGCGCCGCGAGCTGGCCAAGCTCTATGGCGAGGACCAACTCTATGGCGGGGGCCTGTCGGTACGCACCACGCTCGATCCGCGCCTGCAGGAATATGCCCGCAAGGCGCTGATGGACGGGCTGATCGCCTATGACCACACCAAGGGTTTCCGCGAGCCGGTGGCCAGCATCGAGATCGGCGAGGACTGGGGGCTGGACGTCAACAAGGTTATCCCGCTCAGCGACGTGCCCGAATGGCAGCTCGCCGTGGTGCTGGAGCTGGGCGACAACCAGGCCCGCATCGGCCTGCGCCCCGAAAGCGTCGCCGGTGGTGGCGTGGCCGAAGCCCGGGTTGAAGGCACGCTGTCCGGACCGGAAATCAAATGGGTTTCAAGGGCCGTACAGAATTTCCTTAAAGTAGGGGATGTGATCTACGTCTCCCCGGTCCCCGGCAAGGAAGGCATCTATACGCTCGAGCAGATTCCCGAGGTCGAAGGCGCTCTCGTGGCGATGGATCCGCGCACCGGGCGCGTTCTGGCCATGGTGGGCGGCTTCTCCTTCGCCCAGAGCGAGTTCAACCGCGCCACCCAGGCGCTGCGCCAGCCCGGTTCGTCCTTCAAGCCCATCGTCTATGCCGCCGCGCTCGACAACGGCTATACGCCGGCTTCGGTCGTGCTGGATGCCCCCGTGGAGATCCGCAATGGCGACGGCTCCATCTGGCGGCCGGAAAACTATGCGCAGGAATTCTACGGGCCGCAGACCTTGCGCCGGGGCATTGAGCGCAGCCGCAACGTCATGACCGTGCGTCTGGCCCGCGACATCGGCATGCCGCTGGTATCCGAATATGCACGCCTGTTCGGCATCTACGATTCCATGCAGCCGGTGCTGGCCATGGCGCTGGGCGCCGGCGAAACAACCGACATGCGCATGACGGCGGCCTATGCCACCATCGCCAATGGCGGCCGCAAGATCGTGCCCACGCTGATCGACCGCATCCAGGACCGCTACGGCGTCACCGTCTACAAGCACGACCAGCGCCTCTGCCAGGGATGCGTGGCCGAAGGCTGGAACGGGCAGGGCGAGCCCCTGATCGTGGACAATCGCGAGCAGGTGCTCGACCCCATGACCGCCTACCAGATCACCTCGATGATGGAAGGCGTCGTCCAGCGCGGAACGGCCACGACGCTTGCCGAACTCGGCCATCCGATCGCAGGCAAGACGGGCACGACAAACGATTCGCGCGATGCCTGGTTCGTCGGTTACACGCCGGACCTCGTCGTCGGCCTTTATGTCGGCTACGACCAGCCGCGCACGCTGGGCAACGGCGCGACCGGCGGCGGACTTGCCGCTCCGATCTACAAGGAGTTCATGGCCGAGGTCCTGAAGGACAAGACGCCGGTGGCATTCCGCGTGCCCGAAGGCATGCAGCAGATCGCGATCAACCGCCAGACGGGCATGCGTGCCAATCAGGGTGAGGGCGGCGTCATCATGGAAGCCTTCAAGCCCGGCACCGGTCCTGCCGACAGCTATTGGGTCATCGGCATGGACGGCGCGACCGCCGAGCGTGCGCGCGAAATCTCGCCGCAGGCCAGCGAAGCGCTGATTTCCGGATCGGGCGGCGGCCTCTACTGACGACCCTTGAAGAGTCTGCGCGCCGCCTTTACAGGGCGGCGGGCCATCCCTATGGTCCGCGCCGATTTCCAACCCACGTGAATGAAAGGCGAGCCACCATGCGCGCCGAGACCGAAAATCTCATCGACGAAATCAAGCAGGGCATAACCCTGCTGAGGAGGCATCTTTGACTGGGATCAGGCCGTAAAGCGACTTGATTACCTGAACAACCGTGCCGAAGACCCCGACCTGTGGAACGATCCGCAGGAGGCGCAGAAGATGATGCGCGAGCGCCAGTCGCTCGAAGACGCCATCACCGCGATCAAGGGCCTGACGCAGTCGCTCGACGACAATATCGGCCTGATCGAGCTTGGCGAGGAAGAGGGCGACCAGGCCATCATCCAGGACGCCGAAGCCGCGATCCGCTCGATGCGCGGCGAAGTGGCCGCGCGCCAAGTCGACACGCTGCTGTCGGGCGAAGCGGACGGCAACGACACCTATCTCGAAGTGCATTCGGGCGCCGGCGGCACCGAGAGCCAGGACTGGGCGTCGATGCTACTGCGCATGTACACGCGCTGGGCCGAGCGTCGTGGCATGAAGGTCGAGGTGCTCGAGCTTCACAATGGCGAAGAAGCGGGCATCAAGTCCGCGACGATCCTGATCAAGGGCGAAAAGGCCTATGGCTGGCTGAAGACCGAATCGGGTGTGCACCGTCTCGTGCGCATCTCACCCTATGATTCCAACGCGCGCCGGCACACCTCCTTCGCCAGCGTCTGGGTCTATCCGGTGATCGACGACTCGATCGAGATCGACGTTTCGGAATCGGATGTGCGCATCGATACCTATCGCGCATCGGGTGCGGGCGGCCAGCACGTCAACACGACGGATTCGGCCGTGCGCATTACCCATATCGCAACCGGCATCGTCGTTGCGTGCCAGCAGGAGCGTTCGCAGCACAAGAACCGCGCCAAGGCATGGGACATGCTGCGCGCGCGTCTTTACGAAGCCGAACTGAAGAAGCGCGAGGAGGCGGCCAACGCCACCGAGGCCTCGAAGACGGAGATCGGCTGGGGCCACCAGATCCGCTCCTACGTCCTGCAGCCCTATCAGCTCGTGAAGGACCTGCGGACCGGTGTCGAAAGCACCTCGCCGCAGGACGTTCTGGACGGCGACCTCGACGACTTCATGGAGGCGGCGCTTTCGCACAAGATCGAAGGATCGGCAGGCGAAGCGATCGCTGACATCGACTAGGCTGCGTCGATATTCGCGCCTGAGCGGCCTGCAAATGAAGGCTTCCTGCGCTTCCGGTGCTCATGGACCAAATGTCCACTCCGCTCCGGTTCTCGAGATCCGTCATTTTCGGCACGCTCAGACCCGAATCTCACCACATCCACGAAACAAAAAGGCCGGGAATTTCCCGGCCTTTTTCGTATCAAAGCAGGTCGGCGATCTCGTTGCCGGCCTTGAGGAAGCGAAGCGGGTCGGTCGCCTTGCCGTGACGGCGGATTTCGTAGTGGAGGTGCGGGCCGGTCGAGCGGCCGGTGCTGCCGACGGCGCCGATGGCATCGCCCGTGGCGAGCTTTTCGCCGACCTTGACGTCGATGCGGCTCAGATGCGCGTAGCGCGTCGACCAGCCATTCCCGTGATCGATCTCGATCAGCCGGCCATAGCCGCCGGCCCAGCCGGCGCGAATGACCTTGCCGGCGCCCGTCGACTGCACCGGCGTGCCGGACTTGGCGCGGAAATCGATGCCGGCGTGCATGGCCGGACGGCGAAGGAACGGGTCGCGGCGCACGCCGAAAGAGCTCGACACCGCTTGTCCGGGCGCCGGATTGAAGATCGGGTATTCGCGCGCCGACGCCTTCAGCGTTTCGAGCTGACCGAGCGCCTCTTCCAATCCGCGCACGCGCTCCTCGAAAAGTGCATCCTCGTCGACGGCGACCAGCGGTCCGCCGATGTCCTGATCGTCGGCGCCGAAATCGGCATCGACCGGCAGACCGGCCTGAACGAGCGCCTCGCGGATCGTGTCCGCGGTCTCGAAGGTTTCCGAGGTCAGCGTCTCGATACTTCTGAGCTGTTCGGTCTCGATGGCGGCGAGCGAGGCGCCGAGGGAATCGAAGAGGTCCGCCTTTTCCTTGCCGCCCTCTTCCTCGACGACGATCGGCGCGATCGAGGGGGCGGCCTGTTCCGGCTCGTCAGAGGACGACCAGAAGGCGTTGCCGAGTTTTTCGGGCGCCTCGGCGCTGTTTGGCTCGCCGGTCAGTTTCGCGAAGATCGACGCCGTCTTGCCGGGCGTCAGGGTTGCCCGCAGAACGGGACGCGCCTGCGGGACCGGAGCCGTTTCGGGGAGGGCGTCCGCCGAACCCATCGCGCGCTCGATGATCGGGCTGATCTGGCCGTGGCGCTGCGTGATCTGGCTCTGGCGTGCGAGCAGTTCGGCAACCTTGCCCTGAACGAGCTGCTGGTCCAGAAGCTGCCGGCTGGTGATGCGGTCGACTTGCGTGCGCAGGATCGAAATGCGGTCTTCATAGGCCTGCTGCATGCGTGCCTGGCGGGCGGCGGTGGCGCCGACCAGATCGTCGCGCAGTACCAGATAGGATGTCGCCAGGAGATAGCTGATCGCCATGACGCCGAGCGTCGAGCCGAGAAGGCCGACGATCCAGGGCCGCACCGTGAAGTGGCGGATGCGGTCGCCGCGGGCGATGATGATGGTGTGCGGCTCGCGGCGATTGCCAGAAGATTTCGGCACTGTCCGGTCTCCAAGACTGCGGGGCTGGATATCGGAGCATTACGCCTCATTAGGGTTAATGGCTGGTTCACGCCCACCCCGAAACGAAAACGGCCCGCTGAAGCGGAGCCGGATCGCAGTCGGATCAGTCGAACTGGTCGATCAGAAGATCAGAAGCAGGAGGATGATGATCGGGATCGGGATACCGATCAGCCACAGAAGCAAACCCTTGAACATTGCCGTCTCCATTCGTCGCGAGGTGTTGTGGCGATAATTCAGCAAAGGCGAAAATGTTCCTGCGGATCAAAGACCTTTCGTCGCTTCCAGAACCTCCTGCGCATGGCCGGGAACCTTGACCTTGCGCCAGACGCGGGCGATCCGCCCCTCGGGGTCGATGAGGAAGGTCGAACGGTCGACACCCATATATTTGCGGCCATACATGCTCTTTTCGGCCCAGACGCCATAGGCTTCGAGGGTCGTCTTGTCTTCGTCGGACGCCAGAGCGACGGAAAGCTCGTGCTTGGCCTTGAATTTGTCGTGCTTGCGGGCGCTGTCGGGAGACATTCCGATCAGTGCGGCTCCGACGGCATCGAACTCGCTCTTGAGGCGCGTGAAATCGACGGCTTCGGACGTGCAGCCGCTGGTGTCGTCCTTCGGATAAAAGAAGAGGACCACCGGTCTGCCCCTGAGCGCGGACAGCGAAATTGTCGATCCACCATCGCCGGGCAGGGTGAAATCCGGCGCCATGTCGCCGGTGGCGGGTTCAGACATGATTTGACCTCCATTTTGCGGTTACGGGAGCGGAAAGCGGTGGTTATAGTCTTCGAACTCGATTCGTCCACGACACCGCATTATCGACGGAACGCCGCTTGACCGACCAGCCCGATCGGCCAGAGACGCCTGCGAATGCTCGTGCACTCCTGCGCGGTGCAAAGCCGCGTCGTCGGCCCGGTCGCCGTCGTTCGTTTCCTGCTCGCCTCCTGAGGGGCGCGGCGCTCGGGCTGGGCATTTTTCTTCTCCTCGTCACACTTGTCGCCGGTGCGGTCATGGCCGGTTTCGGCGGCGATCGGCTGCGCCAGGAAGCTCAGGCGGTGCTGACCGACCTTGCCGGCGGCGACGTCGTCGCGACGATCGGTTCGGTGCGATTGCGGATCGACGCGGACCGGTTCCTGGCGCTGGAGATCGCGGGCGCAGGCCTTTCCGGCGCGGAGACCGGCGACAGTTTCGTCGATGTCGGCCTTTTGCGTTTCGGCATCCGTTTTCTGCCGCTGCTCGAAGGCCGCCTGCAACTCGCCAATGCCAGGCTGAGCGACGCGCGGCTCGTCGCCGACCAGTTGCCCGATCGGGGCGGGCCGGGACCGCTGGCGGGATTGCGCAATTCCGATGGGCTTCTCGATCCCGACCTCGTCACGCCTGCAATCTTCGCGGCGATCCATCGCGTCTTCGACCTCGTCGAGAGCAACGCGGCACGCGACCTCAAATTGCGCAACGTCACCATCGTGCTCGACAGTGCCAGAGGTACGTCGGTTCGCATCGCGGACGCGCAACTCGAGCGGACTGCCGAGGGCGCGCTCGAAATGTCGGGGACGGCGGAGATCGCCGACCGCACCATCGTATTCGAAGGCCGGGCGCTGCGCGACGACGAGCGGACGCGGATCGCCATGCTCGACCTCGACCTCGGCTTCGCGCCGGTTACCGAGGGCACAGACCGGATCGGCCTCGCGCATCGGGTCGGCGGTTTGACGGTCAGCCTGTCCGGTGCGCAGAGCCTCTCGTCGACGGCGGACCGGCTCGACATCGACGCGAGATTCGACAATGCGGCCATCGATATCGGCCGCGATACCATGACGATGTCCGGGGCGCTCAAGGCCTATTCCGTCACCGGGGCCGACAAGATCGAGATCGACAGCCTGAGTCTCGTATCGCAGGACACGAACTGGTCGTTCAACGGTGCCGTGGGACCGAAGCCGAGTGTGGACGGGGAAGCTGCGCGCTATCGGTTCGAACTCGTCTCCGGAAACGCGCGGCTTGCGATACCCGAAAGCGATGACGAGGCGCAGGTCGAAACGCGTATCGCCGGAACGTTCGACCCCTTGAACCACGTCCTCGATCTGGACGACATCGACCTGCGCAGCGGAGATGGCCGGGTCGCCGGCCGCGCTCGGATCGATTTCGTGCCGGGCAAAAGCCCCGGCGTGAAGCTTGCGCTCGACGCGCGGGCCATCGAAGTGGACGACGCCAAGGCCGTGTGGCCGATCTTCGCCGCACCGGGCGCGCGGCGCTGGGCCGCGGCCAATGTCGAGGGCGGAACGATCCAGACGGGAACGATCCGGCTCGATACGGAGCCTGGCCAGTTCGGCAACGGCATTCCATTCACCGACGAGGTTTCGGGCACATTCGCGATTTCCGGCGCGTCGGTCAGAGTTGGCGGCGACCTGCCGCGGCTGCAGGACAGCGTCGGCAATCTGCGCTTCCGCGGCGACAGGCTCGACGTGGCTGTGACATCCACCCGCGCGCAGCTTGCCAGTGGCAAATGGGTGGTCGGCAAGGATGCCGCCTTTTCCATGGACATCACGCGCGGCAAGCCGCTGGTCGGAAATCTCGTCGTCGATATCGATGCCGATGCCGACGCGGCGCTGGAATTCGCCTCGCTGAAGCCGATCGATGCCGGCCGGCACCTCGACTTCGCTCCGGCGGATGTTTCCGGTCACGTTGCGGGCCGGGTGCAGGCGCAGTTTCCGCTCAACGAGGATGGACGCGAGATCCCGGTCGGTTTCGACGTCGAGCTCGACATTGCCGACATCGCACTGGCGCAGCCCTTCCAGGGCCAGACGGTGAGCGAGGCCTATGGCACGGTGCGCGTCCGCCCGAGCCATGCGCAGATCGACGCGGATGCGAAGCTGAACGGCGTTTCGGCCACGATCGCCATAACGGAGCCGTTCAACGAGACCGTCGAGCGCTCGCGCAAGGTCGATCTGAAGCTCGACGATGCCGCGCGCGACCAGCTTCTGCCGGCCCTTTCCATGCTGCTGTCAGGCAATGCCGATGTCGGCATCGACCTTTCGAGCGGCGAGCGGCAGTCCGTTACCGCGGACCTTTCCGGTTCGGTGTTGAGCCTGCCCTGGATCGGTTGGTCGAAGGGGGCAGGCATCGCGGCGACGACTGCCTTCCAGATGGAGCGGAACGGCGGCCAGACCTTCCTGCACGGCTTCGGCATCAAGGGCGAAAGCTTCGCTGTGGGCGGGGAGGTGTCGCTCGACGAGGCGGGTCTGACAAAGGCGAGCTTCCCGCAGGTGCGGCTCAATCGCGGCGATGCGTTCAGCGTCGACATCGCACGGCGCGGGCGCGGCTATGGGATCACGGTCAAAGGGGAAACGCTGGATGCGCGCTCGCTGATCAAGGCGTTGCGAGCGACCAGCGAGGCAGCGAGCGGCGGCGGTGGCGCCCCGGTGCCGATCCGCCTCGACCTCAACGTGGCCAACGTCGCCGGTTTCGGCAACGAGACGCTTCGCGACGTCGTGATCGCCTATGCGGGGACGGGCGCCACCATCGAAAACCTTTCCGCCACCGCGACCACCGGCTCGGGCGCCAAGCTGGAGGTCAATCACGGCATCGGGCAGGGCGGGCGTTATTTGCGCGCCGAAACCGGCGATGCCGGTGCGGTGCTGCGCTTTCTCGATCTCTATGGCCGGATGGAGGGTGGGCGGCTCAATGTCGAACTGCGCGGGGCAGAGGGCGGATCGCTGGTCGGCCGCGTTGGCGCGCGCGATTTCTGGCTGGTGGACGAGCCGCGTCTCGCCTCGCTCGTCTCGACGCCGTCGGACACGCGCGGGCGCTCGCTGAACGATGTCGTAAAGGGCAGGCTCGACGTCCAGCGCGTCTTCTTCGACCGCGCATTTTCGGGCATCAGCCAGGGCAAGGGCTATCTGGCGCTGGAGAACGGCGTGATCCGGGGACCGGATATCGGCTCGACTTTCCAGGGCACCGTCTATGACGGCAGCGGCAACATGTCGATGACGGGCACCTTCATGCCGGCCTATGGGATCAACCGGCTCTTCGCCGAAATTCCGCTGATCGGCCAGATTCTCGGCAATGGCCGTGACCGCGGACTGATCGGCATCACCTTCAAGCTTGCCGGGCCGACCGACGCGCCTCAGTTGCAGATCAATCCGCTCTCCGCGATCGCGCCGGGTATTTTTCGCTCGGTATTCGAGTTCTCCGAATAGTCCGATCAGACCGGCCGGACGAGGATGTGCTTCTTCTTGCCGAGCGAGAGCTTGATGACGCCTTCCGCCGTAACGTCGCCGGTCCCGATCACCTGACGGTCATCGCTGACGGGCGCGTCGTTGATGCGCACCGCTCCGCCCTGGACATGGCGCCGAGCTTCGCCGTTGGAGCCGGCAAGACCGGCCTTGACGAAGAGCTGGAGGACGCCGATGCCCTCTCCGAGTTCGGCGGCCGGCAGCTCGATCGTCGGCAGGCTTTCCGCGAGCGCGCCTTCCTCGAAGGTCTTGCGCGCGGTTTCGGCGGCTTCTTCCGCCGCGTCGCGACCGTGCAGCATGGCCGTGATCTCGGTCGCAAGCACCTTCTTGGCCTCATTGATCTCGGTGCCGCCAAGCGCGCCCAGCCGCGCGATTTCGTCCATCGGCAGCGTCGTGTAGAGCTTCAGGAAGCGCTCGACGTCGGCGTCCTCGGTGTTGCGCCAATACTGCCAGAAATCATAGGCCGAAAGCATGTCCGGGTTGAGCCAGATTGCGCCGTTGAGCGACTTGCCCATTTTGGCGCCCGAAGAGGTGGTCAAGAGCGGGGTCGTCAACGCGTAAAGCTGCGGCGTGCCCATGCGGTGGCCGAGATCGATGCCGTTGACGATGTTGCCCCACTGGTCCGAGCCGCCGATCTGCAGCCGGCAGCCATAGCGCTTGTTCAGTTCGACGAAATCGTAGGCCTGCAGCACCATGTAGTTGAACTCGAGGAAGGACAGCGACTGCTGCCGATCCAGCCGCAGCTTCACGCTGTCGAAGGAGAGCATGCGGTTGACGGAGAAATGCGCGCCGACATCGCGCAGGAATTCGAGATAGTTGAGCTTGCGCAGCCAGTCGCCATTGTCCGCCATGATGGCGTCCTTCGGGCCGTCGCCGAAGGTCAGGTATTTCGAGAAGACGCGCTTGATCGATGCGCTGTTCTCCGCGATCGTCTCCAGCGTCATCAGCTTGCGGGCCTCGTCCTTGAAGGACGGGTCGCCGACCATGCCGGTGCCGCCGCCCATCAGGGTGATCGGGCGGTGGCCGGTCTTCTGCAGCCAGTAGAGCATCATGATCTGGATCAGGCCGCCGGCGTGGAGGCTCGGCGCCGTCGGATCGAAGCCGATATACGCCGTCACGGTTTCCTTGGCGAACAGGTCGTCGAGGCCGGTTTCATCCGAAATCTGGTGGATGAAGCCGCGCTCGGACAAGGTGCGCAGGAAATCGGACTTGAAGGCGGACATGGTCTTTTCTTTCTGGTTGCAACGAAACGGCCGGTCGCCAATGGCAATCGGACCCGCGCCGCTTTAGCATTTTGCGACGCGGAATCACAAGAATGGACGCCGACATGACTGCAATGCGCGCGCTCGGGCTGATGAGCGGCACGTCGATGGACGGGATCGACCTGGCGGTCGTCACGACTGACGGCGAAAGCGCGGTGACGCGCGGGCCATCCATGTTCGTTGCCTATGATGCCGCGTTTCGACGGCGGATCGAAGCGGCGCTGGACGTTGCGAAGGAAATTTCCAGTCGCGCGGAGCGTCCCGGCGATCTTGCTGAACTCGAGCGCGAACTGACGCTTCGCCATGCGCGCGCAGTTTCGGCTTTCGTCGATGCACACGGCGCTGTCGACCTGATCGGCTTTCACGGCCAGACCGTGCTCCACCGCCCCGAACGAGCGATGACGGTGCAGATCGGCGATGGCGCGTTACTGGCGCGCGAGACGAATACGCCCGTCATCTTCGACATACGCGCGGCCGACATGGTCGCGGGCGGGCAGGGTGCTCCGCTCGTGCCGGCCTATCATGCGGCTCTCGGAGCCGAACTTCCCGCGGTCGACCTGCCGGTCTGCTTCGTCAATATCGGCGGCATTTCAAATATCACCTTCGTTGCCGCAGACGGTCCGCCGGTCGCTTTCGACAGCGGGCCTGGCAATGCGCTGATCGATCAGTGGGTGTCGCGCGAAGGCGGCGTGCCGTTCGACCAGAACGGCATGATCGCAAGCGAGGGCGGCGTGGTCGCCGGCGTCGTGGAGCGATATCTCGACAATCCGTTTTTCGTGCGCTCGGGACCGAAATCGCTCGATCGCAACGATTTCACGCTGGACCTTGCCGCAGAACTTGAGCTTGCCGACGGTGCGCGCACGCTGGCAGCCGTGTCGGCCGAGGCCATCTTGAAAGCCGCCGAGCACATGCCGGCAGCGCCGAAAAGCTGGATCGTCTGCGGCGGCGGGCGCAAGAACCCGCATATCGTCGCGGATTTGCGTAAAGGCGCGAAGGCGCAAGGCGCGAGAGTTCTACTCGCCGAGGATGTCGGCCTCGACGGTGATGCAATGGAAGCGGAGGCCTGGGCCTACCTCGCGGTCCGCTCGATGCGCGGCCTGCCGCTGACATGGCCGACGACGACGGGCTGCCACCAACCTGCGACGGGCGGCGTTATCGCAATGTCGGGTTGAAGCCTCAGGCCTTGGCCATGACCTTTTTCGGCGCCGCCTTCCTGGCGGTCGGTTTGGCAGTCGCCTTTGCCGGTTTGGCTGCTGCTTCCGGTTTGGCGGCGGCAGTCATGTCGTCGACGGCCGCCTCGGGTGCGTTCTTTTTGATCGACTCGACGGCCTTAACGGCCGACGCCTTCGATTTGTAGCCCTCCGAAGAGAACATCACCTCGCCATTGCCGGCGCGAAAGCGAAAACGCGTTTCGCCCTTCTTGTCCTTGTAGATCTCGAATTTGTGCATGGCGATCCCCTCGACTGCCTGACGACAACCGAAAGCTGCCATGAGTCCGTGCAGGAGTCGAGGGTCGCTGACGTTGCGTCAGGTCAGCGGAGGCGTTTCGGTTTGGGGTCGGCCAATTCGCCGGCAAGGCGGCGGTCCAGATAGTCCGAACATTCCTCGATCAGCGTCTCTCCGTGGCTGGCGAAGAAGTGGTTCGCGCCGGGCAGGGTCTTCTGCGTGATCGTGATGCCCTTTTGGGTGTGCAGCTTGTCGACCAGCGTCTGTACGTCCTTAGGCGGGGCAACGCGGTCGGCATCGCCATGGATGATGAGGCCAGAGGAGGGGCAGGGCGCGAGGAAGGAGAAATCGTAGATGTTCGGCTGCGGCGCAATCGAGATGAAGCCCTCGATCTCCGGACGGCGCATCAGGAGCTGCATGCCGATCCAGGCGCCGAAGGAATAGCCGGCAACCCAGCAGCTCTTGGAATCGGGATGCAGCGACTGCACCCAGTCGAGCGCCGCGGCGGCATCGGACAGTTCGCCCGCGCCATGGTCGAATTCACCCTGGCTGCGGCCGATGCTGCGGAAATTGAAGCGCAGGACGGTGAAATCGCGCTTCTGGAACATGTAGAAGAGGTCGTACACGATCTTGTTGTTCATCGTGCCGCCGAACTGCGGATGGGGATGCAGGACGATCGCGATGGGCGCGTTCTTTTCCTTGGAAGGCTGATAACGACCTTCAAGGCGTCCGGCCGGACCGGCGAAGATGACCTCGGGCATGGGATACTCCAGTTGAACCGCCGGCGATGCCACTGGACCCGATGTCAGGCCGTTCGGACTTGACGCGGGGCGGGCGTCTCCATAGAAACTAGTTTAGAACAATTCAAAAGTGGCGGGCTGCGCCGCTTTTCGCAAAGCGGGTAGATAGGACGGCTCGCCTTGCGAATTCAAGGAAATAACGCCGTTCGCCGCCAAGGCCTCGAATTGGATTTGACAACGCCGAAATGACAGGACGCCGCTTCTATCTGGACTGGAATGCCAGCGCGCCGCTTCTGCCCGAAGCGCGGGCGGCGATGGTCGCTGCGCTTGACCTCACAGCCAATCCGTCGTCCGTCCATGCCGAGGGCCGGCAGGCCAAGCGGCTGGTGGAAGAGGCAAGGCGCGACGTCGCCGCCTTGTGCAATGCGAAGCCGGAACACGTCGTATTCACGTCAGGCGCGAGCGAGGCCGTGGCGCTGGCACTGACGCCCGACTGGCGAATGGGCCGCTCGCCGCTGATCTATTCCCGGCTCTATACGTCGACGACCGACCATTCCATCGTTGTCGGCGGCGGTCGTTTTGCCAAGGACAACGTCGTGGAATTGCCGGTGGACAGCGACGGCGTGCTCGATCTCGATGCGCTGAAGAAAGTGCTGGAGGCACATGACCGCTTGGAAGGCCTGCCGCTCGTCGCGGTGCATCTGGCGAATAACGAGACGGGCGTGATCCAGCCCGCGGCGGAGATCGCCGCCATCGTGCATGAGGCCGGTGGCGTCCTGGTGCTCGACGCGGTGCAGGCCGGCGGACGTGTTTCCCTCGATATAGCAGCGCTTTGCGCCGATTTCCTGATCCTAGCTGCGCACAAGATCGGTGGGCCGAAGGGCGCAGGCGCGCTGGTCGGCAACAGCGACGTGCTGATGCCGGCGCCGATCGCTACCGGTGGTGGGCAGGAGCGCGGGCATCGCGCAGGGACGGAGAATTATGCGGCGCTCGCCGGTTTCGGCGCCGCGGCGCGCAACGCGCTTGCCGTGCTTGCCGAGGCGGATGTGCTGCGCGATAAGCGCGGCCACATTGAAGCGGCGATCCGCGCACGCGTACCCGAGGCGGTCATCTTCGGCGAGAAGGCGGAACGCCTGCCCAATACTGTGTTCTTCGGAATTCCGGGCGTGAAGGCCGAAACCGCGCAGATCGACTTCGATCTAGCCGGCATCGCCGTGTCGTCGGGTTCGGCATGCTCGTCGGGCAAGGTCGGCGCCAGTCGCGTGCTCAAGGCCATGGGCCTTGGCGAGGATGTCAGCGGCATTCGCGTCTCGATCGGACATTCGACGGGTGAAGACGAGATTGCCGCTTTCGCAGAGGCGCTCGATCGGTTTATGAGCCGCAGGCAAGCGGCCGCCTGACGGCCGGGAAATTTCGAGGATATCGGCGCGCCGCAGGGGTGCATTTGCCGGCAATCCTCCCTATGTAACGCGCATTCTGACGGCGATTGCTGCGGATGCGAAATCGACAACTGCCGGGCCTTGACCCCGGCCTGGATGGAGAGCGCTCATGCCTGCTGTGCAGGAGACCATCGACCAAGTCCGCAAGATCGACGTGGACCAGTATAAATACGGCTTCGAGTCCGACATCGAGATGGACGTTGCGCCGAAAGGCCTCAGCGAAGACACCATCCGCATGATCTCGGCCAAGAAGGACGAGCCTCAGTGGATGCTCGACTGGCGCCTCAACGCCTATCGTCGCTGGCTCACCATGGAAGAGCCGACCTGGGCGCGCGTCGACTACCCGAAGATCGACTTCCAGGACATACACTACTACGCCGCGCCGAAGAACCAGACCGGCCCGAAGTCGCTCGACGAGGTCGATCCCGAACTCCTGCGCGTCTATGAGAAGCTCGGCATTCCGCTGCGCGAGCAGGAGATTCTCGCCGGCGTCCAGAAAGACGAGGGCGAGGACGCCGATGCGGCGAACGACAATGTCTACAAGTCCGGACGCGTCGCGGTCGACGCCGTTTTCGATTCCATCTCCGTCGTCACCACCTTCAAGAAGGAACTGGCTGCGGCGGGCGTGATCTTCTGCTCGATCTCCGAGGCGATCCGCGAACACCCGGAACTCGTAAAGAAGTATCTGGGTTCGGTCGTGCCGACGACGGACAACTACTACGCGACGCTGAACTCTGCCGTGTTCACTGACGGATCGTTCGTCTACGTGCCCAAGGGCGTTCGCTGCCCGATGGAGCTGTCGACCTATTTCCGCATCAACGAGAAGAACACCGGCCAGTTCGAGCGCACGCTCATCATCTGCGAGGAGGGCGCCTATGTGTCCTATCTCGAAGGCTGCACGGCGCCGCAGCGCGACGAGAACCAGCTTCACGCGGCCGTCGTCGAACTGATCGCACTCGACGATGCCGAGATCAAGTATTCGACGGTCCAGAACTGGTATCCGGGCGACAAGGACGGCAAGGGCGGCATCTACAATTTCGTCACCAAGCGCGGCGACTGCCGCGGCGACCGCTCAAAGATTTCCTGGACGCAGGTCGAGACCGGTTCGGCGATCACCTGGAAGTATCCGTCCTGCATCCTGCGCGGTGACGACAGCCGCGGCGAGTTCTATTCGATCGCCGTGTCGAACGGCTACCAGCAGATTGACTCGGGCACCAAGATGATCCATCTCGGCAAGAACACGTCGAGCCGCATCATCTCGAAGGGCATTTCGGCCGGGCACTCGAACAACACCTATCGCGGCCAGGTCTCGGCGCATCGCAAGGCGACCAACGCGCGCAACTTCACGCAGTGCGACTCGCTCCTGATCGGCAATGATTGCGGCGCGCATACAGTGCCCTACATCGAAGCCAAGAACGCGACCGCCCAGTTTGAGCACGAGGCGACGACGTCGAAAATTTCCGAAGACCAGCTCTTCTACGTCATGCAGCGCGGCATTCCCGAAGAGGAAGCCATCGCACTCATCGTCAACGGCTTCGTCAAGGACGTGATCCAGGAACTGCCGATGGAATTCGCGGTCGAAGCGCAGAAGCTCATCGGTATCTCACTCGAAGGCTCGGTCGGCTGACGCCGCCGCCCCAGACGACATTCAGGAATTCGAACATGCTTGAAATCAAGAACCTGCACGCCCGTATCGCCGAAGACGGCACCGAGATCATCCGCGGCCTGAACCTCACCGTCCAGAAGGGCGAAGTCGCCGCCATCATGGGGCCGAACGGCTCGGGCAAGTCGACGCTCTCCTACATTCTCGCCGGGCGCGAGGACTATGAGGTGACCGAGGGCGACATTCTCTACAACGGCGAATCCATTCTCGAGATGGACCCGGCTGAGCGCGCCGCTTCGGGCATCTTCCTCGCCTTCCAGTATCCGATGGAAATCCCGGGAGTCGCGACGATGGAATTCCTCAAGGTGGCGATGAATTCGCAGCGCAAGGCGCGCGGCGAGGACGAGCTCAAGATCCCGGAATTCATCAAGCGCGTGAAGGAAAACGCCGGCGGTCTCAACATCGACATGGCGATGCTGAAGCGCCCGCTCAATGTCGGCTTTTCCGGCGGCGAGAAGAAGCGCGCGGAAATCCTGCAGATGAAGCTTCTGGAGCCGAAGCTGTGCGTGCTCGACGAGACCGATTCCGGCCTCGACATCGACGCGCTCAAGATCGTCGCCGATGGCGTCAATTCGCTGCGTTCGCCCGATCGTGCCTTCGTGGTCATCACTCACTACCAGCGTCTGCTCGACTATATCGTGCCCGACTCGGTGCACGTGCTCTCGCGCGGCCAGGTCGTGAAGTCGGGCGACAAGTCGCTCGCGCTCGAACTGGAGCGCGACGGCTATGCCGGCATCATCGGCGAAGCGGCCTGAGCGGGGTGGCTGACATGAACGTTCACGCAGCACCCAAGCTGACGAGCGCCGAGGAGGCCTTGATCGAGGGCTTCGCCGCGCGCCGTCCGTCGCTGACCGGCTCGCCGGAAGTCGCGGCAAAGCGCGACGCGGCCGCCGCTGTCCTCAAGGCCGGTCTGCCGACGCGCCGCGTCGAAGCCTGGCACTACACCGATCTGCGCCGCCTGCTGGCGTCCGTTCCCGCCGATGGTGGCGCGGGCGACGCCGGCGCGCTCGCTCCTCTGGTCGATGGTTCTTCGGTCCTGACCGTCATCGACGGCAACGCCCAGCATCATGCCGGCATGGACGGGGTGCGGATCGAGAAGATTGCCGACCGCCTGATGAGCGGCGCGCTCGCGGGCGATCTTGCGCCGCTGAAGGCGGACGATGCGGTCGGCGCGATCAACGCCGCTTTCGTCTCGGATGGATTTGACCTGACGATCCCCGAGGGCGCCGAGATCGCGGCGCCGATCGAATTGCAGAACGTCCATTCGGGCGGCCAGGTCCATGCGCGCTTCGCCGCCCGCTTCGGCAAGGGCGCGAAGGCGACCATCGTCGAGCGGCAGACCGGCACGGCTGATGCGCTGGTCAGCTCGGTGACGGATGTCGAGATCGGCGACGGTGCCGAGATCAACTGGCTGATCATCCAGGACCAGCCGAAGTCCGCGACCCATCTCGGTCAGATCCGCGCGCGGATCGGCGCCAATGCCAAGGTGACGATTTTCCTGATGAACACGGGCGGCAAGCTTGTTCGGCAGGAAGTGCATGTGGTGGCGGCCGGCGAGGGCTCGGATTTCCGCCTGCGCGGCGTCAACCTCCTCGGCGGCGACGTCCATTGCGACGTGACTATGGTGCTCGACCATGCCGCCCCGCACACGACTTCGACCGAGATCATCCGCAACGTCATCACCGACAAGGCGCATGGCGTGTTCCAAGGCCAGATCCGCGTTGACCGGCTGGCGCAGAAGACCGACGCGAAGATGGCGTGCAACACGTTGCTGCTTTCCGACGAAGGCGAGTTTTCCACCAAGCCGGAACTCGAAATCTTCGCCGACGACGTTGCATGCGGCCACGGCGCCACGGTCACCGAGATCGACCACGCGCATCTGTTCTACCTGATGGCGCGCGGCGTCGAGGAGAAGCTTGCGCGCGGGTTGCTGGTCAAGGCGTTCCTGCGCGAAGTCATCGAGGAACTGGAAGACGAAGCCATCGTCGAGGCGCTGGAAACGCGGCTCGAGGACTGGTTCGCGAACCACGGGTAAGCCATGAACGCGCCGACAGGAACGCTGAAACCCTACGACGTCGAGGCCATCCGCCGCGACTTCCCGATCCTGTCGCGCGAGGTCTACGGCAAGCCGCTCGTCTATCTCGACAACGGTGCGTCGGCGCAAAAGCCGCAGGCGGTGATCGACCGCATCGCGAAGGCCTATTCATCCGAATACGCCAATGTGCATCGCGGTTTGCACTTTCTGTCCAATGCGGCCACCGATGCGTACGAAGCTGCGCGCGAGACCGTGCGCGGTTTCCTCAACGCTTCCAGTATTGACGAGATCGTCTTCACGAAGTCGGCGACCGAGGCGATCAATACGGTCGCGTACGGATACGGCATGCCGAATATCGGCGAGGGCGACGAGATCGTGCTTTCGGTGATGGAGCATCACTCCAACATCGTGCCCTGGCATTTCATCCGCGAACGGCAGGGCGCCAAGCTCGTCTGGGTGCCTGTCGACGACGAAGGCCAGTTCCACATCGAGGAATTCGAGAAGCGTTTGACCGATCGCACCAAACTGGTCGCGATCACGCACATGTCGAACGTCCTCGGCACCGTGACCCCGATCAAGGAGATCGTGCGCATCGCCCATGCGCGCGGCATTCCGGTTCTGGTCGATGGCAGCCAGGGCGCGGTCCACACCGTCGTCGACGTGCAGGATCTGGGCTGCGACTGGTACGTCTTCACCGGCCACAAGGTCTACGGTCCGTCGGGCATCGGCATCCTCTATGGCCGCAAGGAAATGCTGGAAAAGATGCGTCCCTTCCAGGGCGGTGGCGAGATGATCGAGGAGGTGACGGAGGAGAACGTCACCTATAACGAGCCGCCGCATCGCTTCGAGGCCGGTACGCCGCCCATCGTGCAGGCGATAGGCCTCGGCGCGGCGCTGGAATACATGCAAGGTATCGGCCGCGAGGCGATCGCCGCGCACGAGGCGGAACTCGCCGCCTACGCGCATGAGCGCCTTTCGCGCATCAACTCGATGCGCATCATCGGCAATGCGCCGGACAAGGGCGCCATCGTCTCCTTCGAGTTGCAGGGCATCCATGCCCATGATGTGTCGATGGTGATCGACCGCGCCGGCGTTGCCGTGCGTGCCGGCACGCACTGCGCGCAGCCGCTCTTGAAGCGCTTCGGCGTGACCTCGACATGTCGTGCCTCATTCGCCATGTATAATACGAAGGCCGAGATCGACATTCTCGCCGAAGCGCTTGAAAAGGCGCGCAGTTTCTTCGGGTGAAGCCATGACCGACGACGTAGCAGCGACTGAAAATCCGAGCGTTTCCGCCATTCCCGCGGAGGAAATCGCGCGCCTGACCGACGACATCGTGTCGGCGCTAAAGACGGTCTACGACCCGGAAATCCCGGCCGACATCTACGAACTCGGCCTGATCTACAAGATCGACATCGAGGATGACCGTTCGGTCAAGATCGACATGACGCTGACGGCGCCCGGCTGCCCGGTCGCCGGCGAAATGCCCGGTTGGGTGCAAAATGCCGTCAGCACGGTCGAAGGCGTTTCCGATGTCGACGTGAAGATGGTGTTCGATCCGCCGTGGACGCCCGATCGTATGTCGGAAGAGGCGCAGGTCGCCGTGGGCTGGTATTGACCGGTTCCCGGTTGCACCCGAACGCAAACTTCCCCATCTTCGGGGCATAGGACATTCCGCGGGCCTTGAACCCGCCGGCATGGAGCAGTTGATGGCACGTTTTCAAGTTCTGACCCTGACCGACGAGGCGGCAGCCCGCGTTCGCAACATCGTTGCCGCGCGCGAGGGTGCCGCGGGCATTCGCGTCGGCATCAAGAAGGGTGGCTGCGCAGGCATGGAATACACGGTCGACCTCGTCACCGCGGCCGACCCCAAGGACGATCATGTCGAGCGCGACGGGGCGCATGTCTATGTCGCGCCTGAAGCCGCGCTGTTTCTGCTCGGCACCGAGATGGGATTCGAGACGACCAAGCTGCGGTCGGGCTTCACCTTCAACAATCCGAACCAGTCGTCGGCTTGCGGGTGCGGCGAATCGATCGAGCTTCAACCAGCCGACCTCAAGGCGCTGGCCGAAGCGCGCGGGCAGGGCGCCGTCGCCTGACGGCCGACCGTCAATCCACCCACATCCCATGCTTCCTGTGCCAATCGGCGATCGAGAGCTTCGGATAGAGGTCAAAGGTCTCGTCGCCGTCGCGGATGTCGGGCTCGACCCACGCCGCCTTGTATTTCAGCATCAGATGTACATGCGAGGGCGGCTTTGGCAACTCAGTGTCGATGGCCGATGCGAACGGGTGGATGAGTTCCGGCCAGCTCGGATCGTAGAGCCAGAGCGCGGAACCGCAGTCGCGGCAGTAATTGCGCTCGCCGCTTGACGTTTCGCAATGCGGATGCTCGTCGTCCTCGATTTCGGCGCGATAGACGCCGATGCGGTCTTGCCCCTCGATCTCAAGCGTAGCGGCTAACGCGCCGAGATTGATCGCGAAGCCGCCGCCGCCCTGCTGCTTGCGGCAGATGGAACAATAGCAAAGCTGGTAGGGCGCGGGTGTGTGGCTGTCGACGCTAAAACTGACGGCGCCGCACCGGCAAGATCCTTCGAGTTTCACAGGCATTGGGCGCTCCCGCAATTTGCCGACCCGCGCTAATCTAGCGCATCGCAACGTGGAGCCCAGCCATGCAGCCGGCCGATCTGATCGACATGTTCGCCGAGTTCGGGCCGGTCACGATCCGGCGCATGTTCGGCGGCCACGGCATCTATCACCAGGGCCGCATCATCGCGCTTCATGCCTTCGACGAAGTCTGGCTGAAGGCGGACGGCGAGACAGCGCCGCATTTTGCGGCGGCGGGCTCGCGGCAATGGGTCTATGAGGGCAAGGGGAAGCCGGCAATGATGCCGTACTGGTCGATTCCGGACGCCGCGCTCGACGATCCGGCCGAACTCGCCGAATGGGCCAAGCTGGCCGACGCGGCATCGCGCCGCGCCGAAATGTCGAAGAAGGTCAGACCTTCGCGACGACCTTCATGAAGGCCGGGATATCGTCGCCGAAGCCGATCGGGGCTTCGCCGAGATCGTCGCGGCGGTGGCGACGGTCGCGATCCTGGTTGCGCGTGTTGCGCTGGTCGGACCCATAGGATGCGCGCTGCCGCTCGGCATTGCCCGCGCGGATCGCGTCGCGACGCTCGCTGCGTTCCGGACGCTCGTCCGCCATCGCGGCGACCGGGACCGGCGCCGCGTCCTGTACGTTCGCTGCCTCTTCGACGATCGCATCCTCAACGGCGGCCGCCACCGGCGTAGCCTCATCGGACTTGCGGCCGCGACGCGGGCGCTTTTCCTCGTCGCCCTTGCGGCCGCCACGGCCACGAGCGCCTTTCGCTCCGCGGCGCGGTGCTTCGTCTGCGCTGTCGTCGTGGACGATGGTCGACAGGTCGCCATCATGCCATTCGATGCTCTGGCCGATCAGATTCTCGATCGCGTCGACATATTTGCCGTCTGCCTTCGTCGCCAGCGTGAAGGCCTTGCCGGAACGCCCGGCCCGGCCGGTACGGCCGATGCGGTGAACATAGTCCTCGGCGTGGATCGGCACGTCGAAATTGAACACGTGGCTGACGTCGGGAATGTCGAGGCCGCGCGCGGCGACGTCGGAGGCGACGAGCAGCTTGAGCTTGCCGTCCCGGAAGCCGGCGAGCATCGCCATGCGCGCGCGCTGGTCCATGTCGCCATGAAGCGCGCCAGCATCGAACTCATGCTTGACGAGCGAGCGGAAGAGTTCGGAAACCGCGGTCTTGCGGTTGCAGAAGATGATCGCGTTCTTCAGTTCGCCTTCTTCGGCGCGAATGAGATCGCGAAGCGTCGAGCGCTTGTCCCAGTCCTTCGACTTCGACTTCACCAGCCTTTGGGTGACGGTCGTGGCGGTGGACGCAGCCTTCGAGACTTCGACGCGGACCGGCGCCTGGAGGAATTTTTCGGTCAGCTTGGTGATTTCCGGCGGCATCGTCGCCGAGAAGAACAGCGTCTGACGGGTGAACGGGATCATCTCGCAGATTCGCTCGATATCGGGAATGAAACCCATGTCGAGCATGCGGTCGGCTTCGTCGATGACGAGAATGTCGACGGCGTTGAGCAGGAGTTTGCCGCGCTCGCGGTGATCGAGCAGGCGGCCGGGCGTCGCGATCAGCACGTCGGCGCCGCGCTCCAGCTTCTTTTCCTGCTCGTCGAACGACACGCCGCCGATCAGCAGTGCGATGTTGAGCTTGTGGTTCTTGCCATACTTGATGAAGTTCTCTTCGACCTGCGCGGCAAGCTCGCGCGTCGGCTCGAGAATGAGCGTGCGCGGCATGCGTGCGCGGGCGCGGCCCTTTTCAAGGCGCGTGATCATGGGAAGAACGAAGGCGGCGGTCTTGCCGGTGCCCGTCTGGGCGATGCCGAGAACGTCCTTGCCGAGCAGCGCATGGGGAATCGCGCCTGCCTGAATCGGTGTCGGAACGGTGTATCCGGCGTCTGTCACGGCGGAGAGGACTTTTGGCGAAAGTCCGAGATCGGCAAAGGTCAGGGTCGGCTCGGACGCCTGGTCTTCAATCTTGCTTTCAGCTGACACGTTTTTGATTGTCTCTGCTAGGTTTGGCGGCGCGCGGATTGCGCCCATGCAACAAGGGTTCCAGGCCAGCGGCGTGGAAGTGCTGCCGTGGCGTTAAGGCCAAGCTCGGCAAATGTCAATCGAACCCTCGGTTTTCAAGCCCTTTTCGTTAAAGCCGCGCGCATTGGTCGCTCAATAGCGGAACTGCTCGGCCAGCACGCGTTCGTCCCAGGAATGACTTGCGTCGAAGAGGACCGTCGCGGTCACGTCGCTCGCTTCGCGTACCGTCACCTTCAGCACTGAACGGATTTCGGTGTGGTCGGCGACCGCATTCACTGGGCGCTTCTCCGCTTCGAGAATCTCGAAGCTGACCGTGGCACGGTTCGGCAGCAGCGCACCGCGCCAGCGGCGGGGACGGAAGGGGCTGACCGGCGTCAGCGCGAGAAGAGGCGCGTCGAGCGGCAGGATCGGGCCGTGGGCGGAGAGATTGTAGGCCGTCGAGCCCGCAGGCGTCGCGACCATCACCCCGTCGCAGACGAGTTCGTCGAGTCGCACCTTGCCGTCGATTGTGATGCGCAGCTTGGCCGCCTGCGCCGACTGGCGAAACAGCGCAATCTCGTTGATCGCCAGAAGCTTGGCTTCCGGACCTTCGGCGGTTTCGGCAATCATTTCGAGCGGCCGGATCGTCTCGGGCAGGGCGGCGGCGATGCGTTCGCGCAGGCCCGTTTCGGCGAACTCGTTCATGAGAAACCCGACGGTTCCTTTGTTCATGCCGTAGATGGCCTTGCCGCTGCCCATCTGCTCGCGCAAGGTCTGGAGCATGAACCCGTCGCCGCCAAGGGCGACCACCACGTCCGCCTCTTCGAGGCTGGCCTGACCATAAAGCGCAGCAAGACGCCGGCCAGCGGACTGCGCCTCGTCGGTCGCGGCGCTGACGAAGGCGATCGACTGTGAAGGAGAACGGGAATCCATCAGATGCGCTCGGTCCAAATGCCTGGGATCAAGCGGGTAGCATGTCGGCAAGGGGCTGCAAAGCGATGATGGCGCACATGGTGCCCCCGGCAGGATTTGAACCCGCGACCCCCTGATTACAAATCAGGTGCTCTACCAACTGAGCTACAAGGGCATCGCCGTGGCAGTATCACAACTGGCCATCGAGTAAAGTGCCAGCACGACGAAAGCCGCTGGCGGCCAAAGCCAATCCGGCCTTCCAATGCTGGATAGATGGCTCCCCGGGCCGGATTCGAACCAGCGACCAACCGGTTAACAGCCGGTTGCTCTACCACTGAGCTACCGGGGAACGATGCTCGTGAGAACGAGCGTGCCTATAGCAAACAGTTTTTCGATTTGCAAAGCGCATCGTGTCGAAAACCGCATGAAAGTTGGATCGAACCGCGCGAAACTGCGTTACGGTGCGGAACTTTCATAGCGGATTTCAGGGCTTAGCCCCGAAACAGCCCCAATCTATCCTAGATGAATCGGATCATGACCCAGACCCTCGAGGACGCGCCGATGGCCGAGCCCGATTTCCAGCAGCGCATTTCTATCTTCGGCAGGACGATCCCGTTGCCGCAGTCGCGCATGCTGCGGATATCGATCGGCATCTTGCTGGTCATCGGCGGTATTCTCGGTTTCCTGCCGATTCTCGGCTTCTGGATGATCCCGCTCGGCATCCTCGTTCTGTCCTATGAATTTGCCATGGTGCGCCGATGGCGGCGCCGATCCACGGTTTGGTGGGGCAGCCGCAATGGAAGGCGCGGGCGCGAACCGTGATTGTCCCAGCGGCAGGGGGAAACGGCAACTGGCCTGTTGACAGGCGGGCGGGCGCCAACCTAATGGAGCGCCAGGGCTCGACGCCCGGATGGCCTCGTGGCGGAGTGGTTACGCAGAGGACTGCAAATCCTTGCACCCCGGTTCGATTCCGGGCGAGGCCTCCACTGGTGCTCCACAGACGTGCCGCAAGGTGTCGGCATGGGGCGCCGCAGGCGAGGCGGCATTTAGCGCGGGCAGGGCGACCATGACTTCCGATTATGCAGTGCAGCGACGCAAGATGGTCGACGGCCAGTTGCGGACCACAGACGTCTCGGACATCGCCGTTCTCGACGCGATGTCGAGCGTCGCGCGCGAGGAATTCGTTCCCGGTCGGCGCAAGGCGCTCGCCTATATCGACGAGGACATCGAGATCGCGCCGGCCCGCAAGGATGCCGCAGCGCGCTGTCTCATGGAACCTTCGCCCTTCGGCAAACTGCTGCAGCTCGCCGAGATCCGGCCGGGCGACTTCATTCTCGATGTGGGGACGGGAACGGGCTATTCGGCCGCCATCCTGTCGCAGCTCGGCAGCTCGGTCATCGGCCTCGAAAGCGACCCGGACCTGGCCGCTTCGGCCACCGACACGCTCAGCCGTCTCGGCTTCGACAATGTCGCCGTGGTGGAAGGGCCGCTCGCCGAGGGATATCCGTCCGAGGCGCCGTTCGACGTGATCGTCATCGAAGGCGCCGTCGACGAGGTGCCTGCTTCGCTTCTCGACCAGTTGAAGGATGGCGGACGCCTGGTGGCGGTGATCGGGCAGGGCAATGCCGGCAAGGCGACCCTGTTCATGAAGGAGAACGGCAATCTCGCGTCGCGCCGCGCTTTCAATTGCGCCATCCGGCCGCTTGCCGCCTTTCTCCAGGTGCCGACTTTCAAGTTCTGAGCCGTTCGATTTTGGGCGGCATCCTGTTACCGATCTGCAACCTATCGGCAGGAATTATTCGCTATCGTCTAATGTGTGTTGCTGGCGTGCCGCGTCGAATCGGGTATGCCGGGGCGGTTATGCGCGGCTCGAACCGTTTGCCGCGGATTGGCGCGCATGTTGAAGAGGGTGGTTATTCGTGTCCACATTTCGTCGATTTCTGTTTTCCGCTGCTCTTGCATCCTCGGCGCTGATCGCCGTCGCTCCTGCCCATTCGGAGACGATCCTCGGGGCGCTGGCAAAGGCGTATGAGAACAATGCCAGCCTGAATTCGGCGCGTGCCGGCGTCCGCGTCACCGACGAAACGGTGCCGATCGCCAAGTCGGGCTGGCGTCCGACCGTGGGCGGCAGCGGCCAGATCAACTACCAGACCCAGTCCGGCACCGATATCTTCACCGGTTCATTCGGTGTCTCGATCCAGCAGTCGCTGTTCGACGGTTTCCAGACCACGAACAATGTGCGCTCGGCGGAAGCCAATGTGCGCGCCGCGCAGCAGAGCCTGCGCAACACCGAACAGAACATCCTGTTCAATGCCGCCAGCGCCTATATGGACATCATCCGCGATCGCCAGATCGCCTCGCTTCAGGAGCGCAACCTCGCCTTCCTCGGCGAGCAGGTCCGCGCGGCGAATTCGCGTTTCGAAGTCGGTGAGGGCACGCGCACGGACGTCGCACAGGCCGATGCCAGCCGGGCTGCCGCCATCGCGCAGCTCGCCGCCGCCCGCGCGCAGGTCCAGGCCAGCGGCGCGCTCTACCGGCAGATCGTGGGTCAGGACCCCTCGAACCTTTCGGCTGCGGGGCCGCTGACCAATCTTCTGCCTCCAAGCCTCGATGCGGCCTATACGCTTGCCGCCGCACAGCATCCCGCCATCCTCGCCACCCAGCATCTCGTCGATGCGGCCGGCTTCTCGGTCAAGTCCGCGGAAGGCGCCCTGCTTCCCTCGGTGACGGCTTCGGCCGGCGTGTCCTCGACCTATACCGACCGCCAGGTCTCGGGACTGCCGGGCGTGGGCCTCTCGTCCGGTTCGGAAACGACGAATTCGGCCAATGTCGGCATCAACCTGACGATCCCGATCTATCAGGGCGGGCGCGTTTCGGGTCTGGTGCGGCAGTCGAAGGAGCAGCTCGGGCAGGCGCGAATCGAAGTCGACGTGACGCGCGATCAGGTGCGCCAGGCCGTGACGGCCGCGTGGACGCAATATGTCGCGGCGCGTGAGGTGTCCTCCGCCAACCGCCAGCTCGCCTCGGCCGCACAGCTCGCGCTCAACGGTGTCAGCGAGGAGCGCAATGTCGGCCAGCGCACGACGCTCGACGTGCTCAACGCCCAGGCCGACGTCATCAATGCGCAGATCAATCTGGCGAGTTCCGAACGCGATGTCGTGGTGGCAAGCTACGCGATCCTGTCGGCAGCCGGGCGCCTGACGGCCTCCAATCTGGGTCTCGCCGTCACGATCCATCAGCCTGAAGAGCACTACGATGCCGTCAAGGACAAGTGGTACGGCACGCGCACGCCGGACGGTCGCTGACCTTTCCGTTTAGAATCAAAGCTGTGTAAAGCTTCGTGATCGGGCCCCGGGGGATTCTCTCTTCCGGGGCTTGTCGCTAATCTACCTGTGATTCGACGCCACAATATCTGGCGTGATCGGCGTGAAAACGGCCGAAAGGCACGGGGCGAGCAATGGCACAGGCGTCTTCAGCACAGCGTGAACCCTCGATGGAGGAAATCCTCGCATCGATCCGGCGGATCATCGAGGATAGCGACACGGTCAAGAAGCCGTCTGCCTTCGACCGTCATGCGCCCTCGCGCGCCGAGGTGGATGAAGGCGACGAGCCGACGTTCGAGCCTGCCAATTCCGATGTCGTCTCGTTCCTGCGGCCATCCGATCTTGCCGAGCGGGAACCAACCGATCGCGGCCAATCCGAACTTGCAACGACACCTGCCGACGAACCGGAAATGCCGGAAATTCAAGCCGATCCGGCGCCGATGGCGGCCGATCCTGCTGGTTCGGACGTTTTCGGCGAGACGGAAACGTTCGAACTGCCCGACGATTTCGCAGCCGAGTTCGAGGAATTGCAGGCCGCGCTCGAGCAGGACGCTCATGCCCGCGAGGGTGTGGCCGACGAAGTGTCTCCCCAAGCGGAACCGATCGCCGAGCTTGGACGTGCGCCCATCCTGTCCGAAAGCGCCGGCCGCCAGGTCGCGGCTTCGTTCGGGGAACTCACGGATGCCTTTGCCGCCAGCCGTCGCAAGAGTTTCGACGAGATGGCCGAGGACATGCTGCGCCCGATGCTGCAGGAATGGCTCGACGACAATCTGCCGACGCTGGTGGAGCGTCTCGTGCGCGAGGAGATCGAGCGCGTGGCGCGGGGCGGCTCGCGCTGAGGCGCTCTCCTCGCAGTTGACTTGGCTTTGGCCTTCCGGTTTACCGTCCGCACGAAACGCCTGAACGAGCGGACAATTTCCCATGCTTGAGAAGACCTACGACGCCAAAGCCGTCGAGCCGAAGATCGCCAGCCTGTGGGAGGAGGAAGACGCCTTCCGCGCCGGTGCCGGCTCCAAGCCGGGCGCCGAGGCCTTTACCATCGTCATTCCGCCGCCGAACGTGACCGGCTCGCTCCACATGGGGCACGCGCTCAACAACACGCTGCAGGACATTCTCGTCCGCTTCGAGCGCATGCGCGGCAAGAATGTCCTGTGGCAGCCGGGCATGGACCATGCCGGCATCGCCACCCAGATGGTCGTGGAGCGCCAGCTTGCCGCGAGCGGCCTGCAGCGCCGCGACATGGACCGAGACGAATTCGTTTCGCGCGTCTGGTCGTGGAAGGAGCAGTCCGGCGGCTCCATCCTGCACCAGTTGAAGCGTCTCGGTGCATCGTGTGACTGGGCGCGCGAGCGCTTCACCATGGATGAGGGCCTGTCGAAGGCCGTCATCGAGGTCTTCGTCACGCTCTACAAGCAGGGGCTGATCTATCGCGGCAAGCGGCTGGTCAACTGGGACCCGAAATTCGAGACCGCGATTTCCGACCTCGAAGTTGAGAACCGCGATGTCGACGGCCATATGTGGCATTTCAAATACCCGCTGGCCGGCGGCGCGACCTATGAATATGTCGAGAAGGACGCGGACGGGAACGTCGTCCTGCGCGAGACGCGCGACTACATCTCGATCGCCACGACGCGGCCGGAAACGATGCTGGGCGACGGCGCGGTGGCGGTCCATCCCGACGATGAGCGCTATGCGCCGATCGTCGGCAAATTGTGCGAGATTCCGGTCGGGCCGAAAGAGCACCGCCGCCTGATCCCCATCATTACCGACGAATACCCTGACCCGACCTTTGGTTCGGGCGCAGTCAAGATCACCGGCGCGCACGACTTCAACGATTATCAGGTCGCCAAGCGCAACGACATTCCGCTTTACCGGCTGATGGACCTGACGGCGTCGATGCGCGCCGATGGCGAGGACTATGCGACCTGCGCCGCGCAGGCCGCCGAGATCGTTCGCTCCGGCCGCCTGCCGGACGAGGCGACGGTGGACGAGATCAACCTCGTTCCGGACGAATATCGCGGGCTCGATCGCTACGAAGCACGCCAGCGGATCGTCGCGCAGATCAACGCCGACGGCCTTGCCGTCATGACGAGCGACGCGGAGGGCAACGCCGTCCCGCTTGTCGACAGCCGCAAGATCACGCAACCCTTCGGCGACCGTTCGGGGGTCGTCATCGAGCCGATGCTGACGGACCAGTGGTTCGCCGACGCCAAGACGCTCGCCGAGCCCGCCATTGAGGCAGTTCGCGACGGCCGGACGAAGTTCGTCCCGAAGAACTGGGAAAAGACCTACTTCGACTGGATGGAGAACATCCAGCCCTGGTGCGTCTCGCGCCAGCTCTGGTGGGGTCACCAGATTCCCGCCTGGTACGGGCCGGACGGCACGGTCTTCGTCGAGAAGGACGAGGAACTGGCGCTGGAAGCGGCGATCCAGCACTACATCGCCCACGAAGGGCCGTGGAAGGCCTGGGTCGAGGACAAGCTGGAGAATTATCTGCCGGGCGACATTCTGACCCGCGACGAGGACGTGCTCGATACGTGGTTCTCCTCCGCGCTCTGGCCGTTCTCGACGCTCGGCTGGCCGGACAAGACGCCGGATCTCAAGACCTACTACCAGACCGACGTTCTGGTGACGGGCTTCGACATCATTTTCTTCTGGGTTGCCCGGATGATGATGATGGGTCTTCACTTCATGGATGAGGAGCCGTTCCACACGGTCTACGTCCATGCGCTCGTTCGCGACAAGAACGGCGCCAAGATGTCGAAGTCGAAGGGCAACGTCATCGACCCGCTCGACCTGATCGAGGAATACGGCGCCGACGCGCTGCGCTTCACGCTCGCGATCATGGCTGCGCAGGGTCGCGACGTGCGGCTCGACCCGGCGCGCGTCGCCGGCTACCGCAATTTCGGCACCAAGCTGTGGAACGCGACGCGCTTCGCCGAGATGAACGGTGCAGCGCTCGATCCGGACTTTTCGCCGGACGATGCCAAGCTGACGGTCAATCGCTGGATTTTGACCGAACTTTCCCGCGCGACCGAGGCGGTCACCGACGGCATCACCTCCTACCGGTTCAACGAGGCGTCGGCGGCTGCCTACCGCTTCGTCTGGAACCAGGTCTGCGACTGGTACCTGGAACTCCTGAAGCCGGTTTTCATGGGCGAGGACGAGGCGGCGAAGGCGGAAAGCCAGAAGGTCGCGGCTTATGTCCTGTCGCAGACCTACAAGCTGCTCCACCCCTTCATGCCCTACATGACGGAAGAGCTCTGGGCGCATACGGCGGCGCGCGACACGCTGCTCTGCCATGCCGATTGGCCGAAGCCCGATTTCGACGATGCCGACGCTGCGGCCGAAATCAACTGGCTGATCGACATCGTCTCCGGTATCCGCTCCGTGCGTTCGGAGATGAACGTGCCTCCGGCCGCGATCGCCCCGCTGGTCGTCGTCGGTGGCAATGCGGCCACGCGCGAGCGGCTCGGCCGGCACGATCCGGCAATCCGGCGCCTGGCGCGAGTGGGTGACATCGGCTTTGCTTCGGAAGCGCCGAAGGGCGCGGCGCAGATCGTCGTCGGCGAGGCGACGGCATGTCTTCCGCTCGGCGATCTGATCGACCTGCAGGCGGAGGCCGCCCGGCTTTCGAAGGAAATCGCCAAGCTGGACGGCGAGGCGCAGCGGATCGAGAAGAAGCTTTCCAACGAAAAGTTCGTCGCCAACGCGCCGGACGAGATCGTTGCGGCGGAACGTGAAAAGCTCGCCGAATTCAAGGAATCCAAGGCAAAACTGGAAACCGCCCTTGCGCGGGTTCGTGACGCTGCCTAGCTGACGGGCAAAGAAAATGCGCGCGGCATCTTGTATGTCGCGCGCACTAGGCGCATTTTCAGCCTCGTCACACGGGCCGGGCCCCTCTGGCAGGCGAGGCGTCGCCTGCGATGTCGGACCGATCGACGACGCGCCGACGCAGCGCTACCCGAAAACCCAAAATCATGTTTGACCACGAGTGGCTCTGGCCCGGATTCCTGGCGTTCGTCGCCTTGGTCCTTTTCTTCGACCTCTTCGTCCTTCACCGCAAGGATCGAGTGATCACCACCCGCGAAGCGTTTCTGACGGTCGCCGGCTATGTTTCGCTGGCGATGATCTTCGCCGCGAGCATCTTCTATTTCGAGGGCCGGCAGCGCGGCTCCGAGTTCCTCACTGGTTATCTCGTCGAGCAGGCATTGTCGCTCGACAACATCTTCGTCATCGCGCTCATCTTCTCCTACTTCAAGGTCCCGGCCGAGGCGCAGTACCGCGTGCTTTTCTACGGCATCGTCGGCGCCATCGTGATGCGCCTTTCGCTCATCGTGCCGGGCGTCCATCTCGTGGATCAGTTCTGGTGGGTCGGCGCGTTGCTCGGCCTCGTGCTGCTCTACTCCGGCTACAAGATGATGATGCATGACGGCGACATGGCCGATCCGGGCAACAGCCGCGTCGTCAAGTGGCTGCGCTCGACCGGGCGCGTGACCGAGGAATATGAGGGTTCCAAGTTCCTGACGCGCCGCAACGGCGTCCTGTTCATGACGCCGCTGTTCCTGGTGCTCGTGACGGTCGAGGTGACCGATCTCGTCTTCGCGATCGATTCCATCCCGGCCGTGCTGGCGATCTCCAACGACCCGTTCATCGTCTTCTCGTCGAACGTGTTCGCCATTCTCGGCCTGCGTGCGTTGTTCTTCGTGCTCTCCGGCATGATGCGCGAGTTCCGCTTCCTGAAGCACGGTCTTTCGCTGGTGCTGATCTTCGTCGGCGGGAAGATGGTCATCCAGCACTGGTACAAGCTGCCGTCCGAGCTTTCGCTGAGCGTGGTCGCAGCCCTCATTCTGGGCTCGGTGCTGCTGTCGTGGCTGATCAAGGAAGGCGAGGGCGAAGAGACGCCGGAACATCTGGCCGCGGTCGACCGGGCCAAACACGGCGAATAGCGCCAAACGTCGATAATGAATCGTTATTGAAGCAGATCGCGCCCTTCGTGGCGCGATTTGTGTTTTTGGTGCAACACTCTGGCAACCCGTTCCGGACTATAGAGAGGGCCGAGGAGGCTGCGCCCATTTCCCGCCATAAACCGGGCGCAGGCCAGATGCTGCATTTCCGAGGGCGCGTTCTCGCCCAACGGGAGGAAGCCGCCCGCCCGGGGCGGTCAGGAGCGAAATGGACGCCAAGGCAATCTCCAAGGCCAAGCTGCCCAGCCGACACGTGACCGTCGGCCCCACGCGCGCGCCGCACCGCTCGTTCCTCTATGCGATGGGCCTGTCGGCCGACGAAATCGCGCAACCGCTGGTCGGCGTCGCCTCGTGCTGGAACGAGGCTGCGCCCTGCAACATCTCGCTGATGCGCCAGGCGCAGGTGGTCAAGAAGGGCGTCGCGGCCGCCAACGGCACGCCGCGCGAATTCTGTACCATCACCGTCACCGACGGCATCGCGATGGGCCATCAGGGCATGAAGGCATCGCTCGTCTCACGCGACGTGATTGCCGACTCGGTCGAACTGACCATGCGCGGTCATTCCTACGATGCGCTCGTCGGGCTTGCGGGATGCGACAAGTCGCTGCCGGGCATGATGATGGCGATGGTCCGCCTCAACGTCCCGTCGATCTTCATCTATGGCGGCTCGATCCTGCCCGGCACCTGGCGCGGCCGGCAGATAACCATCCAGGACGTCTTCGAGGCCGTCGGCCAGCATTCGGTCGGCGCGATTTCCGACGAGGACCTTCTGGAAGTCGAGCAGGCGGCGTGTCCGTCGGCAGGTGCCTGCGGCGCCCAGTTCACCGCCAACACGATGGCGACCGTCGCCGAGGCGATCGGGCTTGCGCTACCCTATTCGTGCGGCGCGCCGGCGCCCTACGAGATGCGCGACCGCTTCAACTACGCCTCCGGCGAAAAGGTCATGGAGCTGATCGCCCGAAACATCCGGCCGCGCGACATCGTCACGCTGAAGGCGCTGGAGAATGCGGCGGCGGTCGTGTCCGCGACCGGCGGTTCCACCAACGCCGCGCTGCACCTGCCGGCGATCGCGCATGAGGCAGGCATCGCGTTCGACCTCTTCGACGTCGCCCGCATCTTCGAGAAGACGCCCTACATCGCCGACCTGAAGCCCGGCGGCCGCTATGTGGCCAAGGACATGTTCGAGGCCGGCGGCATTCCGCTCCTGATGAAGACCATGCTGGAGCATGGATACCTCCATGGCGACTGCCTTACGGTCACTGGCCGTACTGTTGCCGAAAACATGGAGCATGTTCGCTGGAACGACGCGCAGGACGTGGTGCGCCCGGCCAACAGGCCGATCACCGCGACCGGGGGCGTCGTCGGCCTGAAGGGCAATCTGGCTCCCGACGGCGCGATCGTGAAGGTGGCCGGCATGAGCAATCTCAAATTCACGGGTCCGGCACGCTGCTTCGATTCGGAAGAGGAGTGCTTTGCGGCCGTCACCGACCGGACCTATCGCGAAGGCGAGGTTCTGGTCATCCGCTATGAAGGCCCCAAGGGCGGTCCGGGCATGCGCGAGATGCTGTCGACGACGGCAGCGCTCTACGGGCAGGGGATGGGCGACAAGGTCGCTCTGATCACCGACGGCCGATTTTCGGGCGCGACGCGCGGCTTTTGCATCGGCCATGTCGGCCCCGAGGCTGCGGTCGGTGGCCCGATCGGGCTTCTGCGCGATGGCGACATCATCACGATCGACGCCATGACGGGAGAATTGTCGGTGGCGCTGGGCGAAGAAGAACTCGCCGATCGCCGCAAGGACTGGACATCGCGCCAGACGGATTATCAGTCCGGCGTGATCTGGAAATATGCGCAGACCGTCGGGTCGGCGCGCGAGGGAGCCGTCACCCATCCGGGCGGCGCCAGAGAAACGCATTGCTATGCTGATATCTGATTTGGTCAGGGCCGGGCTGGTTGCCGTATCGCTTGCCGGAAGCATTCTCGGCAGCGTGACGACGGCGTTCGCGCTCGACGAGCAGGTCCTGGCCGAGCAGGGCTCGGGCGAAAAGCGCAGCCCCTGGGCCGTGTTCCGCTTCGGCTTTTCCGCCTACAAGAATGGCGACAAGGACGAAGCCGCCGAGGCCTACCGTTATGCGGCCGAGAACGGCCAGTTAGGCGCCCAGTGGAAACTCGCCCGCATGTATGCGCAGGGCGACGGCGTCACCCAGAACGACTATGAGGCGTTCCGCTTCTACCAGGAGATCGTCCAGCAGGAGGTCGAGCCCGGCAGCCCCGACGATTCGTATGTCGCCGACGCGCTCGTCGCGCTGGCCGGTTATCTGAAGCGTGGCATTCCCGACTCGCCGGTCGCGGCCAATCCGGTCGCGGCGCAGGAATACTACATGCGCGCCGCTGCAAGCTACCGCCATCCGGATGCGCAATACGAGATCGGCCGCATGTTCCTGGGCGGGGAGGGGTTCAAGCCCAACGTCCAGCAGGCAGCGCGCTGGCTGCAGCTTGCTGCGGAAAAGGGCCATGCCGGCGCCGAGGCGACGCTCGGCAATCTTCTGTTCCAGAGTGGTCGCGTCGTACGCGGCCTTGCGATGATGACGGCGGCGCTTCATCGGGCCTCGCCCGCCGATCAGATCTGGATACGCAACATGCAGGAAGAGGCTTTCGCGCTGGCGCCCGAAGCCGACCGCCGCACTGCCATCGCCCTTGCCGAAGACATACTGGCGCAGGGCACGAACTGACCCTATCTGACCGGCTTCACATCGGGGCGCGATGGCCAGCCCGGCCATCGCCGAGGCAACAAAGCACTTGTGTTTTGATCCCGCACTCGCTAATCGCCCCGCATCCTTTTAACCCAAACCGCACACATCGCGCCCAAGGGAAGACTGATTATGGCGAAAGGTAAATTCGAGCGTAACAAGCCGCATGTGAACATTGGCACGATCGGCCACGTCGATCACGGCAAGACGTCGCTGACGGCGGCGATCACGAAGTTCTTCGGCGAGTTCAAGGCGTATGACCAGA
>JAEWET010000027.1:0-23576 GCA_023389195.1 Pseudomonadota bacterium
CCCAGCATGTCCTCGTCGAAGAGTTCAGCCAGCGAAAGGCGGCCACTCTCGATGAGGGCCGAGATGTCTTTGCGCGTCCACACGGCCATCGCGTAATCGTTGGCGACGAAGCCGACGGGATTGGCGCCAATGCGGTCCAGGCGGCGCGTCAGCAGCATGCCAAGCGTTTGATGAGCGAGGCGGCCTTCGAACGGATAGGCGACGAGGAAGTGGCGGTTGCCGCGCGGGAAGGTTTCGATGAGCACTTCATCGGGTGCGGGCATGACGGAGCGTTCGGTCTGCAGCTCAAGCCAATTGCAGACGGGATTGGGCAGCGCCGACCAGACGCTCGGATCTGCGAGCATGTCGCGCACGCGTTTCGCCAAGTGCGTGGAGAGCGGGAATTTGCCGCCATCGTAGCTTGGCACCATCGGGTCTTCGGCGGTGGCGCGCGAGACGAACACTTCCGTATCGCGAATGCCTTCGAAGCGCAGGACTTGTCCGGCGAAGACGAACGTGTCGCCCGGCGTCAGCTGCTCGGCGAAACCTACCTCGACCTCGCCCAGGACGCGGCCTCCGATGCGGGCGGTGTTCTTCTTCGCTCCGCGCGATGAGATGAGGCGCACCTTCAGGTGGGGCGCGTCTACGATGGTGCCGACGTTCAAGCGGTATTGCTGGACGATGCGCGGATGGGCGACGCGCAGCTTGCCGTCTTCCTGGCGGCGCAGTTTCGCGAATCGTTCGTAGGATTTCAGCGCATAACCGCCGGTCGAGACGAAATCGACGGTGCGGTCGAAATGCTGGCGCGTGAGGCCGGCGTAGGGGAGCGCGGAGCGGACTTCATCGAAGAGCGCGTCGGGATCGAAGGGAGCTTGGCAGGCCATGCCGAGAACGTGCTGGGCGAGCACATCGAGAGCGCCGACGCGCGAGAGGGTGGCGTCCTGATCTCCCGCTTCCGCGGCCTGCTGGGCGGCTCGGCATTCGAGCACTTCGAAGCGATTGCCGGGAACGAGGATCGCTTGCGATGGCTCGTCGAGCCGGTGGTTGGAGCGGCCAATGCGTTGCAGCAGGCGGCTCGCGCCCTTCGGTGCGCCGAGATGAATGACGAGATCGACGTCGCCCCAGTCGATGCCGAGATCGAGCGTGGAGGTGGCGACGATGGCGCGCAGGCTGTTCGTCTCCATCGCCTTTTCGACGCGCCTTCGCTGGCCGACATCGAGCGAACCGTGATGGAGCGCGATCGGCAGCGTGTCGGCGTTGACGTGCCAGAGTTCCTGGAACAGGCGTTCGGCCTGGCTGCGGGTGTTGACGAAGAGGAGCGTCGTGCGGTGCGCCTTGATCGCCTCGTAAACGTCCGGGACCGAATATTGCGCCGAATGCCCGGCCCAGGGTACGCGCTCGGCGGATTGCAAAATGGTGATGTGCGGCTTTGCGCCGCCGGCGACCGTGATCAGGTCCCCCATCTCGCCCGGCGGGTTCTGGCTGACGAGCCAGCGCCGCAATTCGTCCGGCTCGGCCACCGTCGCCGACAGGCCGATGGTGCGCAGGTCGGGCACGAACTTTCGCAAGCGCGCGAGACCGAGCGACAGGAGCTGGCCGCGCTTGGAGGTGACCAGCGCGTGGAGTTCGTCGAAGATGACGTAGCGCAGATCGGCGAAGAAGCGCTCGGCATCCTTCGAGGCAAGCATCAGCGCTAGTTGTTCGGGCGTCGTCAGAAGGATGTCGGGCGGCAACTGCTTCTGGCGCTGACGCTTGTGCGCGGGCGTGTCGCCGGTGCGCGTTTCCATCGAGATCGGCAAGCCCATTTCGGTGACCGGCCGGGTCAGGTTTCGCTCGATGTCGACAGCAAGCGCCTTCAGCGGCGAGAGGTAGAGCGTGTGGACGCCCTGCGCGGCCGCGCCGGGCTTGCGCTTGCCGCGGCGCGCCAAGTCCACCAGCGAGGGCATGAAGCCGGCAAGCGTCTTGCCCGCGCCGGTCGGGGCGATGAGCAGGACGGAACGACCGGCTTCAGTGCGGGCGAGCAGGTCGAGCTGGTGGGCGCGCGGCTGCCAACCGCGCAGGGCGAACCAGCGCGAAAAGGCCTCGGGCAACAGGGTGGCGCCTTCAAGCGCTCGGTCGTCGATGGGTCGGTTCACGGACGAGATGTAGCGTCGGGTCGGCGACGCGCCAAGGTCAGTGCGGGTGCGCGTCGAGCGTTGGCGCGTTGGTGACCGTGGCGTCCAGCCGTGCGGGCAGTGTTTGGCGCCGGGCGACGACGATCAAGCCGGCGACATCCGTGCCTCGGTCGCGGCGGATGATCGCATCGTCCATCGCGACGAGATCGAAGCCATTCTCGGAAAGGAGACGGCGCAGATAGTCGGGCGCATGGGCGTAGCGGCGGGATTCGCCGAGCTGGAGATCGCCCGCGCCATCGTGGCGCTCGACGGAGAAGGCAAAGAGACCGCCCGGCACGAGCACGCCCGAGACCTGCGCGAAGATGCGCTCCAGCCGCCCGACATAGAGGAAGACGTCGGCGGCGGTGACGAGATCGGCCGAATTGCGCTCGGGCTCAAAGGTCAGGAGGTCTTGTCGGGCCAGCCGGTCATAGACGCCCTTGGCGCGGGCCTTCTTCAGCATGTTTTCCGACAGGTCGCCGCCTTCGAGGAAGCTCGCCATTGCGCGCAGGCGCTCGCCCATCAGGCCGGTGCCGCAGCCGAGGTCGAGCACGTGGGCGAAGCTGGTGCGGCCGGTCGCGCGCAGGGCGTCCGCGATCAGTTCGGGCACGCGGTAGCCGAGTTTCTGGACCAGTTCGGCGTCGAACTTGCCGGCATACTGGTCGAAAAGGGTCTCGGCGAAGCCGCTCGAAATGCCGCCGGCATTTTCGATCGCGCCGACGAGTTCGAGCTTCAGGGCGCTGCCCAGCCGATCGGCCGGGTCGAGCCGCAACGCATCGCGCCAGGCGTCGGTCGCGCCTGCGATCTCGCCTGCCGCCTCGCGCATTTCACCGAGACGGAACCATCCCGTCGCCCAGCCGGGGACGAGCGCCATCGTATCGGCCATCAGGTCGCAGGCGCCCTGACGGTCTTCGGAGGCAAACAGCATTTCGGCGAAGTCGGCACGGCGGTCGGCGGCGACGTCGCCGGACGAATACTGGATGGGCTTCATGTTGGACGAGGCTCGCGACCCATGATCGGGCGCGCGGCTTATCTGCCAGTTTCGTCGTTTTCGCAATCCCTTTCCGAGCGGCCCGGAAATCCTATCTGTTGGGAACCATGAACCCGCACCAATTGCTGATCCCGCGTCCCGAAGGTCTCTACTGTCCGCCCGGCGATTTCTTCATCGATCCGGTGCGGCCGGTCGCGCGCGCGCTGATCACGCACGGACATTCCGACCACGCGCGGCCTGGCCATGCGCATGTGCTGGCGACGCCGCAGACGCTCGACATCATGGGCATCCGCTACGGCGAGAATTTCGCCGGCGCATCGCAGTCGATCGATTTTGGCGAAAGTCTCGACATCAACGGCGTGCGCGTCTCGTTCCATCCGGCGGGGCACGTGCTCGGCTCGGCGCAGATCGCGGTCGAGAAGGACGGGCTGCGGATCGTCGCCTCGGGCGACTACAAGCGGCGGCCGGACGCGACGGCGCAGGAGTTCGAGCCGGTGGAGTGCGACGTCTTCATCACCGAGGCGACCTTCGCCCTTCCCGTCTTCCGCCATCCCGACGACAGGGCGGAGATCGCGCGGCTGCTCAAATCCGTGAGGCAGTTTCCCGAGCGCGCGCATCTCGTCGGGGCGTATGCGCTCGGCAAGGCGCAGCGCGTCATCAAGCTGATCCGCCAGGCGGGCCACAACGAGCCGATCTACATCCACGGCGCGCTTCAGAAGCTGTGCGACTACTACCAGAGCCAGGGCATCGACCTCGGCCCGCTGGAACCTGCGACCATCGAACGCGGGTCGAAGGCGCAGTTCGCGGGCGCCATCGTGGTCGGCACGCCGTCCGCTTTCGCCGACCGCTGGGCGCGGCGCTTTCCCGACCCCGTCGCCTCCTTCGCGTCGGGCTGGATGCGAATCCGGCAGCGGGTGAAGCAGCGCGGCGTGGAACTGCCGCTGATCATCTCCGACCATTCCGACTGGGACGAACTGATCGCCACCATCCGCGAAGTCAAGGCCGGCGAGGTCTGGGTGACGCATGGCCGTGAGGAGGCGCTGGTGCGCTGGTGCGAACTCAACGGCATCAAGGCGAGGCCGCTGCATCTCGTCGGCTACGAAGACGAAGCAGAATAAATGGATCGGTTCGCGGAACTGCTCGACCGGCTGCTGATCACGTCCTCGCGCAATGCGAAGCTGACCTTGATGCAGGATTATTTCCGCGAGGCGCCGGACCCCGATCGCGGACTGGCGCTCGCCGCCATCACCGGCAATCTCTCGTTCAACGCGGTCAAGCCAGGCGTCCTGCGCGCGCTGATGGCCGAGCGCATGGACGAGACGCTGTTCGCCTATTCCTATGACTATGTCGGCGACCTCGCCGAGACCGTTTCGCTCGTCTGGGGCATCGATGCAGAGGTGGAAGCGATCCTCGGCGGGGTGTCGCTGTCCGAAGCGGTCGAACGGCTTCATTCGGCCAGCCGCTCCGACGCGCCGACGGTGCTCGCCGGACTTCTCGACCGGATGGAGACGGCGTCGCGTTTCGCCGTGCTGAAGCTCGTCACCGGGGGCCTGCGCGTCGGCGTTTCGGCGCGGCTCGCCAAGCAGGCGCTGGCCGACTACGGCAAGGTGCATGTCCACGAGATCGAGGAGTTGTGGCACGGGCTGGAACCGCCCTATCTCAGCCTCTTCGCCTGGCTCGACGGCGAGGGTGAGAAGCCCGTCCACGCCGCGCGGGCGATGTTCCGGCCGGTCATGCTGTCCAATGCGGTCGAGGATACCGATCTCGCGCGGATCGAGCCGGCGGATTATGCGGCCGAATGGAAATGGGACGGCATTCGGGTGCAGGTCGTTTGCGAGGACGGCGTCGCGCGGCTTTATTCGCGCACCGGCGACGACATTTCGGGCACGTTTCCCGACCTTTTGGAAGCGATGGATTTCGATGCCGCGATCGACGGCGAACTGCTGGTCGGCGCACCGGACGGGGATACGGGCACGTTTTCGGACCTCCAGCAGCGGCTCAACCGCAAGGTCGTGACGCCGAAGATCCAGAAGCAGTATCCGGCCTTCGTGCGCTGCTACGATCTTCTCCAACTCGGCGAGGAGGATTTGCGCAAGCTGCCCTTCGCCGAGCGCCGGCAGCGGCTCGAAGCCTTCGTGGCAACGCTCGACCCGACCCGGTTCGACCTGTCGCCGCTGGTCGACTTCACCAAATGGGGCGAACTCGACACCATGCGCCAGACGCCGCCGCATCCGGTGATCGAGGGGGTGATGCTGAAGCGGCTCGATTCGACCTATGTGCCGGGGCGGCCGAAGGGGCCTTGGTTCAAATGGAAGCGCAATCCCTACACGGTCGATGCCGTGCTGATGTATGCGCAGCGCGGGCATGGCAAGCGCTCCAGCTTCTATTCGGACTATACGTTCGGCGTGTGGACCGGGCCTGAGGACCAACCGGAACTCGTGCCTGTCGGCAAGGCCTATTTCGGCTTCACCGACGAGGAACTGAAGCTTCTCGACAAATATATCCGCGACAACACGATCGACCGCTTCGGGCCGGTGCGCTCGGTGCGGGCGGAGCCGGACCACGGACTGGTCATCGAAGTCGCGTTCGAAGGGCTCAACCGCTCGACGCGCCACAAATCCGGCGTTGCGATGCGCTTTCCGCGCGTTTCGCGCCTGCGATGGGACAAGCCGGCCGGCGAGGCCGACCGGCTCGACGTCCTGTTGTCGATGCTCGACGGATGATCAATCCGCAGCGCGCATGCGGATCGCAAAGATTTCCACGCCGCGACCCTCGCCCGACACGTCCGTGTTGATGGCGATCGTCGCGGACCTGCCCGGCGCCGCATCGGCGAGCGCAACTTCGAACAGGTGGTCTTCCTGCGCCGTTCCGACGTCGTAGCGGGTGCGCCCGCAATTGCCCATGGCGCCGAAATTGCACTCGACGGACATCTGCGTCGCTTCGCCGTCAATGCCGCGCGCGACGATGTTGAAAACGACGCGCTCACCGGCAAAGCGCTCGAGAAGATTTTGCGCGACATTGAAGGCGATCGGGGCGCCCGAGGCATCCGAGCGAATCCGTAGATAAGCGCCCGTTTCATCCTCGATCGCGTCGACTGAGGCACCTTCGGGCGGAGAGACGAGCTGGATGTCCTCGGGACGGAAGATGGTCGTCCATCCCGCTTCGGCATTCGCGCCGTCGGCGGAGAGCGGGGGCGGTCCCGACTGGCCCCGGCTTTCGTTGATGGCCGCTTCGATCTGGCGCATGTCGCTGCCGATGAAATGGCCGAAATTGGTGTAGGCCCACCAGAGGCCGGTGCCGAGAACCACGAGGATGACGAGGCCGGTGATGAGGGAAAGAATGCGTCCGCCGCCGCGCCGCTTCTTCCTTTGCTCGCGTGCCGGGCGCGGCTGATCGAGCCTGACTGGCCGGCGCGCTTGCGCGGGCGTTTCCGGTTCGAGACGCGGCGCGGCATCGGCCACTGCCACCCGCCGTTCGGCGCGCAGTTCGGGCGCGACGGCAGGCGTCGGCTGCGGCTGGACCGGCGCGACCGCGATCGGCTCCGGCGCCAATGCAGGCACATATTCGGTTTCGATGGACTTGACCGTCGCCTGCAGCGTCTTGCGCCGCTTGATCGCGTTCTCGACGGTCAGCTCTGGCTTTTCCTTCAACGAGCGATCCAGCGCGGCGAATGCCGAGCGGTAGACCTTTTCGCGGAAAGCGCGGTCGTCCGAATTTCCCTTGGCGAGGGCTCGTCTGATTGCTTGCTCGATCCCGTCCAAGCGGCACCCTTTTATTGTTTACCGATCATTGACCACGATCGTTGCGACATCGTTAAACGTGCCCGGCGCGAGGTTCAATGCCGCAGCGCCCCGCATGTGACCGAACGACGCTCGCCGCGCGAAAACCGGTTTCCACTTTTCGGTTCGATGCTCTAGTAATGACGTTTACGCAAACGTCAAATTTTCCGCGGAGGACCCGAATGGCGCTGCCCGACATCCTGAAGACCAATCTGCGCATTCCCGTCGTCGGCTCGCCGCTGTTCATCATTTCGCATCCGCCGCTGGTGCTCGCCCAGTGCAAGGCCGGCATCGTCGGCTCCTTCCCGGCGCTCAATGCGCGCCCGGCCTCGCAGCTCGACGAATGGCTGGCGCAGATCACCGAGGAACTCGCGGCGCATGACGCGGCGAACCCGGAAGCAAAGGCCGCTCCCTTCGCCGTCAACCAGATCGTCCACAAGTCGAACACGCGGCTGGAAGAGGATCTGGCGCTGTGCGTCAAATACAAGGTGCCGATCGTCATCTCCTCGCTGGGTGCCGTCGAGGAGGTCAACCAGGCGGTTCATTCCTATGGCGGCATCGTGCTGCACGACATCATCCACGACCGCCATGCGCGCAACGCCATCAGGCGCGGCGCGGACGGGTTGATCGCGGTTGCTGCAGGCGCCGGCGGCCATGCCGGAACGCTCTCGCCTTTCGCGCTCGTCCAGGAAATCAGGCAGTGGTTCGATGGTCCGCTGCTGCTTTCGGGCGCAATCGCCAATGGCGGCGCAGTGCTGGCTGCGCAGGCGATGGGCGCCGACATGGCCTATATCGGCTCGCCCTTCATCGCCACGCGGGAAGCGCGCGCGTCCGACGACTACAAGCAGATGATCGTCGATTCCAAAGCCGCCGACATCGTCTATTCCAACCTCTTCACCGGCGTTCACGGCAACTACCTCAAGGGCTCGGTCGAAAAAGCCGGCATGGACCCGAACAATTTGCCCGAATCCGACCCGTCCAAGATGGATTTCGGCGGCGACAAGTCGAAGGCGTGGAAGGACATCTGGGGCTGCGGCCAGGGCATCGGCGCGGTCGATTCCGTTATCGGCGCGGCCGAACTCGTCGACAGGCTGGCGCGCGAATACGAGGACGCGAAGAAGAAGCTCGCCGCTTGAGCGATCGCCCGGCGAAGCACAGCCCGAAGGATGCGGCCGTCGCCGTTGGGCTGATGGTCCTGGCCTGCGCGCTTCTTGCCGGCACGACACTGATCGCGAAGATGCTGGGACCTGCGGGCGGAGACAACCCGCTTCATCCGTTCCAGATTTCGGCAGGCCGGTTCTGCTTCGCAGCGCTCGTCCTGACGCCGTTCCTGCTGGCGATGCGTCCGTCCTTCGCAGGCACGCGATGGCCCAACCACGTCTTGCGGGTTCTGTTCGGCTGGGCGGGCGTGAGCGCGCTCTTTGCAGCGTCGGGGCTGATGCGGCTTGCGGACGCCAACGCGATCTCGTTTCTCAATCCCGTCGTCGCGATGCTGCTCTCGATCCCGCTGCTCGGCGAAAAGGTGGGGCGGTGGCGCTGGGGCGCGGCGGCCGTTGCCTTTATCGGCGCGATGGTCATCGTCCAGCCGGGCTCGGCGGCGTTCCAGCCGATCGCGCTGGTGGCGTTGATCGCCGCACTTTTCATGGGCGCCGAAGCGATCCTGATCAAGAAGCTCGCCGACAGCGAGCCGCCTTTGCGCATTCTCGCGATCAACAATTTCGCCGGCGCGGCATTGGCGGCAACTGCCGCGAGCTTCGTCTGGATCGCACCGACTTCCGGGCAATGGATGCTGATGGCGACGCTGGGTGCAGCGATGATCTCGGTGCAGGCGCTTTTCATCCAGGCACTGCGGCGCGGCGAAGCGAGCTTCGTGATGCCGTTCTTCTATCTGACGCTCATCTTCGCGGCGTTCTACGACTACGTCCTGTTCGCGGAAGTGCCGGCACTGGCAAGCTGGCTCGGCGCGGCATTGATCATCGCCAGCGCGATCACCATCGCATGGCGGGAACGGATCAATCGCCGCAATTCGCCAGCGATCGGCAAATAGACGAGCGGGCGGCCGAAGCCGCCCGCGTCCAATTCAGCCCGCCGCTTTCGCGACGGCGCGCTTTGCCATCACCACCACCAGATTGGCACGGTATTCCGACGAGGCGTGCATGTCGGACATCAGGTTGGAAGACGACACGGTCGCACCATCCAACGCGCCTGCCGAAAAATTGGAGGCGAGCTTTTCCTCCAATTCCTTTGCACGGTAGACGCCGTTCTCGCCCGCGCCCGTGACGGCGACGCGAACGCCGCCGGCACCCTTGGCCACGAAAACGCCCGTCATCGCGTAGCGCGAGGCGGGATTTCGGAATTTCTCGTAGCCGCATTTATCCGGCGCGGTGAACTTCACAGCCGTCACGATCTCGTCCTCTTCCAGCGCGGTTTCGAACAGGCCGGTGAAGAAGGCGTCGGCCTTGAGCTCGCGCTTGTTGGTGACGATCGTGCCGTCAACCGCCAGAAGCGCCGCCGGATAGTCTTGCGCCGGATCGTTGTTGGCGACCGAGCCGCCGATCGTGCCCAGATGGCGCACCAGCGGATCGCCGATGTGGTTCGCCATGTAGTGGAGGGCCGGACAGGCGCTCTCGATCTCCTTCGACTGCGCGATGTCGGCATGGGTCGTCGCCGCGCCGATCTCGACCTCGCGGCCGGAGACTCTGATGCCCTTGAGCCCTGCGACATGGCGCAGGTCGATCAGGTCGGACGGTGCCGACAGGCGCGTCTTCATGGCCGGGATCAGCGTCATGCCGCCCGACACATACTTCGCCTCATCCGCTCCGGAATGCAGCTTTGCGGCGTCTTCGAGGGACGACGCGCGGTGATAATTGGTCTGGTACATGTGCGTCCTCCTAGTGCCGCGTTGCCGCGTTCAGCGCCGCCCACACCTTTTGCGGCGTGGCAGGCATCGACAGGTCGTTGTTTCCGATCGCATCGGTGATCGCGTTGATGACGGCCGGCGGGGAGCCGATCGCGCCGGCCTCGCCGCAGCCCTTGATGCCGAGCGGATTGCCGGGGCAGATCGTTTCGGTCATCGGCACCTGGAAGGATGGCAGGTCGTCGGCGCGCGGCATGGTGTAGTCCATGTAGCTGCCGGTGACGAGCTGACCGGTATCGCGGTCATAGGCCGCGCCTTCCAGAAGCGCCTGGCCGATGCCTTGAGCCAGGCCGCCATGGACCTGCCCTTCGACGATCATCGGGTTGATGACGCGGCCGAAATCATCGGCGGCGACGAACTGCACGATCTCGGTCTTGCCCGTATCGGGATCGATTTCGACCTCGCAGATGTAGCAGCCCGACGGGAAGGTGAAGTTGGTCGGGTCGTAGAACGCGCCCTCCTTCAGCCCCGGCTCCATGCCGCCCGGTAGATTGTGGGCGGTGTAGGCGGCGAGCGCCAACTGGAACCACGGCACCGTCTTGTCGGTGCCGGCGACCTTGCACTCGCCGTTCTCGATGACGATGTCGCCTTCGTCGGCTTCGAGGATGTGGGCGGCGATCTTCTTCGCCTTGGCCTCGACCTTGTCGAGCGCCTTGACGATGGCCGACATGCCGACCGGGCCGGAGCGCGAGCCGTAGGTGCCCATGCCCATCTGCACCTTGTCGGTGTCGCCATGGACGATCGACACATTGTCCATCGGTAGACCGAACCGGTCGCAGACGAGCTGTGCGAAGGTTGTCTCGTGGCCCTGGCCATGGCTGTGCGCGCCGGTCAGGACCTCGACCGTGCCGACGGCGTTGACGCGGACTTCAGCGGATTCCCACAGCCCGACGCCGGCGCCGAGCGAGCCGACCGCTGCCGACGGCGCGATGCCGCAGGCTTCGATATAGCAGCTCATGCCGATGCCGCGCAGCTTGCCGCGGCCCTTCGCTTCCTCCTTGCGGCGGGCGAAGCCGTCATAGTCGATGGCCTTTGTGGCGGCATCGATCAGCGCGTTGAAGTCGCCGGAATCGTAGTTCATGATCACCGGCGTCTGGTAGGGGAAGGACTTGATGAAGTTCTTCCGGCGCAGTTCGACCGGCGAAATGCCGAGTTCGCGCGCGGCCGTCTCGACCAGGCGTTCCACGACATAGGTCGCCTCGGGCCGGCCGGCGCCGCGATAGGCATCGACCGGGCAGGTGTGCGTATAGACCGCCTTCACGTTGCAGTAGATCGCCGGGATTTCGTACTGGCCCGACAGGAGCGTGGCGTAGAGATAGGTCGGCGTCGCGGAGGAAAAGAGCGACATGTAGGCGCCGAGATTGGCGATCGTGTCGGCGCGAAGCGCGGTGATCTTGTGGTCGGCGTCGAGCGCAATCTCGGCCGTCGTCACATGGTCGCGGGCGTGGGCGTCGGTCAGGAAGCTTTCCGAGCGATCCGCCGTCCACTTCACCGGCACTCCGGTCTTCTTCGAGGCCCAGAGGCAGGTAATCTCCTCGGGATAGATGTAGATCTTCGAGCCGAAGCCGCCGCCGACATCCGGCGCGATGACGCGCAGCTTGTTTTCCGGCGCGACATTGTAGAACGCGCTCATGACGAGACGCGCCACATGCGGATTCTGCGAGGTGGTGTAGCAGGTGTAGTGGTCTTCGGCCTTGTTGTAGTGGCCGATGGCCGAGCGCGGCTCAATCGCGTTCGGGATCAGGCGGTTGTTCAAAATGTCGAGCTTGACGCGATGCGCGGCCTTCCCGAACGCCTCCTCGACCGCCGCCTCGTCGCCGAGCACCCAGTCGAAGATCAGATTGTTGTCCGCCTCGGGATGGACCTGCGGCGCGCCCGCGTCCATCGCCTTTTCCGGCAGGATGACGGCTTCGAGCTCCTCATAGTCGACGTCGACCGCCTCGGCGGCGTCGCGCGCCTGGCCCTTGGTCTCGGCGACGACGATCGCGACCGCATCGCCGACATAGCGCACCGTATCCGTCGCCAGCGGCGACCAGGCGCCCATCTTCATCGGTGAACCATCCTTCGAATGGATCATCCAGCCGCAGATGATGTTGCCGATGCCGTCCGTCTTCATCTCGGGACCGGTCAAGACGTCGATGACGCCGGGCATCGCCCGCGCCGCCTCGACGTCGATGCCGCGAATGCGCGCATGCGCATGCGGGCTGCGGACGAAGGCCGCGAATTTCATGCCGGGGACGACGAAATCGTCGGTGTAGCGCCCCGCGCCGGTGATGAACCTTTTGTCTTCCTTACGCGCCACCCGGGCGCCAATGCCTTCCATACCCATTTTCAGTACCTCCTCCGGTTACCGAACCGAGTGAATTTTCAAAGGATGGGACCGGCGGTCAGGCCGCCTTGGTCTCGCCTGTTCCGGCCATCGTCTTCGAGCCCGACAGGATCGCCTGGACGATGTTGTGGTAGCCGGTGCAGCGGCAGATATTGCCTTCGAGGTCGTTGCGGACCGTCTTTTCGTCCAGACCTTCGGGATGGCGGCGGACCATGTCGACGGCGGTCATGATCATGCCCGGCGTGCAGAAGCCGCACTGGAGGCCGTGATGCTCCTTGAAGGCGGCCTGCATGGGATGGAGCTCGGCGCCGGGAGCGAGGCCCTCGATGGTGGTGATCTCGGCCCCGGAGGCCTGGGCGGCGAGGATGGAGCAGGACTTGATCGCCTTGCCGTCCATGTGAACCACGCAGGCGCCGCACTGCGACGTGTCGCAACCGACATGCGTGCCGGTCAGACCCAGATGCTCGCGCAGATAATGGACGAGCAATGTCCGGTCCTCCACATTGCCCGAGACCTTGCGGCCATTCACGACCATAGAAACGTCCGACATGCGTTCTCCCTCCACTTTTCCGATCACGCCCATAAGGCCTGGGCAAAACTTTAGCGCAGCTTGGTCAGGAGTCCACAGCCGCAGCAAGGACTTACAACCTTGTTGCATCACATCGACGGCACCGGAGCCGCGCCTTGCGGGCATTTGCGCCGGTGCCGATCGCGGGTCTCGAAATTCCGCGCAGGGTGCTTGAATTTGCCGGCCGATGGCGATATCAAGCGCTCACTTTCGAGCCCCCGCAGTTCCGGGCGGTTTTCGACGGGCCGCTTTAGCTCAGTTGGTAGAGCACATCATTCGTAATGATGGGGTCAGGTGTTCGAGTCACCTAAGCGGCACCAGTTCCTTCCCTCCCTTTCTTCGTTCGCACCTCTCTTTGAAGAGGCCGCGGAACCCATCGATCCCGCGGCCCGACGCGTCACGGCTTGGGGCGTACCGCGTCCGCTGTCCCCTGGATGAAGGCGACGATCTGCTTGATTTCGGCCTCGGTGAGCTTGCCCTCGAATGTCGGCATGCCACCTTCGACGAACGCGCCGCTCAACAGAAGCTCAGGCGCGCCTTCCAGCATGGCGGCATCCGAGAAGCTGAGATTGGGAATGTTGCCGCCATTGTTGACGCCCGGAACGCCGTGGCAGAACAGGCAGTTCGAGACGTAGAGCGCGCCGCCGGGTGCGATGTCGTCGGGGCTGTAGGCGACGCCTTCGACGAGTTCGGCCGGATCGTTCTCGACCATCTGAGGCATCGAAGCCGTGCCGCCGGCCTTGAACGTGTAGACCTTGCCGGGCCCGATCGTGTCCGTCGCGCGCTGCGACAGACCGTAGACCCCACCCCAGCCGACCGCGACCGAAACATATTGCTCCTCGTCGATCATGTAGGTGACGGGTGCGGCGACGACGCCAGAGCCGACCGGCGTCTGCCAGAGCATTTCGCCGGTCGCAGCATTGTAGGCGATGAAGCGGCCGTCGGCGGTGCCTTGGAAAACGAGGTTACCGGCCGTCGTCAGCGTGCCGCCGTTCCACGGCGAGACATGCTCGGCGCGCCAGACCTCCTTTTGCGCGACCGGGTCCCAGGCCAGAAGATGGCCGAAGGGCGTCGCGGTCGGCGCCGTCGTGTTGAAGAGGTAGCCGAGATTCCAACCGAGATTGGAGTGGGCGCGTCCGGGCAGGTGTTCGTTGAACGACCATTCGGGATCGTGCTGCTGGACGAGCGGCACGCCTTGCGCGGGAATATAGACCAGCCCTGTTTGCGGATTGAACGACATCGGGTGCCAGTTGTGCGCGCCGTAGGCGCTCGGCACCTGTTCCCAGCTATCCTCGCGCGAGCGCGCCGCCGGGTTCTCGATCGGACGTCCATCTGCATCGTAGCCTTCGGCCCATGTCACTTCGACGAATTTCTCGGCCGAGATGAACGAGCAGTCGGTGCGGTCGACGACGTAGAAGAAGCCGTTCTTCGGTGCGTGCAGGAAGACCTTGCGCTCCTCGCCCTCGATTTCAAGGTCGGCGAGGATGATGTGCTGCGTCGAGGTGTAGTCCCAACTGTCGCCCGGCGTTTCCTGATAGTGGCAGACATATTCGCCGGTGTCGGGGTTCAGGGCCACGACGGAGGCCAGATAGAGATTGTCGCCACCGGCGGGGCTGCGCAGATTGGCGTTCCACGGGCTGCCATTGCCGGTGCCGACATACATCAAATCGAGTTCGGGATCGTAGGCCATCGAATCCCACATGGTGCCGCCGCCGCCCGCTTCCCAATAGGGAACCGAGGCGTCCCAGGTCTCGGCGGCCTTTTCCATGCTCTCGTTCTCGAACGGCTTGGACGGATCGCCGGGGACCGAATACCAGCGCCATTTCTCGTCGCCGGTTTCGGCGTCGTAGGCGGTGATGTAGCCGCGCACGCCATATTCGGCGCCGCCATTGCCGATGATCACATTGCCCTTGTAGACGCGCGGGGCGCCGGTGATCGTATAGGCCATGTCGCGATTTTCGATGGTGTCGACCATCCATTTGCGCTCGCCGGTGACGGCGTCGATGGCATGAAGATTGCCGTCGAAGGCGCCGACATAAACGACGCCCTCATGCAGCGCGACGCCGCGATTGACGACGTCGCAGCAGCCCTTGGACGCGTGCTCGCGCGGGACTTCCGGGTCGTAGCGCCAGATTTCCTCGCCGGTCCGCGCGTCGAGCGCGTGGACGACGCTCCACGATGCGGTGACGTACATGACGCCGTCGACGACGATCGGCGTCGCTTCCACGCCGCGGCGCGATTCCAGGCTCGTGGCCCAGGCGAGGCCAAGCTCGCCGACATTCGTCGCATCGATCGCGTCGAGCTTCGAGTGGCGCGTTTCCTGAAAGTCGAGGCCGTGGGTCAGCCAGTTGCGCGTCGTCTCGCGGTTCTGGATGATCGCCTCGGCATTGACGCCGGCGACGGCCGCGGAAATCGCCTCGGGTGTCAGAGATTGGGCAGCGGCAACCGATGTCAGAACCGACAACGCGGCTGCGGTCGCCAGAAGATGGCTACGTGGCATGCGCTCCTCCCGTCATATTCGCGACGGCGCATCGGTCTCCTCCCATGCGTCATCGCAAATCGCAGCGTAGAAGCGCGTTTCGCACTTGGCTTGGACTTTTACGCCATCGCAGCCGGTGCCGGCATGGTGCGACCAAAGTCCTGCTGCCCGCGCTTGCATTGCCGCCTCACGTGGCTAGACTTCCCTTGCGGAATTTCGCCGCGCGGAAATCTGGGAGGAGTTCCGGGTGCATTTCGAAGATTGGGATGCGCGGCTGCGCACCACTTGCGGCAATTACTACGGCGTTCCCGGCACCCGGCAGCGCGAAGTCAAAGGCTATGTGCGCAGCTTCGCCTTTCACGGGCTCGACGTTGCGGATTTCGCGTGCGACGTCGACCAGATCATCCGCACGCGCAAGGGCATCCAGCAGGACGACAGCGAATACATCTTTCTGGTCGTGCAGATCAAAGGGCAGTCGCGCATCGATCACAGGGGCCGCCGCGAGACGCTCGACCCGGGCGAATTCTACCTGCTCGATTCCACCCGCGAGGCGTCGATCGGCTATGGCGGACGCGAGGCGCAGTTCATTTCCGTCCACATGCCGCGCGGCTCGTTCCTGCTCGAAGCCGACAACCAGCTCAGGATCGGGCACAAGCTCGATGCGCACCATCCGATGCACGCGCCGATGCGCGGTTTTTTCAGTGCCGGACGCACGGCGATGGCAGAACAGAAGACGCGGGGCGACCCGCGCTTGCTTTATGACCTGACGCGGATCGCGTTTACGCCGGGCAATCACGGCATCGACGCCTCACGCGCCAGCAGCGCCGAGAACCGATGCGAGATGGCCGTGACGTTGATGGAGCGCAATCTGCATCGACCCGACATGTCGCTCGGCTGGCTGGCGCGGCGTCTGAATATTTCGGAGCGCCAGTTGCAGCGGGATTTTCTCGCCCGGGGGACCAGCTTCGTGCGCCTTCTGCGAGAAAAGCGGCTGAGGCTCGTCGCCGAATTCCTGCGTGTCGGTGGCGGAACGGACTCGATAACCGATGCCGCTCTCGGCGCGGGCTTCAACGACATCTCGAATTTCAATCGCTCGTTCAAGAGCCGCTACGGCTGCGCGCCAAGCGACTATCTGCGACAGCACCGCAACTGAGCCGACGAAAAAGGGCGACCCGAAGGCCGCCCTCTTTTCAATGCCGTCCTGCAATCTTAGCCGTAAGGCGACGAGCAGGCGCGACGCGGGCCGTTATAGGGCTGGAACGTATTGTCCGATGCCCGGTAGGAACGGTACTGCGAGTAGCACCAATCGACATGGGCCTGCGACATGCGACCCGGCTGGACGACGACCGTGCGCGAGGGCTGGCTCACCGCGCCGCCGACGATGGCGCCGGCGACGAAGGCCGCTGCCGGGAACCAGAAGCCGTTGTGCTGGCGGTAGCCGGCACGGCGGTCGCGGTAGCCGCGGTGGCCGTTATAGTAGCTGTAATTGCCCTGGCGGTAGAAGCCACGATTGGCCTGGCGCACGTCACGACGCAACTCACGACGATCCTGACGGAATTCGCGGCGATCGCGGCGAAGTTCGCGACGGTCACGACGCAGCTCGCGACGATCGTCACGGAACTGGACGTCCACCACGTTCGAAGTGCCCGCACCTGCATCGACGGCGCGGATCAATGCCGGCGACGCGCTTGCCGTGACGCTGGTGGCCGCCACACCGGTGAATGCCATGACGGAAGCACAGATAACCGAAAGAAACTTCTTCATCTCTCTAACTCCTTTGTCCTCAAAGACGCCCGAGAAGAATGAAGGTTCCCACATGAACTCAACGTGAACCGTATCATGACATTTTGGTAAGGTTGGCCATGCAGCGGATCATTCCATTTCTATTGACTATTCTCTTGCGCCCCTCGCCCGCAAATCATGCATCGAGTCATATAGACTTTAAAAGTTTTCTTTCCGCAACGTCATTTACGCTGTGCGGCCAAAGCGTTTTCGCCCGCTTCCCATATCGAAAACCCTCTTTTATGGTACGCGCCAATCGTGGGAGGCGGAAAATGCCACTGCGGGGATCTCTAAAAGAAAAACATGGGAGCAATCATGCGTAAACTTCTCTTGACGGCCAGCGTTCTGGCCCTCGCCGCGACGGCAATGCCGGCGTCGGCCGAAACGATCCGCTGGGCACGTGGCGCCGACGCGCTGACGCTGGACCCGCATTCGCAGAACGAAGGCACCACCCACACTTTCGCCCACCACATCTACGAGACGCTCGTCTGGCGCGACACGGAAGGCACGCTGATCCCGCGCCTGGCCACCGAATGGGCGCTGAAGGACGGCGACGACACGACCTGGGTTTTCACGCTGCGTGAAGGCGTCACCTTCCATGACGGCGCCGAGTTCAACGCCGAAGACGTCGTCTTCTCGCTCGACCGCGCCCGTTCGGAGCGCTCGAACATGCGTCAGCTCCACGCCGACGTCGAAAGCGTCACCGCCGTCGACGACTACACGGTCGAAGTCAAGCTGAAGGGCCCGAGCCCGCTCTACCCGAACAATCTGACCAACACCTTCATGATGGACAAGACCTGGTCCGAGACGAACGACGTCGTCGAGGTGCAGGACTATGCCGGCGGCGAAGACAATTATGCCGTGCGCAACACGAACGGCACCGGCCCCTACAAGCTCGTTTCGCGCGAAGTGGGCGTACGCTCGGTTCTCGAAGTCAACGCCGACCATTGGGCCGAGACCGACCCGGCCGTGACCGAGATCATCTACACGCCGATCTCGGATGCCGCGACCCGCGTTGCCGCGCTGCTCTCGGGCGAAGTCGACTTCGTTCAGGACGTGCCGGTGCAGGACATCGAGCGCCTCTCGTCGACCGACGGCATCAAGGTCGCGACCGGCCCTGAAAACCGCATCATCTATTTCGGCTACCGTCTCGGCGAAGAGCCGCTGGCAAGCTCGGACGTGACCGACAAGAACCCCTTCGCCGACCCGAAGGTGCTCGAGGCCATGCATCTCTCCATCGATCGCGACGCGATCAAGGAAGTCGTGATGCGCGGCAATTCGGTTCCGACCGGCGTTGCCACCCCGCCCTTCGTCAATGGCTGGACGGAAGAGCTCGACGCCTACCCGGCGCCGGACCTCGAGCGCGCCCGCGCGCTGATGGAAGAGGCAGGCTATGCCGACGGCTTCACCGTCACGCTCGACACGCCGAACAACCGCTACGTCAATGACGAGGCGATCAGCCAGGCGGTCGTCGGCATGCTCGGCCAGATCGGCATCCGCGTGACGCTGGCCTCGCGCCCGGTCGCGCAGCACTCGCCGCTGGTCACCAATGGCGACACCGACTTCTACCTGCTCGGCTGGGGCGTCCCGACCTTCGATTCGGCTTATATCTTCAACGATCTGATCCACACGAAGGCCGGCAATTACGGCGCCTACAACCCGTCCGGCTATTCCAATGCCGAACTGGATGCGAAGATCGAGTCGCTTGGCACGCAGACGGACCTCGAGGCCCGCGACGCGACGATCGCCGAAATCTGGGCGACGATCCAGGAGGACCGCGTTCTCTTGCCGATCCACAACCAGGTGCTGGCCTACGCGACGAAGTCGAACTTCACCATCGACGTGCATCCGGAAAACCAGCCGAACATGTCGAATGTGACGATCGGCGAGTAATCCGCGCAACATTCCTAAAAGCCTCGCCCGCCGTGCAAGCAATTGCGCGGCGGGCTAGCATTATGGGCTTGATTGTGGCGGTCTGAGTCGCCAAAAGGGCGCCTTTCGCGGCGCCGGCGCCGGTTGCGTGCCCATCTCGCTGCCTGAGCTGAAGTGCCGTCAGCACCCGTACCGACACACCGGGAGCCTCAAGCGGCGGCTTTGCCGACCCGCTCCCGATCCGGAGACAAACAACATGACAGCCTTTGTCATAAGGCGCCTGCTGCAATCCATCATCGTGATGCTGGCGGTTTCGCTCGTGGCATTCCTCGTGTTCCGCTATGTGGGCGACCCGATCGACTCCATGGTGGGCCAGGACACACGACTTGCCGACCGCGAAGCGATGCGCGAGCGCCTCGGTCTGAACGACCCGTTCTACATCCAGTTCGCGACCTTCGTCGGTAATGCCGTCCAGGGCAATTTCGGCATCTCCTACCGGCTCCAGGAGCCGGTAACGCGCCTCATCATGGAGCGCCTGCCAGCAACGATCGAACTTGCTTTCGCATCCGCGACGATCGCGCTGGTTTTCGGCCTGTTCTTCGGCGTCTACACGGCGCTGAAACCGAAATCGCCGCTGACCTCCGTGGTGATGACGCTGTCGCTCGCCGGCGTTTCGCTGCCGACCTTTTTGATCGGCATCGGCCTCATCTACATCTTCGCCGTCGAGCTCGGATGGCTTCCTTCCTTCGGCAGAGGGACGACCGTGATGGTCGGTGGGTGGCGAACGGGGCTTTTGACCGAAAGCGGACTGAGATCGCTGATCCTACCAGCGATTACGCTGTCGCTCTTCCAGTTGACGCTGATCATGCGCCTCGTGCGCGCTGAAATGCTGGAAGTATTGCGCGCCGACTATATCCGCTTCGCCAAGGCGCGCGGTCTTTCCAACCGGGCGATCAATTTCGGCCACGCGCTGAAGAACACGCTGGTTCCGGTCATCACGATCACCGGCCTGCAGCTCGGTTCGGTCATCGCGTTCGCGATCGTCACCGAGACGGTCTTCCAGTGGCCGGGCGTCGGCTCGCTCTTCATCCAGTCGGTGCAGGTCGTCGACGTCCCGGTGATGGCGGCCTACCTGATGTTCATCGCCTTCGTCTTCGTCGTCATCAATCTGATCGTCGACATTCTCTACTACACGGTCGATCCGCGCCTGCGCGTCGGCACTGGCAAACGGTGATCGCATGACCACGCTTCCAGATCCCAAACTCATGGCCGCCGGCGACGGCAAGCCTGTCCTTCCGCCCAAGCCGCCCGGCCGCCTCTATCGCGCCTGGGACTCGGACATCTTCTATTCCTACCGTCGGTCGCCGGTGACGATCATCGCTTCGATCGTCGTCGTCATCATCGTCGGTGCGGCGCTGCTGGCGCCATGGATCGCCCCCTACAACCCGTTCAATCCGGCCTCGCTCAACCTGATGGACGGCTTCACGCCGCCCTTCTCGGAGAGCCGAATGGGCAACTACTATCTGCTCGGAACGGACAACCAGGGCCGCGACGTCTTCTCGACGATCCTCTACGGCTCGCGCATCTCGCTCTTCGTCGGCTTCTCGGCGACGTTGTTCGCAATGGCGCTCGGCATCTCGCTCGGCCTCATCGCGGGCTACCAGGGCGGGACGACCGACGCGATCATCATGCGCGTGACCGACATCCAGCTTTCGTTCCCGGCGATCCTCATCGCGCTTTTGATCTTCGGCATCGCGCGTGGCATCATCCCGCCCTCGCAGCAGGAAAGCATGGCGGTCTACGTGCTGATCGTGGCCATCGGCCTTGCCAACTGGGCGCAGTTCGCGCGTACGGTTCGCGGCGCGACGATGGTGGAGCGGCAGAAGGATTACGTGTCGGCGGCGCGCATCATGGGCGTCCATCCGATCCTGATCCTCGCCCGCCACGTGCTGCCCAACGTGATGGGACCGGTGCTGGTCATCGCGACGATCGGGCTTGCGCTCGCCATCATCGAAGAGGCGACGCTGTCGTTCCTCGGCGTCGGCGTTCCGCCCACGCAGCCTTCGCTGGGCACGCTGATCCGCATCGGCCAGCAATATCTGTTCTCGGGCGAGTGGTGGATTCTGTTCTTCCCCGCCTTCACGCTCATCCTGCTTGCGCTCTCGGTCAACCTTCTGGGCGACTGGCTGCGCGACGCGCTCAACCCGCGACTGAGGTAGGCGCATGCAACCTGTCCTTTCCGTCAAGAACCTGACCGTCCAGTTTCCCACGCGCCGTGGCATCCTGACGGCGGTCGACAACATCTCCTTCGACATCATGCCGGGTGAAGTGCTCGGCATGGTGGGCGAATCCGGCGCCGGCAAATCGATGACCGGTTCGGCCGTCATCGGCCTGATCGATCCGCCCGGCCGTATCTCGAGCGGCGAGATTTTGCTGCAGGGCGAGCGCATCGGCAATCTGAGCCCTGACCAGATGCGGCGCTATCGCGGCAAGCGCATCGGCATGGTCTTCCAGGACCCGCTGACATCGCTCAACCCGCTCTACACGGTCGCCGAGCAGCTCATCGAGACGATCCGCACGCACATGCCCCTGTCCGAGGTCGACGCGCGCAAAAGGGCGATCAAGCTCCTCGACGATGTCGGCATTCCGGCGGCTGGCCGGCGCATCGACGACTATCCGCACCAGTTCTCGGGCGGCATGCGCCAGCGTGTCGTGATCGCGCTCGCGCTGTGCGCGGACCCGGCGCTGGTCATCGCCGACGAGCCGACCACCGCACTCGACGTTTCGGTGCAGGCGCAGATCATCGACGTGATGAAGAACATGTGCGCGGAATATGGCGCGGCGATCATGCTGATCACCCACGACATGGGCGTCATCGCCGAGACGGCGGACCGCGTGGCGGTCATGTATGCCGGCCGCATCGCCGAGATCGGACCGGTGCGCGACGTCATCACCGATGCCAAGCACCCTTATACGGCCGGCCTGATGGGCTCGATCCCGACGCTCGCCACCAACTCCGACCGCCTGACGCAGATCCCAGGTTCGATGCCGCGCCTGTCGGCGATCCCGAAAGGCTGCGCCTTCAACCCACGCTGCCCGCATGCCTTCGACCGCTGCTTCGTCGAGCGTCCCGAGCCGATCGTCTCGGGCACCCGCCGCGTCGCCTGCTGGCTGCATGCGCCCGAGGAGCAAGCCGCATGACGACCCAGACCCCTCTCGTCGAAGTCAATCACCTGTCGCGCCGGTTCGACGTTTCGAAGCCGTGGCTGAACCGCGTCATCGAGCGGACGGACAAGGCCTATGTGCGGGCCGTCGACGACGTCACCTTCCGCATCAACAAGGGCGAGACGCTCGCGCTCGTCGGCGAATCCGGCTCGGGCAAGTCGACCATCGCGCGGCTGATCGTCGGCCTGCTCGACCCCTCGGAGGGCGACATCCATTTCGACGGCAAGTCGCTGAAGAAGGGCCTGAAGGGCGGCGAGGCAAGGCGCCTGCGCCGCCGGTTCCAGATGATCTTCCAGGACCCGTTCGCCAGCCTCAACCCGCGCTGGCGCGTCACCGACATCATTGGCGAGCCTCTGAAAGTGTTCGAGGGCGGCCTGTCGTCGCTCGAGCGGCGCAAACGCGTCGGCGAACTCCTGACGCTGGTCGGTCTGTCGCCCGAAGACGGCGTCAAGTTCCCGCACGAATTCTCGGGCGGCCAGCGCCAGCGCGTGGCCATCGCCCGCGCCGTGCTGCGCGATGCGCCGGTGCTGCTCTTGGACGAGGCCACCAGCGCGCTGGACACGGCCAGCGAAAGGCTGGTGCAGGATGCGCTGGACCGGCTAGCGCAGGGGCGCACGACGCTGGTCATCGCGCATCGGCTGTCCACCATCCGCAATGCCGACAAGATCGTGGTGATCGAGTCCGGCAGGGTTGCCGAACAGGGCAGCCATGACCAGTTGATGGCACAGGGCGGTGCCTATGCCCGCCTTGTCGCCCTGCAATTCGGAGAAGAAACATGACCCGCCAGATCATCCGCCTGACCGGCCCGGACCATCGCGAATTCCTGCAGGGGCTGGTCACCAATGACGTCAACCGCGCCCCGTGCTGGGCGGCCCTGCTGACGCCTCAGGGCAAATATCTGGCCGATTTCCTGATCATCCCGGACGGGGACGGGCTGCTGCTTGACGTGGATGCCGGGCTGGCCGACGACTTGATGCGGCGGCTGGCCATGTACAAGCTGCGCTCGAAACTGGATATCCAGCCGGTGCAGATGACCGTCGCGCGCGGCACGGGCCCGGCCCCCGAAGGCGCGATTGCCGATCCCCGCCACCGGGCGCTTGGCTGGCGGCTTTATGGCGGGCCGGAGGGCGATGATGGCAGCGATTGGGACGCGATCCGGGTCGAGAACTGCATCCCCGAAACGCTGGTCGAGCTGATCCCGAACGAGACCTTCATCCTGGAAGCCGGGTTCGAGCGCCTGAACGGCGTCGATTTTCGCAAGGGTTGCTATGTCGGGCAAGAGGTCACCGCCCGCATGAAGCACAAGGCGCAGCTGCGCAAGGGCCTGGCGGTGCTGCCGATCGAGGGCGCGGCCCCGACAGGCAGCCCGATCACGCGCGAAGGTCGCGAGGTCGGCACCCTGTTCACGCAATCGGGCGGGCGCGCCATCGCCCATGTCCGTTTCGACCGTGTGGGCGAGGGGATGCAGGCGGGTGAGGCGCGCCTGTCGCCCTGATCCATGC
>JAEWET010000014.1:0-66290 GCA_023389195.1 Pseudomonadota bacterium
TGTCCGTCGTCAGAACATTCGGCACAACTCGCGGCGTAGATTAGCGGAGTGCGGACCTCGTCAGGGGGTTGATGTTAGGCGGCGAACTTGCGGTGCTGCAAGCGCCGATGTTCGATGGTCTGTCGCTTGATCCTTTCGCGCAGTTTGATGATTGCCGGAGCCCTGCCGAAGTAGGCGTCGGCAGGCGTCACGTTGGCCAGGCTCTCGTGGTATCGCTGGTGATTGTAGTGCTCGACGAAGGCCTCGATGTGGGCTTCGAGGTCGCCGGGCAGGAAGTAGTTTTCCAGCAAGATGCGGTTTTTCAGGGTCTGGTGCCAGCGCTCGATCTTGCCCTGGGTTTGGGGATGACACGGGGCGCCGCGGACATGGCTCATCTTCCGGGCCTCGATGTATTCCGCCAGCTCACCCGCGATGTAGCTGGGGCCATTATCGCTGAGTAGCCGGGGTTTGTGCAGCACCGTGGCGCTGTCGCAACCAGAAGCCGCCAGGGCGAGGTCCAGCGTGTCGGTGACGTCCTCGGCTCGCATGTTGGTGCACAGCTTCCAGGCGATGATGTAGCGCGAGAAGTCGTCGAGCACGGTCGACAGATACATCCAGCCCCACCCGATGATCTTGAAGTAGGTGAAGTCGGTCTGCCACATCTCGTTCGGCCGCGTGGTTTTCGTGTGGAACTGATCGGCAGCCTTGATCACGACATAGGCCGGGCTGGTGATCAGGTCGTGGGCCTTCAACAGGCGGTAAACCGTGGATTCCGACACGAAGTAGCGCTGCCCATCGGTGAAGCGCACGGCCAGTTCCCGGGGGCTCAGCTCAGACTGTTCCAGCGCCAGCTCGATGATCTGGTCGTGGATGCCCGCCGGGATGCGGTTCCACACCCGGCTCGGCGCCGATGGCCGATCTTCCAACGCCTCCGGCCCGCCTTCGAGGTAGCGATCATACCAGCGGTAGAATGTCCGACGAGGGATGCCGAGTTGGTCCAGCGTGCGCTTGGCCGACAGGTGCGACTGCTCGACGGTTCTGATGATCTCGAGCTTCTCGGATGCGGGATACCTCATTCGTCGTTGCCCCCATCCGCGACCATGCTTTTTTTGAGCAGACGGTTTTCCAGTGTCAGATCGGCCACGCATTCCTTCAGGGCCCGGGCTTCGCGGCGCAGGTCCTGGACCTCTCCGGTGGTCGCGGCGCGGGCGGTGTCGCCGGCCAGGCGGCGCTTGCCAGCTTCCATGAACTCCTTCGACCAGGTGTAATACAGGCTCTGGGCAATGCCTTCCTTGCGGCATAGCTCGGCGATGCTGTCTTCCCCGCGCAGGCCATCCAGCACGATGCGGATCTTGTCCTCGGCCGAAAAGTGGCGCCGGGTCTGTCGGCGGATGTCCTTCACTACCCGCTCTGCTGGGGCCTTGGCGGGCGATTTTACATTGGAGGATCTGGGCTTCATCTTCGTTCCTTCGTCACTACGACGAAGCCCAGATCCTCCTTAAATCACAACCTCAAATCTGTGCCATTGGTGCTGACGGCGGACAGAATTACTTCGACACGGAATTCGGCGGGAAGAACCGTGGCAAGGTTGCCGTCGTCGGTGGCGGGCTCACCTATCATGCGGTTTCGGCCAAGGCGACGGACAGCCAGCTTATCGAGCAGTTGAAATGGTCGGCCGACGTCGTCTGCTCGACCTATCATGTCCCGCCCTACAAGATCGGGATGGGCACGCCGCCATCGACGGCTAACGTCCAGGCGAGCAACATGGAATACTATAGCTCCTGCCTTCAGGTGCTCATTGAGGCGATCGAGCTTTGCCTCGACGAAGGCCTCGGCATGGACGGGCTCAATATTGGGGCGATGTTCGACACCAAGGAACTGCTGCGCATGGACACGGCGACGCAGTTCGACGTCGCGGCCAAATCCAAGGGCATGGCGACGCTGGACGAACAGCGCCAGATGATCGGCCTCGACAAGATCGCAGGCGGCGGGACCATCTATCTCCAGCAGCAGGATCACAGCCTCGCAGCCATCGAAGCACGTGATGCCCAATTGATTGACGGCATCAACAACCCGCCGGTCGAACCACCAGCCAACGACAACGCAGTGGCGGAGGCTCTCGCGCTAGCCGAAGAGCGCGCCGCGCTGATCGAAATCCAGAAGGGACTTGGCTGATGCACGACGGCAAAGCATTTGGCGCCAAAGTCGTCGAGATGGTGAAGGGGTTCGTGGAACGGTCCCTTGCGCCGATCCTCGCACGCTTGGAAGCCGTCGAAGGTCAGCGGCCAGAACGCGGTGAAAAGGGTGACCCGGGCGAACAAGGTCGGGACGGCGCACCCGGTAAGGATGGGCAAGACGGCAAAGATGGCCTTGACGCGGTCGAGTTCCTTCGCGATGCGCGCGGACACCTTATCGCAGCCATGAGCAATGGTACGACCCGCGACCTCGGAATGGTCGATGGGAAATCCGGCGAGCCTGGCAAAGATGGCCGGGACGGTGTCGACGGGCTCGGCTTCGATGACCTCAACGTCGTGCATGACGGCGCGCGCCGCTTCACCTTCCGATTTGCACGCGGCGACCAGGTGAAGGAGTTCCCGTTCACGCTCCCGGTCGTGCTCGACAAGGGCGTCTACAAGGCCGGCGACGAGTACGAGCCCGGGGATGGTGTCACCTACGGCGGATCGTTCTGGATCGCGCAGGATAAGACGCAGGATAAGCCCGACAGCGGCAAAGGCTGGCGTCTGGCAGTCAAACGCGGTCGCGACGGCAAGAGCGCGCCTGAGGCCGCTTCTGGGCCGAAAGAGCCGATCCGCGTCGGCGTTCCTGCGAAGGCAAACTGACATGGCGCAACTCATCTCGACCGCCTTCGTCAAGCAGGCCTTGCGGATCGCGGAATACGACAGCGCCGGCCAGGTGCTGCCTCATGAGGATGACCAGATCATCTCAGCCTATATCGACGCCGCTCAGGAAGCCGTGCTGCGCTATCTGAAGGACGCTGCCGACGAGGCCTGGACCGAACAGACTGCGCCGCGCTCCGTTTGCCAAGCCATCCTGATCTCCGTGCAGGCTATGTACGATCCCGACCAGATTGACCTGCTCGGCGGTCTCGCTCATCCCGATCCCAAGAACCCGATCGTCGCCATGCTCAGCATGATGCGGCGTCCGACTCTGGCCTGATCATGACGACCGCCCAGGACCTCGATCGCTCCATCTCGATCCAGCGATACGAAGGCGTACCGAACGAGTTCAACGAAATCGTCGATCCCGACTGGCGCACTGTCTTCCGTGTTCGGGCCAAACGGGTCGACGTCTCCGATGGTGAGAAGTTCGCGGCCGGCGGGATTGGTGGCTTTCTCACGGCGCGCTTCATCATCCGATCCACGATGCTTACGCGCACGATCAGTCCATACGACCAGATCGAACATGAAGGCCGCATCTGGAACCTGTCGGGCGTCAAGGAACGCGACGAAGGACGCCACCGCTTCCTCGAACTTACGGCTAGCGTAGGGACCAACCAAGCGGGCACGGACGAATGAAGACGACGGTCAGGGTTGATGGCCTTAAGGATCTCGACGCCGCCCTTGGCGAGTTGAGCAAGGGCATGGCACGCGGCGTTCTGCGACGGGTTGGGTTGAAGGCATTGGAGCCGGTTGCTGATACCGCACGGGCCCTCGCGCCGGACGATCCAACGACCAGCGGCGCTGATCTCAAATCGTCCATCGGTGTCGGCACGAGGCTAAGCAAGCGGCAGGCTCGGCTGGCGCGCAGCGCAATCCGTAAAGGCGAAGCCGACAAGCACTTTGTCGAGGTCTACGCAGGTGCGGGCCCGCTTCCACAGGCTCACCATCAGGAGTTCGGCAACGTCAATCACGGAGCGCAGCCGTACATGCGGCCGGCCTGGGATCAGAACAAAAGCAAGGTTCTCGACACCGTCAGGAACGAACTCGGCGACGAGATAGAGAAGACAGCCCGGCGCGCCGCTCGAACCGCCGCCCGACGGGCCGCAAGGGGCTGATCCATGGAAGCTGCATTGACCGCCTTGCTGGCACCTGTCGCCGGCGGGCGAAGCTATTGGGGCCGCAAACCTCAATCGGCACCCGGCACGCCACAGGTGGAGCCCGCGCGCCCATACGTCGTCTTGCAACGCATCAGCGCGGTGCGCGGCTATCACTTCCAGGGCGACGACGGGATGCCCGAGTATCGCGTCCAGATCGACGTCTACGCCGACCATTGGACGACGGCACATGCCACCGGCCAGCAGATCGTCTCGCTGCTTTCGGGTTACCGAAATGAGCAGTTCCAAGGGATTTTCATCGACGGGCAGCGCGACCTGCCAGCGGCGGCACCCGGCGAGACAAGCACGCTTTTCCGAACCTCAATCGACATCCTGATTTTCTTCAAGGAGACCTGACATGCCCGAACAACTCTCACAGGTGCAGATTGGCCATGGCACCGTCATCCGCGTCGGCCGCGGCGCAACCCCTGAGTGGACCCAGATCATGGGCGGCGAAACTGCGGGCATTCCCTCGCAGCCTCCCGAGGACATCGATGTCACGCACTTCCAGTCGCCTGGGCGTACGCGTGAGACCATGCCCGGCATGAAGCCGGTCGCCGACTATTCGCTCGAACTGCAATACTGGCCGGGTTCGGACACCGACGTTCTGCTCACCGAGCTGGATGAACTGACAGCCGCCGGCAACCGCGAAATCGTCCTCCTCGAAATCACGCCGAACGGCGGCTCGACGTGGGTTTTCCAGTCGTACCTCAACGAGTACGTGCCGCAGATGTCCGTCGCTGAAAAGCAGATGGTCACATGTGGCTGGAAGGTCATGGCGCGCGTGCTCGACGCCGGGGGTGAGTGATGGCGAACCCAACCGGAGAAGTGAAGCTCAAGGCCCAGGGCAAGAACTATCGCCTGCATCTCGGCATGTCCGTCCTGGCGGACCTTCAGGAACAGTTCGGCGACAAGATCGACGAGGTGTTGTCACCGGCACCCGCGGGCAAGCTGCCGAACCTCAAGGTCATGCACGCGATCTTCCTGGCTGCCCTGCAGCGCTATCACCCAGATGCAGATCGTTGGGTGGTCGACGACATCATCTCGGAAAACCAGAACGCGTTTGCTGATCTCCTGTCGTCTGCCTTCCCCGACATGGAGGATGCAGGCGAAGGCGAGGGAAAAAGGAAGGCAGCGGCCTAGACCTCGCCAGCATGTGCGAGAGCTACGTCGCTGCCGGCCTTCCGCCTGAACGCTTCTGGACGATTACCCCACGCCTCTACGTCACCGAAATGAACGGCGCGCTGGCTCGCATCCGGCGCGAGCGTGGCCTTGTCTGGGAAAGCGCATTCCTGCCCTGGCAGAAGAAGGCTCCCTCGCTGTCCGAGTTCATCGGCATGAAGCCCAAGGCCCATTCCCCCGATGTGCTCGACATGATGATCCGCAATTCGACCAAGGGGCTCAAAGGCATCTCGATGTCTGAAGCTCTGCGCTCGATGCACTGAGGAAACCACATGGCAAAATCGTCAGTCATCGGCGCGCTGCGGGTCAATCTCGGGCTCGACAGCGCGCAGTTCCAGACCGGGCTGAAGAACAGCCAGTCCCAGGCGGCCGCATTTTCCAAGCGCCTGGCGACTGCATTCGCCGCGGTGACTGCTGCCGGCGTCGCCATGGCGGGCGCGGTTGCTGTCGGGATCAAGCGCACGATCGACGAGGCCGATGGGCTGTCTAAGGCGTCCCAGAAGTTCGGCGTACCCGTCGATGCGTTGGCGCGGCTCAAGCACGCGGCCGATCTGTCGGGTGTTTCGATGGAAGGTCTCGGCACGGGCATTCGCGTGCTGTCGCGAAACATGGCGGAATTCGCCAACGGCGCGAAGAATTCGGCCTCGCAGGCATTTCAGCAACTCGGCATAGACGTCAAGAACGCCGATGGCTCGCTCAAATCGTCATCGCAGGTCATGACGGAAATCGCCGGCAAGTTCGCCGGTATGGAGAATGGCGCACAGAAGACCGCGCTATCCATGGCGCTTTTCGGTCGGTCGGGGGCCGATCTGATCCCCATGCTGAACGCTGGAGCGACCGGCCTCGCCGACATGATGGCAGAGGCCGACCAGCTTGGCATCGTGCTCGACGAGCGCACCGGACGGGCCGCAGAGGCGTTCAATGACAATCTGACGCGCATGGGTCGGGTTAAGGACGGCCTCTATCTGAAGATCACCGCCGAGCTTCTGCCCTCGCTGGAGCTTCTGTCCGAACGGTTCCTCGGCTTTGCAAACGACGAAGATGCGGTGCGCGCGGCTGCCGACGGCATCACGAGCTCGATCGGATGGATCAGCGAGGTCATCGGTGGCTTGGTGACAGACATCGGCCGTGCGCGCGCCGAGATCACCGGGCTCGTCCAAGCGATCAAGCTTCTCGGCAGCGGCGAGTTTTCCGGAGCGATTGCGGCCTTCGGCTCTGGCCAAGCCGAGTCCGATCGCATCCTTCAGGAATACAAGGATCGCGTGGCGGCGGCGTCCAGCGGCATCGTCCAAAGCCAAGGCCAGATCGCACGACGGATCGACGCGGCCTTTGGCGAGGCAGGCGACAGTGCCGGCGAGACATTTTTGGAAGCAATCGAGACGAAGATGGGAGGCGGCGGCAGGCGCGGCGGCGGTGGGGGGCGTGTTCGTGCAGCGCTTGACCCTCTGGCCGCGGAAGCCTCCCGAATTTTCGAACAGACGCGCACTCCGGTTGAACGGTATCAAGCAGCGATTGCCCGCCTTAATGAGCTTCTTGCTGCCGGTGCGATTAATCAGGACACCTACAACCGCGCCGTCGAACAGGCTCAGGACGCATTCGACCGAGCCGAAAACGCGGGCAAGAAGGCTGAAGGAACATTCGAAGGCATCGGCCAGTCGATCTCGCAGAGCTTTTCGAGCGCATTCCAAGGCCTGATCGACGGTTCCAAGAAGGTCGGCGACGTCCTACGCGATCTGATGTCCCAGCTCTCGAGCATGTTGCTGAACAATGCCTTCAAGGCGATATTTGACGCGGGCGGATCAGGCGGCGGGTTCTTCAGCGGGCTGATGAAAGCCATCGGCTTCCGGGCCAACGGTGGTGCGGTGATGGCCGGTCGTCCGTACCTCGTCGGCGAGCGCGGTCCGGAACTGATGATCCCAGGCACCAGCGGCTCTGTTGTTTCCAATGCCGACCTCGCGCGTGGTGGCAAAGGCCAGGCCCAGAACGTCCACGTCACTGTCTCGGTAGACGATGACGGCAAGGTGCAGGCCTACGTGTCGAACATGGGCCGGCAAGCAGCGCAGGCTGGCGCGGCGGTGGCCGTGAACCAGGTCAAGAACGGCTTCCCGTCGATGCTGGCCAATGCGCAAAGCAGGAGCCTTTGATGGCGACTATCAGATGGCCCGACCAAGTTCTCAGCCCTCGCGGCATTTCCCTCGATATCGCGACGCGTTCGCTGTCCGGTCCTGCGTCTATCTCTGGCGCGGTTCAGGTCGTGGCGTCGGATGCCGGTATTTGGAAGGTGACGTTCGAGGGCATTCCCGTCGTCAATGAGCAGAAGGTGAAAGCCTGGCGCGGTGTGGCGGGGTTGCTGGAGGGGCGGCTTAACCCCATCGTCCTGCCGATTTCGCGCTTCTATCAGCCGGGATGGGTGGAGAACGACAACTCGCTCGTTGACCCGGTCCCGCACTCTGACGACGCATTCTTCAGCGATGGCTCGGGCTATGTCGGCTCGGTCAACGATGTGCGCCTTGCGGGCTCGGTTGCGGTTCGGGCGACTACGGCAAATGTCGTCATCCACTATGGCGGGCCGCTGGAGCCCTCGCAGCACTTCAGCCTTGGGGAGCGACTGTACCGTATTCGCCGCGTGACGATGACGAGCGAGACGACGGCAACCATCACGTTTCGTCCGCCGCTTCGCGAGGCCGCATCGCTTGGCGACCGGCTCGAGTTGGATGACCCGGTGGTCCGGGTGAAGCTCGCGAATGACGACGCGATGGATCTGGCTCTCGACTACAACCGCTGGGGATTTCCCTCGCTCTCGTTTGTCGAGGATGTCTGATGGCGTTCTTCACCGACACCCAGCTTGCGCAACTCTCAGCCTCAACCTTTCGCATCGACCTGCTTATCCAGATGGAGTTCGTCGGAGAGACTGTGCGTGTCTGGAACGGCAATACAGCGCTCCTTGCAAATGGCGAGACGTGGATACCCATGCACGGACGCGGGACGATTGACGGCATCGGCTATTCGTCGGGCACAGCAGCGGAAAGCGTCACCATCGGCCTCAGCGGTTTACCGGGGCAGGCATCGGATTTGCTCGCCAACGCGCTGGAGAACACGCCTCGCGTCAACCAGCAGCTTATGAAGATTTTCGTTCAGCTATTCGATGACGACTGGCAGAACGTCGGCAGCCCCATCCCCATTTGGTGGGGCTACATGCAGCCCCCGGAAATCACCCGCTCGCAAATGCAGGGCGTCGAGGGGGCCGTTCAGTCCATCAGCATCACCGCAGAGAATGCATTCTTCAACCGCAGCCGCCCGCCTTTTGGCCGGCTGACGGACCGCGACCAGCAGCGCCGGCACAATGGCGACCGCTTTTGCCAGCATATCCCTCGCCTGTTTCAGGCAACGTTCACCTACCCGGATTTCTAGCCTTGGGCATTCGAGAATTTGTCGCCGCCATCGTTGCGGAGCCTTTCGCGTGGGGCAAGACGGACTGTGGCAGCATCGCGGATAGGTGGATTGCCATTAAGACCGGCGTCTCCCCGCTCGATGCGTACGGTCGCAGACATCACGATGAGAATGAAGGCAAGGCGTGGCTGGCAGAGCCTGGGAGCGTTGCTGTCGCCGTCAACCGCGTGATGCGCTCGAACGGCTTCAAGCGAACCAAGACCCCGCAAGCCGGCGACCTCGGGCTCGTCCTCTATGACGGGCGCATGTGCATCGCGCTCCATACCGGTGACTACTGGTTCAGCCGCCACGAAGACGGGCTCATAGCCGCGCCGCTCGGCAATTTATGGAAAGCGTGGGCTGTATGAGAACTCGCTATATTGCGAACACGCTGCATCTTGAATGCACGACGGCGCTCTACGGGCCGGGGCTTGCTCGAACGGGCATCATCGAAGGGCTGGTTTTCAGTGCTCTAGTGGCAACGGGTTCTTCGCTTGCCGGCTCTGCGCTTGCCATCAGCCTGCTCACGTCCGTTGCGAGCATCGGCCTGTCAGTCGGCCTTAGCTATTTGGCGCAATCTGTTTTCGCCCCAAGGGCTCCTAAGCCTGAAGACGTTCAGCAGTCCTTTCGTCAGCCAACGCCCACACGCATGAAGCATTACGGGCGCGTTAAGGCGACTGGTCCGTGGGTTTTCGGCGCAGCGAAGAATGGAGACTTCTACAAGGTCGTCGCTCTGGGGCAGGGGCCTATCGACGCCATCGAACAATTCTGGATTGATGACAAACTCGTCACGCTGGATACGAATGGCGACACGCTAACGGCCCCCTTTCGCTCGCCTTCAAACGACAGGCGTTGGGTCAACATCCAATCCCGGCTCGGACAGATACCGGAGACGCACTACAGTTCGCTCGCTGCTCAATTCCCAGAATGGACATCGGCGCATCGGGGCGATGGCCAGGCAAGCCTGTTAGCTCGGCAGAAGGCCGTCGGAGCGGAGTTCATCAGTCAGCTTTTCCCGAACCTCATCAACACGAACTATCGTGTGGTTATGCGGGCGGCGAAAGTTCGCAATATTACAACCAACGTCAAGGTATGGACGGACAACGCAGCCGCCATCATCCGCGATTACATGGTTGACGAAGACGGAATGAGACTCCCTCTTGCGGCGGTTTCGACGCCGATGGCACAAGCAGGATGGCTGGCGGCATCCAACCGGGCCGATGAGGCTATCCCGCAGGCCGCAGGCGGCACCGCGCCACGATACCGGCTCTGGGGCTCCTATCAGCTTTCCGAGCGCCCTGCGGATGTTCTAGGCCGAATGCTGCAATGTTGCGACGGTCGTCTTGTCCCTACGCCTGACGGTGGCCTGACGCTCGACATCGGGCAATGGAGCGAACCGACCGTCATCATCGGGCCGGATACCATCACCGGCTTCTCTGGGCTGAAGCGCGGGCGGGACGTGCTGACGACCGCCAACACCATCCGGGCGACCTATCTGGAGCCGACGCAGGACTATCAGGGAGCGGATGCTGACCCTTGGGCGGATGAGGCAGATGTGAGCGAGCGTGGCGAAATTGCCTCGGACCTTCAGTTCACGATGGCCCCGTCTCACAGCCAGGCGCGCCGGCTGATGAAGCTTGCAGCCTACCGGGCCAACCCGTCATGGGTCGGGACGTTCCAATGCAATCTTCGCGCTCTTGCTGCCATCGACCAGCGGTTCGTTCGTATCCAATACCCGCTCTTTGGCATCAACAGCGTCTTCGAGGTGCAGGATTGCCGGTTCGTCATCGGTGAGGGCGGCATCCTGACGGGCGTCACGCTTCAGGTGCAGTCCATGCCGAGCGCCGCCTACACATGGAGTACCAGCCAGGAGGGTACGGCTCCGGTGACTGGCGATGTCGAGGTTGACGACGAACTGCCAATCCCGGCCGCACCGACCGTCAACTTCCTGTCTAGCCCGCTTCGCGCCGAACTCACCTTCTCGCCTTCACCGAGCGAAATCCTGTTCTACCGGGCACGATACAAGAAGACGGCCGACAGCACATGGATAACGAGCGGCAATCTCGCCAACGATGTTAGCAGCTTCGTCACAGGCACATTGGACGCTGACACGTCTTACGACTTCCAACTCGCGTTTCGCACCGAGAAGGGCCGCATGGGCTCCTGGAGCGCCAGCACCGTAGCGACGACGCCAGTCTAACCAGAACAACAATCCCGAACCTACCAACCCTGCCTAGGCGGGGCGTTTTTGCATGGAGCACCGGCATGAGCCTTGAACTCGACCCGAACAACATCTGGCGGGATTTCGTCACCGATGGCATCCCGGCGACAGGCCCACACGAGCCGCGAAAGGTAGATATCCGAAGCTGGTCGTTTTCGATGTGGCAGGCGGTCATTGCGCTGCTTGCCGATGCCAATCCGGGTCTGGCACTGCCGAACCTCTTGATCCGCTACACGATCACTGGTGGCACCGCGAATGCCATTTCTGCGGAGCCCAACCTGACGCCGCCAGTGGGCGTGGGCTTGGCGCTGTTCTCAATCTCGATCTCGCAGGCCAACACCGGCAGTGTGACGATCAACGGCAAGCCGCTCTTGACGAACGGTGGCGAGCAGATTGCTGCCGGTGAAATCCTGCCCGGCGATCTGCTCGTCTTCCTCGACAATGGAACGCACTTCCGCCTGATCATGGATACGGGCTCGCTCCGCAACAAGCTTGCGGCTGAGGCAGCGCAGGTCATTGCCGAACAGGCTGCGGCAGACGCGCTGGCAATCGCAGGGTCCTATGAGGATTTGCAGGAAGCCGTCGATCTCGCTGAAACGCACGCGCAGGAGGCCGGCAACCAGGTCGCCAGCGTCATTCCATCCGTTCAGCGCTTTGCCGTTGGCGCTGCTGTCCAGAGCGTCGATCTCGGCAATGAAGAGCTTCATCCCGCCGCAGTGCGTGTCTTCATCGACGGCGTCTACCAGTTCGGCAACACCTGGGGTTTGACCGATGGGGTGATTACGCCGGTTGGTGGTTCGTGGCCCGGCGACGGCATTGTCGAGAACATGGAAGTCGTCATCGATGCGACCTCTGCTATCGCATTCATGGTGCCAAGCAATGGCTCGGTAACGACGCCGAAACTTGCAGATGGCGCGGTCACACTTGATAAACTCGACCCCGACATCGAACTCCGAGAACAGCGCATCTACCAGTCGCCCACGCCTTTCGGTCACGCAGGTATGCGAGTGCTGACGGGATTGCGGAACGACGCGCATTACGGCTTCAACAGCGGCATCCTCGACGCCGGAAATGGCAAATGGGTCATCGTCTACCGGAAGGCATCAAACCATACGGTCGTGAACGGGTCGGAAATCTGGGCTGTCGACACCTATGACCAAGGTGCAACTCTTGAAAATCACCGCATAATCTCGACCAACGCGAGCTATGACACTCGAAACTTCGTCGCTCGCGTCATGGCGAACGGCCGTTTGGGTATCATAGCAAGCCGGAGGACGGCGGGTACGCTGGTCTATGTCGATCCGGTCTTCATCTATTCCGACGACGCCGGCGAAACCTGGACGACAACGGTATTCAGCGCGCCGTTCGCAGGCTGGGGGGTCAATTTCCACGGCCACATGATCGATTTCCCGGCCAGCGTCGGGGGTGATGATGTCGAGGGCTTTATCGCTCACTCCTATGGGCATACGGGCGGGCACATCGATGCTGCCACAACGACTGACAACGGCGACACCTGGACATGGGAGACGCAGGTAGCATCCCCGCCCGGTGGCATTTCCTCGCTGACCGAGATGGCGTGTGAGCGCGTAGGCACACAAAACAAGTGGATTATGCTGGTGCGAGCCAGTGGAACCATGGACGACCCCGGCATCGTCTACACATCGACTGATCCGCTCGATTTCGGCACCGGGGTGCCAGCGGGCGTAGGGCTCACAGGTAACCCGCCGCAGGTCATCTACGACGATGAAACCGGGAAGTTCTGGTACACCTCGTTTGCTCGCCGTGACCGAGGCTGGGGGCGCAGCAATCCGGCCAATGGCATTGAGAACGTATTTCTCGTTGCATCGGCGGACGGTGACGCGCTTTTCGCAGCCGGTGGAGTTATGTCGTCGCTGGGCGTCAACTGGTCTATTGGAGCCTATCTGCCCGATTGGGCCTCTGGCTATCTTCACCCGTTCAAGATTGATGGCAAATGGTTCGGCACGCTCGTTTGTGGCGAGGACTACATTGATCACGCCTACAGCAAGCTTTGCCTAATCGGCGATTTCGTAGCGACCGGGGTTGATCAAGCAAACTTCGACTGGATGTTCCAGTGGAGCGCGGTCGGAACAAGGGCGACGTATCGCCAAGGCATTGAAGTTGGATTTGGGCTAACGCCGCCTTCGGAACGCGGCTATGTGACAGCAGGCGTGGCCTCTTCGATTGCCGGTTGGGTCAGCGAGACCTTCACGGATAGCAGCCGCAGCCACAGCAAATTCCGTAATACCAATGGCGTTGTAGGCAGCATCGCGACGAGCGGTAGTGCGACCTCATTCAACACCAGTTCGGACGGGCAGCTAAAGCCGGTCGAAACGCGTGTCGATCTGGCAGTCGAAATGGACATTGGCGCGGTTATTGACGCTCTGATGCCCGTCGCACATGGCTGGCTGGATAATCGTGGCGAACCAGTCGATGGCCGTGGTTATGGTCTCATCGCCCAAGACGTTCACCAAATCGTCCCTTCGGCAGTCACGGAGGGCAATGGCTCACCCGGCAATCCTGATTACCAGCCGTGGAGCATCGACTATTCTAAGCTCGTCGTTTTTCTGCTGGCGGAACTGAAGTCGGTTCGTGCCCGTCTCAATGCTCTTGAAGGGGGTGAATAATGGTCACCAGAGCCAGCCTTGATGTCCTCGATCCCGCTGTTCTGGATCGGGGCAATCACTTCGGAACGCAGCCGATCAGCGCCACAGAGGGTCTCGCAGAAGCGCTCGCTGCAAGCGATATTGCATCGGGCAAATGGACGCCAACGCTGACCAACGTCATCAATCTGTCTGCATCTGGCGCGCTGGAAGCCACGTACCAGCGCATCGGCAATATCGTCACCTGTTGGGGTGCGTTCACAGCTGATCCGGTGGCCGCAGCAGGGACAACGACCTCTCTGAGAATGTCGCTACCAATCCCATCGGATTTCACCTCAACGCTTCAGTCGCGGGGTGTCATCTCGACAAACATTGCGCATCATGGCGGGACGGTGAATTCCGATGCCACGAACGATCAAGTCACGATGTCATGGGCGTCGGAGACCACAGCCAACGTGACATGGACGTTCTACTTCAGCTACGAGATCCTGTAGGTCAGTTATGCCCTGCCTTCACCCGCAGCGTTCGCCATTTGCGAATGTTGCGCAGTGGGCTCTCAAAGCCGAAATGGATAAGCTTCGACAGCGCGATGGTGACGAGCCCGGCAATGATGGAGTGCGTCCATACGCTGTCGAAGTCGGCCAGCTTCCCGATCCAATTCCAGACGTACACGTGGATGAGGTAGAGCGCGAAGCTGATGTCGCCGAGAAAAACGGAGACCCGATGAAGCCAGCCAGTTGGGTTTTCCAAAGCTCCGAGAAAAACCACGACGCATGATAGAACGACCAAGACGCTCGCATTTGGTCCGGACAGGAACTGCATCCGATTAGGATATTGAACAAGTTCCGGCCAAGCGAAAATCACTGACATGACGAGTAGCGCGCCGAGCAATGGATGCTGCATGCGAGCTACAAATGACATCAAGTCAGGTCGTGTTGCGAATATGTGAGCGCCGAGCATCCCGCCCACGAAGAAGCACAGAAACGTCATCGTGTCGGAATAGCTGAACTCTCTTCCTGCGCGAATGTTGTCTGGCGGATAGTAGGCTCCGAGGACATAAAGGTAGTTCACCACGACTGTGAAAATGAAGAGCGCAGTCAGCGCTTTCGTGCTGCGGAAAAGCAAGAGCGCCGGGAAGAGTAGGTAGAATGACCACTCCACGAGAACGCTCCATCCGCCCACAACCAGCGTGAACGCCTTCGGATCCGCAAGTCCCGCGAGCGGGGTGGCATGAGCCAGAAGGCGCATGAGATGGTAGGGGTCGAAGCCAAAGCCCCAAGAGCGGTATATGGCGACCGCAGCAAACAGCGGGAAGATGCGAAAGATGCGGGATATATAGAACTCGCGAAGCCACGCCTCGTCGATGGGTCGGTCGGCGTAGACATAGAAGAGCGCGAAGCCACTCAACGCGAAGAAGATGTAGACGCCGAAGGTTCCGAAGCCCAACAGCGCTCCGTCGCCTGCCAAGTATGTGTAGTGGTAGATCATCACCGCCAGCGCGCAAAGGCCGCGTATAAGGTCTAGGCCGACTAGGCGCTGCTTCATTGGTCATCCCCGCTTGGCGGTCGAATAACCACACCCCGCTCCTCTAGCGCAAGCCCCTCGGCCTAGCGCCACTCCCCACAACAGCCCTTCAAGATGTGGTGATGGATTGAGAGATCAGCGTCCCACTCTCCGTGAATGAGACGCCGACCCGACAAGCGACGCTTGCGCAACGCCACCGCCCATTAGCCTAGCCAAAAATATCAAACCTTCAATCACCCGGCCGCACCGGGGGAAAGGACACCTGTCATGAACCGAGCTGCGTTCTTCGCTGCCTTGCGCTCCGGGCCGCTCTTTGGGAACCGACTGCTTCAGCAACAGGTCGAGGGCACCGAAGCCTTGATCGCCGCTACCGAGCGCCATGGCGTCTTGAACATCCATCACGTCGCGAACATCCTAGCGCAGGTTTATCGCGAGACCGGCGCGTATATGCTGCCGATCAAGGAGACGGTGTACGCGAGCCATAAGGACAAGAACCCGTCCGACGCAACGGTGATCGCCCGCCTCGATGCCGCCTTTGCCAAGGGGCAGCTATCGTGGGTGAAGACGCCCTACTGGCGGGATGGCTGGTTCGGCCGCGGTCCTATCCAACTCACGCACAAGGCCAACTACGAGCGCATGGGTCGCCGGCTGGGCGTGGATCTCGTCGCCAACCGCGATCTGGCGCTGGAGAAGTCGGTCGGCGCCGATATCGCCGTCGTCGGTATGTCTGAGGGTTTGTTCACCGGCAAGAAGCTCGGGGATTACAATTTCCCTGCCGCGCTCGATGCCTCGCCCATTTCCAACCCGCGCCGGATCGTCAATGGTGTCGATGGAACCGATGTCGAGGTCGCCGGCTATCACCGCGCCTTCGTCTCGGCGCTGCAGTCGGCTGGCTTCGGCTCGCAGCCGGAGATCATCGTCCGGCCCATCCCGCCCATCGAGGAGGTGCCCATGCCGACCTACCCGCCCATCGGCCACAACGGCGGCCCGGCGCTTGAGCCCGGATACGAGCACACGCCGCGACCGTCGCCAGTCGAGCAGTCGGCCAAGGCTGTCGGTGCCGGCAAGTGGGCGGCCATCGCTGGTGCGCTCTGGACCGCTGTCGTCGCGGCCGACGTGCTGCCGGCGGCTTTCACCACGCCGGAGTTCATTGCAGCGGTTACGGCCTTCATCGGCGCAGCTGCCGGCGCGATCGGCGCGTATCGCGCGCCCAAGAACGCCGAGCCGGGCTGATGGACGGTCAGAAGGTCCGCCACCATTCGCTGCGCAGCTCGGTCGAGGGGCTGTGGATCGAATACCTTTACGGCGACGGGTGGCGGCTCGTCGAGATCGTGCTCGGGCTCCAGATCGTCGCGCGGGCGCTGGCGATCCTGTTCCTTGGCGGCATGGCCGCCAGCTACTATGCGACGTTCCCGTTCGTCGACCACGCGCTGGCCTGGGGCTTCCTGACCCTCGGCATCGGCTTGGCACGCATCGCCGGCACGGTCATCAATGGCCGCTGGAAACGCTCGCCGCGCCTGCGCTGGATCGTCGGCGTCATGGCGTTCCTCTACCAGGGTATGCACTGCTACTTCTTCTGGCAGATCGGCCTGTCAGTCATCGCGATCGGCTACCTGCTTTGGACTGTCCTCGAAGGCATGGCGATCATCCGTTCCACGATCGACATCGCGCGCAAGAGGGCTGAGGAATGCCGGACTGGCTGATCAAGCTGTTGAACAACCCCGTCGCGGTCACGGCACTCGGCGGCGCCGTATTCATCCCATTCTTCAAGATGCTCGCCGACATCTTCATGAGGCGCGGGCCGACTCCGCCGCCGCTTGCACACGACGCGCGCGATCTACCCGACCATCCGCTGCTCGTGTCGGCCCGGGTGCACCTGAGCGAGCCGGAGCTTGAAATGATCAAGGAGATAGCCGCCCGGACGCGTCGGATCGAACGGCAGCTCGATCGCGTCATCGAGAAGATCGACCATGTGAACGACCGACTCGACTGATCGTCGGCCAGAAACCCAGTCAGTTAAGTCTCGCGCGCAAGCTGTTGAACGGCGGCTAGAAGCTCCTGCTCGTTCATCGGTAATGCGGGGTACATCTTCCGCACAATTTGAATCGCTGTGCGGTGTGCCTGCATGCTTGACCGATCCGGGAATTCCAGCAGCGCTCGCTCGATTGCAATCTGGACGTGCTCAGGCAGCCAGGCCTTCGATCGGGACGCGCCTTTGCTCTTCATAAACGCTCCGCAGTTCTTAAAAAGCGGTGGTCTAGACCGAGGATGGCGGCGCGCGAAATATGATTTGACAAATGTCTAGCTGAGCGCAGCAAATTTTGGATTGCCGCCGCTGACCCACCCCTCGTCGAATTGGCGGGCATTATCAGCGAATGAAGGAACGTTGCGCTAGAGGCAGGGGTTACCGGCCTGCTAATGGGATGCGCGACATGCCGAACTTTCGATATGAGTTTCGCCGCGGACAGGCTGTCGACTTTGCGGAAGTCGACTTGCCCGACAAATTGTCAGCGTGGAAGGAGGCCATCAGGGCATGTGCCGAGACCCTGCGAGAGTTTGACGCCGATTTCGCCAATGGAGATGAAATGGTTTTGACTGTCCAGGATGAGAACGGCGCGCCGGTGGGCCTGATCAAATGCCGGACAGGTTGATCATACCGTCGCATTCAGCCCGTGCATGCGTTCCACCTGTTGCCGTCTCAATCGGTCACACTTGGCCTTTCTCTTGGACCGCGCGTCCCGCTGCCGTCAGCCGGTACCAGAACTGCAGGCCATAGCCTGGTGTGCATTCGACCAAGCCCATTTCCACCAAAGCGTCGGCGATGTGCATCTCATTTCCGTGAAGGCTGCCCACTTCCCGGCCGACGCTATCGGGATGGTCAAAACCGTCGTCCAGACGCACCATCAACCGGCGCTGGGCCGGAGATAAATTTGATCTGAAGGTCATCGCTTAACTTTCTACTGTTTGCCCGGCCGCCTGAAGCCGTACCCAAAATCGGTGTCGGGATCTGCAGTCCTGAGATTGAAGCTTTCGAGCGACGCAGGCTTTCCGCATGTCGAGCATTTGCGGTCAAAATGGGCGCGCAACCATTCGACGGATCGTTTTGTCTCAAGATGACAATTTCTGCAGACAACGCTGATTTCGCGCTGGTCGCTGACTGAGACCGCCATAGCGGTAGCTCCATCCAAAGAATGACCGTGCGCCTTTAATGGTTGGGAGTCTAGCAGGATGTAACTTGGCGGGTTCCAACAACGACGCCGACCGGGTCGACCGCGTCCCAAAGACCTCTTCAGAGTTCAGCGCAACGTAAGGCTACTGCTAGGCGACCGATACCGCTCTGTCGTCTCTTCGGAGATGGCGGGCCGTTTTTTGTTAAAGGAACATGCCAGCCTTGGGGCTTGTTCGGTGTCGAGAAGGAGTATCTTAGATGACCGAGAACAAGAACGAAAACGGCATATACATCCCTAAGGATCGACCCGAGCCTACCGAGACTGACCAGAATGCAGGCATGCCGAAGGACCCACATGGTCGCGGCCTGACACAGTCTCAAAGCGATACGAAAGATGGAACGCGGCAGTCCGACCAAGCCGGTAGCATGGCAAATCCAGCCGAAAAGGATGCGGGAGGTCAGTACGCCAAGACCCGGAGCGGCGGCAAGAATGACGGTTTGTCGAGCGCCAAGCCGAAGGTCACCTCTGGTCAAGAGAGCGGTGACTCAACCTTTGCCCATACATTCAAGGGCGTGGCCAAGAAATAGCTTTGCCAAGCCGGTCTAGCTGGCCCGCTACGCGACGGAGGGCGGGCCTTCCTGCGATTGGCGACCTGGAACATGCCAACGTGGTATGTCCGGCGTCGCTGCCGGCCGTCAAACGAGTTTAGCGGCACCATTAAGGATTAACCAAACAGCGCACACTACCGCACTTAGGAAAAATGCGATGACAGCATAATAGCGCCACGCAGGCTGTGACCGCTCTTTAAGACCCATCCAGGGCTATCGACGTAACAGCGTGACTAGGACAGAACGCATCGCGGAGTACTCTGGACTCCCGATTTTAACTTCGCGGTCCATTTTGGCTTTTCGTGGCGAGAAATTTGCGCGTCTTAGTGCACTTCCGAAAGCCGCTGCATTAACCCCGATATCATTGGCCATATTCTGGACCGTCGTGTGGTTCGCTGTCATGAAGACTCCTTGCTTACAACACATATAGGGAGTCAGGTCCGGCGCGCCAAACAGATGACTGGACAGCAAACCACTCAGGCAATGGGTTCGGGCAGGATGTAGATCGGCCTGCTGATTATACCAGGTTACGTTCCCACGAGATCAAACATCCAAGAATGCACGGACGGTGACAGCTTTAGCCAGTAGGCAAGACCACATGTGGCCGCGACGACCACCGACGTGCCTATCCACACTCCCCAAACGGTATGGAAACCTACGCTTCTATGATCCAACTCGCCGCCCCAGAGCTGCCTAGTTGCATCGTAGATAACGATGCTCAGTAAACCAATTCCTACCCCGCCACGCGCTCCACTCCGCGGCAGATCGCTCAGCCGAAATGGACCGTTATCGCCGCGTATTGGCGGCAGTCGATCGCAATGTTGTCAGGGATGAGCGGTCAGGGAGCAAGGGGCTTCGGACCTGACCGCTCTTGGTCCTGATGCTCGACTGGACCAATGTGACACTGATTTCCCGGCAGTGTCAGATTGCTAATTGGCAGAAGTATCAAATGTTCCGGACCGCCCGTGGCGGCGGCCAGAATGGCCGTCTTTGCGATCTCGACACGTCCGGCCCGACGTGGAGGGTTTGCTCGACCGGCCGGCATATGACGCGCTTGCTCGTCCCCGGCTTGAAATGTTTAGGGTCGAACCGCCACCCGTCGCAAAATCTGATGATGCTGTCGGCGATCAGCGGATCACGCAGGTAGAGCACCACAAGCTGTTCCCCATTGTCGTCGATAGAGCCCTGTCCGCGAAGGGCGGTGTGCCTGGCCATCCAAGGGATCAACGGTCCCCATAGGTCTCGGGGCACAACAATGCAGATCGGCCAGTCCCGTTTGACGTGCGACAGTCGGAGCTCACCCTTGCGTATTACCATCGGTCGCGATCGTTGGCTGCCAACCGCGGGTAAAGCCCGAGCTGACCGCCAGGCTCGCCAATGCCAGTTCGTGCCGCAGCCGCTCGATCTCGGTCATTGACACCTCCAGCGCCGCGCGTATGTCGCCGCCATGCTCGATGATCATCCAGTCGACATCGTTGGGTTCGACAATAGGGGCATGGCGCGGCATGGGAACCTCCGGGCAATAGGAGATCGATCGCGGCGCGGGGTGCGCCGGCGCGGCATCAATCTCGATTTGTGATGTTCCTAGAATGTTCTCGTCGATCCGGAGAGTCAATCCGGAAAGGACTGCTGTCCTATCGTCAGGTCCATGAGCCAAGAAAGGCCGGGCGGGGGCGCCCGACCTTTTGAGTGTCGGTAAAGGCTCAAGCGTGAGTGTCGCGCCCCTTACTTGCAAACGGCGGCATCATTCCATCCTCCACGAGGATGTCCTTCTTTTTCGCAAATGCCAGAAAAACGCCACGAGCAGTCTCAGCATCTACATCGCCCGCAAGCGCAGCCTTGCAGGCTCGAATGGCTGCCTTCTGTTCGGGGCTGTTGCCGCACCACCCAATGAGCATCTGGTAGGCGTCAGCGACATTGTTGAGTTGTCGGGGAAAGCCAAGTCCAACCCATACGCGGACGGGCTTCTCAAAAGGCTTCGCAAGCATGTCATCCTCCTATGCAGCTTGGATTGCGAAGAGTTCAGGCGTGAGCGCGGCCGCCCGAACTGAGCTTGAGCATCCAGGGTTTGACCGCAGGCTCCTTCTCCAGAATGTCCTTCTTGACGGCGAAGGCTCGCAGCGCATCGCGCGCGACCTTGACCGGCTTCAACCCGTCATGCGCCATAACGCACGTGCGCATCGTTGCGTCGTGCAGGATATCTCGCTTGTTCTCAGGCCATTCCGTGAGGAAATCGATTGCTTCCTCGACGTTGGTGATTTCCCGCACGAGCGTTCCATCCTTCAGATAGATCGGTTTCGCGAAGGCTCGGCTCTCCATCGTATCCTCTCATTTGTTGAGCGTTTTCAACCAATAGGCCGCCATCACCCGGCGGACCGAAAAATATTTGAGTGCGGAAATTCCTCAGTTCAAGAGGTTGCAGGTGCCTCCGCCATTTACGTCGCCGAAGCTCATTGAGCGCGTTTCAGCTTCCGCGTGCGCTTGTTCCAAAGCTTGGGGCCTTCGCTGGTCGGAATGAACGTCTGGTGGGGAGCCAGGATGTTGGCCTCTGCAGCGGCGGCTTCGAAGGCAAGCCGAGCGGCCCGCGCCTCTTTAAGCCCCTCCAGAACCGCGATGCACGCCTTGCGCGCGGCGAGATGCTTTCGGGCGCCGGGATCGCCAGGCCAACGGTGCAGCAGGATGTCCGCCGCCTGGACCGTGTTCGTAACGGTGTCGGCGATGTTGCCACGCTTCTCGACGAAGACGCGGACGGGCTGATCGAAGCGCCCTTCATCCATGGCCTTGCCCTCCCATCGAACGCGACTCAATGCCGAAAGGGGTTTGAGGTTGCAGTGAGAGGGCTCAACCGTTCGATTTATGGCCTCGCCGCAAGATTTCGTCGATCATGTTTTCCGGTTGATTTGGCAGATCGGTGAATGCGGCGTCGAGATGCACGCGATCCCAAACGACGATGCTCTCGATGCGCTTCGGCTTCGGCATCCGTCCATCGCTGACCATCTGATCGAACTTAGTGATGCTGACGCCGATATAGCGCGCTGCCTCTGGTCGGCGCATTCCGCGTGGCGGATACGCGTACGGGTCAGAGGACGATGTCGTCATCGTGGTCCATCTCCTTGGCCCTATCCTGTCGAACCAAATGCTCGGGGAGCAAGCGGACCGTGACGCCATCGATGACAATCTCAGGAATGAACCCCGCCTTAGCCGCGCCTTGGCATATCGCGGTGACCTGTCGAGCGGAGATGGCCAGTCTCCTGGTCATTTGATCCTGTCACTTCTCGCTCGGAGGTCGCGCGCTGAAGCGTATGCTGCGGCGCTGGCTGCTTTCACCCGCTGTGGATCGGGCCTGTCTGGGTCAAACTCATCCGAGGTCGAAAGACGGCACTTTTCGCGCATTGCATTAATGGCTCTCAACGTGACGAAGTCCCGCCGGCCGATCCGCTCAATCACCAATCGCCCGCGCGCGGCTTCGGCGCGCAGCGTCGCCGGCTTGATGTGACCGCGAAATATGGTTTCGCATGCCTCAGCAAGCGTCATCGGTTCATCGTCAGAAATCGTCATGGCCTGGGGGCCTCGTCACTGCAACGCGTTGGGCGTCTTCATAGGCTAGTACGTCGGCGGTCCTTATCCGAAAGAGCTTGCCTCCCAACTTGAAACTAGGGAGTTGGCCCTTGTTGATCAGGTTGCGAACGTGTTTGGGCGAGCATTCCCAGCGCTTTGCAAGCGTCAGGGGTGTGAAGACGTTAGGGGTCTCGTCATCCGTTTGCATCCGGCGATGCTGCCGCGCTGGGCCGCAGTGCGCAAGCCATCTCCGCACTAATGTACCGTCGTAGCTTCCAATCGTACTTTGCGCCAGCCGGGCGCTTGAAGGTATGGCCATCATGGCCACACCGTTCGGTCGTGGCGCGCACGCTCCCCGCCTCGGCCTGGCGCTTCGCCTTCCTGATGGCCGGCAAGTCCTGCTTGTGCGTCTTCTCACTGGCGCAGGCCACATGGGCGGGGGCACAGTTCGCGTTCACGTCGCGTCCTAACAATCCGAGCGCGCGCTTGTGCTCGATGATCCATGCGTCGTTGTGCCGGTGGACCGGCTGGCTGCAGATGCAGCACGGCGCGACGTTGTGGCCAGTGCAGTTCTCCGAAAAGATGTGATGCCGCCGCTTGGGCGACATGCGGCCACGCGGCGTGTTCTCAGTCATGGCTTTTCCCGAAGGCGGACGCCTGGTCCGTTTCCGTTGGACTCGACGAGCATCACGCCGCCGCTCTCTAGGGCGGTGCGCAGCGATTTGATGGTGTTCGTGTGGCCTTCCAGTTCCCCGTCCATGGCTTCCAAGCGCTTAATGGTCGGGACAGAGACGCCGGCTTTATCTGCCAATTGCTGCTGTGACCATCGCAAGAGTGCCCGCCCCGCCCGCAGCTGATCTGCCCTCATCATGCAATTTGATCCCCTTGGTGTCAGAAAATTCGGATTAGGTATTGCATTGATCTGATATAGAGATTAAATAATCCCTAACGGATCACAAATCAACCCTGATCCGGCATTCGAGCCAACGGAGACAACGCATGTCCACGACCGACACCACGCGGGTGACCGCTGAAGTCTTGACTGAAATCTCTGCGGCACCGATCTGCGAGCGCGTCGAAAGCCTGATGCGTCAACTGGCCGAAGCTGTGGCTGAATGGCACGATCTCGCCGGCCACCCGCACACGTTTATCGCACAGGTGCCGTCCAGCAAGTTGGGCGAACCGTTCTTCATGCTGAACCAACCTTGGCGCGCAGAGGATGCCGAAATGCGCCTCAAGCACCACGCGAAGGAGTTCGCGAAGGCCGCGAAGGAAATCGACCCAACGGCTACCGAGTTGTGGATCGGCCGCGCGGTCGACAACCTTCCTGGTGGCGCGCGTTTCTCGGCCATCGTCCAGACGGAACGGGGGCGCTGACCATGGCAACCTCAGTTGATCTGGATGACGTCCAGGCGTTCGCCTTCAACCTTCAGATGTCGCTCACGGTCGCTGATCTGTTGCACGAAATCCAGCGGGAAAATCTCAGGACCAGCGACGTCCATAGCCTGGATCGGTCGCAGGGCATCGTGGCGATGGTCACCGACGCCTGCATCAAGCTGCAAGACGACATCGAAGCCCAGTTCAAAGCCCACCGGTCGGAGGAGGCCAAATGAACATTCTCGCTCCCCTTCCCTATTCCAACCAAGAGCCGGAGGACGATCTGGACGCAGCGCTGGCGTTGCTCACCATCGCGGGGATTTCCCTCGAAGATGGTCGGACGCTCAATGCGCATGACACGCACGACATGCTTGTTCTGATCGACGAGGTGCGGTTCAAGCTTCAGCCGATCCTGCGCTTCCTCCGCAACTTCGACGCTCCGGGCGCGCAGGCGGCGTATCGCAAGGCACGGATCGAAGAGCTGGGAGGATCGGCATGAGCCGCACGGTCAAGCGCTCGGCGCAGATGCGTCGGTTCATCGACGCGTTAATGGAGCCAGTGGAACTCGATACGGACCCAGCAATTGCAGCTATCCGTTTTCATGTACGGGAACTTGCTTTGGCAATGCGCGTCGTGCACCCCGAAATTGACTGCTACACCTATGACCCAGAATTCGGCTTGGCCATGATTGCTGTGGGTCTGCGTCGCGGGACCAAACTTGACGAAGGGAGCGCTTCATGATCCGCCTTCGTCACTTCATCCTCCTCGGCCTGCTGGCGCTCGCCGGCAGGCTGATCAGGATCAACGAACGGGCGCTGGGTATGGACCCGGCGGAATAGGTTTCATGTCGCGTTCATGTCGCACGGAATTGCCGTGCTTCACGGTAAACCGTTGAAATCCAACGGCAGCCACATGCAACATGAGCGCGACATAGCGGCCCTAACAAGGGGGCGGCTCGATGGCATAAGCTTTTGATTTGGCTTAGTAAAAGAATGGTACGGTTGGCTGGGGTCGAACCAGCGACCTCCGGATCCACAATCCGGCGCTCTAACCAACTGAGCTACAACCGCACATCCAATTGGCGCATGACCAACTGGCTGGGCAGGCTATTACGGTCATTCAGGCCCGATTTCAAGCGCGAATGCGGGGCGAATGCGCAAAAATGCCTGTCGGAAGGGAAGCTGCGCGATGCGGGATCGGGCATCCCCTAAAAAAGGAAAAAGGCCGGGGGGAGGAACCCGGCCTTTCCATGTTCCGGATGCCGCCGGGAGGAGGTGGCGGCTCCGGTGCCCGGCTGCGGAAGGGAGGAGGTTTCCGTCAGCAGGGGAACTTGGCTTAATAATGCGTCAGGCGGCTTCGAGTTCCTTCACGGACTTCTCGAAAGCGTCTTTCATCGGCTTCATGACCTCTTCGGTCGCCTTGGTGGAGGCAGCCTGGAAGTCGCGGGCCTGTTCCATGGCGAGTTCCATCGACTTGCGCACGAAGGCCGTCTGCAATTCCACGACCTCGGAAATCGACTTCGCCTGCATCAGCGCCTCGAGATGGGCAAAGCCCAGTTCGGTATTGGTGCGCATCGCGGTGAGCGACTTCTTCGACATTTCGGTGCCGGCCACCTTGGCGGTCTCAAAGGTCGATTCCATCGACTTCTGGGCATATTCGGCGTTCGAGCGCAGCTTGTCGTAGGCCTGCTTGGACTGTTCCATGCCGTTCTCGGCGAAGGCGCGGAACTGGTCGGTCGCCTTGGAGGCGTCGAATGCAGCGGCTTCCATCGCCTCTGCGGTCTTTGCAGCAGTCTTGGTCATGCCATGTCCCTTTTCAGGTTGGTGCGGCCATGGTCCGTCGCGTCGAGGCCGCTGGTTTGTTCCGGGTCTTATACAGTGAATTTTTGTGCAATGCAATATCGACGCGTGCGTTGCGGTAGAAAACTGCCCGCGGATTAACCATTTCGCCAATCGAACGGGCGTGCGAGCCCGCCGATTGTGGACGACGGCGCGATCCGCTTTTATTAACGAAGGGTTAAGTGGGACGAATCCCGCATTGAAGTCCGAGCGGAGTGCGAACCCCGTAAGGAAGCCCCGGCGGGGTGCAAACCCCGCGAGCACAGGAAACCGATGACGGCCGCGACCTACTCCTTCATCGACATCGCCGTACTCGGCGGCGTGCGCGACCGGTTCGCGCGCGGCGACGCGCTCGTGCTTCTTTCGCCCGATCTCGAGCGGGTGCTCTGGGCGAACGGCCCGGGCTCGGCGTTTTTCGGCATCGGCGACATCGAGAGCGCGATGGACAGCCCGGCCGGGCTTTCGGTGCAGGCCATGCGGCAGATCGCATCCCTTTCAGGCTATCCGCGGATCGGTGCGGAGCGCACGGTCTCGCTGCGCCTTGCGCAAGGCATGGCAAGCCGCGTGACCACCTTTCAGGCGGCGCAGATCCGGCTGCCGCGCGGCGAACTGGCGATTCTGCTCGCGATCCCGGCGAGCCTGCGCGGCGAAGCGCGCATGAAGGCGGCGATATCGGGCATCGAGAACGCAGGATATGCCGCAGCGCTCGTCGACGCCGAAGGCGCGGTGGCCGCGGCGACCTCGGGCTTCGATCAACTCGGCCTCGGCCGCACGGCGCTTTGGACGTTGGTCCAGGACGTGTCGCGCGAGCATGACCGGCTGGTGAAGAAGCTCGTGACGGTCGAGGGCGGCACGCTGCCCGTCGGCTTTGCGCGGCTCACCGACGAGCCGGCGCTTCATCTTCTCTTGACCTCGAACGAGGTCGATGCCGACGAGGACGATGAACCGGCTGCGGCCTCACCTGAGGCGGAACTGCCGGCGGTGTCGGCGCAGGTCGCCGCTGAGGCGGAGCCGGAAGAGATCGTGATGGCAAAGGTCGCCTCGGCCGTCGACGAGGCAGATGCGGCCCCCGCCCCCGCGCCCGTTCCGCAAGCGCCGGACGAGCCGCGCGTCCTGCCGACGCAGCCGATCCGCTTCGTCTGGCGCACCGATGCGAGCGGGCGGTTCGCGCAGGTCTCGTCCGAATTCATCGACGCGGTAGGTGGCAATGCGGCCGACGTGATCGGGCGCTCGTTCCGCGACGTTGCGACGGTGTTCGGCTTCGATCTCAATGACGAGATCGCCGCGCTGCTCGACCGGCGCGACACCTGGTCGGGACGCACCGTGCTGTGGCCGGTCGAAGGCCACGCGCTGAAGGTGCCGGTCGATCTGGCTGCCCTGCCCGTCTACGACCGCGAGCGCATGTTCGAGGGGTTTCGCGGCTTCGGCGTCGCGCGCATGGCCGATGCCGTCGCAGACCCGGACGAACTCGGCCTCGCGCTGATGAGCCCGAAGCAGCCGCAGCCCATCGACCCCGACGATCCGTTTCAGGGCGAGACGCCGGTACTGGCGGGCCTGCCGGATTTCGGGCGGCGGGCAAGCGACAAGGTGGTGCGGCTCGACGATGTGCGCCCGGGGACGAACGGCAAGACGCTTTCGCCCGGCGACCGGCAGACGTTCCAGGAAATCGGCACGAAGCTGAAGAAGGAGATCGGCGACGAGGAGACGGAGGCGCCCGTCGATGCGATGGCTGAGGCGGAGCGGCAGGCGCAGGAGCGCGCGCGGTTTGCCGAGGCCGAAGCGTCCGAAACCGAAATCGACGCGGCCGACAATGTCGTGCGGCTGACGGACGCGAAGCCGGCCGATGAGCCCGCTGCCGAGGCGAAGGACGAGCGGCCCGCGCCGGCCAGCATCCACTTTTTGCCGTCGGCCTTCGCGCCGCGCGCGGAAACTGACGATGGCGTCGAGGACCGGCTGATCGACCATTTGCCGGTGGCGACGCTGATCCATTCGGGCGAGGTGCTGCATCTGGCGAACCACGCCTTTTTCGACCTGACGGGCTTTTTGTCGCTCGACGCATTCGCCGAGGCCGGCGGGCTCGACGCACTGTTCGAGGATTGCGACGACGGGGAAGACGGCATTCTGTCGCTGAAGCGCGCGGATGGCAGCGAACTGCCGGTCAGGGCGCATCTGCACTCGATCCCCTGGCATGGTGCCAAGGCCCTGATGCTGACGCTGCTGCCGCAGCCGCAGGCCGAGCCGGTGCAGGCACCGGCTGCGGACGATCTCGACGATGGCGAGGAGTTGCGCGCGCGGCTCGCCGAATTCCAGACGATCGTCGACACGGCGACCGACGGCGTGATCCTGATCGACAACGATTTCGCCGTGCGTTCGATCTCGCAACCGGCCGAGGCGCTGTTCGGCTTCGATTCGGGTGCGATCGAGGGCCGGCCCTTCCGCGAACTCTTCGCCATCGAAAGCCAGCGCACTGCGCAGGACTATGTCGAGCGGATAGCGCGCAAGGGCGTGGCATCGGTGATGAATGACGGGCGCGAGGTGATCGGGCGCGAGGCGGAAGGCGGGTTCATTCCGCTATTCATGACCATCGGCCGTCTGCCGCAGGATGGCGGCTATTGCGCGGTGCTGCGCGACATCACCCACTGGAAGCGCGCCGAAGAGGAACTGACGCAGGCGCGCGCCGAGGCCGAGCGCACGTCGTCGCAAAAGAGCGAATTCCTCGCCCGCATCAGCCACGAGATCCGCACGCCGCTGAATGCGATCATCGGGTTTTCCGAACTCATCATCAATGAGAGCTTCGGGCCGATCGGCACCGAGCGCTACCGCGACTATCTGCGCGACATCAGCCGCTCGGGCAATCATGTGCTCGACCTCGTCAATGACCTCCTCGACATCTCCAAGATCGAGGCGGGCGAGCAGGAGATGAACTACGAGGCGGTGTCGCTGAACGAGGTGCTCGGTGAGGCGGTCGCCATGATGCAGCCGCAGGCGAACCGCGAGCGCGTGATCATCCGCTCCTCATTCGCCTCGCGCCTGCCGGACGTCGTGGCCGATCTGCGCTCGGTCAAGCAGATCGCGCTCAATCTTCTGTCCAACGCCGTGCGCTATACACCGGCGGGCGGTCAGGTGATCCTGTCGACGGCGCTGGAACCCGATGGCGGCATCGCCATCCGCGTGCGCGACACCGGCATCGGCATGAACGCGTCCGAGATCGACCAGGCGCTGAAGCCGTTCAAGCGCGTCAATGCGCTGAAGCGCAGCCACCGCGAGGGAACCGGGCTCGGCCTGCCGCTGACCAAGGCGATGGTGGAGGCCAACCGGGCGCGTTTCGCGATCAGTTCCAAGCCGGGCGAAGGCACGCTGGTCGAGATCGACTTTCCGCCGACCCGGGTGCTGGCCGACTGAGGATAGTTTAGAACCATTCCAAGCTATTGATCGCTCACGCAAAATAACTTGACTACTCCGCTCCGATTTAACAATTACTGGCCACTGACGCGCTGGCCGTGAGCCATGCGCTCAGCAATCCTTTGTTCGGAGGACAACCCAAATGAATCTCAAGTCGATGCTGCCGCGCCAAGCTGCCTTCGCAGCCGCCGCCCTGGCCGGAACCATGCTTGCAGCGCCGTTGGCGCTCGCGCAGGAAACCGTCAACATCTATTCCTATCGCCAGCCCGACCTGATCAAGCCGGTGCTCGACGCCTTCACCGAAGAGACCGGCATCGCGACCGAGGTGCTGTTCCTCGACAAGGGGCTTGAGGACCGCATCGCGGCGGAAGGCACGAACTCGCCGGCCGACGTCATCCTCACCGTCGACATCGCCCGCCTGCAGGCGGCGAAGGACAAGGGCGTGACGCAGGCGCTCACCGACGAGACAATCGACGCAAACATTCCCGCCGAATATCGCGACGCGGAAGGCCACTGGTTCGGCGTCACCCGCCGCGGCCGCGTGATCTGGGCCTCGAAGGACCGCGTCGCGGACGAGGCGATCTCCTATGCCGACCTCGCCGACCCGAAGTGGAAGGGCAAGATCTGCATCCGCTCGGGCCAGCACGACTACAACATCGCGCTCTTCGCCTCGCTGATCGCCCATTGGGGCGAGGAAAAGACCGAGGAGTGGATGAAGGGCCTGAAGGAAAACCTGTCGCGCGCGCCCGATGGCGGCGACCGCAACCAGGCCCAGAACATCATGGCCGGCGAATGCGACCTCGCGCTCGGCAACACCTATTATGTCGGCCTCATGATGAACAATGAGGAAGAGCCGGAGCAGAAGGACTGGGCGAACGCCATCCGCGTGATCTTCCCGACCATCGACGAGGATTCGGGCACGCACGTCAACGTGTCCGGCATGGCGCTCGCCAAGAACGCGCCGAACAAGGACGAGGCCGTCGAGCTGATGCGCTTCCTCGCCTCCGACACGGCGCAGGAAATCTACGCGGCCGAGGTCTACGAATATCCGGTCAAGGAAGGCGTCGAGGCGAGCGCGGACGTGCAGTCCTTCGGCGAGCTCAACGCCGACACGCTGCCGCTGACCGACATCGCCGCAAACCGTCGAGCGGCCTCTGAAATGGTGGATCGCGTTGGCCTCGACGATGGCCCGAGCAGCTAAGGTCAAACGCTAGATTTTTGGGCATCGGGCCGGTCCGGCAGCGGATCGGCCCTTGCCGTTTTTCCGATGAGCGCTTCGTGACCGACCAGCTTCTGATCGACAGGACCGCCGCCATCCCGCCTGCCGCGCCGCGCGCGCGGCGGCAGCGGCATCCGCTGGCAATCGGCTTGAGCGCCGTCGTTGCCGCGATCGTGCTGCTGCCGGTGCTGACGCTCGCCGGCATCGCGCTTTCGGGGACTGGCGAGGACTGGCCGCATCTGGTCAATTTCGTGCTGCCGCGCGCGGCGACGACCACGCTGTGGCTGATGACGTTGGTGGCTCTCGGCACGGCTACGATCGGCGTGACTACGGCCTGGCTCGTCGTCGCCTACGACTTTCCGCTGCGGCGGATGCTCGCCTGGGCGCTCGTGCTGCCGCTTGCCGTACCGCCCTATCTCGCCGCCTACGCGTTCGGCGAGTTCTTCCATTTCACCGGGCCGGTGCAGAGCGCGATCCGCGACATGTTCGGCTTTGCCACCACGCGCGACTACTGGTTTCCCGACATCCGCTCGACGACGGGCGCGGCGATCGTGCTGTCGGCCGTGCTCTTTCCCTACGTGTACCTGACGACCCGCGTCGTCTTCATCATGCAGGGCCGCAACGTCGCCGACGTCGCGCGTACGCTCGGCGCACGGCCGGGAAAGGTGTTTCGCAAGGTCCTGCTGCCGATCTCTCGGCCGGCGATCGCGGCGGGCGTGGCGCTGGTGCTGATGGAGACGCTGAACGACATCGGCGCCTCGGAATATCTCGGCGTGCGCACGCTGACGCTGTCCGTCTTCTCCACCTGGCTCAATCGCGGGAGCCTCGAAGGGGCGGCGCAGATCGCGATGATCATGCTCGTCATCGTCTTCGCGCTGTTGATGGCCGAGCAATGGGCACGGCGGCGCCAGCGTTACCATGCGATGCGCGCGACGCAGATGAAGGCGAAGCCGCCGCGCGTGAGGCTGACCGGCATCAAGGGTGCGCTTGCGACGCTGGCCGCCGCGCTGCCGGTCGCGGCCGGCTTCGGCATCCCGCTCTACGTCTTCGGCGATTACGCCTCCCGGCGGCTGCAGCAATTCGCCGACCCGGCGCTGATGCGCGCGCTGACCAATTCGATCCTGACGGCGACGGCGACGGCGGTGATCACCATCCTCATCGCGCTGATGCTGATCCAGGCGGCGCGGCTGGCGCGCTCGCATCTGGTGACCGGGCTGACGCGGTTCGCGATGGTGGGATACGCGCTGCCGGGAACGGTGATGGGGCTCGGCCTTCTGTTCGCGCTCGCCCGCTTCGACAATGCGCTCGACGCGGTGATGCGCGATGCGTTCGGCGTCTCGACGGGGCTGTTGTTGACGGGATCGGCGGCGGCGGTGGTGCTGGTCTGCTCGATCCGGTTCCTGGCGCTCGCGGAAGGGTCGATCCGCTCGGGGCTGGAAAAGCTGCCGCCCAATATCGACGAGGCGGCGCGCAGCCTCGGACGCACGCCCGGGCAAAGCGCACGCGCGGTGATCCTGCCGCTGCTCGGGCCCGCGATCCTGACGGCGGCCGTGCTGGTCTTCGTCGACACGATCAAGGAATTGTCGGCGACGATCCTCCTGCGTCCGTTCGGCTTCAACACGCTCGCGACGCATGTCTACGAGAACGCATCGCGGGGGCGGCCGGAGGATGGGGCGGTGGCGGCGCTGTTGATCATCGTGACGTCGCTGATCCCGGTGGTGCTGTTGTCGCGGGCGCTGGCGCGGGATCGGGAAGCGATGATGTGAGAGGTGGCGGCGGGTTCCTGTGAAGTGACCCCCACCCTTTATCCCTCCCCACAAGGGGGAGGGATAAAGGGTGGGGGTCACTTCAGGAAAAACCGGCACAAGTGCGGACAAAAAAAGCGCCCCAAAAGGGGCGCTACGGAATTTGTGTCACACAGGGACTTGAAGCGGGAGGCGCGCGGCCTTTCGGGACGCGTCTTGTCTCAAGTTGCACCCACAATGGCGCGGGAACCGTTAACGAAACCTTGCTGCGGAACCGAAATTTTTACCGAATGCTAGGGACGTTGGCGAAGCGGTAAATTTTGGCACAAGGATCAGTTAACCATGATCAGGTGCGCAGGGCCGGGAGATCGCGGAAGAGATCCAGAGCTTCGGGATTGGCGAGCGCTTCCTGGTTCTTGACGGTTCGGCCGTGGACGATGTCGCGCACTGCGAGTTCGGTGATCTTGCCGGACTTGGTGCGCGGGATGTCGGTGACCGGGACGATGCGCGCCGGGACGTGGCGGGGGCTCGCGCCGGTGCGGATCTGGGTGCGGATCTTCTTTTCCAGTCCCTCGTCCATCGTCACGCCCGCTGCGAGGCGCACGAAGAGCACGACGCGCACATCGTCGTCCCAGGTCTGGCCGATGCAGATGGCTTCGGCGATCTCGGGCAGTTGCTCGACCTGATTGTAGATTTCGGCGGTGCCGATGCGTACGCCGCCCGGATTGAGCGTCGCGTCGGAGCGGCCGTGGATGACGATGCCGCCATGCGGAGTCCACTCGGCGAAATCGCCGTGGCACCAGACATTGTCGAAGCGCTCGAAATAGGCGGATTTGTATTTCGCGCCGTCGGGGTCGTTCCAGAACATGATCGGCATGGCCGGGAACGGCTTCGTGCAGACGAGTTCGCCCTTTTCTCCCCGCACCGGCTTACCGTCGTCGTCCCAGACGTCGACGGCCATGCCGAGGCCGGGACCCTGGATCTCGCCGATCCAGACGGGCTTCGTCGGCACGCCGAGGACGAAGCAGGAGACGATGTCGGTGCCGCCGGAGATGGAGGCGAGATGGACGTCTTCCTTCACGCTCTCATAGACGAAGCGGAAGCTTTCGGGCGCAAGAGGGGAACCTGTCGAGGCGATGGTGCGGACGGAGGAGAGGTCGTGCGTCGATTTCGGCTCGAGGCCCGCCTTCTTCACCGCGTCGATGAACTTCGCCGAGGTGCCGAAGAAGGTCATCTTCTCGGCCTCGGCAAAATCGAAGATGACGTTGCCATCCGGATAGAACGGGGAGCCGTCATAGAGCAGGAGCGTCGCGCCCGAGGCGAGGCCGGAGACGAGCCAGTTCCACATCATCCAGCCGCAGGTGGTGAAGTAGAAGAAGCGGTCGCCCTCGCCGATCCCGGCATGGAGGCGCTGTTCCTTGACGTGCTGGAGCAGCGTGCCGCCGGCGGAATGGACGATGCATTTCGGGATGCCCGTCGTGCCCGACGAAAACAGGATGTAGAGCGGGTGCGCGAAGGGCAGACGGGTGAACTCGACCGCCTTCGGCGCAATGGTCGCAATCGCATCCGACAGGGCTTCGGCGCGGTCGATCTTCGCGGCGGCGGATTTCGCGTTGCCGAGATAGTCGACGATGAAGGCGCGGGTGGCGCTTGGCAGCTTGGCGACGACGGCGGCGACCTTGCCGGATACGTCGAGCGCCTTGCCATTGTAGTGGTAGCCGTCGACGGTGATGAAGAGCTTCGGCTCGATCTGGCCGAAGCGGTCGAGCACGCCCTGTTCGCCGAAATCGGGCGAGCAGGAGGACCAGATGGCGCCGATGGAGGCGGTCGCGAGCATGGCCGCGATGGTTTCGGGCATGTTCGGCATCATCGCCGCGACGCGGTCGCCCTCGCCTACGCCATGCGCGCGGAAAAGCTGCTGGAGTTGCGAGACCAGCGCGTGAAGTTCGTCCCACGACATGCGGCGCGAAACCTTGTCCTCGCCGCGGAAGACGAGCGCATCGTCGGCGCCGCGCTTCGACAGAAGGTTTTCGGCGAAGTTCAGTTTCGCATCGGGGAAGAAGCGGGCGCCGGGCATGCGGTCGCCGTCTTCGAGCACGCGCGCGCCTTTCTCGCCCTTGACGCCGCAGAAGTCCCAGACGAGGCTCCAGAACGCCTCGCGATCCTCGACCGACCAGGCGTGGAGCGCGTCGTAGTCGCCGAGTTCGCGGCCGGCCACAGCCGAGGCCTGCCGCGCAAAGGCGGTGATCGGCGCGGCCTCGATGTCCTGCGGTTTCGGGGTCCAGAGCGGCGCGGTTTCGGTCATGCGGGTCCTCCCAGAAATGGTCGCGCTCTTGAAGCACGGCGCGGGCTTGGCTGACAAGCCACGCGCGGCATCGTAGAAATACGTTGGCAACGGCCCTTCCAAGGCCACAAATGCTTGAAAAGGCATTCGCATCGAATAGGCTCCGCGGCAATGCAGACGTGCGGGTGTCTGCCAGTCGGCGAGGTTGAATGCAGGGACAGGTCGTCAGACGAACGATCATCGGGCTCGCCGCCCTCATCGTCGTGGGCGTCGGGCTGGTTCTCGCGCTGCCGTGGATCGCCTCGACCCAGCTCGTGCGCGACCGGATCGCCTACGAATTGTCGGCCTGGAGCGGCTATCGCGTGCAGCTCGGCCAGGCCCCGCACATCGATGTCTGGCCGACCTTTTCCGCCCATCTTTCCAATGTCGCGCTCTATGAATGGGGCGCCCATGACAGCCGCCCGGTGCTCGAGGCCGAGCGCGTCGACATCGACCTTTCGGCGCTGGCCGCGCTGCGCGGCGACGTCGTCTTTTCCAGGCTCGCGCTCGAACACCCGCTGCTGCGGCTGACGCGGGCGACGCCGGTCTTCGACCTGCCGCCCCTGCCTGGCGGCGGACGGATGAGCCGAGCGATCGACACGGCCAGCCAGGTCGTCGGCGCCAATGCCGTCGAGCCGGACCTTTCGGCCCTGCCGAGCGACCCGTTCGGACAGGTGACGTTCAATGACGGACGCATCGCGGTCGTCGAGGACGGGCAGGACCAGGTGATCCTTTCGGGCCTGACCGGACAGATCGGCTGGCCCGCGCTCGACCGGCCGGCGACCCTGACGGCCGCCGGGGTCTGGCGCAGCGAAGCGATCCGTGTCGAGGCGGCGAGCGCGCAGCCGCTGCTGCTCATGGCCGGCGGCACCTCGCCGATGCGCCTTTCGCTCGACGCCGCGCCGGCCAAGCTGCGCTTCGATGGGGCGGCGAACCTTTCGGTCAATTCTTTCTTCGACGGAGAGGCGAGCTTCGAGACGCCCTCGCTGCGACGCGCGCTCGAATGGTCGCGCACCGACATCGCCGCCGGCCAGACGATCGGCGCGGCCAAGCTTTCGGGCCGGATCACCGGCAGCGCGGAACGGTTGCGGATCGAGGACGCGGTGCTCGACCTTGCGGGAAGCCCGGGCACAGGCGTCCTCGAACTTTCGAATGACGGCGCCGCACCGACCATCGGCGGCTCGATCGCCTTCGACCAGTTGAATCTGGGCACGTTCCTCGCCGCCTTCACGCCGCAGATCGACCGCGTCGACGAAGCGGCCGACCTGATCGACGAGAACGCGGCGCGCCAGCTCAATCTCGACCTGCGGCTTTCGGCGACGCAGGCGCAGCTCGGCAGTTTCGCACTGGCGGGGCTCGCCGCGACGGCGCAGCTCAAGGACGGCAATGCCGCTTTCGACATCTCCGATGCGACCGCCTTCGGCGGCACGATCCAGGCGGGCATACGGATCGAGCCGGCCGGCGGCGCCAATGCCGTCGAGTTGCGATTCCTGGCGAGCGAGATCGATGTCGGCGCGATGACGCTTCAGGCGGGCGCCAAGCGCTTCGTGCCGCAGACGCGCGGCAACCTGTCCGCCATCCTGCGCGGCAAGGGCAATGACTGGAACTCCGTCATCTCGACCTCGGAGGGCACGCTGACGGCCAATTTCGGTCCGGGCGACATCGTCGGCATCGACGCCAACGCGTTCCTGGCGCGGTCGGCGGATGGGCGGATGTTCCCGCTGTCGGACGTAGCCGAGGGCGCCCTGCCGATCCGCGGCCTCCAGTTCAGCGCCGCCGTCGGGCGCGGACTGGCACGGATCGACACCGCGACGGTGTCGATGGAAGGCCGGCGCGCCTCGCTCACCGGCATCGTGCCGCTCGCGGGCCGCGCGCTGGCGCTTTCCGGCGAGGTCGCGCCGGTTGACGGCCAGGGTCAGGTGACCGGCGAGGCCGCGAAATTCTTCGTCGGCGGGGGCTGGGACGAGCCGTTCATCTCGCCGGTGGCGAATGCGCCGGATGTGCGGGATGGGCCGGAGCTTTGAGGTTTCTTTTGAAGGGGACCCCCACCCTTTATCCCTCCCCACAAGGGGGAGGGAGGGCGTCGGCGTTGTGCTTCATCCCTTGAAACCGGTCCAAGCTTGACGGTGAAATGCTCTGTTGATGGCCTCCCTCCCCCTTGTGGGGAGGGATGAAGGGTGGGGGTCGGTAGCGCGCGGACCCGTCCACACTCACCCCTGAGCGGCGGCCTGTTCGTCTCGGCGGCGCTGGACGTCGCGGCGCTTGTTGACCAGCGAGGCGAGGATGACTCCAACGCCCACCACCCCGATGAGGATCGTCGAGACGGCGTTGATCTCGGGCGTCACGCCGAGTCGGACCTGGCTGTAGATGCGCATCGGCAACGTCGTCGCGCCCGGGCCGGAGGTGAAGCTGGCGATGACCAGATCGTCGAGCGAGAGGGTGAAGGCGAGCATCCAGCCGGCGACGATGGCGGGGAGTATGACCGGCAGCGTGACGGTGAAGAAGGTGCGCGCGGGCGTCGCGCCGAGGTCCTGCGCGGCTTCTTCCAGCGAGCGGTCGAAGCTCAATAGGCGCGATTGCACGACGACCGCGACGAAGCACATCGAGAAGGTGATGTGGGCGAGCGTGATGGTCATGAAGCCGCGCTCGAGGCCGATGGCGACGAAGAGCAGGAGCAGCGACAGGCCGGTGATGACTTCGGGCATGACCAGCGGCGCGAAAACCATGCCGGTAAAGAGGATGCGGCCGTGAAAGCGCGTGTAGCGCGTGAGGACGATCGCCGCGAGCGTGCCGAGCACGGTCGCGACCGAGGCCGACAGAAAGGCGACGCGGAAGGTGACCCAGGCGGCGTCGAGCAGTTGCTGGTTCTGGAACAGGGACACGTACCAGCGCGTCGAGAACCCGCCCCAGACCGTGACGAGACGGGACGCGTTGAACGAATAGATCACCAAAAGCAGGATCGGGATGTAGAGGAACGCGAATCCCAGCACCAGCGAGACGACGTTGAAGCGCGAGAGGCGGTTCATCGGCCGCGCTCCTGGGCTTTCGCCTGCGCCTGCTGGAAGAACATGATCGGCACGACGAGGACGAGCAGGAGCACGATGGCGACGGCGGAGGCGACCGGCCAGTCGCGATTGGCAAAGAACTCGTTCCACAAGGTCTTGCCGATCATCAGCGTCTGCGAGCCGCCGAGAAGGTCCGGGATGACGAATTCGCCGACCGCCGGGATGAAGACCAGCATGCAGCCGGCAACGATGCCGGGCACCGAGAGCGGCACGGTGATCTTCCAGAACGCGCCGGCCGGCGTCGAGCCGAGATCCTGCGCCGCCTCGATCAACGAGAAGTCCATCTTCTCCAGCGTCGCATAGAGCGGCAGCACCATGAAGGGCAGGTAGGAATAGACGATGCCGATATAGATCGCCGTGTAGGTGCCGGTGATGATGAGCGGCGCGTCGATGATGCCGAGCCAGAGCAGGAACTGATTGAGCAGGCCCTCAGGCTTCAGGATGCCGATCCAGGCGTAGACGCGGATCAGGAACGACGTCCAGAAGGGCAGGATGACGAGCATCAAAAGCAGCGGGCGCAGGCTGTCGGGCGCGCGCGCCATCGCATAGGCCATCGGGTAGCCGATCAGGAGCGCGAGGAAGGTGGAGACACCCGCGATCCAGACGCTGGTAAGGTAGGCGTTGAAATAGAGCGCGTCGTCCCAGAGCCAGAGGTAGTTTTCGAAGGAGAGTTCGGAGAGGGCTTCGGTGAAGGCCGCCCATCCTTCGGAAAGGTCGAAGGTCGGGGTGTAGGGGGGCATCGAGATCGCGGTGAAGGACAGCGAAATCTTGAAGACGATCAGGAACGGGACGAGGAAGAAGACGAAAAGCCAGAGATAGGGGACGATGATCGTGACGCGGGACGCGATGGCGGCGACGAGGCGGTTCATGGGTGGGCCTCATGGACTTCAGCGAGCTCGGAAGCGTAGCGCTCTGTCGAACCCCCCTCTGCCCTGCCGGCCATCTCCCCCTCAAGGGGGGAGATCAGTCTCGTCGTCGGCGTGCTCAATCGGTCGCCATGCTGGCGCAGCGGATAACGCGCTTGATCTCTCCCCTTGAGGGGGGTCCGAAGGACGGGCCGAGACCCGTGGCTCGGGCCAGGGCGGCCGGCAGGCCAGAGGGGGGTGTGACGGAGCGCGACCATTGCCATCTTGACCTACCGCGTCAGCACGACGCCGGCGTCGGCGGGGAAGGTGAGCCAGGCGCGGTCGTTCCAGGTGAGTGGGTCTTCGCTGGTGCGGTGGCGGTTGAGTTCGCTGGAGCGGACGATCTGGCCGTTTGCGAGCTTGACGTTGTAGACGGTCATGTCGCCGAGATAGCCGATGTCCCAGACCTCGCCCTCGATGGCGTTGAGCGCGGGATTTTCCGGTTTCCTCGAGGAGATGCGGATTTTTTCGGGGCGCACGGCGTACCAGACGGTCCCCCCGCCTGCCGCGATCGCGTCGTCGGCGCGGATGGTGACGCCGTCAGCGGTTGCGATCTCGATGCGGCCTTCATCGCGGCCGGCGACGCGGCCTTCGAAGATGTTCACCGAGCCGACGAAATCGGCGACGAAGCGGGAGGCCGGCGCCTCGTAGACTTCAGCGGGCGTCGCGACCTGCATCACCTCGCCCTTGTCCATGATGGCGATGCGGTCGGCCATGGTCATCGCCTCTTCCTGATCGTGGGTGACGACCATGAAGGTGAGGCCGAGCTGCTGCTGCAAATCCATCAGCTCGAACTGGGTTTCCTCGCGCAGTTTCTTGTCGAGCGCGCCGAGCGGTTCGTCGAGCAGAAGCACCTTCGGCCGCTTGGCGACGGAGCGGGCGAGCGCGACGCGCTGGCGCTGGCCGCCGGAGAGCTGGTGCGGCTTGCGCTTGGCGAATTGCTCGAGCTTGACCAGCTTCAGCATCTCGGCGACGCGCGTTTCGATGTCGGCTTTCGCCATGCCGTCCTGCTTCAGGCCATAGGCGATGTTCTTCTCGACCGTCATGTGCGGGAAGAGCGCGTAGGACTGGAACATCATGTTGACGGGGCGGCGATAGGGCGGGATGCCGGCGAGGTCCTGGCCGTCGAGCAGGATACGGCCCGAGGTCGGCTGCTCAAAGCCGGCCAGCATTCTAAGCAGCGTGGACTTGCCGCAGCCCGATGCGCCGAGCAGCGCGAAGAACTCGCGCTCGTAGACATCGAGCGACAGATTGTCGACGGCCGTGAAATCACCGAAACGCTTGGTGACGTTCTCGAAGGCGATGAACGGTTTCGCGGTCGGATCGGTCCAGGGCGCAAAGCTGCGGCGGATGCTTCCCAGCGATTTCATTCGGGGCCCTCTGGGTCGGTCGGGAATGAAGAGGCCCGGATGAACCGGGCCTCTCGGATGGTTTACTGGCCGGTGACGATGCGGGTCCAGCTTCGGGTGACGAGGCGCTGGAAGCGGGGCTCGTAGGGCATGACCGTGAACATCTTCTCCAGCGTCGCATCGTCCGGATAGATTGCCGTGTCCTCGATGATCTCGGGCTCGATGAACTCCTTCGCCGCCTCGTTGCCATTGGCGAAGTAGACGTAGTTCGTCGCCCGCGCGATGACTTCCGGCTCCATGATGAAGTTCAGGAATTCATGCGCTTCCTCGACATTCTGCGCGTCGGCGGGGATCGCCATCTGGTCGAACCAGAGCTGGGCGCCCTCTTCCGGCACCGAATAGGCGACTTCGACGCCGTTGGCGGCTTCCTCGGCGCGATCGGCCGCCTGGAAGACGTCGCCGGACCAGCCGATGGCCATGCAGATGTCGCCGTTTGCGAGCGCATTGATGTATTCGGACGAGTGGAAGCGGCGGATGTGCGGGCGCACGGCCAGCATGACCTCTTCGGCGGCCTCGAGATCGGCCGGTTCGGTCGAGTTCGGGTCCTTGCCGAGCCAGAGCAGGACGGTCGGCAGGATGTCCGTCGGGCTGTCGAGGAAATAGACGCCGCAATCGGCGAGCTTGGCGAGGTTTTCCGGATCGAAGGCGATGTCCCAGCTATCGATTTCGGCGGTGCCGAGGCGCTCCTCGACCATGGCCGGATTGTAGCCGATGCCGACCGTGCCCCACATGTAGTTGATCGAATAGGCGTTGCCGGGATCGTATTTCTCGGTCTGGCCTTCGACGAAGTCCCACATGTTCTCAAGGTTCGGCAGCTTGGACTTGTCGAGTTCCTGGAACACGCCGGCTTCGATCTGGCGCGACAGGAACAGGCCGGTCGGCACCACCACGTCATAGCCCGAGCCGCCGGCCAGAAGGCGCGTCTCGAGGATCTCGTTGGAATCGAACACATCGTAGACGACGCGGATGCCGGTCTTCTCGGTGAACTCGGCGATGAGCGAATCGTCGATATAGTCGGACCAGTTATAGACGTTGACGACCCGGTCCTGCGCGGCGGCCCCGCCGGCGAGGACGGCGGCAATGGCCGAGGCGGCTGCGCCGAGCAACATGTTGCGTGACTTCATTCGATGGCTCCTCTGTCGGTTTCTTGGGGCTCGCGAAAGCCCGGATATGCTTACGATATTTTTGTTTTTGCACTGCGGCAAGCCGCAAAGGCTTCACAGATAGGTGGTGCGCTCCAAAGGCGTGATCTCGGCCCAGAAGGCGATAATCTCCGCCCGCTTCAGATCGCGGTAGACCTTGGCGAGGAACGGCCCGAGCGCGCGGTCTGCGAACTTGCTCCTGGCCATGAGTTGCAGCGCGTCGTCCATGTCGTCGGGCAGCATCAGCCCGTCCTCGTCATAGGCATTGCCATCGACGGGCGGCGGCGGAACGGCCTTGGCCTCGATGCCCTCGACCATGCCCTGGATGATGGCGGCGAGGACGAGGTAGGGGTTGGCGTCGGCGCCGGCGATGCGATGTTCGACGCGGCGGTTGGTGTCGTTCGAGACGGGGATGCGCAGCGCGACCGAGCGGTTGTTCTCGCCCCAGACGGCCCGCGTCGGCGCGTATGAGCCGGGCGTGATGCGGCGAAAGCCGTTCCAGGTGTTGATGAAGATCAGGAGCGATTCCGGCATCGAGGTCAAAAGGCCGGCAACTGCCGATTCCAGCACCTTGCGCCCTGCCGGCCCGCCGAAGATGTTCGATCCCGACGCATCCAGCATGGACGCATGGACGTGCATGCCGTTGCCGGCATATTCGAGGAACGGCTTGGCCATGAAGGTGGCCGTCAGCCCATGCGCGCGGGCGCAGCCGAGCACGATCCGGCGCAGCATGATGACGTCGTCGGCCGCCTTCAGCGGATCGGCGCGGTGCTTCAGATTGACCTCGAACTGGCCGGGCGCGGCCTCCTTGATGATCGTGTCGATCGGCAGACCTTGCGCGTCCGCCGCATCGCGGATCATGTCGAAGAGGTCGGCATGTTCGGCCAGATCGTCGAGCCCGTACATGCGCAGCCGGTCGGGACCGGCGGTCGCGCCGACGGGACCCGGCATACCGTCGTCCCAATCCGTGTCGGGGTCGAGCAGGTAGAATTCGAGTTCGAAGGCGACGACGGGGAAGAAGCCCTTCGCGTTGACCTCGGCGATCTTCTTCTTCAACACCTGGCGCGGGTCGGCCATGTAGGGCTCGCCCTCGGGGGTGAAGGTCTGGAGCAGCACCTGCGCGGTCTTGCGCTTGGCCCATGGCACGATGGAGAGCGTGCCGCGCGTGGCGCGGCAATAGCCGTCCTGGTCGCCGGTCTCGATGTGCAGCCCCGTCTCGGTGACCTCGCGGCCCCAGACGTCGAGGCCGTGCAGCGACATCGGGAAATTGACGCCTTCCTCGAAGGCCTTCTTCAGCGCATCGCCCGGCGCCCATTTGCCGCGCATGACGCCGTTCGGGTCGACCAGCAGGAACTCGACGGCTTCGATATCGGGATGTTCCTCGATGAAGGCGCGGTATTCGCGCTCGTGATCCGCGGAGACGAATTTGGACGCTGACTGTCCGCTCTGGGGCGGGGAGGTCGGATGGTCCGCGGATGTTTCAGGATGCGTTTCGAGGATGCCCGTTGCCGTGGGTTGCAAGATAAACCTGTCTGACTGTTGCCGATCCACGAAGGGTGCCCCTCGCCTCGGCATGAGTCAAGCTTGGTTCAGGGAGTGCTAATTCGGCTGCTGGACGCCGGTGACGCCAGGCTTGAGCGGGCGGCGCTGGCGGCGGAACTCCAGCCCGATATGGACCAGGAGCGCGGCGAAGACGACCGTGCCGCCCAGGATGGTGCGCGCCGAGGGCACCTCGGCATGGACGAGCCACACCCAGACCGGACCGAGCAGCGTTTCGAACGTGCCGAGAAGCGCGGCGAAGGCGGCCGGGATGAGCCGCGCGCCGGTGGCGAAGAAGGCAAGGCCGAGGCCAAGATTGAGCGCACCGAAGGCGAACAGGAACGCCATGTCGGGGGCCGTCACCGCGAAGGTCGAAGTCTGCGTCGCGGCGAACGAACCGGCGATGAGCGTGCCGAGGCAGGTCGCCGGCGTCATGCGGACATGGGCATAGCGGCGCGTGATGACGGTGGCGCAGGCGAAGACAAGCGCGATCAGCACCGCGAGGCCGTCGCCGATGGGCGAGACGTTTCCGGTGAGCGAATCCGAGACCATGATGGCGACGCCGATGATGACGGCGGCAATGGCGCACCACGTGGCCAGCGAGACGCGCTCGCGGAAAAGGACGAACGCGATGAGCGCGGCGATGAGCGGCACGCCGGCCTGCATCAGGAGCACGTTGGCGACGGTGGTGTAGGAGAGCGCGACGACGAAGGAGGTCGACGCCGTGGCGAAGCAGAGGCCGACCGCGACGCCGGGCAAGCCCATCTGGCGAAAGAGCGCCTTCGTGCCGGCAAAGCCGTCGCGCCAGACCATGTAGCCGATGAGAAAGGCGGCCGCCCAGAGCGAGCGCCAGAAGACGACCGTCCAGGAATCCGGCGCCTCGATGAAGCGCGCGATGGCGCCGCCGAAACTCCAGAACAGGGCGGAGAGGAAGACGAGCAGCAGCCCCACGCGCTCCTCGCGCGGGGAGACCGCCGGAACGGCGGCAGAGACGGCGGTGACGGGCGCGACCTGCGACATGCTCGGTTTCCAAAGGAGGCCGCAACCTTGCGGCCCTGCCATCTACTTCGGTCGGTCTGCCAATGGCGTGATCCAGCCAGTTCAGCTAATTGGGGCAATTCATGCTGCTCCTATCGCGCCTCTTCCTGTTCAGCCTTCTCATGCTGCCCGCGCTCGCCATGCTGGCGCCGCTGGTGCTCGGCGCGCCATGGCGGGTTTCGATCCGCCCGACCGGCGAGGCGGCGGCGGTGCTCCTGATCCTCGCGCTGGCGATCTCGCCGCTGAAGGCGCTGTTCGGCGCGACAGCCTGGATGCGCTGGCTGTTGCGCCAGCGGCGGGCGATCGGGCTTGCCGCGTTCGGCTATGCGGCGATCCATATGGTGGTGTTCACGCTGTCGATCGGCAGTCTCGCCGACATCGTCGCGGGGATGGCCTGGGCGTCGATGTGGACGGGCTGGGCGGCATTCGCCGCGCTTCTCGTCATGGCGGCGATTTCCAACGACCGGGCGGTGCGCGCGATGGGACGAAGCTGGAAGGCGGTGCAGCGGCTCGCCTATCCGGCGGCCTTGCTCACTCTTGTGCACTGGCTGCTTCTGACGCGCGACTAGAGCGAGGCGATCATCTGGTTCGCACCGCTCGCGCTCTTGCAATTGGCGCGTCTGGCAACGAGTTTGCGTCGCAGAGATTCGAACGGGAGGACGGGACGATGAAGGCTGGCTGGTACGAGAAGAATGGCGAGGCGAAAGATGTGCTCGTCGTTGGTGAAATGGAAATGCCGAAGCCGGCCGCAGGCGAAGTCCTCGTCAGATTGATGGCCTCGGGCGTCAATCCATCCGACGTGAAGAGCCGGCGCGTCCGGCCGCTGATCGCGCCGCGCATCGTGCCGCATTCGGACGGCGCCGGCATCGTCGAGGCGGTGGGCGACGGCGTCGACCGAGCGCGGATCGGCGAGCGGGTCTGGACCTGGAACGGACAGTGGAAGCGGCCCTTCGGCACGGCGGCGCAGTTCATCGCCCTGCCGGCCGCGCAGGCCGTACGCCTGCCGGACAGCATCGATTTCGACGCCGGGGCGTGCATGGGCATTCCGGGCCTGACCGCGCTCCACGCCGTGAAGCTTCACGGCGGCATCGCGGGCAAGACGCTGCTCGTGACCGGGGCCGCGGCGGCTGTCGGCCACTATGCGGTGCAGATGGCGAAGGCCGCCGGCGCGCGGGTGATCGGCACCGCCTCGCCTGCCCGACGCGACCATGCGCTTTCGGCCGGATGCGACGCAGTGATCGACTATCGCAGCGAGGACGTGGCGGCGCGGGTGAAGGAACTGACCGGGGGCAAGGGCGCCGACGGCATCATCGACATGGATTTTTCGTCGACGGCGGGACTGTTGCCGGGCGGCGTGCTTGCGCAGCACGGCAAGATCGCCTGCTACGGCTCGAACGTCGCCGGCGACGTGCCCGTGTCGTTCCCGGCGCTTTTGTGGGGGAGCCTCTCGCTGCAGGTCTTCGTTGTCTACGAACTGACGGCGCCGGAACGCGCGGCGCGGCTCGAGGAACTAACCGCGATGCTGGAGGCGGGAACGCTGAAGCACACGATCGGCGCGACGTACGGGCTCAACGAGATCGTCGCCGCGCATGAGGCCGTCGAGGGTGGGAAGGTGACGGGGAACGTGGTGCTGCGGATGCGGTGAGCGGTGCTAAGCGACCCGCCGCTCGACCTCGGACAACTCGCGCTCATCGACCAGCGCAAGATCGTAGTTGGACTGCAGGTTCATCCAGAACTGCGGCGTCGTACCGAAATATTTCGCAAGGCGCGCCGCCGTATCTGCAGTGATGGCGCGCGTTTCCCGAACGAGTTTCTCGATCCTGTCACGAGGAACGTGCAAGGCATTCGCCAGAGCGCCTGCCGACAGATCGTATTCGACAAGAAACTCTTCCCGAAGGATTTCGCCGGGATGAACCGGACGGGGCTTCAACTCAGACATCGTAGGCCTCAATGATAGTCGACGATTTCAACGTCGTATGCATTTCCGTCCCGCCAAACGAAGCAGAGCCGCCACTGGTCATTGATCCGCACCGAATGTTGACCGACGCGATCCCCCTTCAGCGGCTCCAGATTGTTCGACGGCGGTACGCTCATGTCGGACAATGACGACGCGGCATCCAACTGCGCCAACTTGCGTTGTGCCCGCGCCATCAGATCAGCGGGAAAACCCTTCACCGACTTGCCGGCCCGGATCGCGGGAATGCGTTTGTCGCGGATGGAAGCGATCATCTGATTTGTATCCTGTGAAGATACACCTTTCAATCCCCCCTACTGAAAATCGAACGCGCTCAGTCCCGTCACCATTTCGTCCAACCCCAATGGACGCGTGACAGGGGGTTCGGCGCGGGCGAGGCAGCCGGTGCGTTCGCAGAGGCGACAGGCGGGGCCGATGGGGACGGCGGCGAGCGTCTGCTTGCCGGCGCGGGGTTCGGCCGGGAGAGCGGAGGCGTAGACGAGGTCGTCCTTGAAGGCGATGTCGCAGCCGATGAGGATCGCCGTGCGGCGGGGGCGTTCGGCGAAGGCGCCTTGCGGGCCTTCGAGCGTGCGGCAGATGGTCAGGAACTCGGCGCCATCGGGCATTTCGACCGCTTCGACGAAGATCTGGCCGGGTTGGCCGAAGGCGGCGTGGACGGCGAGCTTGGGACAGGCGCCGCCGAAGCGGGCTTGCGGAAATCCTTGCGCTCCAGCGCGGCGGAAACGGTTTCCGGCGTGATCGATCTCGAGCATGAAGAAGGGCACGCCGGGCTGCGTGGCGCGGCCGAGCATCGTCAGGCGGTTCGCGGCCTGCTCGAAGGAGACGCCGAAGCGCGAGCGCAGGACGTCGATGTCATAGCGGGCGCGGACGGCGGCGGCGTGGAAGGCCTGATAGGGCATCATCAGGGCGTGCGCGGCGTAGCGGGCGAGCTCGAAGCGGGCGAGCCGGCGGGCCTCGTCGGTCGAAAGCTTCAACGCCTGCACCTCGGCGGCGATGGCGACGTTCATGCGGATGAGGCAGGCCTCCATCGCGACTTCGCGCAACTGGTCGAAGGGCGACAGGCGCTCTGAAATGAAAAGGCGCTGCGAGTGGCGGTCGTAGCGGCGGCGCCAGTTCGGCATGGTGGCCACCGGCAGCACCTTGACGACGATGCCGTATTCGCGGCGCATCCATTCCTTCAGCGCCGGCAGAAGCTCCTCGCCGCCGAGAAGCTTGTTGAAGGCTTCGGCCTCGTCCTCGATCTTCGCAAAATGGTTCGGGCGGCGCTCCAGCACCTCGCGGACCTCGTCGATCGGCAGGCGGGCGGCGGAGATCGTCGCCCTGCCCTCGCGTGCAAGCAGATCCGACAGGTCGGACAGGCGCTCGGCCTGTTCGCGATAGGCACGGTAGAGCTTGACGACGGCGGCCGATGCGTTGGGCGCGCCTTCCGCCAGTTCGATCAGTTCCTGGTCGCCGGGAAGTTCGCCGGCGAGCAGCGGATCGGCAAAGGCCTCGCGCAATGCCGTCACGGCGCCTGCCCCCTCGCCCTGCAACTCGTCCGGCTCGATCTTGAAGACGGAGGCGAGCTTGAGGATCAGTTGGACCGTCAGCGGACGCTGGTTGCGCTCGATGAGATTCAAATAGGACGGCGAGATGCCGAGCGCCTCGGCCATCGCCGTCTGCGTCAGGCCCTTACCGTTGCGGATGCGGCGGATGCGCGGTCCGGCGAAGATCTTCTGGTCGGCCATTGACAGCGCCTTTACAAGGACGACAGTTGACAATTTTTACAGATTTACACGCCTCGTCGGTCAATATCAACACAGCATGACCCGATTGGAACGCAGCTTTTGAGCAATTTCCTCGTTGTCTTTCGCAGCGCAATGTAAATCCAAAACAGAGCCGCAGCCGAAAGGTCCGGCAAACGAGTTACAAGAGTGGAGAACGACATGACCGATTTTTACAACCTCGTCCCGTCCGCCCCCGAAGGCCGTTTCGACGGCATCGAGCGCCCCTACACCGCCGAGGACGTGAAGCGCCTGCGCGGGTCGGTCCAGATCAAGCACACGCTGGCCGAAAACGGCGCCAACCGCTTGTGGAAGCTCATTCACGAGGAAGATTTCGTCAACGCGCTGGGCGCGCTTTCCGGCAACCAGGCCATGCAGATGGTTCGCGCCGGGCTGAAGGCGATCTACCTTTCCGGCTGGCAGGTCGCCGCCGACGCCAACACTGCCTCGTCGATGTATCCCGACCAGTCGCTCTACCCGGCCAACGCCGCGCCGGAGCTTGCCAAGCGCATTAACAAGACGCTGCAGCGCGCCGACCAGATCGAGACGTCCGAAGGCAACTGCCTTTCCGTCGACACCTGGTTCGCGCCGATCGTCGCCGATGCGGAAGCCGGTTTCGGCGGGCCGCTCAACGCGTTCGAGATTATGAAGGCCTTCATCGAGGCGGGCGTCGCCGGCGTCCACTTCGAGGACCAACTCGCTTCTGAAAAGAAGTGCGGCCACCTCGGCGGCAAGGTCCTGATCCCGACAGCCGCGCATATCCGCAACTTGAATGCCGCGCGTCTGGCCGCAGACGTCATGGGCACGCCGACGCTGATCGTCGCGCGCACCGATGCCGAGGCCGCCAAGCTGCTCACCTCCGACATCGACGAGCGCGACCAGCCCTTCGTCGACCACGACAAGGGCCGCACGGTCGAAGGCTTCTACCAGGTGAAGAACGGCATCGAGCCCTGCATCGCGCGCGCCATCGCCTATGCGCCGCATTGCGATCTGATCTGGATGGAGACCGGCAAGCCGGATCTCGCCCAGGCGAAGAAGTTCGCCGAAGCCGTGCACAAGGCGCATCCTGGCAAGAAGCTCGCCTATAACTGCTCGCCATCCTTCAACTGGAAGAAGAACCTCGACGACGCGACGATCGCCAAGTTCCAGCGCGAACTCGGTGCGATGGGCTACAAGTTCCAGTTCATCACGCTCGCCGGCTTCCACCAGTTGAACTTCGGCATGTTCGAGCTCGCCCGCGGCTACAAGGAGCGCCAGATGGCGGCCTATTCGGAGCTGCAGGAAGCCGAATTCGCTGCGGAAGTGAACGGTTACACGGCGACCAAGCACCAGCGCGAAGTCGGCACCGGCTATTTCGACGCCGTGTCGATGGCGATCACCGGCGGCCAGTCGTCCACGACCGCGATGCACGAATCGACCGAGCACGAGCAGTTCAAGCCAGCGGCCGAATAACCAATAGCGGGCGGCGGATCATCGCCGCCCTGCCCTTCTCACCCAGGAGACACGGACATGACACCCAATACACGCGTCAAGGAACGGGCCGAGGAACAGTCGTCGGCCATGAGTGCAGACCAGCAGGCGGTCATCCGCATGGTGGCGAACGACCTCCACCGCCTCAACCAGTCGGTGATGAAGGCGGTCGAGGCCGGCGTCTCGGTCGAGCTGGTGCGCTCCGCGCGTCACCATGGCGGCGAAGGCAACTGGGGTGACCTTCTGATCCCGGTCGTCGTGACGAAGGGCAACTGAACCCTCATTTGAGAGTCTTGCGCGCGGGCGACGCGTCCGCGCGCCGCTTTCGTTTAAGGAAATCTTTTCCAAACGGAATTTTGTAACCTGAAATTGTACACACGCTAAACGCAACCCGTTGACATACAACCTCAATGATCCACTATCCCCGTTGCCGGTTGTAGCCGGCGGGGGTTGGTTCGAACGGGGCGGTGGCGGATGCAGGGGACGGACGGCAATAATCTTCCTCCCGAACGAACAGGCTACTCGCCGGCGCTGATGAGCCAGGGGCTCGACGGGGCTCTCGTGCAGATCGTCAGCTCGGCCCGCGTCAACGCGCTCGTCGTCTCCAAGATCGTGGAACGCTGCGGATTGAAGGCCTTCGCCACCGGAGTCGGCGATGCGATGGCGCAGTACAGGGATCGCCTGCCCGGCACCGTTATTCTCGACGGCGGCGCGACCAACCGGGAATGCGACGATCTTCTGGATGCCCTCTTGACCAGCGCCTGCGCGCTCAAGGGACGACCCGGCATCCTGTTCGTCGCCAGCCGGCATCTTACCGAGGATGAAGAGGCCGAGTTCGGCCCGCCGGATGCGGTGGTGGCAAAGCCGATCACGCCCGAATCGCTGCAGCCCGCCATCCGGCATCTCGTCGCGCGGCTTTCAGCGACTGCGGCGCGAAGCTGACCACCCTTCCAATCGCGGCGCTCCGGTGGCTATAATGCGGCCACTTTCAACGACTTCTGGTGATTGATGCCTGCCCCCAAAAAGCAAGACCGCGCGGCCCCCAAGGCATCGCGGACGCGCACTCCCCAATTCATGCAGAACCTTCGCGGCGTGAAGAACTGGAAAGAGGCGGGCGGCTGGCTCGAATGGCGCGGCATCGAGGACATCGAGTGCATCACGCCCGACCAGGCGGGCGTGGCGCGCGGCAAGATGATGCCGTCGAAGAAATTCACGTCCAACACCTCGCTCGCCCTGCCTTCGGCCGTGTTCATGACGACGATCTCGGGGCGCTACCCCGAAGACGGCAACGGCTTCGTCTATCCCGAGGACGATGGCGATCTGAAGCTGCTGCCAGACCTGTCGACACTATCGGTCGTGCCGTGGGAGAGCGACCCGACGGCGCAGGTGATCTGCGACCTCGTTCACCAGGACGGGCGCATGGTCGAGTTCACGCCGCGCAACGTGCTGCGCCGCGTGGTGGAAGCCTATGAGCGCAACGGGCTGAAGCCGGTAGTCGCGCCGGAGATCGAATTCTATCTCGTGCGCAAGAACCCGGACCCGGACTATCCGCTGGTGCCGCCGATCGGCCGCTCGGGCCGCGCGATCGCGGGCGGACAGGGCTATTCGATCGCCGGCGTCAACGAGTTCGACGAATTGATCGACGACATCTACCATTTCTCGGAGGTGCAGGGCCTCGAGATCGACACGCTGATCCACGAGGAAGGCGCGGGGCAGCTCGAGATCAATCTGCGGCACGGCGATCCGGTGGAACTTGCCGACCAGGTCTTCCTCTTCAAGCGCACGATCCGCGAAGCGGCCCTGAAGCACGAAACCTATGCCACCTTCATGGCCAAGCCCATCCAGGGTCAGCCGGGCTCTGCCATGCACATCCACCAGTCGATCATCGACACGAAGACGGGCAAGAACGTCTTCACCAACGACGACGGCTCGGAAACGGAAACGTTCTACAATTTCATCGGCGGCCTGCAGCGCCATATGCCCAGCGCGCTCGTCATGCTGGCGCCCTATGTCAATTCGTATCGCCGGCTGACGCAGGCATCGGCAGCGCCGGTCAATACGCGCTGGGGCTATGACAACCGCACGACTGCATTCCGCGTGCCGCGCTCGGATTCGGCTTCGCGGCGCGTCGAAAACCGCATCCCCTCCTCGGACGCCAACCCCTATCTCGCGCTCGCCGCCTCCCTCGCCTGCGGGCTGATCGGCATATTGCGCGAGACGAAATGCGATGCGCCGACGGGGTCGAGCGTCAACGAGGACGAGATCGAACTGCCGCGCGGGCTGCTCGAAGCCGTCGAACTGTTCGAGGGCGACGACGATTTGCAGGGCATCCTCGGCACGCAATTCATCTCGACCTATGCCGCGATCAAGAAGGCCGAGTTCGAGACGTTCATGGAAGTGATCAGCCCGTGGGAGCGGGAGTATCTGTTGTTGAATGTGTAGGGGAGTAGGGGAGTAGGGGAGTAGGGGAGTAGGGGAGTAGGGGAGTAGGGGAGTAGAAGATTTGCAGCACAGTGGACCGGTCAAGTCCTATCGCGATTGGATCGTTTGGCAGCAGGCGATGGATCTCGCCGTGCAGGCGTATGACATGACGAGGAGTTGGCCGAAGGAAGAGCTCTATGGTTTAACGAGCCAGGTGCGTCGGTCAGCATCATCGATCGCGGCCAACATAGCCGAGGGCTACGGGCGCGAGACACGCGGCGCCTATCAGCAGTTTCTTCGGATCGCGCAGGGCTCGCTGAAGGAATTGGAGACCCATCTGCTGATCGCCGAGCGCGTGGGCTTGATCATGCGCGGAGCGTCCGCCGGAATTCTCGAAAGAACGGAGAGCCTCGGCAAATTGCTCCGCCTCCTAATCCGAAAGCTTTCGAGCGCCTAACCCTCTACTCCCCTACTCCCCTACTCCCTCCCACGAGCGCCTCATGCCCCCCACCCCCTACCAATCCCCCATCTCCCCCGGCATCTCCTGGTATGAGGCGACGGTCGGCGCGCGGCCGGAATATGCGCCGCTGGACGGAAGCGTCACGGCCGATGTGGCGATCATCGGCGGTGGCTTTACCGGGCTGTCGGCCGCTGCGCATCTGGCGAAGGCGGGCACGAATGTCGTCCTGATCGACCAGCATCGCTTCGGCGACGGCGCGTCGGGGAGGAATGGCGGGCAGCTCGGGACCGGGCAGCGGGCCTGGGCGGAAGAGTATGAGGCCGAGCTTGGCTTCACGCGGGCCAAGGCGCTGTTCGATCTGGCGGAAGAGGCGAAGGCGCATCTTCTGGAATTTGCCGAGACGAACGGGATCGAGATCGACTTTCGGCCCGGCCAGATGTCGGTGGTTCACAAGAAGCGCTATCTGAAGGATTACCAGGCGCATCCGGCGCTGATGGCCGAGCGCTTCGGCTATCCGCACATCACCTATATGGATGCCGACGAGACTGCCCGGCGGCTGGGATCGACGCATTATCTCGGCGGCATTAGCGACACCGGCACCGGGCATATCCATCCCTTGAAACTCGTCGTAGGCACGGCGCGTGTGGCCGCTGCGGCGGGCGCTAGCCTTCACGAGAACACCCCCGCAACGAAGATCGAGAGCATCGGCGGCAAGGTGAGGATCACCACGCCGCGCGGTACGATCACGGCCGCAAAGGCGCTGATCGCCGTCAATGCCTATGGCGGGAACCTCGAGGAAAAGAGCGCGGCGCATATCATGCCGATCGGCTCGTTCATCGGTGCGACCGTGCCGCTCGGCGACGACAGTCCGGTGCTGCCGGGCGGCGAAAGCGTCGACGATTCGCGCTTCGTGGTGCGCTATTTCCGCAAGTCGGCCGATGGGCGACTGCTCTTCGGCGGACGGGAGATCTATTCGACGGGCGATCCGAAGGGCATCGCGGACCACATCCGGCGACAGATCGCCGAGGTCTATCCGGCGCTCAAGGACGTCGAGATCACGCATCAATGGGGGGGCTATGTCGGCATCACCATGCCGCGAAAGCCCTTCGTGCGAGAGGTCATGCCAAACGTCATCTCGGCCGGCGGCTATTCGGGCCACGGCGTGATGCTGTCGAACTTCATGGGCAAGCTCTACGCCGAGACGGTGGCGGGCAATCGCGACCGGCTGAAGCTGTTCGAGGAACTGAAGATCCCGGCATTTCCGGGTGGGCGGGCGCTGCGGGCGCCGCTGATGTTCCTGGCGCTGAACTGGTATGCGCTGAGGGATCGACTTTGACGTGAAAGAGCCGCCCGGCGTGCGGGCGGCTTTTTAGTGTTCGCTGACGGAGGGCTTAGCGGCCGCTCTTGTCCTCGAAGATCAGTTCGCTGCGGGTTTCCGGCGTCGCCATCGCGGCTTCCTCGGCGATCGAGGCGGTCGTCATCGTGTCGCGGGTGCCGAACGTGAACGGGCCCTGATATTCGGTGTTGTAGTCGAACTGGCTTTCGACGCTGGCGTCGTAGTTGCCGACGTTGACCGGGCCCTGCTGCATGGCGAATGCCGAGCCGGAGACGAGGATGGCGGCGGTGGCGATCAGAACGGTTTTCATGGCGTAGTCCCTTCGTTTTCTCTGTTTCAATTTCGGGCTGGGTTTTTGTCCCAGTCGCGAACAGTCACGAAGGTTTTGGTGGGGAAGTTTCGGAGGTTTCAGTCACAAGGAGTTTAGCGAGTCGTGATGAACCTAAGGGTGGGTTCTGCGTTCGTGCGCGACCGTTGGAAGGAGTCTTTGATGGTCGGGCAGGCCCGACGACCCCCACCCTTTATCCCTCCCCACAAGGGGGAGGGAGGGCGTGAGCCTCGCGTCACCTTCCTGAAACCGGGTGGTGCCTCCAAGGGTGAGAAGCAGCGTCGGCGAACTCCCTCCCCCTTGTGGGGAGGGATACAGGGTGGGGGTCAATGGGAGAAAACAGGCCGACGCCGCTACGCGACCTTGCGCACGATCACACTGCCCGCCGAATACCCTGCACCAAACGAGCAGATGACGCCGAGGCTGCCAGCCGGCAGGTCCGCTGAGTGGCGGGAGAAGGCGATGATGGAGCCGGCGGAGGAGGTGTTGGCGAACTCCTGGAGGACGTTGGGCTGCTCGTCGCGGGTCGGTTCGCGGCCCATGACCTTGGCGCCGATCATGTCGTTCATGCCCCTGTTGGCCTGGTGCAGCCAGAGGCGCGAAAGCTCGGTCGGTGCGATGCCCTCGTCGGCGAGGTGGTCGAGCATCAGTTCGGCGACCATCGGCACGACCTGCTTGAAGACCTTGCGGCCTTCCTGGCGGAACTGCATGTCGCGCCGGTCTTCCATGTGGCCCTCACGCGTGCGGCGCAGGAAGCCGTTATTATTGCGGATGTTGTTGGAGAACTCGGTCAGGCAGCGGGTCGACAGGATCTCGTAGGCGTTCTTCGACGTCGCGTCGTCGAGACGCTGGAGGATGACCGCCGTGCAGACGTCGCCGAAGATGAAATGGCAGTCGCGGTCGCGCCACTCCTGATGGCCCGACGTGATCTCCGGATTGACCATGAGGATCGCGCGGGCGGAACCGGAGCGGATCATGTCGGCTGCGGCCTGGATGCCGAAGGTGGCCGACGAACAGGCGACGTTCATGTCGAAGGCGAAGCCCTTGATGCCGAGCGCTTCCTGCACCTCGATCGCGATCGCCGGATAGGCGCGCTCGTGGTTTGAGGCGGCGCAGATGACGGCCTCGATGTCGGCGGCGGTCAGGCCCGCCTCGTCCATCGCCTTCTTCGCCGCGTCGAGCGCGATCTCGGCCATGATGGAAATGTCGTCGTCGGCGCGCTCGGGCAAGCGCGGATGCATGGTTTCGGGGTCGAGGATGCCCGCTTTGTCCATCACGTAGCGGGCCTCGATGCCGGACGCCTTGACGATGAATTCCTCACTCGACATCGGCATCGCCGCGCGCGTACCGGCCTCGATCTCGCCGGCATGGGCCGCATTCTGCCGCGTCGCGTAATCGTTGTACGAAGCGACCAGTTCGGCATTGGTGATGGTCTCTTGCGGCGTGAAGATGCCCGTGCCCGTAATGGCGACCTTGTGCATGATTTCTCCCGTACCAGCGGCAGGCTGCGTGCTGCCTTTGGCTGACAGATAGGCCAAAATGGGAAAAGGGCAAAGCGTGAAGGTTTCGCGCGGGGGCTGGCCAATCTAAATCGATTAGAGTATACGAAACGGAACGACAGCAGCGAGCCTCACACGCATGACCAGCACGACCATTCCCGTCGAGCCCTTCGATTTCGTCGTCTTCGGCGGCACCGGCGATCTTGCCGAGCGCAAGCTTCTGCCCGCGCTCTATCAGCGGCAGAAGGCGGGGCAGTTTTCGGAACCGACGCGCATTTTCGGCGCTTCGCGCTCCGAGCTTTCCGACGACGAGTTCCGCGCGTTTGCGCGAAAGGCGATCGCCGAGCACGTGCCGGCGGCGGATATCGACAACGGGCAGGTCGAGCGCTTCATGAAGCGCATCGCCTATGTGCATGTCGATGCCAAATCGGGCGATGGTTTCGACCGGCTGAAGGATGCGATGGGCGAGACGGACCGCATCCGCGCCTTCTATCTGGCGGTCGCGCCGGCGCTTTTCGGCGACATCGCGGCAAACCTCGAAAAGGCGGGCCTGGTGACGCCGGCGAGCCGGATCATCGTGGAAAAGCCGATCGGGCGCGACCTCGCGTCCGCCAGGGCGCTGAACGACGCGATCGGCCGCGTCTTCGACGAACAGCAAATCTTCCGCATCGATCACTATCTCGGAAAGGAGACGGTGCAGAATCTGATGGCGCTGCGCTTTGCCAATGCGCTCTACGAGCCACTCTGGAACTCGGCGCATATCGACCATGTGCAGATCACGGTTGCCGAGGCCGTCGGGCTCGAAGGCCGCGTTTCCTACTATGACAAGGCCGGCGCGCTGCGCGACATGGTGCAAAACCACATGCTGCAGCTTCTGTGCCTCGTCGCCATGGAAGCACCCGCCGCGCTCGATGCCGATGCGGTGCGCGACGAGAAGCTGAAGGTGCTGCGTGCGCTCAAACGCGTCAACGGCAGCGATTCGCCGAAGCTGACCGTGCGCGGACAGTACAAGGCTGGCGCTTCGGCGGGCGGCGCGGTCAAGTCCTATGCCGACGAACTCGGCGATGACAGCGAGACGGAGACCTTCGTCGCGATCAAGGCCGAGATCGAGAACTGGCGCTGGGCGGGCGTGCCGTTCTATCTGCGCACCGGCAAGCGGCTGGCCGAGCGCGTCTCGGAAATCGTCATCGAATTCAAGCCGATCCCGCATTCGATCTTCGAGGAAAGCGCCGGCAACGTCGTCGCCAACCAGCTCGTGATCCGGCTGCAGCCCGACGAGGGCGTCAAGCAGTTCATCATGATCAAGGACCCCGGCCCCGGCGGTATGCGGCTGCGCAACGTCGCGCTCGACATGAGCTTCGCGCAGGCCTTCGACGTGCGCAATCCGGACGCATACGAGCGGCTGATCATGGACGTGGTGCGCGGCAACCAGACGCTGTTCATGCGCCGCGACGAGGTCGAGGCCGCGTGGCGCTGGATCGATCCGATCGTCGAGGCCTGGGATGAAAACCAGCAGGGCGTGCAGGGCTATACGTCGGGGACGTGGGGACCGTCGGGCTCGATCGCGCTGATCGAGCGCGACGGGCGGACGTGGCACGAGAGCATTTGATGCGTGAGTTTGCCGATTCGGATGCGGTGGCGAAGGCGCTGGCGGGGGATGTCGCGGGCCGGTTGGCGGAGGCGATCGCGGCGCGTGGGCGGGCTGTGCTGGCGGTTTCGGGCGGGACGACGCCGGTTCGGTTTTTCGGGGAATTGTCGAAGGCGGCGATCGATTGGGGCAAGGTGATCGTGACGTTGGTCGATGAGCGGTTCGTGCCGCCGACGCATGAGCGGTCGAATGAGAGGCTGGTGCGGGAGAATTTGCTGGTCGGACGGGCGGCGGAGGCGCGGTTCGTGGGGATGTATTTCGATGCTGGGAGCGTCGAAGAGGCGGCGCGGCGGGCGAGTGAAGCGGTTTCCGGGTTGATGCCGGTGGATGTGCTGGTGCTGGGCATGGGGACGGATGGGCATACGGCTTCGCTGTTTCCGGATGCCATTGGCATTGCGGAGATGTTGAGGCCCCCCGCTCCGTCTCGGGCTATGCCCGAGCCACCTCTCCCCCCGGAGGGGGGCGAGGAAACGCCAATCGTGAACCTCGTGCTGCCTGTTCATGCGCCGAGTGCGGGAGAGGCGCGGTTGACGTTGTCGCTTGCCGCCATCTGCAAAGCGCGTGCGGTTTTCCTACATATCGAGGGGGCGCAGAAGCGGGGCGTGCTGGAGCGCGCGGTCGCCGAGAAGCTTCCCGTCGCGGCCGTTCTTGCCGCCACCGAGACACCTGTCGTCACCTACTGGGCGCCATAGAAAGTCGAGCGATCATGAGCCTCCACCAGACCGTCGCCGCCGTTACGGACCGCATCCGCGAGCGCTCGCGGGGTTCGCGCGAAACCTATCTGGAGCGCGTCGAGGCGCAGATTGCGCGGGGCGTGCATCGCTCGACGCTTTCCTGCGGCAACCTTGCCCACGGATTTGCCGCCTGCGGGCCGTCCGACAAGGCGGCGCTGGCCGGCGACGTGGTGCCCAATCTCGGCATCATCACCTCCTACAACGACATGCTTTCGGCGCATCAGCCCTTCGAGACCTATCCGCAATTGATCAAGGACGCGGCGCGGGAAGCCGGCGGCGTCGCGCAGGTGGCGGGCGGGGTGCCGGCGATGTGCGACGGCGTCACGCAGGGCCAGCCGGGGATGGAGCTTTCGCTCTTTTCGCGGGACGTGATCGCGATGGCGACGGCCGTGGGTCTTTCGCACAACATGTTCGACGCGGCGGTCTATCTCGGCGTCTGCGACAAGATCGTGCCGGGGCTGACTATCGCGGCCTTCACCTTCGGCCATCTTCCCGCAATCTTCGTGCCGGCGGGGCCGATGACGACGGGGCTGCCCAACGACGAGAAGGCGCGCATCCGCCAGCTTTATGCCGAGGGCAAGGTCGGACGCGCCGAACTCCTCGAGGCGGAATCGAAGTCCTATCACGGGCCGGGCACCTGCACCTTCTACGGCACGGCGAACTCGAACCAGATGCTGATGGAGATGATGGGGCTGCACACGCCCGGCTCCTCCTTCGTCAATCCCGGCACGCCTCTGCGCGACGCGCTGACGCGCGAGGCGGCGAAGCGCGCGCTGGCGATCACGGCGCTCGGAAATGAATTCACGCCGGTCGGGCGGATGATCGACGAGCGGTCGATCGTCAACGGCGTCGTCGGGCTGCACGCCACCGGCGGATCGACCAATCACACAATCCATTTGATCGCGATGGCGGCGGCGGCCGGCATCAAGCTGACATGGCAGGATATTTCGGAGCTTTCCGACGTCGTGCCGCTGCTTGCGCGCGTCTATCCGAACGGGCTTGCCGACGTGAATCATTTCCACGCGGCAGGCGGCCTCGGTTTCCTGATCCGCGAACTTCTGGACGCCGGCCTTGCGCATGAAGACGTGCAGACCGTCTGGGGCGAAGGGCTGCGGCCCTATGCCGTCGAGGCGAAGCTGAACGCGGACGGCACCGTCGCGCGCGAGCCGGCGCCGGCCGTCAGCGGCAACGACAAGGTGCTGGCCCCCTTCCCCAAGGCGTTCCAGCCGACGGGCGGGCTGAAGGTGCTGAAGGGCAATCTGGGCGCCGCGATCATCAAGACCTCCGCCGTCAAGCCGGAGCGCCGCGTCATCGAGGCGCCGGCAAAGGTATTCGCCAGCCAGGAGGCGCTCAACGCCGCCTTCAAGGCGGGCGAACTCGACCGCGATTTCGTCGCGGTGGTGCGGTTCCAGGGCCCGAAGGCGAACGGCATGCCGGAACTTCACCGGCTGACGACCGTGCTCGGCGTTCTGCAGGACCGCGGCCACAAGGTCGCGCTCGTCACCGACGGGCGCATGTCGGGCGCTTCCGGCAAGGTGCCGGCGGCGATCCACGTGACGCCAGAAGCGCTAGACGGCGGGGTGATCGGCAAGATCAGGGATGGCGACATCGTGCTGGTCGACGGCGAGGCAGGCGCGCTGCAGGTCGAGGTGGATGCGGCGGAGTTGGCGGCGCGGGTGGTGGAACTGCCGGATCTATCTGGGAACGGGTTCGGGCTCGGGCGGGAATTGTTCGAGAATTTCCGTCAGGTGGCCGGACGGGCGGATCAGGGCGCGGCGGTGTTTTGACGGCAAGTTTTTACTGAAGAAGACCCCCACCCTGTATCCCTCCCCACAAGGGGGAGGGAGGGCATCCACGTCGCGCCGCATCCTTCAATCCGGGTGCACCTCTGACGAATACAACTCAGCAGCGCCCGCGACCTACCTCCCCCTTGTGGGGAGGGATTGAGGGTGGGGGTAGCCTCGCGCTGGCGTATCAGAATTCCGAGATGTCCCTGCCCTCGTCCCGCCGCAGCCTGGCCGCTCCCGCACCTTGCGGTGAAAGCACCGGCACGAACACGCGGCGGGAGGCGCGCTGGGTGACCGGAAGGCCTTGGTAGACGCGCTTTTGCGCTTCGACCACCAATACGCCGGCGAAGACGGGCCAGAAACGACGCCCGGTGCGTTCAAGCAACGAATAGAGCCGCATCATGAAGCGGCGTTCCATCGGCGGGAAATGCAGCGCGTCGGACCAGGGGCCGGGGGTGAAGTTGGCGTCGCGCAGGAGGCTCGATAGCTGCCCCTTCGAGAACGGCCGGCCGGTGCCGAAGGGCGTGTGCTCCATGCGGGCCCAGACGCCGCGCCGGTTCGGCACGACGAGCACGAGGCGGCCGCCGGGCGCCAGCACGCGCCACATCTCGACCAGCATCTCGCGCGGGTTTTCCGCATGTTCGAGCGCGTGGACGAGGAGGATGCGGTCGACGGAGGAATCGTGGAGCGGCAGTTCCTCCTCGAAGACCAGCGCGGTGGTGCACGGCTTGCCGGCCGGCCATGGAACGGAGCCCTGCTGCGCCGGCATGAAGGCGAAGACGCGGTCGGCATCGGTGCCGAATCTCTCCAGCCAGGGCAGCGCATAGCCGAGGCCGACGAGGCGCTCGCGGCTCAGATTCGCCCAGACCGACGAGATGCCCATGGCAATCGACCGCTCGGCGAGCTTGCCGAGCATGGTGGCATAGAAGGCGCGCAGATCGACGATGTCGTTTCTCATCGCGACAAGGTAACCGCCGGAAGTGACATTGCAAATGCGCCGCCTTATCGTTCCCCCAACAGGAAAGGAACGATCTTCATGGGACTGCAAGTCGAGCAATTCATGTGCCGCACCGACAATTTCGGTATCCTGATCCGCGACGAGGCGACGGGGACGGTCGGGCTGATCGACGCGCCGGAGGAAGGCCCGATCCTCGAGGCGATCGAGCGGACGGGCTGGACGCCGAGCGTCCTTTTCGTGACGCATCACCATCCCGACCATGTCGAGGCCAACCAGGCGCTGAAGGCGCGGTTCAAGCTGAAGATCGTCGGGCCGAAGGCGGAAGCGGCGAAGATTCCGGGCATCGACGAGACGGTCGAGGAAGGCTCCGACCTCTCTTTCGGGGAGGAGCGCGTGCGGGTGATCGAGACGCCCGGGCATACGGCGGGGCATGTCTCCTACGTGTTCGAAAAGTCCGGCGTGGCGTTCACCGCCGACACGCTGTTCGCGCTTGGCTGCGGGCGGCTGTTCGAAGGGTCGGCGGCGACGATGCACGCGTCGCTGAAGAAGCTGGCCGCCCTGCCCGCTGAAACGCGGGTCTATTGCGGCCACGAATACACGCTCTCCAATGCCCGCTTCGCGATGACCATCGACCCGACCAACCCGGCGCTGAAGGCGCGGGTGGCGAAGATCGAGGCGCTGCGCGCGCAGGGCAAGCCGACGCTGCCGACGACGATCGGAGAGGAACTGTCGACCAACCCGTTCCTGCGCCCGCATGACCCTGCCATCCGCAAGGGGCTGGGGATGGAAACGGCGAGCGATGCGGAGGTGTTTGCGGAGATACGGAAGCGGAAGGACGTTTCGTAAGGCGGGCGCCCCCTCCGTCGCTTCGCGCCACCTCCCCCGTGAACGGGGGAGGATTTCGGCCGAGCTACACCAGCACACCGAGCATGATCGCGATCTGGGCGGCGATGTAGGTGATCCAGATGGCCGGGCCGGTCACGGTGCGCTGCGGCGCGTCGGGCGCGAGCAGGAAGCGTTCGGTGGCGAGGATGGCGTCGGAGGCGATGAAGAGCACGGCGCCGACCATCACGGCAGGCGACTGCGTGGTGAAGGCGGCGACGCCCATGGCGACGATGGCGAGCATGTAGGCGAGGACGGCCGGGCGCATTGCAGCGTCGAGGGCAGGCCAGAGCCGGGCCAGCATGACGATGCCGAAGGTGCAGATTGCGAGCGCGGCTGCGAGGCGCCACGGTTCGGCGGTGAGGATCGCAAGTCCCGCGCTGCCGGTCGCGAACAGGGCGACATAGGCGATGTGGGCGGCGAGGAACGCGCCGAGGCCGGCGAGGAAGAAGCGGTCGTCGTCTTCCTGCGCGAGCGCCAGGTCGCCGAGCGCACTCAAGGCCAAAGCGGCGGTGAGGAGCGACGGTCCGCCTTCGGTGAAGCTCAGCCAGGCGAGCGCGGCAAGCGGGAGGGTCTTGACCACGCTGCGCCGCCACGAGACCGGCAGGTTGCGGGCGTAGAGGTAGATGATCGCGGCGAGGATCGCGAGGATGAGCGCGCCGTTCGCCTGCGCTTCGAGGCCTCCGGGAAAGGGCAGCATCACGCTTCAACCGTGCGGCGGCGGGTGAACATGTTCTTCGCCGCCAGTGCGGCGCCGGCCGTGATCAGCAGGCAGGCGGCGAGGATGTGCGTGGTGGCGGCGGCCGCGCCGGCGGCGATCAGCACCAGCGTCGACAAGAGCGGCGCGGCATAGCTCGCCGCCCCCAGGACCTGGATGTTGCCGTGCTTGACGCCGTGGTCCCAGGTGTAGAACGCCGCGCCGACCGGCATCAGGCCGAGGCCGAGGACGGCGAGCCATTGCCCCGTCCCTTGCGGCCAGACCGTCTCTTCCAGCGCGGCATGGCAGGCGAAGGAGAGGAGCGCGGTGGCGAGGCAGAACCATGTGACCATGGAGGTCGGCACGGCCGCGAAACGGCGCGACAAAAGCGAATAGCCGGCCCAGAAGACGGCGCAGATCGCGGCCATCGCATAGCCGAACGCATAGGTCGCGTCGAAGGCGAGATTGCCGCCATTGGTGACGATCAGGAACGTGCCGGCGAGCCCCATCAGCGCGCCGGCGACATGGTGCCAACCAAGGCGTTCGCCGGGCATCAGCGCCGAGCCGAGCACGATCAGCAGCGGCCACAGATAGGCGATGAGGCTCGCCTCGACGGCCGGCGCGTTGCGCAGCGCGGTGAAGTAGAAGAAGTGGTAGCCGAAGAGCCCGCCGATGCCGACGAGCCAGACGATGGGCGGGATGTTCACCCGTTCGCGCGGCGGCGCGGCGATGCGCATGGCGAGGCCGACGAGGGTGCCTATGGTGAAGGTAAGTCCGGAGAGCAGGAAGGGCGGGACCTCGCCGGACGCGGCGGTGAAGAGCGCAAGCAGCGCCCACATGATGACCGCCGTAAAGCCGATTGCCGTTGCCCGCGCCATGGTGTGCCCCTGTTTGGTGGTGGCGTAGCGCGGGTGGGGGATGGAGACAAGTCGGTTGAGGGGGTGGTGGAGACCCCCACTCCGGCCCTTTGGGCCACCTCTCCCGCTCAAAAGTTCAGGCGGCGGTGCAGACCCCCACTCCGTCGCGCTTCGCGCGCCACCTCTCCCCCTCAAAGGGGGAGAGGAACGGCTGCCGCAACGATGGTGCTCTTCCAGCTTGGGTTTCCTCTCCCCCTTCGAGGGGGAGAGGTGGCCCGAAGGGCCGGAGTGGGGGTCTGCGCGGCGCTACTGCGTCCGCATGGTCTGCGCGACGATCCGCACCGTGCCGACCTGGGTCCCGATGGAAGCGTCGACGGGGGCGTAGAAGCCGGTGTCGGCGAGAGGGGCGAAGGCGATGGTGATGCGGGCGCGGTCGCGCAGATATTTCAAGGCGGAGCGGCTGGGGCGATAGCCGGCGACGGGCTCGAACCTGGCCGTGCAGGTGACCTGACCGCCTTGCGGCGAGCCTGCCGGCGACAGGCGCAGATTGGCGCGCATCTCGCCGTCATAGATTCGGATCGTGCGATTGCACACCTCCGCCGGGCTGTCGGCGCGCACGAGCGTCGAGGAGATGGGGTCGACGACGGAGGTCAGGTGACCATCCTCGAGATGGACCCAATCGCCCCTGCGGGGGCGCGAGGGCGGCACGTTTTCGGTCGTCGTCACATTGCCGTTCGAAAACCGGATCGCGGTGCGCTGCGTCTTCTTGTCGGAGCGATAGTTGAGGTCGTAGCTGCGCGGCGTGGTGCCGGTCTGCGACAAGGCGCCCGAGACTGAAGTGGTGCCCTGGGTGCTGTCGAAAAGACGCGCCATGCCGGCGCTGGCGAGCGATCCTTCGATGCGAAAGGTCTCGTTGCCGATGACGCTGGTGAAGGACGCCTTGCCGACGGGAATGCCCATCAGCGTGATCGAATAATCGGTCTGGAAGGTCTGCGCGGCATTGGCGGAGCCGGCAATGGCAAGAAGGGACAAAAAGGCGGCGGACATGGTGCGGACCATGCGAATTCTCCATGAAATCTGCGGCAGACCGCCCCTTCCCGACTGCCTGTTCGTCGATTCCCCTTTGAACGTGCGAATTCGGCGAATATATGTTGCCTTCAGCCGCGCCCCGCACGCTTGACCGGAACGGGAAATGCAACTAAGGAACGGCAACTTTTCCATGAGGCCGCCCGACATGACCCCGCGCGCCGACCATCTGGTGCGGGTTCGGGTCGTTGGCCGGTTTTGAGAAACTGAAGGTTTGAGACTATGTCCCGCGCATGTGAATTGACCGGCAAGGCCGTGATGACCGGCAACAATGTCAGCCACGCCAACAACAAGACCCGTCGTCGCTTCCTGCCGAATCTCGTCAATGTGACGCTGATGTCGGAAGCGCTGAACCAGAATGTGCGCCTGCGCATTTCGGCCAACGCGCTGCGCTCGGTCGAGCACCGCGGCGGCCTCGACGCCTTCCTTTTGAAGGCCGGCGTCAGCGATCTTTCGCAGCGCGCGCGCCTGCTCAAGAAGCAGATCGCCAAGAAGACGCAGGAACAGGCGACCGCCTGATTTCTCTTCGACTGAGCTTATCGACGGCGGGCGTTCCTTCATCGAAGGCGTCCGCCGACTGGTTCCATAACCCAGGTTAAAAAAATGCAGACCCAGAACGTTACCGTTTGGCCCTTCGTGGCCGCGATGTCGGCCATCGTCGTCGCCTCCAATATCCTCGTCCAGTTCCCCTTCCCGCATTTCGGCCTTCAGGACCTTCTGACCTGGGGTGCGTTCACCTATCCGATCGCGTTCCTTGTCACGGACCTCACCAATCGCCGCTTCGGCCCTGCCGCCGCGCGCAAGGTCGTGCTCGTCGGCTTCGCCATCGCGATCGTCTTGTCGGTGTGGCTCGCGACCCCGCGCATCGCCATCGCCTCGGGCTCCGCCTTCCTCGTCGCGCAACTGCTCGACGTGGCGATTTTCGACCGCCTGCGCCGGAACGCCTGGTGGCAGGCGCCGCTGATCTCGACGGTCATCGGCTCGCTGGTCGACACGGCGATGTTCTTCTCGCTCGCCTTTGCGGCACGCTTCGCCGTGCTGGATACGGGGTTCGGGCTGGAAGACGGCTCGCTCGGCTTTCCGGTGCCATTCCTGGGCGCCGAAGTGCCGTTGTGGCTGTCGCTGGCGCTTGGCGATCTCGTCGTGAAGATCGGGATCGGCGTCGCGATGCTCGGGCCTTATGGCGCGCTGCTGTCGGTGCTGCGGCCGGCGCCGGCGGTGCGGTAGACGCCCCCTCCACCGCCTTTGGCGGTCCCCCTCCCCCGCTTCGCAGGGGAGGAACAGAGGTCGCGGACGTTCTCGGCGTTGGCTCCGCCCCTGCGAAGCGGGGGAGGTGACCCGAAGGGACGGAGGGGGCAACCGCCCCTCAATCCTCCGCCAGTTCAAACTCCAGATAGAGATTGCGCTGAATCCAGGACTGGTTGTCGTCCGACATGAGGGCGACGATCAGGCGGCCGTCGTTGCGGCGGAAGAGGTCGAGGGCTTCCATGTTGTCGACGTGGTAGGCCATGTTGGCGTTGAGCAGGATTTCGCCGTCGACGAGCGCGCCGGGGCGGATGTCGCGCGCCGCGATCTGGCGCAGGCGCATGGCGACGCCGCGGGCGTAGGAGAAGCGGCGCTCCAAAAGCAGCAGGTCGCCGTCCGGCAGGAAGACGCCGTCGGTGACGTCGAACTCGTCGGTGCGGCGGACCTTGAAGACGCCCTTTTGCGGCCCTTCCAGAACAGCGGCGAAGATGTTGCCCTGGCGGTCGATCGACTTTTCGGCGACGACGATGCGGGCACCGGCCAGCGGGCCGTCCGCGCCTGATCTTGCAACGGTTTCGAGGCCGGCATTGTAGCGCAGTTCGGCGCGCGGGATCAGGAAGTCGAGGTCGCGAATCGGGCCGGACATGCCGGCCGGGTCGATGCGGTATTCGGAAACGCGGGCGCGGCGTTCGAAGGAGACCGTCGCGATGCCGTCATGGATCGAAATGCCCTCGGCGTCGACGCGCTCCTTGTCGTCGATGGGGCGGCCTGCCTCATCCACCATCTGCTGCATCGAAAAATCGCCGAGGCCGACCGGGATGCCGTCCTTGTCGCGCCGGACCGTGCCGGAAAACCAGAAGCCGTGATCGGCGACGCCGAGGAAATCGCCGCCGGGCGTCAGGAAACGGAAGCCGGACAATTGGCCGAATTCGCGCCGGTCGGCGGTCATAGAGAACCCGCCGATGAAGGTCAGCCGGCCATAGTAGCCTTCGGCGCCGGCGATGCGGAATTTTTCGATGGGACGGAATTCGAGGGCCACCGGAAAGCGTTCGGCGGCAAAAATCGGGCCGGCAAGCGCCAGAAGCGCAAGCGATGCCGTCAGCAGGCGCGCGATCATCCCGCCCGACGCTTGAGCCCGCGCGACGACCGGGCGTTTTCTTCCTCGAAGAGACCCGCCAGTTGCTCGGTCATCGCGCCGGCCAGTTCCTCGGCGTCGACGATCGTGACGGCGCGGCGGTAGTAGCGGGTGACGTCGTGGCCGATGCCGATGGCGACCAGTTGCACGGGGGAGCGGGTTTCGATCTCCTCGATCACGGCGCGCAGATGGGCTTCGAGATAGTTGCCGGGGTTGACGCTCTGGGTGGAATCGTCGACCGGCGCGCCATCGGAGATCACCATCAGGATGCGGCGGTTTTCCGGGCGGTTGACGATGCGCTTGTGGGCCCATTGCAGGGCCTCGCCGTCGATGTTTTCCTTCAAAAGCCCCTCGCGCATCATCAGGCCGAGATTGCGCTTGGCGTGACGCCAGGGCTCGTCGGCACCCTTATAGATGATGTGGCGGATATCGTTGACGCGGCCCGGATTGGGGGGGCGTCCGGCGTCGAGCCAGGCTTCGCGGGACTTGCCGCCCTTCCAGGCGCGGGTGGTGAAGCCTAAAATTTCCGTCTTGACGCCGCAGCGCTCAAGCGTGCGGGCGAGGATGTCGCCGCAGATCGCTGCGATGGTGATCGGGCGGCCGCGCATGGAGCCGGAATTGTCGATCAGGAGCGTCACTACGGTGTCGCGGAATTCGGTGT
>JAEWET010000017.1:0-17016 GCA_023389195.1 Pseudomonadota bacterium
GCCTTGGCGGGCGATTTTACATTGGAGGATCTGGGCTTCATCTTCGTTCCTTCGTCACTACGACGAAGCCCAGATCCTCCTTAAATCACAACCTCAAATCTGTGCCATTGGTGCTGACGGCGGACACGGCCGAAGAATACGTACAAAGCTCCCTGCAATTCCGAGTGCCCGAATTTTCCGCGGATCGGATGGCGATTTTCGTCGCCGCTTGTCGTGAGCAGGGCGTCTACGTCAAATGGTTTGGCATTGCCGAGGCAGAAGGGTACACGAGCGCACCGCGCCATTGGTCCGCGTTGCCAGGATCGCCCGATGCCAAACGGACGCAATCGATCCTGGACACGCTTTGCGACATCCGCCTACCGCTGGGCCTCACCTCAGGCGATTGCGACCAGATCGTCGCGGCGATTTCATCAGCGCATGCGGCATCCGCCACAATGGTGTCGTCGTGACCCGGCTCGCGCATCTTTTCGATCTGCGCGGAAAGCGCGCGCTCGTGACCGGCGGTAGTTCCGGTCTTGGTTTCGCGATGGCGCGCGCTCTCGGGCTGCAAGGCGCGCAGGTTCACTTGGTTGCCCGATCTCCAGATCGTCTGGAAGAGGCGGTTGGTGCCCTTGCCTCTGAGGGCATCGAGGGTTCGGGGCATGCCGCCGATCTCGCCGACCCGGCGTCCATATCAACACTTGCCGCCTCCGTACAAACGGCCGATATCCTGGTGAATGCCGCTGGCATCAATCTGCGCCAGCCTTTCGGCAATGTGACAGCCGAAGCCTTCGATCTGCATATGGCGATCCATCTGCGTGCGCCTTTTCTTCTGGCGCAGGCTTTTGCGCCCGGTATGAAGGATCGCGGATGGGGCAGGATCGTCAACGTCGCGTCGCTTCAATCGGTCCGTGCCTTCCCCGACTCTGCCCCCTATGGCGCGGCCAAGGGCGGCATCGTGCAGCTCACGCGCGCGATCGCCGAGGAATGGTCGGGATACGGCATTACCTGCAACGCGATCGCGCCCGGCTTCTTTCGCACGCCACTGACGGAAGCCGTCTTCGCCAGCCCTGAAAAGGCGGAGCGGAACGCGAGGCAGACTGCCATCGGCCGGAACGGAGAGCCGGAGGACATTCACGGGCTTTGTGTTTTCCTCGCAGCCGACGCTTCGGCCTACATCACCGGCCAGACGATCTTTCTCGACGGAGGGTTCACCGCAAAATGAGCGCGACGATGCAGGCCCTCGTCTACACGGCACCCAATATGCTCGCGGTCCAGGAGATCGCGATTCCCCAGCCTGCGGAGGACGAAGTGTTGGTGCGTGTCGCGGCTGTGGGTATCTGCGGGTCAGACATGCACGCCTATCATGGCCATGACAGCCGCCGCCCCGCGCCCCTGGTCCTTGGCCACGAGGCCGCCGGTACGATCGTCTCCGGTCCACGGGAAGGTGAGCGGGTGACGATCAATCCGCTCGTCGTCGATCCTTCTTGTCCGGCAGCGACGGCTGGCCGGCCGCATTTGTCACCAACCCGCCAGATCATTTCCATGCCGCCGCGTCCCGGCGCATTTGCCGAGTTCGTGACCATCCCAGAGCGCAACGTTCTGCCGATCAGCGCTGGGCTTGATTTTCGCAAGGCCGCGCTTGTAGAGCCGATCGCTGTTGCCTGGCACGCGGTCCGCATCGGTCTGGAGCGACTTGACCAGGCTTCGGATGCCGCGAAAGTCTTGGTGATCGGGGGCGGTGCGATCGGAATAGCCGCCGGCCTCGTTGCCAGGCGCGCCGGTGTGGCGGGCCTGTGGGTCGCCGAACCGAATGCCCGTCGCCGCGCTCTTATTGCCGAGCAAGAGAGACTGCGAACCTTCGATCCTTTGACGACGGTTTTCGCCGAGGACGTCGATCTGGTGATCGACGCCGTGGGGGCGACTTCGACGAGAGCGGCAGCATCCCGGCTCGTGCGTCCGGGAGGGGTGATCGTACATGTCGGACTTTTGCCCGGCATGGACGGGTTCGACATTCGGCGCCTGACCTTGCAGGAAATCACGATCTGCGGCTCGTATTGCTACACGCCCGGTGATTTTTCGCAGACCCTGGCAGCGATTGAGGCCGGTGAACTCGGATCACTTGATTGGTTTGCAGAACGATCCCTTTCCGAGGGGCGGCGGGCATTCGCGGACCTGGATGAAGGCACGGTCGCCGCCCCGAAAATCGTCCTCATGCCGACTGCATGAGGACGGCTCTTTTTTAGGTTCCCTGCTTGTCGTGAACGTTCTCGAAGAATACGTCCTGCCATGTCGTCCCCTCCGATTTCAGCGTGCCGATGCGCGTCATGAAGTCGAGATAGGTCCCGATATTGTTCGGGGTCGTCGTGTATTCGACCTGCGGATCGGTGATGATCTGGCGAACGAGTTCGGGCGTCGAGCCGTCGCCGCCGAGGCGCACATAGGTGTCGACGGCGCCTTCCGTGTCGCTGTTGATGATCTCGATCGCTTCCTCCAGCGTCTCGACGAAGGCTTGATAGATCAGCGGATTTTCGTCCTTGAAGCTGCTGGAGGCCCACACGACATTGAACGTCGCCGGTCCGCCGAGCACGTCATAGGAGTTCAGGACCGTGTGGATGCCCTCGTTCTGAAGTTCAAGGTCCTGGATGGGAGAAGCGGTGAAGTGAGCGGTCACTTCCTGCCCGGCCATCAGCGCGGCCATGCCGTCGGGATGGGACATGGTTACGGTGAACTGGTCGAGCCGATCGTGCTCGCCTTCGCCGAATTCCTTCTCGGCCGCCATCTGCAGCAAGATTGCCTGGATCGACACCTTGACGGCCGGCAGCGCGATCTTGTCGGCGGAGGTGAAGTCCGCGATGGACCTGATCTCCTCCTTGTTGCTGTTGAGGAGCAGCGGCATGGAATTCATCGCCGACACGCCTTTGACCTCGACCGCCCGGCCTTCGGTCCGCTCGCGCAGGATGAGAAGCGGAGGCACGCCGCCGGCGGCGAACTGGATGCTGTTGGAGAGCAGCGCGTCGTTCATGGCCGCACCGCCGGCAAGCGTCGCGAAATTGACCTTGAGGTCGGCGATGCCGAGCTCGGCCGCCCGCTCCTGAAGCAGGCCCCGGTCTTCCATGATCATCAGCGGCAGATGGCCCAGGCTGGGCTGCCGCGCGATGGTGATCTCGGCCATCTCGGCCTGCGCGACGGCTACGCCTGAAAGAGTGATCGCCGCTGCCAGCGCGAATTTTCGAAACGACATTTTTTATTCCTCCCTTGGATTGATGACGGGGGCTTGGCGCCCTTCTTGTTCAGTGGCCGCTGCCGCTCGGGGCAGGCAGGCCTGCGATGACGACGTTGACGCAGGCGACCTTGCCGCTGGCGATGGCGCGTTCGAGCGCTGCGTCGAGTTCGCTCGCCTGTTCGACATACTCGCCATGACCGCCAAGCGCTGCGACGGCGAGATCGTAGCGGGCAGGCGACAGGTCGCAGCCGATGAGGCGGTCGGGTCCGTATTGACGCAGTTGGATCTGGTGCTCCGCGTTCCACAGCCCGTCATTGCCGATCACGACGACGAACGGCGTGCCGGCGCGGGCAGCGGTCTCGAACTCGGCGAGGTGAAAGCCTACGGTGCCGTCGCCCACCAGGACGATTATGGCCGCATCCGGATCGGCTACCCGGGCTCCAAGGCCGTAGCAGGGTCCGCCGCCGATGGCGCCCGAGGGGCCGTTGACGATGCGGCGCGTGCCGCGCGTTCCGGCCTGCGCCCACTGGCCGAATTCGCCTCCGTCGCAGATCACGACCGACCGTGTTGCTTTGTCGAGGCTCCGCTGGACCGCGGCGCAAAGCCCGCCTGACGTGATGCGGCCGGATGCCGGGTCGGTTTCCGCAAACGGCGCGCGCCACCGTGTGGCGGCGTCGACGCGCCCGCGCCAGTCGCTCCGCGCGTCCTTGGCCGCCGGCTGGTCGAGCATGGTGTCGGCGACGCTGGCGGGCGTCGCTTGCAGGTCCAGCAGGATGCGCTCGCCGAGATTGGAACGCGCGCGCGCGATTTCGGCATCCTCGGCATCCACGACGATCCACCGCGCCCGGGCGGCCGGCTTGCCGAAGCCGAGCGTGAAGTCGACCGGCTTGCCCAGCGCGACGATCATGTCCGCATCGGCGACGATCGGCCCGATCGCGCCCAGCGAGGGATCGTTGAGACCGCGCGGACTTTCCATCGCGATCACCGGCGCATCGAGATGGTCGGCGAGCCGTGTGGTGAGGTCGCCGGTCCGGCTTGCCGACATAGCCGGACCCAAGAGGATGAGCGGCCGCTCGGCGGCGGCGACGTGCTTTGCGATGTTCGCGACCTGCGCTTCCTCGACCGTTTCGGCGACCGGCCGCATTTCCTCGGCAGTGGGAATCCCGACGTCCGAACTTGCCTCTAGCACGTCGAAGGGCAGGGCGATGTGGACCGGTCCGGGACGCCCCGACAGCGCGACGCGCGCAGCTTCGATCAGCGCGTCGCGAAGCTCTGCTGCCGATTTCGGCCGCAGCGAAAGTTTCGTCAACGGTGACGTGAGAGCGACCTGGTCGAGTTCCTGGAAGGCGCCGCGCCCGTCCTGTGCCACCGAGGAGTCCCCGGTCAAAAGCAGCACCGGACTTTCGGAAAGACGCGCGCTGAAAAGCGGCCCGAGCGCATTCGCGGCCCCCGGCGCCGCCGTTACGAGCGCCACGCCGAGCGTCCCGGTCAGTTGCGCGTGGGCATCGGCCATGAACACCGCCGCGGCTTCGTGGCGCGTGTGGATGATGCGCAGCCCCGTATCGAGGCATGCGTCGTAGACGGGCATGATCTGGTTGCCTGACAGCGAGAATATCGTCTTCACGCCTGCCGAGGCCAGTGCCCCGGTCACAAGATCTGCGCCTCGCATATGCACGTCTCCTCCACTCCTGCTGCCGCATCCACGCTGGTGGACGGCGTTCGGACGTTAAGGGATGGCAGGGCTTATGGAACGCCGAAAATTCTTGCGCGTCTCGTAACCTGGGCTATCGATCCGCAAGGCTTCTGTCAGAAGAGTTCGGAGCGGTAGTGAAGCTGTTCCGTCAGGCAGTTGCTGCGGCGCAGTTCGACAGGCGTCTTATCCACCGCATAGGCGACGCGGTCGATCTGGAGAAGCGGATGCCCAAGCGCGATGCCCAGCGCTTCGCCGTCCATCGCGTCAGCCGCCACGGCTTTCAGGCGCTCCTTCGAAGACGCGATCGTGACGTTGAAGCGCATCGCGTAGAGCCCGTAGAGATTGTTCGGCAGTTCCATCGTCTCGAGGGCCGGGAAATCGGCGCTTGGCACGGTGATCGTTTCGTGGATCGCCGGCGCACCGGAAAAGGAGCGCAGGCGCCGGATGCGGACGACCTCCTCGCCCGCAGCGCGCGCAAGCTGCTCGAGTTCGTCGCTCGTCGCCGGGTGCACACCGATGGACAGGACCGTGCTCTGCGGAAAGGTCCGCGTGCCGGCATCGGGCACGATCTTGAAGAACTGGAACATCACCCGTTCGTCGTCATGGGTCGATACGAACGTTCCGCGGCCCTGCCGGCGAACGACGAGATTGTCTTTCGCCATGGCATCGAGCGCGCGTCGGACGGTGCCAGGATGGACGCCGAGCTCGGCGGCGATCTGCATTTCGGACGGCAGGAGCGCTCCGGGGGCCCACGCTCCATCGACGATCCGTTTGATGAGCCGGTCGCGCACCTGCTTGTAGAGCGGCTGAAAGCTGAGCGCTTCAGCTTCGGTTGGTGCAGGCATGCAGGGATCTCCAAGGCCGCGGGTCGGTCTGCCCCGATAGCATCTGACCCCGGCAAAGTCATGCCTGCAAATACTCTTATAAATGATATCTGGCATAAGATATAAGAGCTTGGTATGCGTCTTCCGCCGGCCCACACCTATCGGAAGACCGCGATGCTCAAGCCCCTGATCCGTGCCCTGCCTGACGGGCCTGTTCGCCGCCGCGTCGAGGCAGCTCGATCGCTAATGCCGGGCATTCTCGTCGCATCCACAATCGCGCTGGCGGCCACGTTTCTCTCCGACCACTATGGCGGGCCGGTCATGCTGTTCGCGCTTTTGCTTGGCATGGCGTTCAACTTCCTGTCGGCGGATGCGAACTGCCGACCGGGCATCGATTTTTCGGCGCGAACCATCCTTCGGGTGGGCGTCGCGTTGCTCGGCGCCCGGATCACCGTCGAGGCCGCGGCTAGCCTCGGCCTGCTGCCGATCCTGCTGGCCGTCGGCGGCGTCGTCGCAACCATTGCGGTGGGCATGGCGCTCGCCCGCCTCTTCGGTTTCGAAACGCGCTTCGGTCTCCTGACGGGCGGCGCGGTCGGCATCTGCGGTGCCTCCGCCGCGCTCGCCATCGCCTCCGTCCTTCCCAAAGGCCGGGAAAGCGACACGATCTTCACGGTCATCGCCGTGACGACGTTGAGCACCATCGCCATGGTCGCCTATCCGATCGCGCTTCAAAGCGCCGGCTGGAACGACATCTGGGCGGGCGTCTTCCTCGGCGCGACGATCCACGACGTGGCTCAGGTCGTCGGCGCCGGGTACAGCATTTCCACCGAGGCGGGCGATGCGGCCACGCTGACCAAGCTCCTGCGGGTCTCCATGCTCGTGCCGGTCGTGCTCGCCATTTCCTTCGTCGTTGCACAGCGCGGACAGGGCAGCGCTGCGCCCAGGCTGCCGGCCTTCCTCGTCGCCTTCGTGGTTCTGGTCATCGTCAACAGTCTCGGCCTCATCACCCCCTTCATGCGCGACTTCGCCTCCGACGTATCGCGCTGGGCGCTCGTCGCGGCCATTGCCGCGCTCGGTGTGAAGACCATGCTAGGCGACGTCATGAAGGTCGGTCCGAAGGCCATGCTCCTCGTCATCATCGAGACGGCCTGGATCGCCGGCCTGGCGATGATCGCCATTCTCTGGCTGGGCTGAGCGGGGCAAGGGCGCTTCGTCCTCGGGTTCGGGGGTAGAAAAAAGGCCGGGGATGACCCGGCCCTTTCGGTGGTCTCGTGGCCGCTCCTAGCTGCCCTCTTCGTCGTGGATCATCGGGAAGTAGATGTCTTGCCAGTTGTCGGTGGTCGCCTCGACGAGCCCGACGCGGTTCATGAAGGCGAGATAGTCGAGCACCTTTTTCGGCGTCGTCGTCCATTCGGTCGTCTCGGCCGTGATGATCGCGACCGCATCCTCCTGCGAAAGGTTGGTGCTTTCAGCCTCGATCCAGAGCGCTGCGGCTTCTTCCGGGTTCGCGTTGATGAACTCCATGCTTTCTTTCAGCGCGTCGACGAAGGCCTGCGTGATCTGCGGATTGGCCTCGACGAACCGTCCGCTGGCCCAGACTGAGTTGAAGGTGTGCGGTCCGCCCAGAACGTCGTAGCTGTCGAGAATCAACGTCGCGCGCTCGTCCTTCAACTCCATTTCCTGAAACGGCGAGGAGCCGAAATGCGCGGTGATTTCCGAACCGCCTCCCATCAGCGCGAGCTGCGCGTCGGTGTGGCCCATCGATACGGTCAAGGGATCGAGCCGGTGCTGTTCGCCCTCGCCGAATTCCTTCTCGGCGGCCATCTGAAGGGTCACTGCCTGGATCGAGGTTTTGACCGCCGGAAGCGCGATCTTGTCAGTCTCGGTCAAATCCGCGATCGAACCTACGCCCTCCTTCATGCTGACAAGCTGGATCGGCATGGCGTTCAGCGTCGCGACGCCCTTGACGCCGAGATTGGTCTGAGTGCGGCCCCAGATAGTCAGGAGCGGCCCGACACCGCCGGAGGCGAAGTCGAGATTGCCGGAAATCAGGGCCTCGTTCATGCCCGAACCGCCGGTGAAGCGCAGCCACTCGACCGTAATCTCGTGCCCGGCTTCCGCCGCGTGCTTCTCCAGAAGGCCCTGTTCCTCCATGACCGTAAGCGGCAGGTAGGAAATGCCCAACTGCTTGGCGAGCCGGACGGTTGACACCTCGGCCATCGCCGCCGAGGGGAGTATGCCGAGCGCCACTGCCGCGAGCACTGCAAGTTTCACATTCACTTTCATGCCGTTCTCCCTGCTTGTTTGGACTGCGTGTCGGTAATCGGCGTGCAGCCCTGTTTCCTTGCCCTGAAGGTGAAGCGGCGCCGGTTGCCCGACGCCGCGATTTTCAGCTCGACGAGGTCTGCATCCCCCAGCGCTGGATGGTGCGCCGCTCGATCGTCTGGAAGATCACGTTCTCGACCACGAGGCCGATAATGATGACGGTCAAGAGCCCGGCGAAGACGGCCGAGATGTCGAGCATGTTCTTGTTCTCGAAGATGAACCAGCCGAGCCCGCCCGAGCCGGAGCTGACGCCGAAGACGAGCTCGGCCGCGATCAGCGTTCGCCAGGCGAAAGCCCAGCCGATCTTCAGCCCCGTCAGGATCGAGGGAAAGGCAGCCGGGATCAGGATGCGCATGATGAAGCGGAAACCTCTCAGCCCGTAGTTCCGGCCCACCATCTTCAGCGTCTTCGAGACTGACAGGAAGCCCGAATGCGTGTTGAGCGCGATCGCCCAGGTGACCGAATGGACGAGGACGAAGACGAGGCTGGCCGTCCCCAGCCCGAACCAGATCAGCGCCAGCGGCAGGAGCGCGATGGCTGGCAGCGGGTTGAACATCGACGTCATCGTCTCGAGGAAGTCGGTGCCGATCCGCGAGGCCATCGCCAGCGCCGTCAAAAGCGCCGCCAGGACGATGCCGATGCCATAGCCGATCAGCAGGACCTTGATGGACGCCCAGGCGCGCGCCGGAAGTTCGAAGGCCGCGACGCTCGACAGGAACGAGGACATCGTCTGCGTGAAGGTCGGGAAGAGCAGGTCGTTGTTGAGGTAGCGCCCATAGGCCTCCCAGACGAGCGCCAGTACGATGAGGATGACGGCCTTGCGCACGAAACCCTCATTGTAGATCATCTCCAGCGTGGAGAGCGGCTTCTCGACCACCGAGATCTGATCGGCCGACTGCTCGTCATAGAGGATCTCGGGCCGCGCGGCCGGATAATCGATCACTGCTGCGGACGATGCCGTGGCGTTAGGCATGGGCTTGCTCCATTTCCTGGCCGGCAAACAGCATGTGCTGGATGCGCTTTTCGAGCTTGGTGCCTTCGATGGCGTCCGTGGTGGAGTTGAGTTCCGCCTTCACCCGTCCCGGATGCGGCGACAGGAGCAGGATGCGGTTGCCGATCTTGATCGCCTCGGGAATCGAGTGCGTGACGAACAGAACCGTGAACTTCGTTTCCTCCCAAAGCTGCAGCAATTCGTCCTGCATGCGTCGGCGCGTCAGCGCATCGAGCGCCGCGAAAGGCTCGTCCATCAGGAGGATGTCAGGCTCCATCGCCATGCCGCGCGCGATGGCGACGCGCTGCTTCATGCCGCCCGACAGCATGTGCGGATAGCTGTCGGCGAAGCGCGCGAGGTTGACCTTCTCGATATAGTGCATCGCGCGCTCGTCGCATTCGCGTTTGCTCATCTTCGTCGCTGATTCGAGCGCGAAGGCGACGTTCTGGCGAACAGTCCGCCAGGGCAGGAGCTGGTCGAATTCCTGGAAAACCATCATCCGGTCCGGTCCGGGCTCGCGGATGATCTGGCCCTTGAGCCGCATCTCGCCTTCCGTCGGCGTCATGTATCCGCCGACCGCCTTCAGGAGGGTAGACTTGCCGCAGCCGGATGGTCCCAGAAGAATGAACCGGTCACCCTTCAGCACATCGAAATTGACCCGGTAGGTCGCCGTGATCAGATGGGCCGGCGTCTTGTATTGGAGCGTGACGTCGCGCACGCTCAATAGAGGCGTAGACTCCTGCATTCGTCCTCCCTGTGTCGATCAGGCATGCAAGGTGTCATCCCCTGCGGGTGCCTGTCGAAGCACCGTTTCTCCTCCTTCGGGCAAATGCCGAAAAACCTGCGCAGGCCGGTGCGACCTGCTGGCTGCTCCTTCCTTCGTCCCAGGCCCAAGCCATTTTCGAGGCCTGGATTCGCTTTGCCCTTGACGTCGGCTGGCGGAGCTTCAAAAAGGTAAGAGAAAAATTTTCTATTGAAAATCAATCAATTCTTTCCGCTATCGAAGATTTTTCTTACAATAGGAGGAGATATCGTGACGATCCGGATGCTGCGTACTTTGCTGGCCGTAGCCGAAAACGGAACTTTCACCGCAGCGGCCGAGGCCGTCTTTCTCACCCATGCCGCCGTTAGCCAGCAGATGAAGACGCTGGAGGACGAATGGTCGGTTCGCATCTTCGACCGGACGCGACGTACGCCCGAGCTGACCCCTTTGGGCCGCGCTCTCGTCGAGCAGGCGCGTCAAGTCGTTGCCGCATACGACAATCTCGTACCATCGGTGATGGGGGAGGAAGGGTTGCGCGGGGTCATCCATCTTGGTGCGGCGCCGACAACACTCGTCGGCCTCGTGCCGCTGGCGATCATGCTCCTCAAGCGCGATTTCCCCCGGATCAAGGTCAATGTCGTGCCGGGCCTGACGACGAATCTGCTGCAGCAGGTCGAGCGCGGCTCGATCGACCTTGCCATCGTCACGCGCCCGCGCGTCGTGCCGCGCAACTTGACCTGGCTTGACATCGCCAACGAACCGCTCGAACTCCTCGCGTCCACCCGGACGGTGAGCGACGATCCGCTGCACCTCCTGCGCACCATGCCGTTCATCCGCTTCTCGCGGCAGGCCGTAGTGGGAGAGATGATCGAGAGCTGGCTGCAGGATCGCAACATAGCCGTGGAAGATTCAATGGAGCTGGAAAGCCTCGAATCGATCACCGGTATGGTGCTTGCCAATTTGGGCGTGTCGATCGCCCCGCGGCCGTGCGTCTCGCCGGTCAATCCGCTGCCGTTGAAGCACATTCCGCTCGATCCGACGCGCCTCTACCGCAATCTGTGCGTCGCCTGCCGCGTCGACCACGTGCGCCCGCGCATGGCTGCCGAAATGCACAAGCGGCTGCTTCAGGCCGCATCGATCGGCCTTTTCGATCCTGACAAGCTCAAGGGGGACGCGCTGGGATGACGATTGGATATCTTGCCGTTCTTCTGGCGGGCGCCGCGGCAGGCGGCTTCATCAACGGACTGGCCGGTTTCGGAACGGCGCTCCTCGCTCTCGGCTTTTGGCTCCAGATCATGGCGCCGGAGCGGGCGGTCGCCATCGTAGTGGTGATGTCCGTCCTAAGCGGCCTTCAGGGCTTGTGGATCGTGCGCGAGGCGATCGCAGACAACCCCGCCCGGCTGATGCGTTTCCTCGTCCCCGCCCTGCCGGGCGTGTTTCTGGGTGTCGGGCTTCTGGCACGGCTCGATGCGACCGTGCTCAAGATCGTGGTCGGCATGTTCTGCCTGCTCTATGGCGGCTTCTTCATCGCCCGGCGCTCGCTGCCCGTCTTTTCGAGAACGACGCCTGTCGGCGACAGCGTAATCGGCTTTGCCGGCGGCGTGCTAGGCGGCGCGGCGTCCCTGTCAGGCGTCCTGCCAACCATGTGGTGCGCGCTTCGCCCCTGGCCGAAGGCCGAGCAGCGAGCGGTGCTGCAGCCATTCAACGTCGCCGTGCTGGGCCTGACGGTGATCGTGCTCGCCTGGAACGGACTTTACGATCGCACGACGTTGATCCACATCGCGATCGCGCTGCCGATCACGTTGCTTGCGGCGCAGGCGGGCATCGCCGTGTTCCAGCGATTGACCGATTCGGCCTTCCGCCGGCTCCTGATCGTGCTGCTCTTCGTTTCCGGCGTCGTGATCCTGGCGCGCGAGCTGTTCTGACTAGCCGATCAGTTCGTCCGAGCGGTCGTCCGTCTCGCCGAAGCGGCGCAACACCGCCGGCTTCGTGCCCTCGTAAACCTTGGCGAGGTTCGCGGATATCCGTTTGTTCTCGCGCTCGAACAGGCTGTTGCCCTGAAGGTCGCTCTCGACGATGAACGGCCCCATGTTCTCGGCCTCGATGAGCCACATCGCTTGCGCCAGCCCCAGTTCCTCGCGCCAGTAGATGCCCTTGACCGACTTGATCCCGCGTCCGAGCAGCGCGCCCGTGCCGTAACCGACCGTCGTCAAATAGATCGCGCCGTTCGGCACGAAATGTTCCTGATAGTCATGCGAGGTCATGCCGCCCTTGCCGATGATCAACTTGGCCCCGGAGATGCGCAGCCAGTCGCCGATCCATTTCGAGAACCGGAACGAGGCGGTCGCGGTCACCGCGCCCATGTTGAAGGAGCCGTCCGCCTCCACCGAGGCCGCGGGCGAACAGTGGAAGTTCGCGGCGCTTTGCGCCGGCAGGTCGAGCGGCAGCGGCACGCCCTGTTCGATCGCCCGCGCGTAGACGCCTTCCCGGCCCGTATAGATGTTGCCGTCGAGATAGACGATGTCGCCGATCGACAGCTTTTCCAGGTCGTCGCGGACCGGGTTCGTGCTCAGGCGGACATGCTTTGGCTTTGCGGCTCGTTCCATTCGACCGTCTCCCTGCGTTGATAGGCGGTGAACCAGTCCGGATCGGTCCGGTATTCAACCCGCCCGTCGCCATGGATGCGCGCGACGGCGCGCCGCGACGACAGGCAAAAGGCATGGACGCTCATCTGCATGCCGCCGGTGTGGCAGTATCCGACTTCGATGTTGCAATCGACGACCATCGACTTGCCGACGAAGCCCATCGCACCCATGCCGATCGAATTGCCCAGTTCCTTGAACTCAGCCTCGAGCGCTGCGATGCGTGGGTCCGAGTTGCGGCTGCCGACGGTGCGCAGGCACGCTGCGCGCTTGCCCAGGACCATGCACGCATCCTTGGAGCCGCCGAGGCCGATGCCGATGATGGCGGGCTGGCAGGCGAGGCCTCGTTTGCCGAAGGCGACGAGGCTGTCGAGGAAGAAGCGCTTGATGCCTTGGATGCCGTCGGACGGAAAGAGCATGCGGTAGTCGGTCCCGAACAGCCCCCCCTTGTGGACGGTGATGAGATCGATCCAGTCGCCGTCGGGCTCGAACCCGTATTCGATCTCCGGCGCGCCAATGCCGACATTGTTGTCGTGGTCGGTGCGCCACAGTGGATGGACCCGGTTCGGCCGCAGCGGAATTGCATGGGTAGAGTGCGCCGTTGCGCGCCGCAGTGCGGCCTCCAGCGCGACCGGGCCGCCCTCGATGCGGGCCTCGTTGCCCATCTTGACGTACCAGCGCGGGCATCCCGTGTCGCCGCACATTGCGCGCCGGTCCTCCTTGGCCGCCTCGTAGTTTTCCAGCATCGCCTGCAGCACGAAGGAGGAAAGGTCGCCATCCTCCACGCTGGCGGTGTGCTTCAACCCGTCCAGATAGTCCTGCGGGATCTCGATCGCCGCCTTCTCCATGAGAACGTTGGCGGTCGATTCGATAGTTTTCAGCGCGATCATTCTGCAGCCTCCACGAGAGTTGCCGGTTCGCCTTCGGGCAGTATGGTCTGGCCGGGACGCACGATGGTGAACCGCACGGCCTCGCGGTCTACCTCGATCTGGTCCGAGCGCATCTGCGCGATCGTGAAATAGGAACTGTCGAGCTCGCCCGCCTCGGGAAAATCCTCGCGATAATGCGCCCCGCGCGAATTCTCGCGGGCAAGCCCGGCCCGGGTGATGACTTCCGAGACGTCGCAAAGCGAGCGCAGGTTGAGCCAGTCGTGCCACGTAAGATTGAAGGCGAGGTTGTCGTCGGCGACGCCTCCCTCCATCAGTTCCTGCGAGACGTCGGCGATCTTGGCAAGGCCGCGTTCCATGCCGATCTTCGTGCGCATGACGCCGACATGGTCCCACATCGCTTCCTGCAGCCGGTCCTGAAGCGGGTGGATCAGGCTCGGCTTGCGGCCGAGGGGATGGATGGCGCGCTCGATCTCGGCTTCGAGCACCGTCTCGTCCGGATCGCGCAGCGCTGTTATATTTCGGATGTCGCGGCCCATGACATCGCCCGCGACACCGCCATAGACGGTGGAGTTGGCGACCCCGTTGCCGCCGAGCCTGTTGGAGCCGTGCGCACCGCCGGCATCCTCGCCGGCGACATAAAGCCCTTCGAGCGCAGTGCGCGTATCGGCATCGACCACGACGCCGCCCATGAAATAGTGCGCGGTCGGCACCACCGCGACCTTGTCGCCGGCAAGGTCGAAGCCGCTGTCGGCGCAGCGCTTGACCATGCCCTTGAATTTCTGCCGCACGTTTTCGGGCCCCAGATGGCTCATCGAAATGAAGACCGCGCCTTCCTCGCCGGCATTGCTCTGGCGCATCGCCGCGTAAATGCCGCGGCTGACGACGTCGCGCGTCGCCCGCTCTCCGCGCTTGTCGAACTGATACATGAAGCGCTCGCCGCGCGTGTTGAGAAGGTGTCCGCCCGCGCCGCGCAGGCCCTCTTCGAGAACCGTGCCGGTCATCTTGGTGCCGGGGCCTGCGAGCAGCCCCGTCGGATGAAACTGCACCATCTCCATGTCGCGAAGCGGCAGTCCCGCGCGCAGCGCCATCGCCAGCCCGTCCATCGTCTTGTCGCCGGACGGGGTGTGATATTTATACATGGTCGGGCCGCCGCCCGTTGCCATCAGCACGGCCTTGGCGCGCACGAAGCGGAAATCGCCGCTGCGCATGTCGATGAAGAGGACACCGGCGAGCGCCGTCCCGTCGCGTGTCGGAACGAGCCCGATCGCCCGGTGCTCTTGAAGCTTTTCCACCGGGCGGGCCAACACCTGCTCCATCAGCCGGTTGATGATCTCGATGCCGGTCAGGTCGCCCTTGTGCACCGTCCGGTCGGCTGTCTGCCCCGCGAAGGCCTTGTGGTGCAGCGTTCCGTCGGCATTGCGATCGAAGAAGCAGCCTATCTCGTTTTCGAGTTCCCGCACGCGGACCACTGCCTGCTCGCACAGCTTCCACGCCATTTCCTGGTTGGGCAGCCACTTGCCGCCCTCGATCGTGTCCATGAAATGCCGTTCGACGGAATCGCCGGGGCCGAGCGCGACGTTGTAGCCGCCCTGCACCATGCGCGTGCATCCGCACTTGCCGATCAGCCCCTTGACCGCGATCGTGATCCGCGTGCCTTCGGGCGCGCTTTGCTGGGCATGGAGCGCGGCGAACATGCCGGCCCCGCCGGTCCCAATGATGAGGATGTCGGTGTCGTGGCGGTGAAGGGCAGGGCGTCTTCCCATGCTCAGATCGCCCGCAGCAGGAATGTCGTGGAGACGAAGACCGAAAACGCGACGGCGGCCGCGGCCAGCGTCTTCTGTCGCGCCGACCATGGCAGGAACTCCAGCGCCAGAAGCCGCAGGCCGCCGAAGATGTGGACGGCCAAAAGGAAGACGAGGCCGAACTCCGCGATCTTCACCAGCGGCTGGTCCGCCCAGCGGAAGAAGCCGTCGAGCCGTTCCGGCTCGTTCAGCGCCAGTGCCAGCACGTAGAAATGCGCCGGAAGGAACAGCGCCAGCGCCACGCCCGAAATGCGGTGGAGCATGAAGGCGAGCCACAGCGGATGGCCCTGATGCGGCCGCACGATCATGATGCCGTCACCGCATGGACGGCGCTTAGCCCCATATAGAGAAGTCCGAGGCAGACGGCCCAGGAAAACAGGGCGAGGGGCAGGCGACCGATCCGGATCGTCTCGGCGAGGACCACGCGCAGTCCGATCGCCGCATGGATGGAGACGGCGACGACGAAGGTGCCGTAGAACAGCATCCAGCCGACGCTGCCCTGCGTGCGTCCCAGCACCTCGGCTGCCGACAGGCCGCCGCCGATGGCGTAGATCATCAACGCTATATGGCCGAAGACCAGCGGTGCCATGACGAGCGCCGAGAGCCGCTGGAGCATGTAGAGACGCATGTCGAGCATGTGGCTCAGCTCTCCTTCCGCAGGAAGCGCCAGGCCGCCTCGCGCTTCAGTCCGGCGATCGATGTCAGGGGGCTGAGCTCGTTGGGGCAGAACCGCTCGCAGCTTCCCTGCGAATGACAGCTCGTGCACCCGCCCGGCCGCGACACCGCGTCGAGAATTAACGCGCGTCCGCTGTCCTTGGCGTCGTTGAGGAGCGTCCAGGCACGGTTCAGCGCCGCCGGCCCCAGATAGTCCGGATTGGCCGCGACACTGTCGCAGGCCGCGTAGCACACCGCGCAGTTGATGCATTCAATCCCTGCATCGGCCGCGACGCGCGCCGGCGTGGATGGCCTGACCGGGGCGATGTCGGCCGCGCGGTCCGTGGAGCTGTGGAATACCCCCTCCGCCTTGACCCATTTGTCGAAGAACGGGTCCATGTCGACCGCTAGGTCCTTGATCACCGGCAGGTTGCGCAGCGGCGCGATCTCCAGCCGACCGTCTTCCGCGACCTTCCTGACGTGTGTGCGGCAGGTCCAGCGCGGCTGGCCGTTGACCATCATCGCGCAGGAACCGCACATCCCGACGCGGCAGGCGAAGCGATAGGACAGCGTCGGCTCGGCATTGCGCTGAATCCACGCGACGACGTCGAGCACGGTCTGGTTTTTCAGGGCCGGAACGTCGAATGCCTGGAATGCGCCGGCTTCCGGCCCGCCCCGCCATACCGAAACACTGAGACTGGCGGTCGCGTCAGGCACTTTCGGCTCCTCATCCTTCGATCAGATCGAGGCGTACACCAAAAGCTGAACTGACAAAAAACGATAAATCGTAACGTTTTTCGTAAGAAAAATCATCAAGCCGGCTCCGGATGATGCGGAGCCGGCTTGACGGTCACGCGCTGCGATAGAGCTTCGTCATCGAGAACTCGCGGTGACCGAGCGCTTCGGCGGCCGTGTTGCGGCCGTTCGCCGTGCGCACGATCATGTCGATCAGAGCGTCGCCCGCCTCGTCGATCGTCATCTCGCGCCGCAATATGCCCGACACGTCGACATCGACATGCTCGCCCATCGTGCGCACCGTCCGTGGATTGGCGGTGATCTTGACGACGGGCACGATCGGATTGCCGATCACATTGCCCTGTCCGGTCGGGAAGGTGTGGATCACATAGCCGCCCGCCGCCATCAGCGTCACGCACTCGGCCGCGGCCGACGAGGAATCCATGAAATAGAGCCCGTTGCCCGATTTCGGCATCTCGGCCGGCTCGAGGA
>JAEWET010000051.1:0-50141 GCA_023389195.1 Pseudomonadota bacterium
ATACAGACCGGCAACGGCAATCTCGCCTCGCTCAATCAGAGCGGACAGAACAATACGGCCACGATCAGGCAATAGTTCTGTAACCATCACGCCCGGCACCCCTGCTCGCGAGCCGGACTAGTTCAAATTTGAAACGTCCGCACATCGGGATCTTAAGCCCGATGTCCGATCTTCCGGTCACGTCAACCGGGAGATGTCCTGATGAAGCGCCTGATTGCCCTCTGCGCGGTCGCTGGCCTGGCAACCCTGCCTTCCCTCGCCATGGCCGAGGATGCTCAGGACAATGTCCTGCTCGTCGCCAGCGCGGACACCGCTTTGAACCAGCTGCAGCTGACGGTGGACGGGTCCGGCAACGGCCTGTTCATCGAACAGGTCTCGGCTGTCGGCGCGACCGCGGCGAACGGCATGGACATCGACATTCGCGGTGACGGCAATGGCGGGTCCATGTCCGGCCCGTTCACCGGCGCGCTGTCGGAAACGAGCCTGCGGCCCGGCCTGCTGATGCAGAGCGGTCAGGACAATCTGATGGCCGTGTCCGTCGTGGGAAGCGGCAACCTCTTCGCCTTCAGCCAGACCGGTGACAGCAACATCGCGCTGGCCAGCATCGTCGGCGAGAACAACCAGGCGTCGGTCATGCAGGTCGGCAACGGCAATATCGCCTCGTTCTCGCAGAATGGTAGCGGCAACAGTATTTCACTTCGACAGACTTCGTGGTAGTAGCTCTGCTGAATTGAGTTTCAGCAGCAAGGAACCCATGATGCGATACAGCAGTGTTCTCGTCGCAGCGGTCGTCGCTACGGCTGCCATGGCGCCCCTGTCTGCCTCCGCTGATTTCAACACTCTGGTAATCGAGCAGACGAACGAGCCAGGGGATCTGGGCAACACGCTGTTCGTCGACCAGTCGGCTGCGACGAGCAGCACGGTCGGCGGCCTCGTCATCGAGAACGTGCTCATCGACGGCATGGAGGGTCTGACCGCGACGCCGCAGTCGGCCGCTGTCCAGGCCGGCTCGGGCAACACTGCAGATATCACCATTACCGGTTCGGGCGGCACGGCGAGGCTTTCGCAAATCGGCGACGGCAATGATGCCGCTCTCGTACTGGGAACAACGCTGACGCCCGCCACGGGCAGCCTGGCGATCATCGGGCAGGAAGGCCTGAACAACCAGGCCTCGCTGACCGTGCTGGGGACGGGCTCGGTCGGAACGATCCTGCAGACGGGCAACGGCAACGAGGCCGGCCTGACTGTGAACGGCAACAACATCAACGCGGGCGTGGCCCAGATCGGTAACGGCAACAAGGCCACCGACCTGATCGCCACCGGGACGGCCAACGTGCAGTACATCCAGATCGGCGACGGCCTGACGGCGTCGACCGCGGCGCAGGTGACAAGCAACGCAGTCACAAGCAACGGTGCTGCCATCACGATCATCCAGCGCTCCGTCGGCAACTGATCATGCTTCGGCGGACCGTCCTGTCCGTTGCGCATGTCCTGACCGTTCTGACAGCCGCGTCGATGCCAAGCCTTGCCGCAGATGAAGCCGCGATCCCTACCATCCTGGTGGAAGCGGACTCGAAGGGGGTTACCGTGGTCGGGCGGGTTGTTGCCCTGACCAGCGGCACGTTCAGCTCCACCCTGAAGATTGACCGGCAAGGGGTCTCTGGCCGGACGGCTACCACCCAGGGCGGCGAAAGCAGGCTCGGGGCCGGGGAGGCCGCCGATATCGCGCGCGTAGGGCTCTCGATGGGAGCGGGCGACACGCTCGATGTAAGAATGGTCGTTACCGCCGGTGGCCGGGAAGTCGCGTCGAGCCAGCTGACGGTCGGCGCCGCCCGCAAGTAATCACACTTCGGTAATGGGGGGACACATGCACGGATCTCGGTCGATCGCGGCGATCGCGGCAACGGTCCTGATGGGCTGGGCCGCGGGCGTGCAGGCTCAGGACCAACAGGCGGCCTTCGTTAATGCTTTCTCCGGCAAGTGGCAGACGTTCGACCGCAGTTACCGCTCCGGTGACGCCCTGTGTTCGCTCACGCTGACCCAGACCGCGAAGGGCGAGCGCTACGATCTCCAGGCGAAGGATTGCGGCGGCGCCCTCGCAGGGGTCGACAGCTGGGGCATCGTCCAGAACCAGCTCGCGTTCTTTTCGGCGGAGACTGTTCGCGCGAGGCTTGGTGGCAGCCAGTCGCGCGTGACCGGCGAAACGGCGGACGGACGGGCGGTCATCCTGGAACGCGAAGGCGCGACCCCGCCGATCATGTCGGAGGGCTGCATCTATCGAGGCTACACGTCGGATTGCGCCGAGCCAGCGGACCGCGTTCCTCCGGTCGCCTCCGGCGAGAAGCAGGAGGTGGCGGCCACGGTCCTGGTCAAGCTCAACCTGCGCTCGCAGCCGCGCGGCGACGCGCCGGTCGCAGCCACCGTTCCCGAAAACACCTGCGTCAAGGTGGATGAATGCGTCGTCGCTTCGGACGGACCCTGGTGCAGCATCAAGGTCGGCGAGCAGGAAGCGTGGGCGAAGCAGACGGCGATCCGCCAGGATCGCTGGATGGTGCTGACCTACAGGACGGGCTGCTGAGGGCAGGACCGTTGGCGCTCTAGGCGATTTGTGCTGGAGCGCTGAAGATCCAGGGATAGGTCCGAACGCGGACTACCCTTGTCCATGTCGAGGTCGTTGGCGGCAAGTCCGGTTCGAGGTCTCGGGTCAGAGCCGGGTCCGGAGCGTCGCTCGGTGCATGTCCGCTACCGCGCGGCTTACAGTTCTCACACGGGACAACGTAAATTCGTGGGAAGGACACTCCGCGGGCCGGGAGACGAAAGAGCGGCTACATCGAGAATCCGACGCCGAGAGATCGGCAACCAATCCTGAATCGCTCGCCAGACGGTCAGACTGCTGTTCCTCGCCGAGACACGTCGCGGCCGCGGTGCCGGATCAAGCGCCCAGGCGCGGCAGTTCTGTCGGTGATGTCTGGCAATCCCAAGTCGCCATAGGAACCTGGGAAGAAATGGTGCCCAGAAGAGGACTCGAACCTCCACTCCTTGCGGAACACGGACCTGAACCGTGCGCGTCTACCAATTCCGCCACCTGGGCTAGGTGCGCCGCCGATGTAAGCGGGCGGGAAGATGGTGTCAACGGATAAACCGCCGGTCGTTGCAAGAATCGCCCACCGAGCCGTTGACCCTTCGTCAGCCGGCGAGGCCGAGGACGTCGCGCATCGCGTAGAGGCCGGGCTTCCGGTCCTTCGCCCAGAGCGCGGCCTGCACGGCTCCGCGTGCGAAGATGGAGCGGTCCTCGGCGTGGTGGGAGAGCGTGATGCGCTCGCCCGTCCCCGCCAGCAGGACCGAATGGTCGCCAACGACCGAGCCGCCGCGCAGCGTCGCAAAGCCGATCGTTCCCGCCTCGCGCGCGCCGGTATGGCCGTCACGAACACGCACGGACTTCTCGGCCAGCGCGATCGCCCGGCCTTTCGCCGCCGCCTCGCCGAGCAGGAGAGCCGTGCCAGAGGGTGCATCGACCTTGTGGCGGTGGTGCATTTCCAGGATTTCGATGTCGAAATCTGCCGCAGGCAATGCGCGGGCGGCCTGTTCGACCAAGGCTGCCAGAAGATTGACGCCGAGGCTCATATTGCCGGACTTCACGATCGTCGCGTGGCGCGCGGCCGCTTCGATCGCGGCGTCGTCCTGCGCCGAGCATCCCGTCGTGCCGATGACATGGACGATGCGTGCCTGCGCGGCATAGCCGGCATATTCGACGCTTGCGGCAGGCGCGGAGAAATCGATCACGCCGTCGGCGCTGGCGAAGAGCGGCAGCGGGTCGTCGGTAATCGCAACGCCGATCTGCCCGACCCCAGCCAGTTCGCCGGCGTCGCGACCGATGGCGGGCGCGCCCTTGCGGTCGAGCGCGCCGACCACCTTGACGCCATCGATGACGGCAATGGCGCGGATGATCGCCTGGCCCATGCGGCCGGCGGCGCCGACGACGACGAGACCCATATCGCTCATGCGCTTTTCTCCTTCAGTTCCTGATCGGCGACGAGATCGAGGCTGCGCTCGCCCTGAAGGCGATGGAAGCGTGCATAAAGTCCGGCCGGATCGGCGATCAGCGCGCGATGCGTGCCCTGTTCGACCACGCGCCCCTCCTCCATCACGACGATCTTGTCGGCGTTGACGACCGTCGACAGCCGATGCGCGATGACGATCGTCGTTCGCCCTTTCATCACCGTGTCGAGCGCGTCCTGCACGCGCGCCTCGGATTCATTGTCGAGCGCGGAGGTCGCCTCGTCGAGCAGCAGGATCGGCGCGTTGCGCACGATCGCGCGCGCGATCGACAGGCGCTGGCGCTGGCCGCCCGAAAGCGTGACGCCGTTCTCGCCGACCAGCGTGTCGTAGCCGGAGGCGCTTTCACGGATGAAATCGTCGGCATTGGCGAGCTGCGCGGCGGTCTCGATCTCCTCGTCGCTCGCGTCGGGCCGGCCGTACCGGATGTTGTCGCGGATCGTGCCTTCGAAGAGATAGGGATGCTGCGAGACATAGGCGATGCGCGCGCGCAGGGAGGATTTGGTGACGTGGGCTATGTTCTGCCCGTCGATCTCGATGCGGCCGGAATCGACGTCGTAGAAGCGCTGGACGAGCGCGACGATGGTCGACTTGCCGGCGCCCGACGAGCCGACGATTGCGGTGACCCTGCCGGGCTCCGCCTCGAAGGATACGTCGTCCAGCACGCGCTTGTCGGCGCCGTATGAAAAGCACACGTTCCGGAAGGCGATACCGCCGGCGCCGACGACCAGGTCGCTCGCTCCGGGCGCATCGCGCTGCGGCGGCTCCTGGTCGAGCAGTTCGTAGATCATCCGCGCATTGACCAGCGAGCGCTCCAGATTGACCTGGACGCGGGCAAGCCGGCGCGCGGGATCGTAGGCGAGGAGAAGCGCGGTGATGAAGGCGAAGACCGAACCGGGCGACTGGCCGGCCGACGAGGCACGATAGGCGGCGTAGCCGATGACGCCGGCAATGGCGAAACCGGCGAGCATTTCGGTGATCGGCGTCAGCCGCTCCGAGACGCGCGCGATCTTGTTGGCGCGGTTCTCGGCCGAGGCCACCAGTTCGGCCAGCTTGCGCGAAAGCTGCTCTTCCATCGTGAAGGCCTTGACGATGGCAATGCCCTGCACCGTCTCCTGCATTGCGCCGAAAAGATGCGAATTGACCTCGACGGATTCACGTGTGACGCGGCGCAGCCGGCGCATGAGGTAATTGACCGCGTAGACCAGCGGCGGGCCGATCAAGAGGCCGATGACCGACAGGAGCGGGTCCTGCATGACCATGACCGCGACGAGCCCGATCAGCGACACGAGATCGCGCGCGATCGATGTCAGCGTGATCGACAGCATGTCGCGGATGCCGGTGACGTTCTGGCTGATCTGAGCGGCGAGCTGGCCGGAGCGGGCGCTCGAATAGAAGTCGAGGCCGAGCCGCATCAGATGGTCGAACAGCCGGCGCTGGTAGCGCGCGACCAGATTGTTGCCGATCCGGGCGAGGATCACCGCCTGGCCATAGCTGGCTATGCCGCGGATCGCGAAGGCGGCGATGATCGCGCCGCAGATATAGGGAACGAGCGAGTAATTCTCGCGATAGAAGATCTCGTCGATGATGTCGCGCATGATCCATGCGCTGAACGCGGTGGTCGCTGCCACGGCCACGAGGCACAGGGTGGCGAGGGCGTATTGCGGCAGGTATTCGCGGCCGTTCTCGGCCAGAATCCGGCGCATCACCGCGACGATTTCGCCGGGCTCCGCCTTGCGCTGCGTGGTCTGGGCCTCTGCCAAGTGGTCGAAATCCCGTCTAGTCGCCCGCCGCTTGCGCGCAGGCCGCCTGCCTATGCCCCCTTGGAACCCGCGATGCAATCGCCAATCCGCCGCACGCGGCTCACGACGCGCGCCAATGACGCCCGGTGGTGCGGATATGAAACGCCTTTGGCGTGCGTGCGAATGCGCCGAGGCCGGCAAGAGCGGCGAGCGGGTGGGTCATGACGAAGACGGGCAGATCGCGCATCAGGGCCGAATGCGGCGCCTTGTCCTCGAATGCCGCACGGAAGCGGGGATGTTTCAGGGCCGGCACGATCTTCTGGGCGATGCCGCCCGTCAGGTAGACGCCGCCGCGGCTCATGAAGATCAGCGCGAGGTCTCCGGCAAGCCGGCCAAGGCAGGTAACGAAGATGTCGAGCGCTTCTTCGGCAACGGGGTCGGACTTGGCGAGGGCAGCGGCCGTGATGCCGGCCGGCGAGCCGAAATCTGCCGTCTTGCCGTCGGCGGCGGCGACGGCACGGTAAAGGTTGACGAGGCCGCGCCCGCACAGCATCTGCTCGCCCGAAATACGGCCCTCGATGCGCTCGATATGCGGGAACACCGCGAAATCTCGTGCGGTGCGCGGGCCCATGTCGACATGGCCGCCTTCGCCGGGAACCGGTACCCAGACATTGCCGGCGCGCACCAGGCCCGCGACGCCGAGGCCGGTTCCGGGACCCAGCACGACGCGACTCGCCTCCGGATCGGCGTCGCCGCCGCCAATCTTTTCCAGATGCTCAGGTCCGATCGCAACGACGGCCAGCGCCTGGGCCTCGAAATCGTTGAGGATCACGACTTCCCGAAAACCGAGCCGGTCGATCATGATCTTGGGGCGCACCGTCCAGGGGCAATTGGTCAGCCGGATCTCGTCGCCGGTGACCGGCGCGGCGATGGCGAGCACCGCAGAGCGCGGCTTGATGTCGGTCCGCGTCAGGATGGCGCGTTCGAGCGCAACGTCGATGTCGGGATAGTCGGCCGTCGCGACGGTCGGAAATTCGATCGCGGCCGCCTCGCGCGACGGCAGAATGGCGAAGCGGGCATTGGTGCCGCCGATATCTCCGACCAGAACGGGGAACTGCAAAACGCCGGCGGCGTCGATTTCAGAAATCATCAGGGCGGCTGCCGCGTGTCGCTGTTCAAATCAAGGCTATTTGAAGGTCACACGCGGCCGGCCAAGTCAAGGCTGGGGGCGCGGGAAGGGCACCGGTATGGCGCTCTCCGGCGTCGGTGCGTAAGCGTTCGCGGCGATCGGCGGCGCGCCGGTCTGGACGATCGTGCTGCCCGGACCGCCGATGGTCACCATGGCTTCGGATTGCGGGGCGGGCGCCTGCAGGACGGCAGAGCATTCGCGCGGCAGGTCGGCCATGCGCATCACGTCGCGCGCGCGTGGCTGCTGCGGGCCGGTGGCCGGGCGCCACGGCTCGTCGGTGAACCACCAGGCGAGCGAGGAATCGCAGCCGTCGCCGCGGCCGATCGCTTCCTGCGGGCGGCAGCCGGGCGAACCGGCGGGGCAACCGATGCGGATGTGGAAGTGCGAATCGTGGCCCCAGAACGGGCGCACCTTGCCGAGCCAGGAGCGATCGCCCGTCACCGTCTCGCAGAGCTTCTTCTTGATCCCCGGGTGGACGAGAATACGCTCAACCTCGCGATAGCTCGCCGCGCGGCGCAGGATGCCGGCATGGGCAGGGGACCATTTGCGGTCGTCGACGGTCAGTTCGCCGTCGCGCAGCATGGAGACGAATTCGAGATTTTCGCGTTCCGACGGCGACAGTCGCCGCTGCGGCATTGGCTGGAACCAGATGTCGGCATCGAGGCCGAGCTGGTGCGAGGCATGGCCCGACAGCATCGGCCCCCCGCGCGGCTGCGAGATGTCGCCGACGAGGAGACCCGGCCATCCATCGGCGGTCGCGTCGCGCGACAGGCGCTCGACGAGCCGCACCATGTCGGGGTGACCCCAGCGGCGGTTACGCGACGGACGCATCGCCTGCCAGTTGGGGCCATCATTGGCGATTGCCATGCCGCCGGCAAAACAGCCTTTGGAGTAGGAGCCATAGACGCGTGCCTCGGTGGCGGCGGGTAGCGGCTGGTTGCCGAACAGATCCTTCGCCAGTTGCGCGTCGGCGCTCGTCGCGGCCGTCATCGAAAGGACGACACAGGCGGCCTTGATCCAGTTCCTCGCGCGCATCGATGATTCTCCCCGCTTTGCTTCCAGCCGAGCCTGCGTCCGGCAAGGTTAGCGAAATCCTAACGTGGCGGCTTCTGTCGCCAAGTGTGATCGCGCCACATGGCGTCCAGAGCATGGCGATAGGTCTGGAATCGAAACGAATATCCCGCCGATTTCACCTTCGCGTTCGAGACCCGCTTGTTCTCGCCATAGAAGGAACGCGCCATCGGCGTCATGGTCGCGGCGTCGAACGGCACTTCCGGCGGCGCGTCGACGCCCATCAGATTGACCGCATAGGCGACGACGTCCTGCGGGGGAGCGGGCTCGTCGTCGGTGACGTTGAAGATGCCATCCGCTTCCCGCTCGGCGAGAAGGGCGAGCGCGCCGGCGATGTCGTCGACATGGATGCGGTTGAAGACCTGGCCCGGCTTGAGGATGCGCTTCGCCTTGCCCTCCGCCAGATTGACGAAGGCGTTGCGACCCGGGCCGTAGATGCCGGACAGGCGCAGGATCGCGAGCGGCCTGCCCATATCGAGCGCCAGTGCGCGCCACGCATTCTCGGCCGCAAACCGCACAATCGAGCGTTTCGACACCGGCCGGCAGTCCGCATCCTCGTCGACCCAGCCGCCGTCATGATCGCCATAAACGCCGACGGTCGACAAATAGCCGATGCAGCGCAGTCGCGGCATCTGCCTGCGGATCGCGTCGCTGGCGGCGCAAAGGACCGGATCGCCCGTCTCGTCCGGCGCGACGGAGACGACGAGATGCGTCGCCTCGCTCAGCGCCTGTACGAGATCACCGCTCAGCGTCGTCCCGTCGAAGATCAGCGGCTCGATGCCGAGCGCCGAAAGATCGGCGAACTTGTCGGCGCTGCGGGTCGTGCCGATCACCCGGTGTCCATCTTCGACTGCCTGCTGCGCGAAGGCGCGCGCCGAATAGCCGGCTCCGAAGATCAGGAAGGTCTTCGTCATGCCGGCTCCATCGCGTGCACCCATTCCGCCTTCACCTCGTCATCCTGCTCCATCGATGCCAGACGCAGGCGATCGAACCTCTCCCGCCCTGCCAGCCGCGACAAGGCCCAAACCGCCGCGCCGCGAACCAGGGGCGACGGATCGCCCAGCAGGTTTTCGACCAGCGGCAGAAGACCCGGCTCGTTCGAATTTCCGGCCGCGATCAGTACGTTACGGACGAAGCGGTCGCGGCCGATCCGCTTGATCGGCGATCCGGCGAATTTTTCGCGGAAGGCCGGGTCGTCGAGGGTCAGAAGATCGGCCAGCGCGGGCGCGGCGAGGTCGTCGCGGGCCGCGAGCTTCGCTTCGCGCGTCGCCTGCGCGAACTTGTTCCAGGGACACACGGCGAGGCAATCGTCGCAGCCATAGATGCGGTTGCCCATCGCAGCGCGAAATTCGTGCGGGATCGGGCCCTTGTGCTCGATGGTGAGGTACGAAATGCAGCGCCGCGCGTCGATCTGATAGGGCGCGGGAAACGCGTTGGTCGGGCAGATGTCGAGACAAGCGCGACACGAGCCGCAATGATCGATCTCCGGCGCATCGGGCGTGAATTCGGCGGTGGTGAAGATCGAGCCGAGGAACAGCCAGGAGCCGAATTCGCGGCTGACGAGATTGGTGTGCTTGCCCTGCCAGCCGAGGCCCGCAGCCGCCGCGAGCGGCTTTTCCATCACCGGCGCCGTGTCGACGAAGACCTTCACGTCCGCGCCCGTACGCGCGGCAAACTTCTGCGCGAGTGTCTTCAGCTTGCCCTTGATGACGTCGTGATAGTCGCGGTTGCGCGCATAGACCGAGATCGCCGCCCGGTCGCGTCGGTCGAGGAGCGCCAGCGGGTTTTCGTCCGGGCCGTAGTTCATGGCGAGCATGATGACGGAACGCGCCTCGGGCCACAGCGCATTGGGATGGGCACGGCGCTGAAGCGTCTCGGCCATCCACTCCATCGTACCGTGCCGGCCGGACTCGACGAAGGCGCCGAGCCGTGGTCCCGCTTCGACGATCGCATCGGGCCGCGTCACCGCGACAGCGTCGAAGCCGAGCGCCTTCGCCTCGGCCTCGATGAACTCCCGAAGACGCGCCGCCGGAACGGGGTTTCGGGGGGAGGTCATGTCAGAAATCGAGGTCCGCATAGTGCGAGGCCGGGGTGAGGCCGCGGAACCGGTCGGCCAGAAGCGGCCGGAAGGAGGGGCGCGACTTCATGCGCGTGTACCACTCCTTGGCCGCGCCGTGCTCGCTCCAGTCGATCTCGCCCATATAGTCGAGCACCGAGATCGAGGCCGCGGCGGCAAGGTCGGCATAGGTCAAGCGCGGGCCGGCAAGCCAGTTGCGGGTGCCGGCGAGCCAGTTGGTGTATTTCATGTGCTGGCGGATATTGGCGCGCGCGGCCCGGATCGCGGTCGAATTAGGCGAGCCGCCGCCATGCTCGGGCGGCATATGCGGCTTCAGCGCACGCTCGCGCACCAGATGCCGCGTCACTTCGCCGTCGGCCTTGACCAGATACCAGTCAACCAGGCGGCGGATTTCGGCGCGCGTGATCGGGTTTTCGGCCATCAGCCGCTTGTCCCGCTTCAGCGCGCCGCGCGTCTCGTCGACATACTCGGCGATCACCGATGCACCGACGATCGGCTCGTCGGCCTCGGCGAGCAGCACGGGCAGCGTCGCGGCCGGGTTCAGTTGCAGGAATTCCCTGCGCCGCGCCCAGGGCTTTTCCTCGATCAGCGAAAGGTCCTCGCCATATTCGCCGAAGGCCAGGCGAATGAAACGGCAGGACGCGAAAAGCGGATGGTGGAACAGGGTCAGCATAGGCACTCGGTGGGTATGTCGCAGGGGGACCGGCCCGAAAAGTCTGGCCTTTTGATGGCCCGGTGGCTAATCCTCGGCGCAGATTCGGGTTCGAAAGCGGCGATGCGCGGGCAGCTATAGGCAAGCGCGGCCCGCCTGACAAGCGAACCTTTGAGACAGGCCTGCCCCGGAGTTTTCATGGAAGAGCAATCCCTTCTCGTCGCGGCCCTTCTCGGCATTCTCGAAGGGCTGACGGAATTCATCCCGGTCTCTTCCACCGGTCACCTGCTGCTCGCGGGGCACTTCCTCGGCTTCGAGTCGACGGGCCGCAGCTTCGAAGTTCTGATCCAGCTCGGCGCGATCATGGCCATCCTGACCGTCTATTCGGCGCGGCTGTGGCATCTGGCCGTCACCTTGCCGAAACATCGCGAGACGCAGCGTTTCGTCGGCGGCATCCTCCTCGCCTTCCTGCCAGCGGCCGTGATCGGCGCGCTGGCGCACGATTTCATCAAGACGGTGCTGTTCGAGACGCCGATGGTGATCTGCGTCATGCTGATCCTCGGCGGCTTCGTGCTGCTCTGGATCGACCGGCGTCACGTCGAGCCGAAATACACCCATGTCGCCGAGTTTCCGCTGTCGGTCTGCCTCAAGATCGGCTTCATCCAGTGCCTGGCGATGATCCCCGGCACGTCGCGGTCGGGCGCCACGATCGTCGGCGCGCTCCTGATGGGCGCCGACAAGCGCTCGGCGGCGGAGTTCTCGTTCTTTCTTGCCATGCCGACCATGGTCGGTGCGTTTGCCTACGACCTCTACAAGAACCGCGACATCCTCACCGTCGACGATTTCTGGCTCATCGGCGCGGGCTTCGTCACGGCCTTCATCGCGGGCGTCTTCGTCGTCCGCTATCTGCTCGATTTCGTGGCGAAGCGCGGCTACACGCCCTTCGCCATCTGGCGCATCCTCGTCGGCAGCATCGGGCTCGCGGCCCTGCTCGTCTTCGGCTGATCAGCCCTTGTTGGCGACGATGCGCGGCTTCGGCCGCTCGCGCTTGCCGGCGCCGGGATTGCTCGCCATGAAGTCGACGATGCGCGGCACGATCTCGGAGCGGAAGCGCGAGCCGTTGAAGACGCCGTAATGGCCGACCTTCGGCTGCATGTAGTGAGCGCGCATGTCGTCCGGAATGTTGACGCACAGATCGTGAGCCGCCTGCGTCTGGCCGAGGCCCGAAATGTCGTCGTTCTCGCCCTCGATGGTCAGAAGCGCGACATTCCTGACAGCTTTCGGATCGACCAGTTCGCCGCGATGGCGCATCGTGCCGTTGGGCAGCGCGTGCTGCACGAACACGGTGTCGACCGTCTGCAGGTAGAACTCCGCGGTCAGATCCATCACCGCCAGATACTCGTCATAGAAGTCGCGGTGCTTCTCGGCCGAGTCCCCGTCATCCTTGACGAGGTGCATGTAGAAATCCTTGTGCGCGATGATGTGGCGATCGAGGTTCATGCTCATGAAGCCCGACAATTGCAGGAAGCCCGGATAGACGTTGCGCGTGAAGCCGGGCTCCGGCCACGGCACCTGCATGATGACGTTGTCGCGGAACCAGTCGATCCCCTTTTCCTCCGCCAGCTTGTTGACGGCGGTCGGGTTGCGGCGCGTGTCGATCGGCCCGCCCATCAGCGTCATAGAAGCAGGCGCGAAGCGGTCGCCACGCGCCTCCATGATCGATACGGCGGAGAGCGCCGGCACCGATGGCTGGCAAACCGCCATCACATGCGTGTCCGGGCCGAGATGGTGCAGCATGTCGATGATGTAGTCGACATAGTCGTCGAGGTCGAACCGCCCGTCAGCGACCGGCACCATGCGGGCGTCCGTCCAGTCCGTGATGTAGACTTCGGCATGCTGGATCATCGACTCGACCGTGCCGCGCAGGAGCGTCGCGTAGTGACCGGACATCGGCGCGACGATCAGCAGCTTAGGGTCGGCCTTGCGGTTCCTCGGCAGATCGCGCTCGAAATGGATCAGGTCGCAGAACGGCTTCTTCCAGACCACACGCTCGCTCACCGCCACCTGGTCGAAGCCGACCTTGGTTTGCGTGATACCGAAGGACGGTTTGCCGTAGCGCCGCGTCGTGCGCTCAAACATTTCCGCTCCGGCCGCGATCGTGCGCCCCATGGGCGTGTGCGACATCGGATTGAGCGGATTGGAATAGAGCAGCTTCACCGCGTCGGCGAAGGCGCGCGCCGGTTGCAGCGCGGCATGGTTCAATTCGTAGAACTGATAATACATGGATTGGCCCCCAGAGCCTCGGCCGGCGATTTGCCTGACCGGTCGGGGCTGTTGTCATTATGTTGTAACGAATCTAGCAGTCACCTGTTGCATTGCAATAGAGCATGACTTTCAGCCGATTCGCCTTTCGTGGGGGTTGCGCCTTGCCAAGTGCCGGAAAGCATCTAGCTTTTTGGCCGAAGCGAGGAAAAATGCCGACGGCGTTGTGGATCACCGGGACGAGTATGTGTGCGCTGCGGCAGGAAGAGTTGCCCGTCGGCAACAATCTGGTCGAAGTCGAAACGCTTTTCTCCGGGATCAGCCGCGGCACCGAATCGCTCGTCTTTCAAGGCGCAGTGCCGGAAACCGAGCACGAGCGAATGCGCGGCCCACACCAGTCCGGCGATTTTCCCCATCCGGTCAAGTATGGCTACGCGAATGTCGGGCGCATCACATCCGGCCCGCGTGCGGGAGAAATCGCATTCTGCCTGTTTCCGCATCAGGACCGTTTCGCGGTGCCGGACGCAGACCTGACGACGCTTCCCGTCGATCTTCCACCTGCCCGTGCCGTGCTCGCCGCCAATATGGAAACGGCGCTCAACATTGTCTGGGACGCGCGCGCGGCGCCGGGCGACCGCATCGCGGTGATCGGCGCGGGTGTCGTCGGCGCGCTCTGCGCATGGCTTTGCAGCCGCATTCCCGGAACCGAGGTCACGCTGGTCGACGTCAATCCGGCGCGACGCGCGCTTGCCGAGCGGCTCGCCATTCCCTTCGCCTCCCACCCGCCGGCCGATTGCGACGTCGCCATCCATGCGAGCGCCAGCGACGCAGGGCTGCAGAGCGCCGTCGATTGCGCTGGCGGTCAGGCACGCATCGTCGAAGCGAGCTGGTATGGCGACAAGCCCGTCACGCTTTCGCTTGGGGGCGCTTTTCACGCCGGCCGCCTGCAAATCATCTCCTCGCAGGTCGGCTCGATCCCTGCCGAGCGCGCGCAGCGCTGGGATTTCCGACGGCGGCTTGCCAAGGCGCTCGCTCTCCTCGCCAGCGACGATGCGCTCGACGCGCTGATCTCCGGAACGAGCCCGTTCGCCTCGCTCGATCGCAACTATGCGAAGATCCTCGCCGATCCGGCGACGCTTTGCCACCGTATCAGTTACGCTCCAACAGTCGAAGGACCCTGAATGTTTGCCGTCGAAGTTCGCGACCACATCATGATCGCCCACAGCCTGCCCTCGCCCGTTTTCGGCCCGGCGCAGAATATGCACGGCGCGACCTTCGTCGTCGACGCCGCCTTCTATACGCGCGACATCGACGAAAACGGCCTGACCGTCGATATCGGCCTTGCGACCGATGCACTGAAAGCCGCGCTCGACCCACTGCGCTACGGCAATCTCGACGAGATCGACGCCTTCAAGGGCAAGATCACGACCACCGAATTTCTGTGCAAGCACATCTTCGACCAACTTGCCGCGACCGTTAGCACCAAGGGTCTTGGCGACAATGGCCGCGTCGTGAAGATCCGTGTCCAGCTTCACGAGAGCCACGTCGCGCGCGCCTGGTATGAAGGCGAACTGTGACGAGGCCGCATCTCCATTTCGTCATTCCGGGGGATATCGACACGCCCACCGGCGGCTATGGCTACGACCGGAAAGTCGCTGACGGGCTCCGCGAACTCGGCTGGACGGTCGAGATCGTCTCGCTGCCCGGCAGCTATCCCGACACCGACGCCGCAACCCACCACGCGGCCGAAGAGGCCTTTGCGAACCTGCCCGACGATGCCTTGGTAATGGTCGACGGTCTCGCCTTCGCCCGGCTTCCCGAGCTCATGGCCGGCCAAGCCGGCCGATTGCGGCTTGCCGCGCTGGTCCATCATCCGCTTGCCGATGAAGGCGGGCTGCCAGCCGAAAAAGCAGCCCGGTTCGAGGCGGACGAGCGCGCGGCGCTGCGCCATGCGGCGACGATCATCTGTACGAGCGAGACCACAGGACGCCGGCTGATGGACCATTTCGGCGTGCCTGCGCGGGCCCTGCACGTCGCACCACCCGGGACAGAACGTAAGTCTGCGCTTACCTATGAGAGAGATCGAACGCGTCTCCTCTGCGTCGCGTCCATCGTCCCGCGCAAGGGTCACGACATCCTCGTCGAGGCGCTCGCAAGGATCGCCGATCTGGATTGGAACGCGCGGTTCGTCGGGCCCTCGCGCGACGAACCTTGGCGTGCGCGGCTCGATCGGATGATCTCTGATGCCGGTCTCGCCGATCGCATCGAATTCACCGGCCCGCTGAACGATCTCGATCCCGAATACGCGCAGGCCGGCCTTTTCGTCCTCGCCACCCGCCACGAAGGCTACGGCATGGCCTATGCCGAAGCGCTCGCCGCGGGCCTGCCGGTGGTCGGCTGTGCGGTCGGCGCCGTGCCCGAAGTCGTGCCGCCCGACGCCGGCGCACTCGTGCCTGCCGACGATCCGGCCGCTTTCGCGGATGCCTTGCGGGGACTTCTCACCGACGACGCGGCCTATGCGAGTGCTGGCGAAGGCGCCCGCCGGGCCGCCGAGCGTTTGCCGCGTTGGTCGGACACGACCACCATCATCGCCCGCGCGCTGCAGGAGATCGGCCGATGAGCTTTTCCACGGCATGGCTCGATCTGCGCGAAAGCGCCGACAACGCCGCGCGCGATGCGTCGATGCTGGCAGACGTTCGCGCGTTCCTCGCGCAGCAACCCGACCCCGTCATCGTCGATCTCGGTTCGGGCACCGGCTCGACCCTGCGCGCCATCGGCGAGGTCCCGGCACGCTGGCGTCTGATCGACCACGATCCGGCCCTCCTCGCCGAGGCCGCGCGACGATCCGGCCCGGGCGTCGAGACGGTCGAGCTCGACCTCACCCGCACCGACGACATTCCGCTCGACGGCGCCGCGCTCGTCACCGCGTCGGCCTTGTTCGACCTCGCCAGCGCCCGCTGGATCGACGCCCTTGCAGACCGGCTCGCCGCCTCCCGAACGGGCCTCTACGCCGCGCTCAGCTATGACGGCGTCCTCGCTTGGAGCCCGGCAGACCCGGACGATGCGACGATCCGAGATGCCTTCAACGCGCATCAGCGCGGCGAGAAGGGCTTTGGCCCCGCGCTCGGCCCTTCGGGTGCATCCCACCTCGCCGAGGCAATGCGCAAACGCGGCTATCGCGTCACGATCGCCGACAGCCCATGGCAACTCGGACCGGCGGAGACCGAACTGCAGCGCGCGCTCGTCACCGGGATCGCGGATGCCGCGCGCGAACTCGACGTCGCATCGGCCGATGCCTGGCTCCGGCGCCGGCTTGCGGCAGCATCGAGCGCCCATTGCACGGTCGGCCATCTCGACGTCCTGGCCCTGCCCGCCTGACACGGCTGCCGCCTTGCACATGCCGCCGTCCCGTCGCACATAGCAGGCGGACAGAAAGCGGAGTGGAGCGCGCGTGGAAGATCGGGTCATCATCGTCGGTGCCGGGCATGGCGGGTCGCAGGCCGCGGCAAGCCTGCGGCAGGAGGGGTATTCCGGTCGCATCGCGCTCGTCAATGACGAGACGGAACTGCCCTACCACAAGCCCCCGCTCTCGAAGACCTTCCTGAAGACGCCCGAAGGCGGGTCGCAGATGCTGCGGCCGGAAAGCTTTTATCGCGACAATGAGGTCGATCTCGTCTTCGGCCGCCGCGTCGTTGCGATCGACCGAGCGGCCTCGACCGTTGCGTTGGACGACGGCACGTCGCTGCCTTTCTCGCACATCATCCTGGCCACCGGCGCCCGCCCGCGCCTGCCGCCTCTCGATGGCCTCGCGCTCGACGGCGTCTTCGCGCTGCGAAATTTCGCGGATGCCGGCCGCATCCGTCAGGCGACCGAGGCTGCGCAGTCGGCCGTGGTGGTCGGCGGCGGCTTCATCGGCATGGAGATTGCCCACACGCTCGCCGGCCTCGGCAAGAAGGTGACGCTTCTCGAAATGGCGCCGCGCGTTCTCGGCCGCTCGGTCGCCCCGGCGATCTCTGCCTATGCCGACGCGCGCGCACGGCAGGCCGGCATCGACTTGCGGGTCGACACCGGCGTCGCCGGTGTCGAGGGATCGAACGGCCATGTGACGGCCGTGCGGCTGACCGATGGCTCGCGAGTTGCGGCCGATCTGGTGATTCTCGGCACGGGCGTCGTGCCGAATGTCGAGCTTGCAGCGGAGGCCGGGCTCAAAATCGCCAACGGCATCGTCGTGGACGAGGCACTGCGCACCGCCGATCCGCGCATTCTCGCTCTTGGCGACGCTGCCAGCTTCCACCATTGGCATGCGGCACGTCCGGTGCGGCTTGAATCCGTGCAGAATGCCAGCGACCAGGCGAAGCACGCCGCGCGCACCATCACCGGCAAGGCGGGTGCCTATCGCGACGTGCCGTGGTTCTGGTCGGACCAGGGCGACATCAAGCTGCAGACGGCCGGTCTTTCCTTCGATGCCGACCGGTTCGTCACGTCCGGAAACCCCGAAGAGAACGTCTTCTCCGTCTGGCATTTTTCAGGGCCGAGGCTGCTGGCGGTCGATTCGATCAACCGGGCCGCCGATCACATGATCGCGCGGCGGTTGCTGGCGGCCGGCGTCTCGCCGAGCGAAGCGGACATCGCGGCCGGCGCACCGCGCCTCAAGGAACTCGCGCAGCCGAAGCCGTAGGCGGCCACATTCGCGAGAAGACGCCGTCGCGGCGCACGAGGCCATGATAGGCCGCCGCGCCGACATGAAGCGCGATGAAAAGGCCGATGCCGAACTTCGCGCGGGCGTGGATCGACTTGGCAGTTTGCGCCAGCGCATCGTCGCGCGGCACGAAACTCGGCACGCCGATCGCGTCCAACAGTTCGACCGGGAAGCCCCCGGCCCGAACCCGCACATAGCCGCTCACCGCCATCACGATCAGCAGCACATAAAGCGCGGCATGCGTCGCGCGCGCCGCGAATTTCTGTACCCGCGGCAGGCTGTTGGGCAGGGGCGGTGCGCGGTGGGTTGCGCGCCAGACCAGCCGCACTGCGAGAAGCACGAGCAGCAACGCCCCGGCATTCTTGTGGAAGATGAAGAGCGAGTCCTGAACGGCCCGATCATCGACATTGGTCATCACCAGGCCGACGGGGATCATCGCCAGAACGATCAGCGCGGTCAGCCAATGCAGGATGCGGGACATCCGATCGTAGCCCATCGTCGTATCTCATCCAGTTGGACGGCAAGAGAATGACGCAGAGTTGAGCAAAGTCAAAGGTCTAGAGCGAAGGGTGGGCTTGCAGCCGGCAAAGCACGCGCCATACTTGCAGGCCAGGAGCAAGCGATGACGACCAGTTCGACCCGAATTGCGCGAGTTGGGTTGCCGCACGGTCTGGCGGCACGAGCCGGGCTTTGGGTTCAGGCGATCGGCGCGGCGACGGCGCTGGCCGCCATGGGGCTTGACGCGCTCGGCCTTGGCTGGGGGGCGGCGAGCATCGTGCTCTACCTCGTCGTCGCCGCCTGCATCATCACCCGCATCACCGCCAGCCATCCACACGAGGCATTCGGCCCCGCCAATATCGTGACGCTGTTTCGCGCCGGGCTCGTCGCGCTCATCGCCGCGACCCTGTTCGCGCCGGCGCCCAGCGGCGACGCGGCGTTGTTTATCGGAGGCCTTGCCTTTCTCATTCTCGCACTCGACGGCGTCGACGGCTGGCTGGCACGACGCACCGGACTGGCCTCGACCTTCGGCGCCCGGTTCGATCTCGAGATCGACGCGCTGTTCGTCCTCGTCCTGTCCGCCCTCGCCTTCACCAACGACAAGGCGGGACCGTGGGTGCTGCTGATCGGCGCAATGCGATACGCCTTCTTCTTCGCCGGCCGGCTGACGCCGAAGCTTGAGGCCCCGCTGCCCGACTCGATTCGACGAAAGGCCGTCTGCGTGATCCAGATCGCAGCACTCGGCCTGCTCCTCCTGCCGCAGGTCCAGCCTCCCCATTCGGTCTGGATCGCGGCCGGGGCGCTCGTCCTCCTCGCCTGGTCGTTCGCCGTCGACACTCTCCATCTCCTGCGCCGGCCGGTGGATTCATGAGCGGCCTTCGAAGCGCCGCCGGGCTGGCGCGGTCGCTGATCATCTATTACTCGCGGCCGCACCGGATCGGCCGCACCGGGCGGTTCTACCGCCAGTTCGCCGGTCCCGGAGACGTCACCTTCGACATTGGCGGCCACGTCGGCAACCGCTCCAGAGCGCTTCGCCGCACCGGCGCCAAAGTGGTCACGCTCGAGCCGCAACCGCTCTTCTACTGCTTCCTCAAGCGTACCCTTCCTGCGGACATCACCGTCCTGCCGCTCGCCGTCGGCCCGCATGTCGGCCGCTCGTCGATGTCCGTTTCCAGCCTGCATCCGACCGTGTCCTCGCTGCGCGGGGATATCGACCGCGCCGTCAAGGGCGATCCGGGCTTCGATGCCGTGATCTGGGACGAGACGGCGCCGATCGAGATGATCACCCTCGATGCGCTGATCGCGGAGCATGGCGAACCTGCCTTCATCAAGATCGATGTCGAGGGTTTCGAGGATCAGGTCCTTGCCGGACTGTCGCGGCCGGTGCCGGCACTCGCCTTCGAATTCCTGCCATCGATGGCCGATGTCGCGGAGGCCTGCATCGCCAGACTCGAGAGCCTCGGCACCTACGAATTCAACCTGATGACCGGCGAGAAACTGCGGTTCCTGTCATCCTCCTGGCTCAATGCGGCCGACATCCGAATTCAGGTTGCAGCGGCAACTCGCGAAGGTCGCTCGGGAGACGTCTATGCGCGCCATGCGGCAGGCTGAGCGGCCGCGCCTCCTGGCGGTTGCAGCCGCCTGCGCGCTCGTCTTCGCGATCCTGGCGATGCCGGCACGGCCGCAGGATGCCGTCCTCGTCGGCATGGCCCGGTTTCCGGTCGAACTCGCCCTGATTGTCGGCCTTCTTGCCGCCCTGCCGCGCAACAGCAGCGTCATGCCTGCCCTGCGGGTGATCTTCACCGGGCTGCTCGGCATCGCCATTCTCGTCAAATGTGCCGATCTCGGCCTCTACGCCTCGCTCAACCGGCCGTTCAACTTCGCCTATGACCTGCCGCTGCTCCACGCAGGATGGATGCTGGCCTCGGGCACCAGCGGAACGTTCGCGGCGGTGCTCTATCTTCTTGGCGGTACGCTTGCCCTTGCGGCCGTCATCGCCGCGATCTGGTGGGCAACCGGCGTTTTTGCCCGCCTTTCGGCGCGGCGAACCGTTCCGATGCTCGCCATCCTCCTAATCTTCGCGGCGGCGCTTGCCCTGACGGGACGCGCCTCGACGGCGACGAGCAACCTTCTTGCCACCCATGTCAGCGCCGCACGTTCCGCGCAGGAGCAGATCGCCGTGCTCGAAGTCGAGGCGCGCTCGGATGACGTCGCTGACGACCGACCACTCTTGCGTGGGATCGCGGGGCGCGACGTGTTCCTCGTCTTCGTCGAATCCTACGGCCGTTCGACGCTCGAAAATCCCCTCTACGCCGCATCGACGAAGTTGGCGCTCGCCGAAGTCGAACAGGGCGCCGAACGCGCGGGGATGGAAATCCGGTCGGCGTATATGACGGCTCCCATGGTCGGCGGCCAGAGCTGGCTTGCCCATGCCAGCGTCCTTTCGGGCTTGTGGATCGACAGCCAGGGCCGCTATCGCGCCATGCTCGCCAGTTCTCGCAGATCACTGATGGCGCTCGCCTCGGAATCAGGCTGGCAGAGCGTCGCAATCATGCCCGCCATCACCATGGCATGGCCGGAGGGCAGCTATTTCGGCTATGACCGCATCCTTGCGAAAGACGATCTTGGCTATCGCGGCCTGCCCTTCAACTGGGTCACGATGCCCGACCAGTATACGCTCTCGGCCTTCGAACGGCTCGTCCTCGACGAACCCGCCCGCCTGCCGGTCTTCGCCGAAATCGCGCTGATCTCCTCGCACGCGCCCTGGACCCCGATCCCGCAGCTCGTCGATTGGGACGCGATCGGCGACGGCACGATCTTCAACGACCAGGCACGCGCCGGCGACAGTCCGGAAACGGTCTGGCGCGACCGCGACCGCGTACGCGCCCAGTTCGGCCTGTCGATCGACTATGCTCTACGCACGATTGCCTCCTTTATCGAAAGGAGGAGCCAGGAACGACCTGCGCCGTTGATCGTCGTCCTCGGCGATCACCAGCCCGCGACTTTCGTTTCCGGCGACGAAGAAAATCGCGAAGTCCCCGTTCACTTCATCGGCGACCGCGCCACATTGGATTCAATCGAAAGTTGGTCATTCGACGAAGGAGCGGTTCCAGGGCCCGGCGCTCCGGTCTGGCGCATGGACGCGTTCCGCAAGCGCTTCATCGACGCATTCGACGCGCCGGCGCAGGAGGAAACGGAGAGCGATGAACCAGCATGAACGCATCGAAAAACCGGTAACCGCCCGTCACGCTGAGACGCCGATGCCGGTCACTGCCGCGACGGTTACGGACCGCGTCTGGGATGCGCTTCTTGCGGCCCGAAGAAGCGGCCAGCCGAAGCGATCCGATTCCTGGACGCCGGCCGAGCGCGCCGGATGGGACCTCTACGCGCCACTTCTCGGCCAGGGCGACCGGCCGCTCGTCTTCGCCCAGATCGGCCAGTCGCTCGATGGCCGCGTCGCCACTGTCGATGGCGATGCAGCCGATGTGTCCGGGCCCGAGGGGCTCAAGCACTTGCACCGCTGCCGGGCACTGGCCGATTGCGTGATCGTCGGCGCCAACACCGCCATCCAGGACAATCCGCGCCTTACCGTCCGCCTCGTCAAGGGCGACAACCCGGCACGCGTCGTCATCGACCCGCGCGGGCGACTGGCGGACGACGCCGCGGTGATGGCAGGCGAGCGCTGCCTCGTCGTCCAGGCCTGCGAGCGGGAACGGCCCGCCGGCGTCGAAACGTTGAAGGTCGCCATGTCCGCCGAGGGGCTCGATGCGGTATCGATCATCGCCGGCCTGATCGATCGCGGCTTCCGGCGGATCATGATCGAAGGCGGCGGCATCACGATCGGCCACTTCATGGATGCCGATCTGATCGACCGGCTTCACGTCGGCATCGCGCCGCTGATCATCGGCGCCGGACCGTCGGGCCTGACGACCAGCCCGGTCTCTCTGCTCGCGCAGGCCAAGCGCCCGCAAACCTTCGTCTACGGGCTCGCAAGCGACATCGTCATCGACTGCGACCTGAGGGCCTAGCCCGATCGGGCGGCGGCCGAAATGCCGGCAAGGCTGGCATCCATCACGGCTTCGGGCACGTCGATGAGCACCGGTGCTTCGGTGAAAAGCAACGCCGCTCGAACGGCGTGCTGAGGATAAAGCGGGCGCAGCAGGGCGCGATAAAGCGCAAGCTGCGCCAGATAGCCGGGCGGAACCTCCGCGAGCGTGCGCGGCGCAGGCCGATTGGTCTTGTAGTCGACGATCAGCACCTCGTTCGCAGTGACGATCAGCCGGTCGATCTTGCCGGAAACAGCGCGCTCGACACCGCCGACCGTGACTCGGCCCATGATCGACACCTCGGCCCGCGAGCCTGGGGCGAACACGCCGGCAAAGGCCGGGTCGGAGAGGATCGCCTCGATCCCGGACCACATCTGCTCGCGCTCCGCTTCGCTCCAGCCCTGCCCCATCCGGTCCAGATAGCGTCGTGCCGAAGGCGCGCGCTCGTCTTCGGGCACGTCCGGCAGGGACTGCAGCAGGCGGTGGATTGCCGAGCCGCGTTCGAGCGCCCGCGACGGCTCGGTCCCGGCCTGGAAGATCGGCGATTCCCGCGTCGCGACCGTTTCACCGACCGCCTCGATCACGGCACCGACGCCAGACGGCGCCAGAGGTCGTGGAAGGATCGGCGCGGGCGGCAACTTGTCGTGCAGGGCGGCGGGCAGCACCGGTGTCGCCCGCTCGCTCGCAGCGTCGGCGGTTTCGACCACCAGCGGCCGGCGCGGGGTCTGACGGTAGACGATGATGTCCTCGCCTGAAACCGGATGTGGCTCCCGAACGGAATGCGTGGATGCGTCCAGCGCAGAGCTCACCATGCCATGCCAGGTCAGGTCCGCCGGCGCGCGCTTGCCCTGATAGCCGCAGACGATAAGCCGGTCCTCCGCGCGCGTCATGCCGACATAAAGCAGCCGCCGATATTCCTCCTCGGCCTTCTCGCGCGCCACCGCCGCGATCTGCCGGGAAAAGCCGTTGCCGGTCTCGCCGCCGACGCGCCAGAGAAAACCCTGGCCCTGCCACGAGCCGCGCGGCGGATCGAAGGGCATCAGAATCGGCAGATGGCTGTCGGAAAACGGCGCTGAACCGCTGTCGACGAGGAACACCACCGGCGCCTCCAACCCCTTCGAGGCATGAGCGGTCATGATCCGCACCTCGCCGCGGGCCTGGTCCATCTCGCGCTTGATCTCCGGCCCGCCCCCGTCGAGAAGGGCCAGCACGGCTTCGAGGCCGGCGGCGCCGCTGCGCTCGGCGGCGAGGCAGAAGCTCAGGAACTCGTCGACGACGTCGCCGGCTTCCGGCCCAAGCCGGGCGACGATCCGCGCGCGCGCCGCGTCGCGACCCAGCACGCGGCCGTAGAACTCGAAAGCCGGCATGAAACCGACTTCGTCGCGCCAGACCTGCAACTGGTCGCGCACGAGGCGCAGTTCCACGTCGGTTTCGGCCTCCGCGCGAATGGCAGCATAAAGCGAACCCTTGCGGGGATAGGCGAGAGCCATCAGCTTTTCTTCGGAGATTCCGAAGATCGGGCTCTTCAAGAGCGCGGCGAGCGAGAGGTCGTCTTCCGGCTGGAGCGCGAAGCGGCCGATCGCCATCAGATCCTGCACCGCGATGTGGTCGGCCAGGACGAGCCGGTCCGCGCCGGCGACCGGTACGTGCCGGTTCTTCAGTTCGCGCGACAGCGCATGGACGAAATTGCCGCGCTTGCGCACCAGCACCATCACGTCGCCTGCCGTCATGCGGCGATTGCGGCCTGGGATCGCCTCCCCCCGCGCCAGCCAGCCGGCCACGGTTTTCGCAATCAGTTCGGCAAGCCTTGCCGCAGGTGCCGACGTATGGTCGATCGCCTGCGTCCAGTCGTCGGGCGCCTCGACGTCCTGCGGCGCCAGCGACGGCCAGACCTCGACCTGTCCCGGCGCATCGGTCCTGATCGCGCTGTGCTCGATGTCCTCGATGTCGCGGGTCAGGCCCTTGCGCGTTTCAGGCCGCGCGAAGACGAGATCGACCGCCGACAGCACGTCCTGCGTCGAGCGGAAGGAATGGCTGAGCCGCACGCGCTCGAAGCTGCGCTCGGCCGCCTCCACATGGCGCGCGAATTCATGGCCCGATACGGCGAAGGCCTCGGGCTCGGCGCCCTGGAACGAGTAGATGGACTGCTTCTCGTCACCGACCGCGAACACGGTGCGTTCGGTATCGCGCGCTCCTTCGCCGGCGAAGAACTCGTCGGCAAGCCGCTTCACCACCCGCCATTGGTCGGGGCTCGTGTCCTGCGCCTCGTCGAGAAGGATATGGTCGATGCCCTTGTCGAGCTTGTAGTGCACCCACGCGCCCGCATCCTGCCGCGCCAGCAGCGAGGCGGTGCGCCGGATCAGGTCGTTGAAGTCGAGAAATCCGCGCGCGCTCTTGAGCCGCTCGTAGCGCGCAATCAGCCAGTCGGCGACGATCAGCGCGGAGCGTGATGCCTTCAGCATGGCGAGCAGCGCCGCGCGGTCGAGCGCCTCCTGCACCGCCGCCGCCATGCGCGCGAATTCCTCGTCGAAGGCGACGAAATGCTCGGCCACGCCCTTGGCAAAAATCTGCTTCGTCGCGCGCGCCTCGTAGACCGGTCCCTTCTTGGTCAGGAAGGTCTTGCGCAAGGCACGCAGGCACGCTTCCGCGTCACCCGCATCGCAGGCGGCCAGAAGGTCATCGGCGAATTGCTGCGCCTTGGCCTTGCCGGCTGCAAGCGCCCGGTCGGCAAAGCGCTCGGCCAATGGCCGGCCGAAATGACCGTCCGGCCAGATGGTCGCCAGAATGTCGTCGGTCGTCTCGCGCCCGTCGAAGCCGAAGGCGGCGAAAAGCGGCGCGTGGTTCTCGGGCGCCGGGCCGACTTGCGCGATGAAGCTGCGCAGATCATCACGGCGGCGGACGATGGCGCCCAGCAGCGCCTCGAGGCCCGCTTCACCGCCGATGTCCAGAATGTCGGCGAAGGCTTCGGCCAGTTCCGGCTCGTTGCCGCCGGACGCGCCCGCGATCATCGAGCGGCGCGCCTCGGCGATGAGCGCCGCTTCCATCTGGTTGTCGAGAAGCTCGAAATGCCCGGCGACGTTCGCTTCGAGCGGAAACTGGTGCAGGATCGCTTCGCAGAAGGCGTGGATGGTCTGGATCTTCAGGCCGCCTGGCGTCTCAAGCGCCTCCGCGAAGAGCCGCCGCGCGCGAACCAGCCGCTCGCGCGTGGGCGGGCGCCGGTCGAGGTCGCCGATCTTCGCCGCGAGCGTCGCATCGTCCAGCGCGGTCCACGAACTCAGCGTCTCGAAGACGCGGTTCGACATGTTCGCCGCCGCCGCTCGCGTATAGGTGAGGCACAGGATGCGCGACGGGTCGGTGCCGTCCAGCAGCAACCGGATCACACGTTGCGACAGGACGTGCGTCTTGCCCGAGCCGGCATTGGCGGACACCCAGGCCGAATTCTTCGGGTCCGATGCGCGCGCCTGGTCGCGGATCGTCGTCTCGGGAACGATGAAATCCGATTTCATTCCTCGCCCCCTCCCTCGTCGCCGCCGGCGGACCATTCGAGAACGCGCGCGAGATGGTCGTAGCGGCCGCTGACATCGCCTTCCTTGAACGGGAGAGCGCGCGACAGATAGCCGGCTTCGGCTCGCTGGTAGTGCGCCACAAGCTCTTCGAGCCGGCGCCACGCATCCTCGGCGAGTTCCGGCCCCGACTTGATCTCCTTCTTGAATTCGTGGATCGGATCGTGGTCGACCTCGCCGTTCGGCTTCAACCGGACATAGGCGAGTTCGGCCGGCGTCGCCGGACCGATGTCGCCGAAGGCGCCACGGGCCAGAAGCGCGGCTTCGAGCGCAAGCTGCGGCGCCAACAGCGTGTGCGCCTGTCCCTTCGACGGGTTCGAGCCCGTCTTGAAGTCGACGATGTCGGCCATCCCGGCCGGTCGTTGGTCGATACGGTCGGCAAAGCCGCGCAGCGTCGCGCCCGTCGTGCCGATCGGCGTTTCGCTCGCCCGCGCTTCGGCGAACCGGCGCGTCACGCCGAGCCGTTCCTGTTCCCACGCGACGAAATTTCCTGCCATCTTCGCAAATCGCGGCCACCAGACGGCGTCGACGTCGGTGGGCAGCGCCACCTTGTCGAATTGCTCCCGTCCGATCCGCAGCAGTTCCGCCGTCGCGTCCGCCGCGAAGGGATCGATGGCGGCGACGGCAAATCCGTGCAGAATGTCGTGGAACAGCGTTCCGCGTTCCGCGGCACCCGGATCGCGCAGCAGAGGTTCGACAGGCTGCAGCCGAAGGATCTCGGCTGCATAGATCGCGTAAGGGTCGCGCCGGAGCGTCTCGATCTGCGTGACCGAAAACCGTGTCGGACGCCAGTCGACCAGCGGCTTCGGTTCCGGCCGCCTGGCAAAGGCGACCTCCGGCCGCTCGTCCAGGAGCCGCGCCCAAAGCAGGATTTCGCGCCCACGCCCGCGTATGGCCGCTGCACCGTCCGGCCCGGCACAGGTCATCAACCTTTGCAGCCAGCGCGAGGCGACGGCAGGCGCCTCTCCCGCGCGCGCCGAGCGGGTCAGAACGACCTCGCCATTGGCCATCGCCATGGTAAAATCATGCGCGGACTGGCCGATCCGCCGCTCCGGCGGTTCGAGGTCGAGGCCCGATTTCATCATGCGCGACATGAAGCGGTCGGGTTCGGCCTTGCGCGGCCAGCTTCCCTCGTTCAGTCCGCCGATGATCATCGTGTCGACGCTTTGCAGGCGCGCTTCGAGCGGGCCCCAGATCGACACGCGCGGATCGCCTGCCGGCGTCGGCTTGACCGTCTCGCCCGCAATCAGCGCCGCGATGATGTCGGGCCATTCGTCGGGGGCAAAGGTCAGCGCGCCGTCGAGGCCGGCAAGACCGCGCAGGAAATCGGCCAGGCGCCCGCCCGCTTCGCCGCCATAGACGGGGTCGAGCCGGCCCGTTTCGTCGCACGCAAGTGCTTCCAGCGTCTCGACCGTGGCGCGCAGAGCCTGCGCGAGGTCGATCTCGGCGCTGTCGCGCAGCGCGGAGAGCGGCCTGACCGCTTCGGCGATCTTGTGTGCGATGTCCGACGCTTCGCTGCGCCGGTCGGCCCCCAGCCGTCCGAGCCAGAAAGGCCGGCGCGAAGCCGTGTCGTGGGCAGCGAGCCGGGCCACGAAATCGTCGCCCATCGCCGCGACGTCCGGTCGCCCGGTGCCCCCGCGCAGCGCGACGAGATCGATGGTTTCGGCCGCACGACGCACGACGGCGCGCGGGCACCCGAGATAAAGCAGCGGATGCTTGAGCAGGGACAAAAGCCCGACCGGGTCTCCGGGTCGCAACGCAGCCTCGACCGCGATGCGCATCAGAACCGCCGGAGGCGAATTCGACAGAAGGGTTCCGGCAGAATCGTCGGCGACGATGCCGAACCGGCGCAACTCGTTGGCGACGCGGCGGGCAAGTTCTCGGTCGGTCGTCACGAGGGCGGCCGTGCGGTCGGGCACATCGATCGCGAGGCGCAGCGCAATCGCGATCGCCAGCGCTTCCTCGCGCTCGTTCGCCGCCTCGATCAGCGTCACGCCGTCGAGCGCGCCTGCGGCCAGCGCCGTATCGAGAATGTCGCGCTCGTGCGCCCAGGCCTCCGTCGTTTCGGCCGGGCGAAGCGCCTGTCCGATCAGCTCGATCCGGGCTTGCCGGGCAGGCAACGCCCTGCCGATGTCCACGACTTCGCGGCGATCGACGCCAAGGCGCTGAAGGAGCTTCTCCAGTCCCGTCTGCGGGTGACCGTGGATCGAGGGTGGTGCGTTCTCGCGGCCGATCGCGTCCCAACTCGCGGCGTCGATCGACCGGTCGAGCCCCGGCAGCACGACCGCGCCCTGCGGCAGGCGGCTGATCGCATGCAAAAGCTCGGCCGTCGCCGGAATCGAGCCCGTCGAGCCGGCGGCGATCACGGGTCCCCGGTTCGCACGCGCGGCCAGGCGTCGTGCTTCGGCGCGGATCTGCGCATCGCGGTATTTAGCCGGATTCGAGCGGTCGACGGCTTCGAGATAGTCCGGCCAGGCCTTCGTCACGATCTGGAGGAATTCGAGCGTGATCTGCCACCAGCCGGCAAGATCGGCCGGCACGAGTTCGGAGAGGCGCGACCAGTCGCCGCCCTCCGTCTCGATCTCGTCAATCAGCGCCGAAAGGTCGCGTGCAAGCCAGAGCGCATCGGCGAGCGAAGCCGGGATGGCAAGGTCCTCGCCATAGAGCGCGGCCAGATGCGCCGGCAACCGGCGCTTCCAGGCCTGCACCAGCGGCGCCAGCCGGACGATGCGTCCCAGCGGTTCGATCGGCGGCGGCAGGTCGAAAAGCGCGCCCTCGCCCGACAGCCAGCCATCGTCGTCGAATTCGCCGAGCGGCCGGATCACCGGCAGGATCGCCGACTGGCCGCCCAGCCGGTCGACGAAGCTCGACCGCAGTTCGCGCGCGGCACGCCGCGTCGGCACGTAGATCGTCACATCGGCCAGAGCGAGGGGCGATCCGTCATGACGGAAGCCGTCGACCAGACTTCCATCCAGCAGGGCATCGATCAGGGTCGCCAGAAACGGCGCTGCGGCCGGAATGTTCAGGACGTTCGGCGTGCCCGTCATGCCGGCGCCGGCTGCCGCATCCTGATCGCAGCCTCGGCTTCGGCAATCGCGCCGGGCGTCCCGACCGTGATCCAGTGACCGTCCATCACCTGACCGAAGAGCCGACCCTTTTCGACGGCCCGGTCGAAATAGAGGTTGAGCGAATGCGGCTCCGGCGCGGCGCCGGCAAAGATCGCCGGATCGATGATCGCCGCACCGGCATAGACGAGCCCCTTGGGATCGCCCTTGGCGCGCGCGAGGCGTCCGTCCGCATCGATCACGAAGTCCGTCTTGCTTCCATGTCCGGTCGTGTCCCCGACCGGGACGAGCATCAGCAGCATGTCCATGCGCGAAGCGTCCCACCCGCAGGCGAGCGAAGCAAGGCTCGAACGGCCGCTGTCGATCCAGAACGTGTCGGCGTTCAAGAGCAGGATCGGCGCCGAACCCAAGAGCGGCAACGCCTTGACGATGCCGCCGGCCGAATCCAGCAGCCGTTCGCGTTCGTCCGAAACGGCAATCCGAGGGCGCGTGCGGGAAGCGCAGTGCGCCATCACCTGATCGCCTAGATGGTGGACGTTGACCACCGCGGATTCGACCCCGGCCTCTTCCAGCGCATCGAGCGCACGATCGAGCAATGTGCGTCCGGCAACCTTGACCAGCGGCTTCGGGATCGTGTCGGTGATCGGGCGCATTCGCGTGCCGAGGCCGGCAGCCAGGACCATCGCCTTCATGCCGGAAATGGTCATGACGCTCCTTCGGGCAGGACCTGCATCGAGCGATAGAGCGCCCGCAGTTCTGCCATCGCCTCATGCCGCGTCGCCCGCTCCAGATAATCGCGGATGCGCGGCAGGTGCTTCAGATATTGCGGCTTGCCATCGCGCACGTCGAGCCGCACGAAAATGCCGACGATCTTGGAATTGCGCTGCGCCGCCATGATGGCATAGGCCTCCTCGAACCCGGCGCGGTCTAAATCCGTGCCCCGCGCATCGACATAGGCGTTGCGGATGCCCGCTTCCAGTTCCTCCGAAATCGACACGCGCGCATCCATCGCCAGGGATGCCACATCATAGGCCGCGGGCCCGATCAGCGCGTCCTGGAAATCGATGATGCCGATCCGGTCCGTGCCTGTCTCGCTTTCGCGCCAGATGATGTTCGGCGAATGGAAGTCGCGAAGGACGAGGCCCATCTCCGCTCTTTCCAGCCTGCCGAAAAGATCCTGCCAGGCCGCGCGGAACGCATTCCGTTCGTTATCGGTGGCCGGCCGACCGGCCGCAAAGGGCAGATACCAGTCGATCAACAGCTCGGCCTCGATCGCCATCGCGGGGCGGTCGTAAGCCGGCACATGATAGGTTCCGCCGCTCGCGAGCGCGATGTCGTGCGGCCAGTCGTGACGATGTATCTCGGCCAGCATCTGCGCCGACGCGCGGTAGCGCTCGCCGATCGGCGTGCCATCTTGCGCGAGGATCGTGTCGCGGCCCAGATCCTCGATCAGGAGCAGGCCGGCATCGAGATCAGCCGCACGGATCTGCGGCGCGCAAAAACCCCTGGCCCGCAGCGTCTCGTCGAGCGCCACGAAGGGCAGCACGGATTCGGCCAGATGCGCGATCTGGCTATAGGGCTTGCCGTCACGGATCGGCGGACCGTCCGGCTGGCGCGGTGCGTTCATCAGCAATTCGATCGCGCCGTCGCCGCCGATGGTCTCGTAGGAGCGCGCCGAGGCATCACCCGCGAGATAGCCGCGTCGGGCGTGCCGACGCCCCGAATCGTCCAGAAACCGGCGGATGGCGAACGTCCGGTCTAACCGCGCCACTGCCGCGTCGGGGCCGTCGATGGTCAGCCGCCTGCCCGAGCCTTCTTCCGAAAGTTTCACGTGAATCGTGGTTTCGGGAAGGTAAACGCCCGCCTTGTCAGGCCATTCCACGAGCGCCGCGCCCTCCACCAGCGCCTCGTCGAGCCCGAGCTCGCGCATCTCGTCGGCGTCGCCGATGCGGTAGAGATCGAAATGTGCGACCGGAAGACGGCCCGGATATGTCTGGACGAGCGTGAAGGTCGGGCTCGGCACTTCCAGTTCGGGATCGCCGGCAAGCGAGCGGATGATCGCCCGCGCCAGCGTCGTCTTGCCGGCGCCGAGATCGCCATGCAGCGCCAAGACATCGCCCGGCTTCAGGGCAGCGGCGATGTCGTTGCCGGCCTCGCGCGTGGCGGCTTCGTCGGCGAGCAGGCGATCGACCATGAAGGTTTACTCCGCCGCCGCGCGGCTCTGCGTGGCGATCGCCGGCAGCCGGCAAATCACCGTGGTGCCCTGGTCCCGGCCCGTGCGTATCTCCACCGTGCCCGAATGCAGCTCGACGAAGCTTTTGACGATCGAAAGCCCCAATCCGGCCCCGCGCTTGCGCCCGCCATTCGCATGCGATTCGAAGCGCTGGAAGATCGTTTCCAGTACCTCCTCGGACATGCCCGGCCCATCGTCGCCGACGCGGAACTCAACCAGATCGCCGGGCAATGCCCTGACGTCGAGGCGGACCGTCGAGCCTTCGGGCGCATAATTGGCGGCGTTGTTCAGGAGATTGTAGAGAATCTGGCGCAGTCGATGACCATCGGCATGGAGCGTCGAGGGCGCCCGCGACAGGTCGACGGCGAGCTTGATATTGTGCTCGCGCAGACGCTCCACCACCAGGTCGGAAGCCGACTGCACCGCCTCGTCGATGACGATCTCCCCGATATCGAGCTGCATGATGCCCGCATCGACCGTCGCGAGGTCGAGGATGTCGTTGACGATGGTCAGCAGAACGGCCGAGGACGAGCCGATATGGCCGACATATTCGCGCTGGCGTTCGTTGAGCGGCCCCGTGCCGCCCAGCCCCAGCAATTCGGTGAAGCCGATGATGTTGGTCAGCGGCGAGCGCAATTCGTACGAGACGTGCTGAACGAAATCGTTCTTCAGACGGTCCGCGCGCTCCAGCGCCTCGTTGCGATCCTTCAGGGCGCGCTCGACATTCACGCTGTCGGTCACGTCGACGAAGGTCGTCATCACCTGCCCGTTCGGCAAGTGGATGACGGCATAGCGCAGCACCGTCCCGTCGCGCATCTCGGCCTGGCCGTGCCGGTCGCGACGCTCCTCGTCGAAGCCGGTCACCACGGAAACGAGATCGCTCCAGGGGCTTTCGATCGCGTTGCCCTCGCAGGCCGCCCGGATGACGGCGATGTGCGTGCCGGTCTTCACCAGGCCTTCGGCGAGGTTCCACAAATGGGAGAAGGCCGGATTGGCAAGGCGGATCTTCCCGTCCGGGCCGAACACGGCAACGCCTTCCGCCAGATTGTCCAGCGTCTCGCCCTGAACCCGCACCGCGGTGTGGTATCGGCTTTCCAGATTGAGCTGTTCGGTGAGGTTCTCGAACACCCAGGTCACGCCGCCCTTGGGCTGCGGGTTGCCGACGACGCGCAAGGTGCGCCCGTCGGGCAGGTGCCAGACATGCTCCTGCGGATCGATGGCCCGGTAGGCCGCGAGGATCGTTTCCTTCCAGCGCCGCCATTCAGGCTGCTCGGCCAGCTTGCCATCGCTGCGCAACCGGTCGAGCAGAAGCGTCTGGTCGGGCGCGCTTTCGAGGAAGGCGGGGTCGAGCGCCCAGAGCTTCTGAAAGGCCTGGTTGAAGAAGAGCAGCTTCTGGTCGGCGTCGAAGATCGCCACCGCGGTCTGGAGCTGGTCGAGCGTATCGGCGTGGCTGATGATCGTGCGCTGATATTCCTCGCGGATCGTCTCGACCTCGGTCTTGTCGAGCGCCAGTCCGGCCGACGCGTCCGGCGCGGCAAAATCGGTCACGGCATACATCTGCCGCTCGCCCCCGACCACGACCGACAGGGTCTGTTCGAAGACCGGGCGCGCCGCCCGATTGCGCGCCATCGCGTCGCGAGCGTTTTCGGAGAGAAGTTCGCGCTCGTCACGCAGAACGGCCTCGACCGTGCCTGCTTCTACCAATCGCGCATAGGCCTTGTTGACCCATTCGAGCTTGCCGCGTCCGTCGCGCAGCCAGAACGGAGCGGGAAGGGCGTCGAGCAGGGCGAGGATCGTCTCATGGTCGCGCAGCACGCGCTGATGGTCGAGCTGCAATTCGGCCAGTTCGCGCTGGCGGCGCGAAAGGGCGCTGAACCGCACCACGCAATGGGACAGGCTCGATCGGCCCTGCGCCTCCATCACCGAACCGGAAATCGTCTCGATGACGAGTTCGAAATTCGTACCCTTGTCGCGCAACTGGCCGAGCGCGCGTTCCAGCGCCGAGGCCGATTGCGGCGCCAGCCAGCGGCCGAAGGCGAGAAAGGTCGCGCGGTCCTCGGGCGCGCCCGCATCGGCGGGCAGCGTGCCGACAAGTTCGGGACGCGAATTGCGGTCGTCCCACACGACGACGCGCTGGTCGCGCAGATTGAGAAGCGCATCGGATCGCCGCAGCGCCGTGCCGAGATCGGCGAGGCGGGCCTTGAGCTGCTGGTTTTCGCGGTCGATGCGGCCCCGCTCGCGAATCAGGAGGAAGGCCGAGATGAAGGCGGCGGAGACGACGCCTGCCAAAAGCGAGAACTGTGCGACGTCGTTCACCCGCAGTCCGGTCTGCGCGAACGCGGTTCCGGGCACGATGGCCGTCGTCGCGGCAAGTGCGGCGGCAGCGGCCCGGACGCCGAAACCACGCGCACGCCGGCGCGCGTCGAACCGCCCTGCTTTCGCTTCGCCTCGTCCCAAAGTTCCCACCTCTCAGCCGCCAGTGGGAGTTACACCTTTTCGCCGGCCACCCCTCAGCGTCCGGCTCGTCCCCACGAATCAGGACAATGTATCGTCTCGCCCGGACTGCGTGAAGCTTGCCCCACCTTGAAACGACTTCGGCGGCCGTCAGGCCGCCGAAGAAAATCGAAGGTGTTGCCCGCGTGTCGCGCCGCGCAGGTCAGTAGCGATAATGTTCCGGCTTGAACGGCCCCTTCGGCGTCACGCCGATATAGGCAGCCTGCTCATCCGACAGGACCGAGAGATTCGCGCCAAGCTTGTCGAGGTGAAGCCGAGCGACCTTCTCGTCGAGATGCTTGGGCAGGACGTAGACCTCGTTCTGGTAGCGCTCGCCCTTCGACCAGAGTTCGATCTGCGCCAGCACCTGGTTGGTGAAGGAGGCCGACATGACGAAGCTGGGATGGCCGGTCGCGTTGCCGAGATTGAGAAGGCGGCCCTCCGAAAGCAGGATCATCCGCTTCCCGTCCGGGAAGGTGATCATGTCGACCTGCGGCTTCACATTGGTCCATTTCAGGTTGCGCAGGGCGGCGACCTGAATCTCGTTGTCGAAATGGCCGATGTTACCGACGATCGCCATGTCCTTCAAAAGGCGCATGTGGTCGAGCGTGACGACGTCCTTGTTGCCGGTCGTGGTGATGACGATGTCGGCCGTGGGCGCGGCATCTTCGAGCGTCACGACCTCGAACCCGTCCATCGCCGCCTGCAGGGCGCAGATCGGGTCGACCTCGGTCACCTTGACGCGCGCGCCGGCGCCCTTGAGCGAAGCGGCCGAGCCCTTGCCGACGTCGCCATAGCCGCAAACGACCGCCACCTTGCCGGCCATCATCACGTCGGTGCCGCGGCGGATTCCGTCGACCAGCGATTCCTTGCAACCATACTTGTTGTCGAACTTCGACTTCGTCACGCTGTCGTTGACGTTGATCGCCGGGAACGGCAGCAGGCCGGCTTTCTGAAGCTGGTAGAGCCGGTTGACGCCGGTCGTCGTCTCTTCCGTCACGCCCTTGATCGCGTCGCGCTGGCGGGCAAAGAAGCCCGGCGTTTCGGCAAGGCGCTTCCTGATCTGCGCGAAGAGGATTTCCTCCTCTTCCGAGCCCGGCTTGGAAAGGACGTCTTCGCCCGCCTCGGCGCGCGCGCCGAGCAGGATGTACATGGTGGCGTCGCCGCCATCGTCGAGGATCATGTTGGAGGGCTGGCCGTCCGGCCACTGGAAGATGCGGTCGGTGTAGGTCCAGTAATCGTCGAGCGTCTCGCCCTTGATCGCGAAGACCGGCGTGCCGCCGGCTGCGATGGCTGCCGCGGCGTGATCCTGGGTCGAGAAGATGTTGCACGAGGCCCAGCGGACGTCGGCGCCGAGCGCCTTCAGCGTCTCGATCAGCACCGCCGTCTGGATCGTCATGTGCAGTGAGCCGGTGATCCGTGCGCCCTTGAGCGGCTTGTCGGTGCCGAATTCCTCGCGGCAGGCCATCAGGCCCGGCATTTCGGTCTCGGCGATCTCGATTTCCTTGCGGCCCCAATCGGCCAGCGAAATATCGGCGACTACGTAATCATTGGCGGCCATGGACGGCTCCCGATCTGAAATTTGGATGAAGGGTCATCGGCCGCGCACGGCCATACATGGCCGCGCTAACTAGCAGACCACCGCCAGATCGGCAATGGGATATAAAGACATCGTTATGTCGTGAAGCGCGTCGTCGGCGCAGATTTCAGATTTCCTCGCCGAAGCGATTGGCGACGAGTTCCTCGATCGCGCGCATGGCGTCCTCGGCCTGGGGGCCGCTGGCGGAGACGCGGATGCAGCAGCCGGGGCTCGCCGCAAGCATCATCAGCCCCATGATCGACGTGCCGCCCACGGTGGTCCCGTCCTTCTCGACCTCGATGATCGCGTCGAAGGCGCCGGCGGTCTGGACGAACTTGGCCGAGGCGCGCGCGTGCAGGCCACGCTGGTTGACGATGGGCAGGTCGCGAACGATGGAAGGGCGGTCGGTTGTCTCGCTCATTTGGCGTTCAGGACCTGGCTTGCGACATTGATGTATTTGCGGCCGGCATTCTGCGCCTCTTCCAGCGCCGTCACCATGTCGTCCGCCTTGCGCACGCTGGTCAGCTTGATGAGCATCGGCAGGTTGACGCCCGCGATGACCTCGACCCTGCCCGGCTCCATCACCGAAATCGCCAGATTGGACGGCGTTCCTCCGAACATGTCGGTCAGGACCACGACGCCGGTTCCGCTATCGGCGCGGCGAACGGCCTCGACGATATCGAGCCGGCGCTGCTCCATGTCGTCCTCGGCCTCGATCGATACCGTTTCCAGTTGCTCCTGATGACCGACCACGTGCTGGACCGCCGAGCGGAACTCGTCGGCCAGACGACCATGGGTAACGAGCACGATGCCGATCATGCCGCGCATGTCCGGATGTCGATGGTTCTGTCTGCACGTTTCCGCCGGCCCCAGCGCGCGGTGCGTGTTTCGGTCAATTGGTGCTCCGTAAGCTTTGCGTCGTGCTGAATGCCGTATCGGCCGACCGGATCTGATTGGTTTCAGTCTTGTGCCGGTCTCTCCCCTTCGACAGGGTCGGTATCCTTGTCACGACTTGGGCGGTTGACAAGGCCGAATCCGCCGCGGCGACGCAGATTTCTTGTCATTTGAGACCTGACTGTGGCCTAAAGTCCCGATTTCGCTCGGTCGAGCGCAGCGGCGACATGTTGCCGCGCCATCGCGCAGGAGCGCCACGGGATCCGCAGATGAGGCACGCCATCGCATTCCGTCGGCTCGGGCATGCGGGTGACGCTCTCGGGATCGACGAGTTCGACGACGAGGTCGATCACGGCACGCGGCTCGAAGGGCCGTGCGACGATGCCGATGCCGCGGATTTCGATCTGGCCGGCGATCACGGATGGAGCCCGTCCGATCGACCGCCCCTGCGGACTTGGTTCGAGCAGCACCCTGTCGTCGCTGACCAGCCTCGCAAATCCGTCGGCGTGGGCGATCAGGTCGAGCGCCAGGCTCGATTTTCCGCTTCCCGAGGGGCCGGTGATCAAAACGCCCCTGTCGCCCAGAAGGACGAGCGTGCCGTGCGCATTCCCGTTCACGCGCTCAGTCCTCCGCCGGCAGCCTGACGGTAAAGCGCGCGCCGCGAAGGTCGCCCGGCTTGCCGCCGGGAATGTTCTCGGCCGTGATCGTCCCGCCATGCGCCTCGATGATCTGGCGGCTGATCGACAGGCCGAGGCCAGAATTCTGGCCGAAAGCTTCGCTGGAGGGCCGGTCCGTATAGAAGCGCTCGAAGATGCGGTCGATGTTTTCGATGCGGATGCCCGGCCCGTTGTCCTCGACCGTGATCAGCACCCAGCGCTGCGTGCGCGCCAGCGTGACTGAGACGCGTCCGCCGTCCTCGGGCACGAAGGAGCGGGCGTTCTCGACCAGGTTGGTGATGACCTGGCCGAGCCGCAAATCGTGCCCGTTGACGAGGAAGCCCTTGCCCTGATGCGGCGCCTTCTCGACCTTGAAGTCGACCGCGATCACCTTGGCATGGGCGCGGCTCTGCTCCGAGAGAAGGCGCGTCAGGTCGCGGGCGAGCTTTTCCACATCGACGCGTTCGGCATCCTCGCGCGCAAGCTCCGCATCGAGCCGCGAAGCGTCGGAAATATCGGTGATCAGCCGGTCGAGCCGGCGGACATCGTGCTGGATGACCTCCATCAGCCGCGCCCGCGACTGGTCGTTCCTGGCAAGCGGCAGCGTCTCGACCGCGCTGCGCAGCGAGGTGAGCGGGTTCTTGAGTTCGTGGCTCACATCGGCGGCGAAGCTTTCGATCGCCTCGATGCGCGCATAAAGCGCGTTGGTCATGTCGCGTAGGGCGACCGACAGATTGCCGATCTCGTCCTGGCGGTCGGAGAAATCGGGAATTTCCTCGCGGTTCTTGCCGCCGCGGCGCACGCGCACCGCTGCCGCCGAAAGCCGGCGCAGCGGGTTGGCGATGGTCGAGGCGAGCAGCATCGAGAGAATCGCGGTGACGAGCGCCGCGACACCGAAGAGGCGCAGGATCGCTCGCCGTTCGGCCGCGACGATGCGATCGATGTCGCCGCCCTGGGTCGACAGCATCAGCACGCCATGAACCGCACGAAAACGCTGGATCGGCACCGCAACGGAGACGATCTGCTCGCCCTGCTCGGACAGGCGGACGAGATAGCCCGACGTGCCGTTGGCGGCGGCGACCACTTCGGGGAAGGCCGTCCCCGTTCCCCCGGGCTGTTCGCGATAGATCGGCAGGTCGGTGCGGCGGAAGAACTCGGCGAAGATCACCCGCAAGCGGTCGAAGAATCCAGGCTCGGCGGGCACCACGGGCGGCAGGTCGTAGCGCAGGATCTGTCCGCGCGAATAAAGGTGACGCGAATCCAGCAGAAGGTTCATGTCGCGGTCGAAGATGCGCGCGCGGGTGTGGGTCGGCGAAATCAGCCGCCGCAGCACCGGCGCGACCTTTTCAGGATTGATCGGAAATTCGAGGCTGTCGAGCGCGCGCTGGTCCGGCGGCAGGCTTTCGCCGGCCTGAAGCTCCAGCAGCCGCTCGGGGTCGATGGTGATCGTGTCGGTCTCGACGGTTGCGGATGCGGCGATCGCACCGGCGATGATCTCGCTTTGCGTCATCAGGCTTTCGACGCGGGCGTCGATCAACCCGTCGCGAAACTGGTTCATGTAGAGGATGCCGACGACCAGCACGCCGAGCGCGGCAAGGTTCAGGAACAGGATGCGCTTGGTCAGGCTGGAGAACATATACTGACCAAGCAGGCGACGCACGGCACGCCAGGATCGCGTCCAGCGCACCACGCTCGGCCTGGCTGCCCTCGGCAGCGTCCTGACGGGTCGATCCGTATCAGCCGCCATTCAACATCCGGTACTCCGGTCCCTGCGGCTCAGGCCTCGCGGAAGCGGTAGCCGACGCCATAGAGCGTTTCGATCATGTCGAAACTGTCGTCCACCGACTTGAACTTCTTGCGCAGCCGCTTGATGTGGCTGTCGATGGTGCGGTCGTCGACATAGACCTGCTCGTCATAGGCCGAATCCATCAGCGCGTCACGGCTTTTGACCACGCCGGGCCGCTGCGCCAGCGAGTGCAGGATCAGAAACTCCGTCACCGTCAGCGTCACCGGCTCGCCCTTCCAGGTGCAGGTGTGGCGCTCCTGGTCCATGACGAGCTGGCCGCGTTCCAGCGAGCGGGCCTGCTGGGTCGTCGGCTTGGCGCCCGGCTCCCGGGCACTCGCCCGGCGAAGGACCGCGCGGACGCGCTCGACCAGAAGACGCTGCGAAAACGGCTTCCGGATGAAATCGTCGGCGCCCATCTTGAGGCCGAAGAGTTCGTCGATCTCGTCGTCCTTCGACGTCAGGAAGATCACCGGGAGATCGGTCTTCTGGCGCAGGCGCCGCAGAAGCTCCATTCCGTCCATGCGCGGCATCTTGATGTCGAGGATCGCGAGATTCGGCGGACGGGCGCCGAGGCCCTCGAGCGCGGACGCACCATCGGTATAGGTCTCGACGCGGTAGCCCTCGGATTCGAGCGCGATCGAGACCGACGTGAGAATATTGCGGTCGTCATCGACAAGCGCGATCGTTGCCATCTCAAGCGGCTCCTTCATAGGCGGCTGTCCCTTGCTCTCAAAAGAAACGCGGGCCGTCTCTTGCGGGACAAATCTGGTACAAAATGTGGCACAGATTTCATGCCGTGTCACAGCCGCAGATCGGACCGTGCCCGCGGCCATGCTGCACGGCATATGGCGACGCCGCGCTTCGATTAAAGAAGATATAACCGATTAAACGTCGGGACTAAAGTTTTAAATCGATTAATGATTTGATATCGCTAGGCTTTTCTGTTTCTGGACCATTTAGCCCTGCTTGAAGTTGCCATTTTCGGCGGCGACCACGCAGGGCCTCGCTTTATGTCGGTGCGGTTTTCTTGGTGGAGCAGATGACGGAAATCGGTAAGCGCAATCCCGCCTGCGGGATCGATGCCAGCGGTCTGAAGGACCTCGGCCAGGTCCATTACAATCTCGGCGCCGCCGAGCTCTACGAGGAATCGCTGCGGCGCGACGAGGCGGAACTGACCGCCCACGGGGCGCTCGTCGCCCGCACCGGCCAGCACACCGGCCGTTCGCCCAAGGACAAGTTCATCGTCGCCGACGAGATGACGAATTCGCGCATCTGGTGGGACAACAACAAGAAGATGTCGCGCGAGGCATTCGACCGTCTCCACGCCGATTTCCTCGAGCACGCGAAGGGGAAGGACCTTTTCGTGCAGGACCTGATCGGCGGCGCCGACGCTGCCCACAGTCTGCCGACGCGCGTCGTCACCGAATATGCATGGCACTCGCTCTTCATCCGAAACCTTCTGATCCGCCCGGATGCAGCCGACCTTGCAGGCTTCGTGCCGAAGCTGACGATCATCGACCTGCCCTCCTTCCGCGCCGATCCCGAGCGCCACGGTTCGCGCACCGAGACCGTCATCGCGGTCGATTTCTCGCGCATGATCGTTCTCATCGGCGGCACCTCCTATGCGGGCGAGATGAAGAAGTCGGTCTTCACCGCGCTCAACTATCTCCTGCCGGAAAAATCCGTCATGCCGATGCACTGCTCGGCCAATGTCGGACGTGATGGCGATTCGGCCGTCTTCTTCGGCCTGTCGGGCACGGGCAAGACCACGCTTTCGGCCGACCCGACCCGCACGCTCATCGGCGACGACGAGCATGGCTGGGGCGAGGACGGCATCTTCAACTTCGAAGGCGGCTGCTACGCCAAGACGATCAAGCTTTCGGCCGAGGCCGAGCCGGAAATCTTCGCGACGACGCGCCGCTTCGGCACCGTTCTCGAAAACGTCGTCCTCGACGAGGCGCGCGTGCCCGATTTCGACGACGGCTCGCTGACCGAGAACACGCGCTGCGCCTATCCGCTCGACTTCATCCCGAATGCGAGCGAGACCGGCGTCGCGCCGCATCCGAAGAACATCATCATGCTGACGGCTGACGCGTTCGGCGTCATGCCGCCCATCGCCAGGCTGACGCCGGCGCAGGCGATGTACCACTTCCTTTCCGGCTACACGGCCAAGGTCGCCGGCACCGAAAAGGGCGTGACCGAGCCGGAAGCGACCTTCTCGACCTGCTTCGGCGCCCCGTTCATGCCGCGCCATCCGTCGGAATACGGCAACCTCCTGAAAGACCTGATCGCCCGCCACGACGTCGATTGCTGGCTGGTCAACACCGGCTGGACCGGCGGCGCCCATGGCGTCGGCCGGCGCATGCCGATCAAGGCGACCCGTGCGCTGCTCGCCGCCGCGCTCGACGGTTCGCTGCGCGATGGCGAATTCCGCACCGATGCGAATTTCGGCTTTGCGGTGCCGGTGGCGGTCGACGGCGTCGACCCTTCCATCCTCGACCCGCGCTCGACCTGGGCCGACAAGGCGGGGTACGACCGCCAGGCGGAAAAGCTCGCGAGCATGTTCACCGACAACTTCACCAAGTTCGAGGAGCATGTCGACGCGACCGTCAAGGACGCCGCGCCGCGCTACCAGGAAGCGGCGGAATAGCCCTTCCACCATTTCGACGAAGGCCCGGCATCGACCGGGCCTTTTCTTTTGTCCATCGCCGGTGCAAATCTCGTCCTATCGGAGGAGATCCATGAAGCACACGCCGCACCGACCGCTCGAATTCACCCAGCGCGACGAGACCGAGATGATGGCCCGCGCGCAGGAATTCCGAGCCCTGATGAAGGCGCGCCGCACCGTGCGCGACTTCTCGCCGCGTCCGGTCCCGCGCGAATTGATCGAGACCTGCATCATGGCGGCCGGCGGCGCGCCGTCCGGCGCCAATCAGCAGCCCTGGACCTTCGTGTGCATCGGCGATGCGGCGACCAAGACGGCGATCCGCGAGGCGGCGGAAAAGGAAGAACGCGAGTTCTATTCCGGCCGCGCCTCCGAGGAATGGCTGGATGCGCTCGCCCCGATCGGCACCGACGCCAACAAGCCCTTTCTCGAAACCGCGCCATGGCTGATCGCGATCTTCGCGCAGCGCTACGGAGTCACTGCCGAGGGCAAACGCGTGAAGCATTACTACGTGCCCGAATCGGTCGGCATCGCCACCGGCTTCCTCATCGCCGCGCTCCACAATGCCGGGCTGGCGACGCTCACCCACACGCCCTCACCGATGGGCTTCCTCAACGAGATCTGCGGCCGGCCCGAGCACGAGAAGGCGCTGATCCTGCTCGTCGCCGGCTATCCGGATGAAGGCGCACTCGTGCCCGACATCTCCAAGAAGCCCGCCGGCGACATCATCGTCTGGAAGACATGAGCGCACGCGACGGCCTTTCGATCGCGCCGAACATCGAGATCGCCGAAAGCGAGCTCGACGAGCAGTTCATCCGTTCCTCCGGGCCCGGCGGCCAGAATGTCAACAAGGTCGCGACCGCCGTCCAGCTTCGCTTCGACGCCGCCAATTCGCCTGCGCTGTCCGAGCGCGTGCGCGAGCGCACCATCAAGCTCGCTGGCCAACGCGCCACCAAGGACGGCGTCATCGTCATCGAGGCCGGCCGCTACCGCACGCAGGAGCAGAACCGCGACGACGCCCGCGCGCGGCTGGCCGAACTGATCGCCAGGGCCGCCGAGCCGCCGCCCAAGCCGCGCCGAAAGACGAAACCGACCAAAGGCTCCGTCGAGCGGCGCCTGAAGGCCAAGTCCGGCCGCTCGACGATCAAGAAGAACCGCGGCAAGGTCGGCTTCGACTGATGGGAAATTTCGTCCTTCCGGCCGGCTTCCGGCACCTGCCCGGTTATTTCAATCGCAACGCGCAGGAGGCACTCGTCGCCGAAGTCCGCGCCGTGGTCGCCGCGGCTCCGCTCTACGTCCCGCGCATGCCGCGTACCGGCAAGGAAATGAGCGTTCGGATGACGAATTGCGGCGATCTCGGCTGGGTCACCGACAAGGATCGCGGCTACCGCTACCAGCCGACCCACCCCGAGACCGGCACGCCCTGGCCGCCGATACCGTCAGTGCTCCTAAAGCTTTGGGCCGAAGCGGCACAATTTGACGAGCCGCCGCAGGCCTGCCTCGTCAACTTCTACGAAGCATCGGCGAAAATGGGCCTGCATCAGGACAAGGACGAAGAGGAATTTGCCGCGCCGGTCGTTTCCGTCTCGCTCGGCGACGATTGCCTGTTTCGCGTCGGCGGAACGGCGCGCTCCGATCCGACGCGTTCGCTGCGCCTGTCATCCGGCGACGTCGTGATCCTCAGCGGAGAGAGCCGCCTCGCCTTCCACGGCGTCGATCGCATCTATCCCGACACTTCGACGCTGCTGAAGAATGGCGGGCGGATCAACCTGACGCTGCGACGGGTGGCCGGACGCTGACCCCTTCCCTTCTCCCCTTGTGGGAGAAGGTGGCTGAGCGAAGCGAAGTCGGATGAGGGGTGTTCCAGCCTGGCACCGCCGCATACCCCTCATCCGCCCCTTCGGGGCACCTTCTCCCACAAGGGGAGAAGGACGCGCGGCGCGGCCGTCACAGGCGCCTGAGCGCCACTTCCTCGACCAGATGGTCGCCGCCCTTGCGCAAGATCAAGTCCGCGCGCGGACGCGTCGGCAGGATGTTCTCGGTCAGGTTCTTCAAATTGATGTTCGACCAGAGACCTTCGGCGATCGCCAGTGCGGCGGTTTCGGAAAGCTGCGAATATTTATGGAAGAACGCGTCCGGGTTGCGGAATGCCGTCTCGCGCAGGCGCATGAAGCGCTCGACGTACCACTGCCGGATCTGGCTTTCCTCGGCGTCGACATAGATCGAGAAATCGAAGAAGTCCGAAACGAACGGCACGACCTTGCCGTCCTTCGGCAGGTCGCGCGTCTGAAGGACGTTGATCCCCTCGAAGATCAGGATGTCCGGCTGGTCGATGGTGACGAACTCACCCGGCAGCACGTCATAGGTGAAGTGCGAATAGAGCGGCGCGCGCATGTTGCGGGCGCCCGACTTGATGCCGGACAGGAACCGCAGCAGAGCGCCGACGTCGTAGCTTTCGGGAAAGCCCTTGCGCTCCATCAGGTTCTGGCGGCGCAATTCCGCATTGGGCTGCAGGAAACCGTCGGTCGTCACCAGATCGACCTTCGGGCTCGACGGCCAGCGCTGGAGCAGTTCCTTCAGGACGCGCGCCGTCGTCGACTTGCCGACCGCGACCGAGCCCGCGATGCCGATGATGAAGGGCGTCTTTGTCGCCGCTTCGGACCGGAAGAAGATCTGCCGCTGGCGAAAGAGAAGCTGGCTCGCCTCGACATGGGCCGACAGGAGCCGCGACATCGACAGATAGATGCGCCGCGTTTCCTCGAGGTCGATCGGATCGCCCATTGAGCGCAGGCGACGGATTTCGTCCTCGGACAACGTCAGCGGCGTGTCGGCGCGGAATCCCGCCCATTCCTCGGCCGAGAAGCGGCGGTAGGGCGAATAGAACTGGTCCGGCGTGAGCTGGTCCATGCCGCCCGCCTTTTCCTTGCGTGGTCGCTTGCGCGCGCTCATTGCGGTCGCGACGCCTTTTCGGCGAGGCCCGACTGGCCGGTGCGCCGCTCGAGCTCGGCCATCACGTCTGCAAGCGGGATGTCGGCAAGCGCCAGCACCACGGTCAGATGATAGAGCAGGTCGGCCGTTTCGGACACGAGTTCGCCCCGGTCGCCCTTGACGGCGGCGATGACGGCCTCGACCGCTTCCTCGCCCATCTTCTTGGCTGCCCGCTCCGGCCCTTTGGCAAAAAGCTTCGCCGTCCAGGAATCGTCAGCGCCCGAACGCCCGCGCTCGGAAACGATGCGCTCGAGATCGGCGAGCGTGAAATCGGTCAATCAAGCCTCCACGGCTCAAGCGGCGGGATCGAGCCGCATGGGCAATCCAGCTTGTGCCATATGCGCCTTGGCCTGCGCAATCGTATAGGTGCCAAAGTGGAAGATGGAGGCCGCGAGCACCGCCGTCGCATGGCCGTCGCGCACGCCCTCGACCAGATGGTCGAGATTGCCGACGCCGCCCGACGCGATCACCGGCGCGCGCACCGCGTCCGCGATCGTGCGGGTAAGCGTCAGATCGTAGCCGATCTTGGTGCCGTCGCGATCCATCGAGGTCAAAAGCAGTTCGCCTGCGCCGAGATCGACCATCTTCCGCGCAAACTCGACCGCGTCGATGCCGGTCTTCTCGCGCCCGCCATGGGTGAAGATCTCCCAGCGATCCGCCTCGCCTGCGCCCGAAACCTTCTTGGCGTCGATGGCGACGACGACGCACTGGTTGCCGAACTTGTCGGCGGCTTCGGCGACGAAGTCAGGGTTCTTCACGGCGGCAGTGTTGATCGACACCTTGTCGGCGCCGGCGAGCAGCAGCTTGCGGATATCCGCCACCTGCCGCACCCCGCCGCCCACCGTCAGTGGCATGAAGCACTGCTCGGCCGTGCGCGCCACGATGTCGAAGATCGTCTCGCGATTGTCGGACGAGGCGGTGATGTCGAGGAAACAGAGCTCGTCCGCGCCCGCCGCGTCATAGGCCTTCGCCGCCTCGACCGGGTCGCCGGCATCGATCAGATCGACGAAATTCACGCCCTTGACGACACGGCCGTCCTTCACGTCCAGGCATGGAATGACGCGCGCCTTGAGGGTCATCCGCGCGGCTCCTCGAAGTAGGCAGGAGGAACCGCCTTCCCGCCCTTCAGGATCGCCAGCGCTTCCGCCGGATCGATCCGCCCGTCATAAAGCGCCCGGCCCGAAATTGCGCCTTCGAGCTTCTGTGCATCCGGCATCGTCATGCGCACGATGTCGGCCAGCGAGGCGAGCCCGCCCGAGGCGATCACCGGGATCGAGACGGCATCGGCGAGCTCGATGGTCGATTCCCAGTTGATGCCGGTCAAAACACCGTCGCGGTCGATGTCGGTGTAGATGATCGCCGAGACGCCCGCGCCCTCGAATTTCTGCGCCAGTTCCACGACGCCCAGCGTCGAGGCTTCCGCCCAACCCTCGACCGCAACCTTGCCGCCCTTGGCGTCGATGCCGACGGCAATCTTTCCGGGAAAGAGCCGGCAGGCTTCCCTCACCAGTTCCGGATCACGCACCGCAATGGTCCCGAGAATGACGCGGGCAAGACCCTTCTCCAGCCAGCTCTCGATATGCGCCAGCGTGCGGATGCCGCCGCCAAGCTGCACCGGATTGTTCGTCGCCTTCAAAATCGCTTCGACCGACGCGCCATTGACCGATTGGCCCTCGAACGCGCCGTTGAGGTCAACGACGTGCAGCCATTCGAAGCCCTGATCCTCGAACGCCTTCGCCTGCGCGGCCGGATCGGGATTGTAGACCGTCGCCGAATCCATTTCGCCGAGCTTCAGTCGCACGCACTGGCCGTCCTTCAGGTCGATGGCGGGAAAGAGGATCATGGCTTCCACCTCAGGAAATTCGCGATCAAAGCGAGGCCCAGCGCCTGGCTCTTTTCGGGATGGAACTGCGTGCCAGCAATGTTGTCGCGGCCGACGGCGGCGGTCACCGGGCCGCCATAGTCGGTCGTCGCCAGCACCTGCGCCGGGTCGGTTGCGGCAAGCTGGTAGGAGTGGACGAAATAGGCGTGCAGGCCGCCCTCGCCGGTCGGGATGTCGGCGAAGAGCGGGTGGTCCTGTTTCACGTGAATCGTGTTCCAGCCGATCTGCGGGATCTTCAGCGCCGGGTCGGCCGGCTCCATTTCCTTCACATCGCCGGGAATCCAGCCAAGGCCTTGCGTGGTCGTCTTTTCCAGCCCGCGCGTCGAGAGCAGTTGCATGCCGACGCAGATACCCAGGAACGGTCTGCCCCTGTCGATGACCGCCTCCGTCAGCGCCTCGACCATGCCCGGCACGGCGTCGAGCCCGCGGCGGCAATCGGCATAGGCGCCGACGCCCGGCAGCACGATGCGGTCAGCGCTCGCCACACGCGCGGCATCGTCCGTCAACTCGATCTGCGCATTCGTGCCGCCCTGGCGCGCGGCGCGCTCGAAGGCCTTGGTCGCCGAGCGCAGATTGCCCGACCCGTAATCGATGATCGCAACCCGCATCACTTGGCTCCGGGATAGCCGAACAGGCCGAACGCCGAGCCGCCGCTGTGGCGCGCGGAAGGCGCGGTGCGCGACCATGGCGCCATGACGCGCGGCGGCGTCTCGGCGGCAGCGATCACGTCTCGGTCGGCCAGATAGCGGATTTCCGCATCCGCTGCGCTCCGCGCCTCGACAACGCCCCACTCGTTCCAGTCGGATCGCTTCAGCGAGGCGATGCGCAGCGCCGCACCTTCCAGCCCGACATAGACGCCGACGAGCAGCGACAGCCAGGCCGTCGCCCCGCCAAGGCCCGCATAGGCCCCGGCCACCGAAAGCGCGATGGACGCGACGAGCGCAATCAGCGCCTCGCGCCACATGCGATGAAACGCGAACCAGACGAACGGGATCAAAAGGCCGAAAAAGTGAAACCCGTCGCGGACCAGGACGGCCTTTTCGGCCGGGTCGCGCACCGGCGGCTCCATCACGACAAAGCTTGCCATAGCGTTAGCCTTTCAGCGTGCCCTTGGTGGACGGGATCATGCCCGCCTGCCGTGCATCCGGCTCCACCGCCATGCGCAGCGCGCGTGCCACCGCCTTGAAGCAGGTCTCGGCGATGTGGTGGTTGTTGGCGCCGTAATGATTGAGGACGTGCAGCGTGATGCCGGCATTCTGCGCCAGCGCCTGGAAGAACTCGCGCACCAGTTCGGTGTCGAACGTGCCGATCTTCGGCGCCGAGAACCCGACGTTCCAGACGAGGAACGGCCGACCGGAAACGTCGATCGCCGCCTTGGTCAGCGTCTCGTCCATCGCGAGGTCGATCGACGCGTAGCGCGCGATGCCACGCCGCTCGCCGAGCGCTTTCGCAATCGCCTGGCCGATCGCGATGCCGGTGTCCTCGACCGTGTGGTGGTCGTCGATGTGGAGGTCGCCCTTGGCCTCGATCGTCATGTCGATCAGCGAGTGGCGCGACAACTGGTCGAGCATATGGTCGAAGAAGCCGACGCCGGTCGAAATCTGCGACCGGCCGGTGCCGTCGAGATCGACCGTGACGGTGATCTCGGTTTCCTTCGTCTTGCGCTCGATCGTCGCGCTGCGCGCGCTCTTGCCGTCAGCCATGGTGGCGTCCCTGCCCTCATCAGATAAGCGCTTGCCTCATACCAGCCTCGGTGCGCCGATTGCAAACGCTTACCGGCAGCATACATAACGAGCCGAGTGGCGGGCGCCATCGGGTCCGCCGGAGACAGTATCGGAGCAGATATGTCCAACGAGACTTCCATGCACGCCACGACCATCGTCACCGTGCGCAAGGGCAACAAGGTGGTGATCGCCGGCGACGGGCAGGTCAGCCTTGGCCAGACCATCATGAAGGGCAATGCCCGCAAGGTGCGCCGCATCGGCAAGGGCAACGTCATTTCCGGCTTTGCGGGCGCCACCGCCGACGCCTTCACCCTTCTCGAACGGCTCGAAGCCAAGCTCGAGCAGTATCCCGACCAGTTGACCCGCGCCTGCGTCGAACTCGCCAAGGACTGGCGCACCGACCGGTACCTGCGCCGCCTCGAAGCGATGATGCTGGTCGCCGACAAGTCGGTCACGCTGGCGCTTACGGGCAATGGCGACGTGCTGGAGCCCGAGCAGGGCATCATGGCGATCGGCTCCGGCGGCAATTATGCGCTCGCCGCGGCCCGCGCCCTGGCCGACACCGACCTCGACTCCGAAGAAATCGCCCGCCGCGCCATGAAGATCGCCGGCGAGATCTGCGTCTACACGAATTCCAACGTCGTCATGGAAGTGCTGGATGCCGAATAGGCCGCGCTACGCCTTCCGCTCGGTCGAGCCGGACGATCTGCCGACGCTGCGCGTCTGGCTGAACCAGCCGCATGTACGCGAATGGTGGGGTGATCCGGACAAAGGCATCGCGGAGATCGAGGCGGCGATGGACGACATCTCGACCGAACCGCTGATCGTCGAACTCGACGGCAAACCGGTCGCCTATCTCCAGTCCTACGATCCGCATCTGGAGGACGATCATCCCTATGCTGATCAGCCGATGGGCACGCTCGGCCTCGACATCTCGATCGGCGCCGCCGATCTCATCGGCAAGGGCCATGGCAGCGCAATCATTGCGCAATTCGCCGAGGAACTCTTCGCCGAAGGCGCGCCGCGGCTCGTCATCGACCCGCACCCAGACAATGCCCGCGCGATCCGCGCCTACGAGAAGGCGGGCTTTCGCCACATCGACACGCGAAACTCACTTTATGGTCCGGCCCATCTGATGGCGCTGGACGCACCGCAGGACACCGAAAACTCATGAGCACATTCTCCCCCCGCGAGATCGTTTCCGAACTCGACCGCTACATCATCGGCCAGAAGGACGCCAAGCGCGCCGTCGCCATCGCATTGCGCAACCGCTGGCGCCGCCAGCAGCTCGAAGGCCAGATGCGCGAAGAGGTGATGCCGAAGAACATCCTGATGATCGGGCCCACCGGCGTCGGCAAGACCGAAATCTCGCGTCGCCTGGCCAAGCTTGCCGGCGCGCCGTTCATCAAGGTCGAGGCGACCAAGTTCACCGAGGTCGGCTATGTCGGCCGCGACGTCGAGCAGATCGTGCGCGACCTGGTCGAGACCGCCATCGGCCTGACGCGCGAGAAGATGCGCGAGGACGTCAAGGCACGCGCCCACGTCAACGCCGAGGAGCGCGTGCTGGACGCGCTGGTCGGCAAGACCGCATCGCCGGCGACGAAGGACACGTTCCGCAAGCGGCTGCGCGCCGGCGAGCTGGACGACAAGGAGATCGAGGTCGAGGTCGCCGACACCGGCACCGGCGGCATGCCCAGCTTCGAGATCCCCGGCATGCCGGGCGGGAGCGTCGGCGTCATGAACATCAACGACATGCTTTCCAAGGCAATGGGCGGCAAGCGCACGAAGACGCGCAAGACCACGGTCAAGGACAGCTACGACGTGCTGGTCAACGACGAATCCGACAAGCTGCTCGACCAGGACGAGGTCATCCGCCGCGCGCTGGAATCGACGGCCAATGACGGCATCGTCTTCCTCGACGAGATCGACAAGATCGCGGCGCGGTCCGACATTTCGGGCGGCCCGTCGCGCGAGGGCGTGCAGCGCGACCTGCTGCCGCTGGTCGAGGGCACGACGGTGGCCACGAAGTACGGGCCGGTGAAGACCGATCACATCCTGTTCATTGCGTCCGGCGCCTTCCACGTGGCGAAGCCGTCCGACCTGCTGCCGGAATTGCAGGGCCGCCTGCCGATCCGCGTCGAACTGCGGGCACTGGAGAAGGCGGACTTCAAGCGCATCCTGACGGAGCCGGAGGCGAGCCTGATCAAGCAGTACATCGCACTGATGGCGACCGAGGGCGTGGCGCTCGACTTCACCGACGACGCGATCGACGAACTGGCGCAGATCGCCGTCGACCTCAACGCCAATGTCGAGAACATCGG
>JAEWET010000037.1:0-21416 GCA_023389195.1 Pseudomonadota bacterium
CGACTACATCGAGATGTTCTACAATCCGAAGCGCAAGCACGTCAGGAACGGGATGCTGTCACCCGTCGAGTTCGAACGGCAGCAGGAAATGTAACCCGAGGGCGTCCACGAAACTCGGGGCTATTCACATCGCGCTGGTCGTCGTTCCACAGGCCAAGATCGTGCTGCGTGATCCGGCCATGCGGCGCAACATGCACCGCTTCCGTGCAGACGATGCCCGCACCGCCAACGGCGCGCGCGCCCAGATGAACGAGGTGCCAGTCATTCGCCATCCCGTCGACGGCGGAATACTGGCACATCGGCGACAGCATGATGCGGTTGCGCGTCTCGACGGACCGGAAACTGATCGGCCGGAACAGATGGGGCCGGGGATCGCGGCGCAAAATGCGGCGGCCATCTTCGCCCGAAACCCGCGAATCCGTGCTCGACTTCTGGCTGTCCGGTTTCGTCATGTGCTGCTCCTGTCCGCTCGATCCGATGGGGGCTGGACCCATCCATCTGCCGCAGATTGGTGCATGGCGATGGGCCGAGTCGAATGGTCAGTTTTGATCGCCGCCGATCAATCCCGCTTATCGCGCCAAGACGAGCGAGACAGGATGAAACGCGCTTTCGTCAAGCGCGCAGCCCGTGTTGAGATGGCGCGCGAGATCGAGCGTGGTGGACCGGCGCGTCAGCATCGCGCAGGTGACTTCGTCGTCCTCGACACGCGTGGCATGCCAACAGCCTGGCCGCATGCAAACGCCTTGTCCAGACGGAACCTGGAACGCCCTGATGCTCGCCTCATCCAGCGTCCCATCCGGAAGGCCGAGACCGACGATCTGGATGATCGCGCCGGTCAGAGGGATGATGGCCTGTTGCGTCAGGAGATGGGCTTCCAGCCGGCCGATCCCGACATCGCGGCTGCGATAGACGACCCACAGCATCTCGGTCTGCCCGCCCGCAGTGTCGAAGACATGCTCGCTCCAAAAATCGCTGGCCGGGCTGACGAAGCTCGCCGCATCCGCCGGGTCGCAGGGCTTGCCCAGCATCTTGCCATAAGGCGCGATAGCCTCAGCCGTCAGCGGCTCGATTGCAAGTGAACGGGCCATCCTCGTCTCCTTCGGATCATTCCCTGCAATGCGCAATTCAACGCCGAATGTCGAATTGTCGTTGCTGATCGCGAGCGATCGAGCGCGTCTATCATATGTCGATTTATTTATCGATTTTGATCCAAAACGATAATTCGACTTATCGAGCGGGATCGACAAGATTGCCGTCATCTTCAAACCGGGATGGCGAAGCGATGGCACAGTGGGATTTCTGGATTGACCGTGGCGGCACCTTCACCGACGTGATCGGGCGCGATCCGGGCGGCATCTTCCACCCGATCAAGGTCCTGTCGGAAAATCCGTCCGCCTATCGCGACGCAGCCGTCCATGGCATTCGCAAGCTGCTCGGCCTGCAGCCGGGCGAGGCCGTGCCCGCCGGCCTGATCGGCGAAGTGCGGATGGGCACCACCGTTGCGACAAACGCGCTTCTGGAGCGCAAGGGCGAACGGCTTGCACTGGTGACGACGCGCGGTTTCCGCGATGCCCTGAAGATCGGCTATCAGGAGCGCAAGCACATCTTCGCCACCGAGATCGTCAAGCCTGAAGCGCTTTATGACAGGGTCGTCGAGGTCGGCGAGCGCGTGCTTTCCGATGGCACGGTCGAGACGTCGCTCGACGCGGACGCGCTTCGCTTCGAGCTCTTGGCGTTGCGACAGGAAGGCCACGACGCCATCGCGATCGTGTTCATGCACGCCTATAAATACCCCGCCCATGAGATCGAGGCGGCGCGGATCGCGCGCGAGATCGGCTTTGGCCAGGTCTCCGTCAGCCACGAGGTTTCGCCGCTCATCAAGCTGGTCGGGCGCGGCGACACGACCGTCGTCGACGCCTATCTCTCGCCCGTCCTTCGCCGCTACGTCGCGAAGGTCTCCGACGAACTGGACGTCGCGCGGACCGGTGCGCGGGTGATGTTCATGATGTCGTCGGGCGGCCTGACCGCTGCCAATCTCTTCCAGGGCAAGGATGCGATCCTGTCCGGTCCGGCGGGCGGCGTGGTCGGGCTTGCCCGCACCGGCGATGCCGCCGGTTTCGACAAGGTCATCGGCTTCGACATGGGCGGCACCTCGACCGACGTCGCGCATTTCGACGGCACGTTCGAACGCGCCTTCGAAACCGAGGTCGCAGGCGTCCGCGTCCGTGCGCCGATGATGCTCATCCACACCGTCGCGGCCGGCGGCGGATCGATCCTGCATTATGACGCGGGGCGGTTTCGCGTCGGGCCGGATTCGGCCGGCGCCAATCCCGGCCCGGCCTGCTATCGCAATGGCGGGCCGCTGACCGTCACCGATGCCAACGTCATGCTCGGCAAACTCCTGCCGGAGCGCTTTCCGGCGATCTTCGGGCCCGCGCAAAACCAGCCGCTCGACGTCGCGATAGTGCGCGAAAAATTCGAGGAAATGGCGCGGCAGATCGGCGATGGCCGCAGTGCCGAGGACGTCGCCGACGGCTTCATCCGCATCGCTGTCGCCAACATGGTCGAGGCGATCAAGAAGATTTCGGTCCAGCGCGGCTATGACGTGACGCGCTATGCGCTGAACTGTTTCGGCGGCGCGGGTGGTCAGCATGCCTGTCTGGTGGCCGATGCGCTCGGCATGAAGAGCGTTCTCCTGCATCCGATGTCCGGCCTGCTTTCGGCCTATGGCATGGGTCTGGCCGACATTCGCGCGACGCGGCAAAAAGCGCTCGGCGTCGCGCTCGACGATGATGCCCCGGCTGCACTCGCTGGCCTTGGCAGCGAACTCGATGCCGAATGCAGCGCCGAACTTTCCGCGCAGGGCATCGGCGAGACGTCGATCACGCGCCACCTTCGCGCCCATATCCGCTATGCCGGAACCGACACGCTGCTCGCCGTCGAGGCGAGCTATCCGCGGATCGATGATGCCGCGCGCCTGCGCGCCGGCTTCGAGGACGTCCACCGTCGCCGGTTCGGCTTCATCGCGGAAAACAAGGCCCTCGTGATCGAGGCCGTCGAATTGGAAGCTGTCGGCGGCGGCGCGGTCGAGGACGAGCTTGCGGGTGCGGTTGAAGCGCCATCTGCAGCCGTTCCGGCCGTACGGACACACTTCCACTCGCAAGGGGCGAATCACGATGCGGGCGTGGTTCTGCGCTCCGGCATGATCCCCGGCCAGTTCGTGGCCGGCCCGGCAATCATCATCGAGGCCAACCAGACGATCGTGATCGAGGAGGGCTGGCAGGGCCGCCTGACCGCGCGCGACCACATTGTCCTCGAGCGCATAAAGCCCTTGCCCGCGCGGCTGGCGATCGGGTCGCAGGCCGATCCGGTCATGCTGGAGATCTTCAACAATCTCTTCATGTCGATCGCCGAGCAGATGGGCGTGACGCTGCAGAACACGGCCTATTCGGTCAACATCAAGGAGCGGCTCGACTTCTCCTGCGCCGTCTTCGACGCAGCGGGCAACCTCGTTGCCAACGCCCCGCACATGCCCGTCCATCTGGGCTCGATGGACGCGTCAGTCGCCACCGCGATCCGCGAGAACCCGGTCGTCAATCCGGGTGACGTCTTCCTCATCAACGCGCCATACAATGGCGGCACGCACCTGCCGGATCTGACGGTCTGCACGCCCGTCTTCGACGCGGATTTGCGCACCATCCGCTTCTGGGCCGCAAGTCGCGGGCACCATGCCGATATCGGCGGCGTCGCGCCCGGCTCAATGTCGCCGCTCGCCACCACCATCGAGGAGGAAGGCGTCTATATCGACAATTTCAAGCTCGTCGACAAAGGTCGGTTCTGCGAGGACGAGCTGTCGCAACTGTTGACCGGCGCGCGCTATCCGGTGCGCAATCTCGTCCAGAACGTCAACGACCTGAAGGCCCAGATCGCGGCCAATGAAAAGGGCGTGTCGGAACTTTCCCGCATGATCGACCTCTTCGGCCGCGACGTCGTCGAGGCCTATATGGGCCATGTCCAGGACAATGCCGAGGAGAGCGTGCGGCGCGTGCTCGACCGGCTTCCCGATGGCGAATTCACCTATCCGATGGATCAGGGGTGCCAGATCAAGGTGCGCGTGACGGTCGACCGTGCGAAGCGGGAAGCGACGGTTGATTTCACCGGCACGTCAGCCCAGCGTCCCGATAATTTCAACGCGCCGGCGCCCGTCACGCGGGCGGCCGTTCTCTACGTCTTCCGCCTGCTGGTGCAGGGCGACATCCCGATGAATGCCGGCTGCCTGCGGCCGATCCGCATCGTCGTGCCTGAAAGTTCGATGCTGTCGCCAAGCTATCCGGCCGCCGTCGTCGCCGGCAATGTCGAGGTCAGTCAGGCGGTGACGAACTGCCTGTTCGGCGCCACCGGCGCGATGGCGGCCGCGCAGGGGACGATGAACAACCTGACCCTCGGCAACGAGGAATACCAGTATTACGAAACCATCTGCTCGGGCGCGCCTGCCGGGCCGGGATTCCACGGAGCAGACGCCATCCACACCCACATGACCAATTCGCGCCTCACCGATCCCGAAATCCTGGAGACGCGCTTTCCGGTGGTGCTCGAGGATTTCCATATCCGGCAGGGATCGGGCGGTCGCGGCAGGTGGAATGCCGGCGACGGCACAAGGCGCACCATCCGGGCCCTCGAGACGCTGGAATTCGCCATCCTTTCCGGTCACCGAAAAGTGCAGCCTTTCGGGCTCGAAGGAGGGCAGTCAGGCCAAGTGGGAACCAACCACGTCCGCCGCGCATCCGGCGCCATCGAAACGCTGAGCGGCTGCGATCAAACGGTTCTCCAGCCAGGAGACGCCTTCATCCTCACCACCCCCACGGGCGGCGGGTACGGAACATCCAAAGGCTGAAAGGTGCTCGTCGGCTACGTCGCGGCGCTCTGTGCAAGCATCCTGTTTGCACGCAGATAATAGTCCTTCGGGCGCTGAATGTGCGCCACGCAAAGCGTTGCGAGAGCATCATTGTCGCCGCCTGCAAGCGCGTCGAGGATCTGCCTGTGCTCCTCGACCGCCAGACGGCGAAGCTCGGCGTCGGGAAAGCCTCTGCTTCTGATCGGATGGCTGGCGAAAGTGTAGGATTTGATGGCTTCGGCCAGCAGTCCGTTGCCGCAATGCCCGTAGAGCTTCTCGTGAAACTCGTTGTTGAGCAGGAAGATGTCGAGATACCGCTCCTCCCTTGAGGCACGCGCATGCGCCTCGGCGATGGAACTGAGCTCTGCGAGAAGACTGTCGGGGGCAGGTAGAGACATGCGCCTTGCTGCTCGTGCCTCGAGGATTTCGCGGATTTCGTAAAGCTCCTCGACCTCGACGAGCGTGTAGTCGCGCACCTGAACGCCGCGATTTGGCGTGCGTATGACAAGACCGACGCGTTCCAGTTCCGCAAAGGCCCTGCGCACGGCATGCCGTGTCGCGTCGAGGCGCGCGATGACTTCATCTTCAACAAGCCGTTCTCGGGGCCGCAGGGTGCCGAAGATGATCTCGCGCTGCAGGTCTTTGAAAAGAGCCTCCCATCGGCCGGGATCGCGCTTGTGTTCGGATAATGCGTAGTCGGTCATTTGAGCCCCTGTGTACCGGCTCCACCTTACCCCGGACCGATTCGACAATCCAAGCGTTGACATTATCGATAATCATTCCGATAAAGACGACGGGAGGACTTTCATTGACGTACAGGATCGGAAGCGGTTCGGGGTTTTCAGGCGATCGCGTCGATGCGGCCATGCCTGTCGTGCGGCAGATGATCGCCGATGGCGGCGGCGGCGCATTGATCTTCGAGACGATCGGCGAGCGGACACTGGCGCTGGGTCACCTGGCTCGCCGATCTGATCCGCAGCACGGCTACGATCCGCTTCTGCCTGACCTGCTCACGCCGGTCCTCGCCGACTGCATCCGTTCCAGCATCGTCGTGGTAGGCAATTTCGGCGTTGCCAATCCACGTGCGGCGGCCGATCGCATCGCCCGGCTGGCAGGCGAGCTGGGCCTGGACGGAATTCGGATCGCCGTCGTCGAAGGCGACGACATCCGCGAAGGGCTGGACCTGTCGGGCCTTGAGCGATGGGAGGGTGATACCGAACTTCGCGCCGGTCCGTCCGACATCATTTCCGCCAATGCCTATATCGGCGCGCGCCACATCGCAGAAGCTATTCAAAACGGTGCGCAAGTGGTCGTCACGGGGAGAGTGGCCGATCCTTCGCTGGTGCTCGGTCCGCTGGTCGCGCATTTCGGATGGGACTGGGCAGATTGGGACAGGCTGGCCGCGGGAACGCTGGCTGGCCATCTCCTTGAATGCGGCAGTCAGGTAACCGGCGGCTACTTTGCCGACCCGGGCTTCAAGGACGTCGCCGATCTTGCCGATGTCGGGTTTCCGATCGCCGAGGTCGAGGTGGACGGCTCATTCACGATCACCAAGCCCCGAGGGACAGGCGGCGTGGTCGATCTGCGCACCGTCAAGGAGCAGATACTCTACGAAATTCACGATCCGGCAGCCTATCTGACGCCCGACGTCATCCTCGACATGACGCAGGTGAAAATCGCTCAGGCCGGCAAGGATCGCGTCGCCGTCAGCGGGGCGCGCGGCAGGCCGGCGCCCGATCGCCTCAAGGCCACGATCGGGGTTTCGGGAGACTGGCTCGGCGAGGCCGAGATATCCTATGCGGGACCGAACGCGCTCGCGCGTGCCCGTCTGGCGGCGGATGTGGTGGAGGCGCGCCTCAAGTCGAAGACGTCGCGCGTGCGCCGGCGCTATGACTTCATCGGCGCGCTGAGCGTCTTCGGCGGCGACGACGCCGGCCCTCGCGATCAAGTTGAACCCGAAGGTTCCGACATCCGGATGCGCCTTGCCGTAAGCGCTTCGGACAAAGCCGCGGCCGAGCTGGCCCTTCGCGAGGTCGGTGCTCTTTACTGTACCGGCCCGGCCGGCGGCGGCGGCATCCGGACACGTCTTCAGTCGCGCATCAACACGGCTTCATATCTCGTGCCCCGATCGATGGTCGAGGAGCGCCATACGTTCCGGGAGGATGAGGCATGAGCGATATGCTGACCGTGCCGCTGCACGACATTGCGCACGGCCGATCGGGCGACAAGGGCAATCGGCTGAACATCAGCGTCATCGCCTATCGCGCCGAAGCATGGCCGATCCTCGTTCGTGAGGTGACCGAGGCGCGCGTCCTCGAAATGTTCGCCCATCGCGGCGCGTCCAAGGTGAAGCGCTACGTGCTCGAAAACTTGCAGGCGCTGAACTTCGTCATCGATGACGCGCTGGAGGGCGGCGTCAACTCGGCGCTGAACCTCGACACGCATGGCAAGACCACCGCGTTCCATCTGCTGTCGATGCACGTGACCGTGCCTGCAGAGCTGGTCGATGATCGCAAATCGGTGAACGCGACCGGGTGACTTTATAAAAACCAAGGGAGGAGAACCAAAATGAACAATTCGAGAAAGACTTTGGCCGCTGCGGCGATCGCGCTGCTTGTCGGCAGCACGGCCCATGCCCAGGAGCGCATCCTCATCGGCTCGTCCTCGTCGTCGTCGAGCCATTACGGCTACTACGTCGCCGTCTCTCAGCTCATCAATGACGGTGTCGAGGGCGTCTCGGCGACGGTCGTCGAAACGGGCGCGACCATGGACAACATGCGCCGGCTCCAGCGCAACCAGATCGATATGGGGCTGGTCACCACGAATGTCGCTTACGACGCCTGGGCCGGACAGGGGGACTTCGAGGGTCAGCCCTACAAGATGCTGACCTTGTGGGTCTATTCGTCTGCGCCGCAGAACGTCGTCGTGCGTCAGGATGCCGGGCTCGAGACGATTGCGGATCTCGCAGGCCAGCGCATCAATCCGGGCATCACCGGATCGGCGACGGAGAAGACTACTGAGGCGGTTTTCGCCCATCTCGGCGTCGAGCCAGACTGGGTTCGCGGCTCGACCGGCGACGTCGTCGATTCCATCAAGGACGACCGTGCGGTCGGCTATGTGAAGAGCGGCGCCGGCGAAAGGCTGGATGCGTCGAGCCTGGATATCGCCACGCTCACGCCCGTCTCGCTGATCAGTCTCGACGACGAGCAGGCCCAATCCGTTACCGATGCCTTTCCGAACCTCGCGGTCATCGAGATCGGCGAAAACGCCGCCGGTGACGGGTATCCGGCCTACCGGACCTGGGCGTTCGGCACCGCCACGGTCGCCCATCCCGAAATGAGCGACGACATGGCCTACGCCATTACGAAGGCAGCGGTGGAAGACGAAACCGTCCAGTCTGCCGCCTTCGCGAACCTGAAAGGCTCGCAACTCCCCGACATGACGATGGCGCTGGCGACCTCGCCTCTCCATCCCGGCGCGATCCGCTATTTCGAGGAGGTCGGCGTCGAGATTCCCGAGCGCCTGCGTCCCTGAGCACGGCCCTGCGCCGCAAGGGGGATCGGATTTGGCCGATCCCCGTCTTTCCAGCCGCGAGCCCCACAATGCTTGAGAACTCCCGCCGACTGGTCGCCGCGACGATCGGTGCTTTCGTGCTGTGGACGGCCTTTGCGGGTCAGTTCGAGTCCCTCGTCCAGCGGTCCGTCATGGTTGCGCTTCTTCTTCTTCTCGGCTTCCTGACCTACCCGCTACGCCCCGGCGGGCGGGCGCGGGGATGGTCGATCGCGCTCGACGCCGTGCTTGCGGGAATCGGCATCGCCGCCGCGGTCTACGTCACCTTCAACGCCAATCGCATCATGACGACCTTGCCGATGGCGTCTCCCCTCGAGCTTGGCCTGACACTGGGTCTCGTCGTCGTGCTGCTCGAATTGGCCCGCCGCACGGTCGGCCTCGCCTTTCCGATCCTCGTGATCGTCGGCCTCTCCTACGTCTTCCTCGGCCACCTCATTCCGGGACGACTCGGCCACCGCGGCTTCGACATCTACTTCATTGCCGAGACGATCTACCTCTCCGATATCGGCGTGTGGGGATCGCTGACCGGCCTTGCCTCGACCTTGATCGCCGCCTTCGTCCTGTTCGGAGCCGTGCTCCTGCATACTGGCGGCGGCAAGACGTTCATGGACATCGCGCTCCTCGTCTCGGGTCGGTCGATCGGCGGCGCGGCCAAGATGGCGACGATTGCTTCAGCCTCGTTCGGCACGGTCAATGGCAGTGCCGTCGCGAATGTCGCGACGACCGGCACCTTGACGATCCCGCTGATGAAGCGGCTGAACTATCCGCCCCAGTTCGCCGCCGCGGTCGAAGCGGTGGCCTCGACCGGCGGGCAGGTGACGCCGCCGATCCTCGGTGCTGCTGCGTTCATCATGGCTGAAATGATCGGCGTCGAATATCTGCGCATCGCGCTCGCTGCAGTCATTCCGGCCGCGATGTTCTACATCGCCGTGCTATTGACCATTCATCTGGTCGCGCTGCGCAGCAATGTCGGCCTGGTGCCGCGCGAGGAAATTCCCTCCGCCCGCCAGGCGCTCGATCCCCTGCGGCTGATCCCGGTACTCGGCGGTCTCGGCGGCCTGATCTTCATGCTGGTCTCCGGACGTTCGGTCGCCTACTCCGCGGCGATCGGCATTGCGTGCATGCTGATCCCGTTCGTCATCGGCGATCTGTGGCGACGGCGCGACGTTGCCGCAACCTCGCGGACCCTGTTCGACGCGCTGGTCGAGGGCGGTGCGGGCATCGTCATCATCGGCGTGATGCTGGCTGGCGCTCAGATCCTCGTATCGCTGCTGAACCTCACGGGCATCGGCGTGACTCTGTCTTCGCTGGTCGTTGCCATCGGCGGCCAGAACATCGTGTTGATCGGCCTCATCGTCGCCGGGTCATGCCTGATACTTGGCATGGGCATTCCAACGACGGCCGCCTATGTGCTCGTCGCATCGGTCATGGCGCCGGCGCTGATCGCCGTCGAGGTCGAGCCGCTGGTCGCACACATGTTCGTTTTCTACTACGCGACGATTTCCGTCATAACGCCGCCCGTTTGCATCGCGGTCTTCGTCGCGGCGAGCATCGCCAATGTCGGCTGGTGGCCTGTAGCCCTCAATGCGGTTCGGCTCGGAGCGGTGACCTATGTCGTGCCGTTCATGTTCCTGGCCTATCCCGGGATGCTCTGGTCCGGCAGCGGGCTTGGCATCGCGGAAGCCGCTCTTTCAGGCTTGGTGCTCGTCATCTCGACGGCAATGCTGACATCCGGCGTGACATTGCGCGGCAACAGAATGCTCGCAGGAGCTCTCTTCGCTCCATCAGCACTTCTCGCTCTCTATCCCAACGAGCTGGCGCTTGGTGCCGCCATTATTCTTTTGTGTGCCGGCATCCATCTCGCAAAACCGTTTCATCAGTCGCAGATGAAGCTGGTGCCGGGACAATAGGCGGGTTTTTCGGCGGGCGGATTTTGAATAGCCCCGATATTCCTGGCCTTCCAGGATATATTCCTGTCGCCGATCGTTTCACCTAGTGCACATTGGCTGAATCTGATTTGCAATGTTGTCAGCTCGAATGGCCGGCCAAGGCGACCTAGCGGCATAACCGGCTAAATTGCGCCTCCCGGCTAACTGAACTGAAACAACGCCAGGTCGGCCCGCCGCGTCCGCGGGGAACCATCTGCAAAAACAATTGCTTGAAATTCGAAGTGGCGGAGAGGGAGGGACTCTAACCCGCAATCGCGCAAAACCGCCTGTCCGAGCGAGTTTTCCTCGAGCAACCATTGCAACGATACTTCGCACGATACCTAGCACGATATTTTCGACATGACGCCCCAAAAATGGAATGGCAGCCCGGAATCGAAAAAAGGCGCTGCCTACCTAACTCTGGGATCGGTCAATCGTGCAGGAGTGAAGGTTCGACTCAACGGTTGCGCAACTGATCCATTCGATCTCACTGCTTAGGGTGACGCCCGTCATGACGTTACGTCGCGGAGTGGATTATTGGGATGCCTCGCCGCAACTCCGAACCCATACGGACCATGGCCTGGGAGGCGCCGGAAAAGATTCTGCGGGCGCCGTGCATTTTGGGGGCGTCTTTCCGGAAAAGATCCCGCTACGGTGATCGGGCTTCGGGTTGACCGGAGCCGGACTGCGGCCTCCGCCGGTGCGTCAACACCAGCGAAGGCCTGACCCGCCACCTTCTGATGAAAGGCAACAGGCTATGAACAGCACTACCTCTTCTGATCTCCCCGATGAAGCCGCCGCGTCGGCGCGTCCCCAGGCATGTGGGACGGCCAGCGTCGATGATGGCGCGGCTCGCCTGCATCCGGCACAGCCGCTCTCCCGCGCACCGTCGCTGCCCGCCTTGATGGATCGCATGCTGCGCGATCTCGAAGCCCGGGCTGTCCGCGCCGAGCAGTTGCTCGCCGATCACCAGCGCCATTGCATCTGCCGGGCCGGGGACGTCGCAGCGGAAGTGATGGCAGATCATGCCACCTCGCCTTCGTCGCCGACGGGCAAGTTGCATCCAATTGGCTGCGCCCGCGCCGTCTGACCTTCCGCATCACCGATCGATCAGCAGCCTCGGCCACCTGACCGGCGTCGACGATGGCGGCGTGATCCTCCGTCGCGTTCGTCGTGGCGGCTGAGCCCGCGCGCCGTCGCCTGACCATGTCCGGCTGATGTCCATGACCTGCGACTGTCGCCCTGTGCGCCATCGCGGAGTGCGGCCGGCTGCGCGGATCGATCCCCCTCGCGTCTCAAGGAGACATCCATGTCCTTCTCATCCCGTTCCCGCTATGATCGTGGCCGAACCACTGCCGGCGCCGACCGCCGCTCCCATGCGGCTTCCGGTCAGGATGCGCCCGGCGACACAGCCGCCTCGGTTGCGCTCGCCGAGTTGCTGCCCGCCTTCGCGCAACTGGTCGACGACACGATCGCCCAGGTGCTGGCCTGTCCGGCCAAGCCCGACCCGACCTTCGAGGGTTTTGGCGATCTCCTCGCGGTGATCCGCTCGGCGACGACGCTCGAAGGCGCGCTCCTGGAAAAGGGGATTGCGCTGGTCGCTGCCTGCCACCCGGATCTCGACCGCATCCATCTCGACCGGCCGCTGCCGGTCCATGATGCCGCCAAGGCGATCTTCCGGCGCAACGACTGGGCACGCGCCTCCAGCCTCCGGCTCGACTCGCAGACCATCACCCGCGAGTTCTACCGTCCCGACCTTCTTATGATCGACGGGGCGCGCCAGCTCGGTCTCATGCTCGACATCAAGCGCTCGGTCGCCTCGTTGAAGCCGCGCGCTCTGGTCGACCTTCGCGCGCGGATGATGGCGTCGGCGCTGGTGACGCGCGACATGCTCGAGCGCGAATACGATGCGCCGCCCATCGGCCGGGTCGAGATCGCCATCATCGACTGCTCGGGCGAGCGGCGTGACGAGGCGAGGGGGATCCTGACTCTTGCCGATCTCGACTGGTTGCTCGGCATCGAGGGCGCGGCCGCCGCCCTCGCGCATCTGCGCCGAATCTATGGGAGCGAGGTCCGCCGCCTTCTCGATGAGCGCTGCCGGGCGATCGTCGGCTTGCAACGTCTGATCGCCGCAGGCGGCGCCGTGCGCCCACTGTCCGGTCGCCAGCGCCGCGGCGAAGAGGCAGATGACGCGTTCGGAGGCGGAGGCAAAAGCACACGCGCCGAGAGTCAGGCATATGCCGGGCGGGGGGGTGCCTCAGTCGATGACGTCATCGACGCGGATGCCGACCGGGACGTTGGCGGCGATGTCGACACCGATGACGATCCCCAACGTCCTGCAGCCGAGGAAGACGATCCGGGCGCCGGCGATCATCTCAGAACGCGATCGCCTGGGATGGCCGGTTCCGCCTTGTACGTAGCCCGTACATCGCGAACGGTCCGCCCGAACGCGCCGCGCTGCAGCGTCGGCCTTGCCGCGCAGAGGAGCCGGGCATGAAGAAGCCGCAAGCTCCAACGCCATCGTCCCCGTTCGCTGCCCGGTCGGCTCGATCGCCACGCCGCCCGACCAGCGATCGCGGTCAACCGTCGACACCGTGGTCCCACCCCGCAGGCGCATTGCCTCACCTCGATACCATCACCGCCCTGCCGACCCATGCGGAGCGACGGGCAGCCCTGCGCGCCGCCATCCTTGCCTTGTCCGGAGAGGAGCCGAGCGAACGGGCGCTCGACTACCAGATGATCCTCTCCGGGCTCGCCGCCGGACATGGGGCCGCTGCGGGGCATGAGAATGGTAAGGTCAGCCCGGGCCAGCCGGAGCCGTTCGATGACCCGGCGGTCGTCATTGGTCTGGTGCTGCATCACGTCCGCCACTTCGGCAGTCGAGGCATCCCGATCTCGCGCCGGGTGCTGCGCGCGCTCGACCAGCATGCCGCCGGTCGTGATGCGACGGCACGGCTGGTGCGGGACTGGCTCGCCACCCGCATGGTGCCCTGTGGCAAGCGGCAGCTGTGGATCAGCCGGGGAGGAGATGCATCATGAGCGACCGGTTCATCCAACTCGTCCTTGCCCGCCTGGCCCGACGCGCCCGGCGACGGGCCGTCAGCCGCGCCATCGACCTGAACTTGCTTGCCGAAGGCGGAGGGAACGACGACGATGACGACGATCGCACCATCTTCTTGCGACGGACGCGGACGTCGTCAAGCTGGGACGATGACGTCGACCAGGTGGCCAGTCGCCGAGGCCGTCTCGTCTTAGGCTGTGAGGTGCAGGACTTGTCGCGTGCGACGGTCGCACGCGTCCTGTCCCGGCGCGGCATCGATCTTGAGGCCGTGCGGCGGGGCGCCTTCACCGATGACGGTATCGGGGCGTGTGGAGAAGGGCGCGTCGATGCGCCTGCTGTTGCTCCGACGTCCGGCGATCTCGTCCGCGCCGTCTGGCGCTCCACCACCTGGCTGCATGCCGATGAAGTCGCCGTCGTGCTCCTGTTGCGGGCGGCTCTGGCTCGATCCGGGTGCGATGCGCCACGGATGGGTCGATCTCTGTCCGGCTCGCCCAGTCCGATGATCACGCTCGTCTCGCCCGTCGACGGGTTCGAAGCCTGCCTTGCCGATCTGATCCGGCAGGATGTCTTTGCCCGCGGATCCAACACGATCAACGGCTACGAACTGCGCGCAATCAAGACCAGCGCGCGGCGCGCGCCCAAACCGGGCCCGACCATCGTCCTGTTCCGCGGTGACGATGCTTCGGACCGAGATGGTGACGAGATCGATGGCAAGATCGGCGTCGCCCTCCGCCTCGGTGCGCCGATTCTCGCCATGGCCTCGACCGCCGATGGCCTGCCCCCGCGTCTGGTTTGCAGTGCCGACCTGGCACTGGAGACCCCATCGCTGACGCCGAAGCTCATCGGCGAGGTCATCGCACGTGTCGTTGGGCAGGAGCCCAGCACCGCAGACCTCGACCGTCTGCAGCCGGTCTGCGCGCATCTGACCCTGCGCGATCTCGTCACCGCGATCCGGCCGGGTCATATGCCCGAACGCATCGTCGCGCTCCTGCGCCAGCTCGGCAGCGACACGGCATGCACTGCGGCGCAGCCGGGACGCCGGATCGCTCGCACGTCCGGCGCGGCGGGCCGGACGATCGGGAAGGACCGGTCCGGCAAGCCCGTCCGCTCGGGCAGCGACATCGTGCAGCCGGTGCCTGCTGCCACCCTTGCCGCTGACCCGCATCTTGCCACCGTCGAGCGGCTGCATGGCTATGGTGCAGCCCAGACCTGGGCGCTCGATCTGGCGCAGGATCTCGTTCAGTGGCGCCGGGGCCATGTCGAATGGGGCGATCTCAGCACCAAGCTTCTTCTCTCCGGCCCGCCCGGCACGGGCAAGACGAGCTTTGCGAAGGCGCTCTGCAACACGCTGCAGCTGCCGCTCGTCGCCACCTCCGTGTCGACCTGGCTCGAGCCGAGCCATCTCGGCGACGTCCTGCGGCGCATGCGGGTCGTCTTCGACGAGGCGCAAGGGCTCGGCCCCGCCATCCTCTTCATCGACGAGATCGACGGCATCGGCCGGCGCGGCCGGAAAAACGAATATGACGACTACTGGAATGCTGTCGTCAACAAGGCGCTCGAACTGCTCGACGGCGCGATCCGGTCGGAAGGTGTGATCGTCGTCGGCGCCACCAACCATCCCGCGGTGCTCGATCCGGCACTGCGCCGCTCGGGACGACTGGAGACGCATATCGAGATCCCGCTGCCGGATGTCGACGCTCTGGTCGGCATCCTCGCGCATCATCTGGGCAAAGATTGCCTGACCGTGATCGACAGCCGTCGGCCGGGACCGGCAGAAGCGGGCGGGACCGTGGATGCGGCAACGGGCGGTACCATCAATGCGGTCGGGACAGACAGCGTCGCGGAGGTGGTACACCCGTCGAACATGACGGCCAGCGAGACGGTGCGGGAGGATGGCCAGCAGACGAAGCAATCCTGCGACCGCGGTCCTCACAGCAGTGGCAGCGCCAGTGACGGTGGATGCCCGGCGGATGGCCTCCACCACACCGATAAGGAAGGTGGCGATGGCCAGAACGATATCGCGCATCTTGTGAGGCCCGTTCTTGACCGCCGATCCCGCGAGGTAAGCCGATGACCGGCCCGTCACGCCATGTGCGCGCTTACCCATCCACCGACGACACCGGAGCCATCCCCAGCTTGGTCGACAGCACCATAGACGCGAGTGACACCCCGCCTGGCTCGACCTGGCTTCTGCCGGTGCAGCGTCTGCGTCCGCTGGCGCGGCGCCTTGCCGGACGTTCCGGCGCCGATGTCGAGCGCATCGTTCGCGAAGCGCGCCAGGTCGCGCGCAGGGCAGGTCGGCCGCTTGTCTGGCGCGACCTCGAGCGGCAGATGATCGACGCAGACGGGCCACGTCCCGAAGCCTTGCGTTGGCGCATGGCGGTGCATGAAGCCGGACATGCGCTGGCGTGCCTTCTCCTCGGCGGCACGTCGATCCGGATGATCTCCATCGATGCGCCGGATGGCGGGCTCGTCGAGCGCAGCGTTGCAGCCCATTCGCTGCAGAACGCTGCGTGGGTCACGGATCAGATCGTCATCCTGTTGGCAGGGCGCACGGCGGAGGAGATCGTCTTCGGCGAGACGCTGGCAGGATCGGGCGGGGAAGAAGGCAGCGACCTGGCAATGGCGACACGCCTGGCTGTTGCCATGGAAACCGAGTTCGGCTTCAGTCAGCACCAACCACTCGTCCATCGCCCCGTCGCCGACATCGGCCATCTCCTGACCATCGACCGCGAACTTGCCGCCCGCATCGACCGGCGTCTCGAACAGGCCCATGCCGACGCCGTCGTTCTCCTCGGCATGCAGGGCCTGACGCTGAACTGGCTGGCGCGCATCCTCCTGCAGCACGGCGTGCTCGAAGGCGCCGATCTGGACCGCGTTCTGGCCGAGGCCCGAACGCGCCTCGAGCCGGTCGAACTCGGCACGGGACGGATGGTCGGGGCGCAGTGAGAGGAGGGCGGTGAGCGCCACGCGGCAGCGATCAGCAAGTGAGCGGCGCATCCGCCTTCATGGCAGGAGCGCTCTGCTGTCGATGAGGGAGGAGGGCCGCGTCGGGTCCGGCTGACGTGCGAGGGCAGGACTGCGGACAGGTTTTAACCACGTGCCTGCAATGCGTCTCGATTTGCGCTCTTCCGATTCAAATCCCGGCGCCAGCGATTCCGTACGCATGAAAGCCGATTCAAAACTTGGCGTCAGCGTTACACAGTCAAACGCCGTGAGCAGGGCAGGGCATCATGACCTGGCTGCAACCCATCTCGAGTTGGGACAAATTGCGCTGTTCCGATTCCGACGTGCGCATCGCCGATTCGAAGGTCGAGATTGCCGTTACATCCTTACGGCGTTTGTCGCTTGCATGACCGCCGGTCACGCTTCTTGCAGGCAATGATGCCGGATGAGGAGAACGATCGATGGCGCCAAGGAGACAGGACGACAATGAGCGGCTGCGCAAGCAGAGGGAATACCAGCGCGCCTATCGCAGGCGGCAGAAGGCTATCAAGGTGCCGGACCGCGACGAGATCGCGCGCGAACTCCTGCACTATGCGGTGACGAAAAACCTGGCACTCGGGCGCGAGGCCGAGCTCGGACGCCTGATGGACGCCGTCATCGATGGCCTCGTCGCGCGCGGCTACGACCGCAATGGCGCTGGTCGGGTCTTCTCCGGACTGGTTGATCGCTATGAGCAGGGATGGTCGTTCCAGCGGCGGCTCCACCTGATCGAGGTGGTGGACGACGGCGCCCGAAAGGTGGTCGGTCAGGATGCGGGCGACCGCTGAGGGGACGTTCAGGATCGGGTGCCGGGCAGCGACGTCCGGCATCCGGCGTCCGGTCCGCCGCGGGGCGGCGCTTCGGCTGGCGACGGGCATCCACCCTGCGGTGGCAGGCCCAGATTTGGATGGCTATTCCCGAAGATGGCTTGCGCGGCTCCGCCAGCATTCCTGCATGTTCGATTGGCATCCCCACAAACAGCGTTTGTCTTTCCCTCAGCTTGTCCCCCCATTACTCCCTCAAACGCGGTTTGATTCTGGATCGGTGTCGGGTTGGGGGAGCATTGTCTGGCGGATGGTGGAAAATGATATTCCGCCGTGAAGCTAGCCGCGCGGCGTCATGACGGCGCATGAGCCTGGCCCCTTGGTGGGCAGCACCAAAACGAAGCTATAACCGGTTGCGGCGGACGATTATGGGCGCGCTGCGTTGTGACGCTTTAACGAAAGCGCAGCGGAGAGGATCGACGAATGGATGTTCTGATCGATACGGGCGACACGCCCTTTGCGACGCTGCTCTTCGCCCATGGTGCTGGCGCTCCGATGGATGCGGCGGTGATGACGCGGTGCACTGAATCGCTCTGTCAGGTCGGGTTCCGCGTCGCCCGGTTTGAGTTCGCCTACATGGCTGCGCGGCGAAATGGCCAGCGAAAGCCGCCGCCGAAGGCCGAGATGCTTGTCGATGAGTACCGCGCGGCGGTCGCCGCTCTCGACGCTCCTGGCCCTCTGGTCATCGGGGGCAAGTCGATGGGTGGGCGCGTCGCCTCGATGGTGGCGGATGAGCTTCATGCCGGCGGCAAGATCGCCGGGCTCTTCTGCCTCGGCTATCCGTTTCATCCGCCGGCCCAGCCGAAGCAGTTGCGCACCGCGCATCTGATGGACCTGAAGACGCCGGCGCTCATCTGCCAGGGTACGCGCGATCCGTTCGGCACGCAGGACGAGGTCGCCGGGTATAGGCTTCCCGCATCGATCGACATCGCTTGGTTCGAGGATGGCGACCATGATCTGAAGCCGCGGAAATCGATTTCCGGCTTCAGCCACGCCGATCACATCGCAGCCATGGCAGAGGCGGCAGCTGCCTGGGCGCGCCGGATCATCGCCCGATGAAGATCGCCACCTTCAACATCAACGGCATTAACAAGCGCCTGGACAATCTGCTTGCCTGGCTCGGGGAAGCGCAGCCGGACGTCGTCTGTCTTCAGGAACTGAAGGCGGAGCAGAAGGCGTTCCCGCAAGAGGCGATCGCGCGGACGGGATACGAGGCGGTCTGGCAAGGACAGCGCGCCTGGAACGGCGTCGCCATCCTGTCGCGCATCGGCGCTCCGGTCCTGACGCGCACCTCGCTGCCCGGCGACCGGGAGGATGATCAGGCACGCTACATCGAAGCCGCCGTGGCGGGCGTCCTCATCGCCTCGATCTACGCGCCGAATGGCAATCCGCAGCCCGGCCCGAAATTCGACTACAAGCTCGCCTGGCTCGAGCGACTGCGCAAGCATGCGACAAGCCTGCGCAAGACCGGCGCGCCGATCGTGCTCGCCGGCGACTACAACGTCGCGCCGACCGATCTCGACATCTATCCGACGACGTCATGGGACGACGATGCGCTGATCCAGCCGGAAAGCCGCGCGGCGTTCCGCAAGCTGGTCGGACGAAGCTGGACCGATGCCCTCCGTCACCTGCACCCTGATGAGCGCATCTACACCTTCTGGCACTACATGCGCATGCGCTGGCCGCGAGACGCCGGCCTCAGGCTCGACCATTTCCTCCTCAGCGCCAATCTGCGCGATGGCTTGCTCGATGCCGGCGTCGACCGTGAGGTGCGCGGCCGGGACGGGGCCAGCGACCATGCGCCGGTCTGGATTAGGATAAAGCCGGATTGATGCGCGGCTATAGTCGGAAGAGAGGAGCCTTCCGGGAGAGCTCAGTTCCACATGCTGCGCATCTTGGCCTTAAGATCCACTCGCACCGCAGGTTGCGCGCCACACATGCCGTGGTTTGCCAACGGCGGCGGCCATGAGGTCTGTTGGAACCGATCGAGGATGTGATCGGGTATGAAGCGCGTTCGGGATGCGTAGACATGGCGATCGCCACGCGACGCCTGGCCATGGACAAAGAAGCGCTGCGGCGTGATCAGATGCAAAGCATCCTTCGCGCGCGTCATGGCGACGTATAGAAGCCGTCGCTCCTCTTCGAGTTCGTCCCGCTCGCCAACGCCAAGATCCGACGGAATGCACCCATCAACCCCATTAAGAACGAAAACGTTCTTCCACTCCTGCCCCTTGGCCGAGTGGATGGTGGAGAGGATCAGATAGTCTTCGTCCAGCAGCGGCGGAGCGGCTTCGTCGCTCGTCGCGCTCGGCGGATCCAGCGTCAGGTCGGTGAGAAAGCGCTCGCGCGTCGGATGTCCAGCCGCGATCTGCTCAAGCTGAAGGAGATCGTTGCGCCTCACCTGCGCGTCCTCGTGAATGCGCTCCAGATGCGGTTCGTACCAAAGACGCACGCGCTCCAGGTCGGCAGGCCATGACGCGCGCGTACGCAACCCGGCGAACAAATCCACGAAGCCGGACCAGTCCGTCTCGGCCCGTTGCGGAGCGCGGAAGAATTGCAGGCCAAGGACGGGATCCAGTGCCCGCTCCATCGCCTCCATCGCACTCGCAGCGGCAGCGGGGCCGATGCCTGGTAGGAGTTGCATCACGCGAAAACAGGCGACGCGATCCTTTGGATTTTCCGCAAAACGCAAGACCGCGAGGACGTCCTTCACATGCGCCGAATCGAGGAACTTTAGCCCGCCGAACTTGACGAACGGAATGTTGCGGCGGGTCAGTTCGACCTCGAGCGGGCCGGAGTGATGTGAGGCGCGGAAGAGGACCGCCTGCTCCTTCAGGACCGTGCCGCCTTCGCGCTCGGCCAGTATGGTTTCGCACACGTAGTTCGCCTGCTCGGCGTCGTCCTTGACGGTGATGAGCCGCGGCTTCTCGCCCGTGCCCCTGTCGGTCCATAAATCCTTGGTGAAACGCTCGGCCGCTTCCGCGATCACGGCGTTGGCAGCGTTGAGGACACCTGACGTCGAACGGTAGTTGCGGTCGAGTGTGACGACCTGACCTTGCTCTGCAAAGAGGCTGGGAAAGTCGAGAATGTTGCGCACTTCCGCCGCGCGGAACGAATAGATCGACTGGGCGTCGTCGCCGACGACCGTCAGGCCTCGCCCGTCCGGCTTGAGCGCCGTCAGGATCGCTGCCTGCAATCGGTTGGTGTCCTGGTACTCGTCGACGAGAATGTGATCGAACCTCGCCGACAGATGCTCGGCGATCGCAGGCTCACTGCACATCTGCGCCCACCAGAGCAAGAGGTCGTCATAGTCGAGAACGTTTTGCGCCTGCTTGGTCTCGACATAGGCGGCGAAGAGCTTCTTCAGATCGGCCGCCCATCCGACGCACCATGGGAAATGCCTTGCCAATATCGGCTCGAGATCGGCCTGTGCATTCACGATGCGCGAGTAGATCGATAGGCAGGTGCCCTTCGCGGGAAATCGACTTTCGGTCTTCGAGAATCCAAGCTCGTGCCGAACCAGGTTCATCAGATCAGCCGAATCTTCGCGGTCATGGATGGTGAACGCCGGATCGAGGCCGATCTCGAGCGCGTAGTCCCGCAACAGACGCGCCCCGATCGCATGGAAGGTACCGGCCCATGCCAGACCCTCGGTCAACACGCTCGCTTTCTCGCCCATCACCTTGGCGGCAATCCGCTCGACGCGGCTGCGCATTTCCGTTGCCGCCCGCCGGGAAAACGTCATCAGCAAAATTCGACGCGGATCTGCGCCCTTGACGATGAGATGAGCGACGCGGTGTGCCAAGGTGTTGGTCTTGCCAGAACCTGCGCCGGCGATGACCAGCAGTGCAGCCGCGATACCGCCATCGCCGTGCTCGACGGCCCGTCGCTGCTCTGCGTTGAGCGTGTCGAGATAACTAGCTTCAGCAGGCAACGACGCCGAATCGGAAAGTAGGGAAACCATCCAAGGACTGAAGACTGTTTCCGTTTCGTTCGCAAGGTGGCAAGCGTCGGTTGTCAGAAGCGAGCTGTCCGTCGTCAGAACATTCGGCACAACTCGCGGCGTAGATTAGCGGAGTGCGGACCTCGTCAGGGGGTTGATGTTAGGCGGCGAACTTGCGGTGCTGCAAGCGCCGATGTTCGATGGTCTGTCG
>JAEWET010000016.1:0-195830 GCA_023389195.1 Pseudomonadota bacterium
CTCGAGGACATCAAGGCGCCCGATTGCTTCATCATCGAGCAGCGCCTGCGCGAGCTGATGGACATCCCGGTCTTCCACGACGACCAGCACGGCACGGCGATCATCGCCGCCGCCGGCCTGATCAACGCGCTGGCACTGACCGGCCGCGACTTCAAGACGACCAAGCTCGTCTGCAACGGCGCCGGTGCGGCGGCGATCGCCTGCATCGAACTGGTCAAGGCGATGGGCTTCGCCCCCGACAACGTCATCCTCTGCGACACCAAGGGGGTCATTTACCAGGGACGCGAGGAGGGCATGAATCAGTGGAAGTCGGCGCACGCCGTCGACACCGACCGGCGCAGCCTGAAGGAGGCGCTCGAAGGCGCCGACGTGTTCTTCGGCCTGTCGGCGAAGGGGGCGCTGACGGCAGAAATGGTCAAATCGATGGCGCCGCATCCGATCATCTTCGCCATGGCCAACCCGGACCCGGAAATCACCCCGGAAGAGGTCGCCCGCATCCGCGACGACGCGATCGTCGCAACGGGACGGTCGGACTATCCGAACCAGGTCAACAACGTCCTCGGCTTCCCCTACATTTTCAGGGGTGCACTGGATGTCCGCGCGACCACCATCAATGACGACATGAAGGTCGCGGCCGCGCAGGCGCTCGCCGACCTCGCCCGCCAGGACGTGCCGGACGACGTCGCCGCCGCCTATCAGGGCATGCGGCCGAAATTCGGCCCGAACTACATCATCCCGGTGCCGTTCGACCCGCGCCTGATCTCGGCCATCCCCGCCGCCGTCGCCCGCGCGGCGATGGATTCCGGCGTCGCACGCAAGCCGATCCTCAACCTCGAAAAATACCAGCAGGAGCTTTCCGCCCGGCGCGACCCGATCGCCTCGACGCTCCAGCGCATCTACGACCGCGTGCGCCGCCAGCCCAAGCGCATCGTCTTCGCCGAGGGCGAGGAGGAGCAGGTCATGCGCGCCGCCGTCTCCTACGCCAACCAGAAGCTCGGCACCGCGATCCTGCTTGGCCGCGAGGAGCGGATGCAGGAGACCGCGCGCAATGCCGGCGTCGACCTGAACCGGCCCGGCATCGAGATCATCAATGCCCGTCTGTCGCGCCGCAACGGCATCTATGCAGATTATCTCTACGAACGCCTGCAGCGGAAGGGCTACCTTTTCCGCGACGCGCAGCGCATGATCAACAACGACCGCAACCATTTCGCCGCCGCCATGGTCGCGCTCGGCGATGCCGACGGCATGGTGACCGGCGTCACGCGCAACTATTCCACCGTGCTCGACGACGTGAAGAAGACCATGGATGCGCGGCCGGGCCACCGGGTCATCGGCGTCTCCATCGCCCTTTGCCGCGGCCGCACCGTCATCGTCGCCGACACCGCGGTCCACGACATGCCGAACGCCATCGAGCTTGCCGACATCGCCGAGGAAGCGGCCGGTTTCGCGCGGCGCATGGGCTATGAGCCGCGCGTCGCCATGCTGGCCTACTCCACCTTCGGCCATCCGCCCGGCGAGCGCTCGGAGCGCGTGCAGGAGGCGGTGAAGATCCTCGACAAGCGCCGGGTCGATTTCGAATATGACGGCGAAATGGCCGCCGACGTCGCGCTCAATCCCAAGCTGATGGCGCAATATCCGTTCTGCCGCCTGTCGGGCCCGGCCAACGTCCTCGTCATGCCGGCCTTCCACTCCGCCTCCATCTCCACCAAGATGCTGCAGGAACTGGGTGGCTGCACCGTCATCGGACCGTTGCTCGTCGGGCTTAACAAGCCGGTGCAGATCGTCTCGCTCAACGCCAAGGATTCCGACATCGTCAACATGGCGGCCATCGCCGCCTATTCGTCGCAAAGTTGACGGCAGCGGGGAACATGGCGGTCGGGCGTGCATTGTCGTTTGCTAATTCACGCCGCCGACCGGGAGACCCGCCTTGTTCGTGATCTTCGCCGCGCTGACGCTCTTCCTCGTCGTGGCGAGCGTCCTGCCGTTTTTCCCCTTCTCGCACGGCATCGTGCGGGTCGGGGATTTTCCGCGCCAGCAATTCCTGGCGCTGGCGGCAGCGCTGCTCCTCGCCTCGGTCTTCGTCGGTGGTGACGAGACGGGCTGGCGCGTTATCCAGATGGCGCTCGCCGCCGTCGTCGCGATCCAGGCGCCGCACATCCTGCGCTTCACCCCGCTCTGGCGCAGGCAGACGGCCGACGCGCAATCATCGGACGAGGGCGAGCGCATTCGCCTCGTCTCGTCCAACGTCAAGATGTCGAACACGCACTATCGCGAACTCTCCGATGAGATCGCTGCGGTTGATCCGGACATCCTCGTCCTGATGGAAGTCGACGACAAATGGCGCGCCGGCGTCGCCGATCTCCTCGCCCGCTACGACCATGTCGCGGATGCTGCCCGAGACAATTCCTACGGGATGATCGTCGCCTCGAAATTCCCGTTCGAAAGCCACGACATCGATGAACTCCTGACCGAAGGCGTGCCGTCCGTCATCGCGACGATCCGCACGCCGAAGGGCAATCGCTTCCGGGCCTATTTCATCCATCCCGAGCCGCCCGTTCCCCATCGCGGCACCGAGGGGCGCGACGGCGAGACGGCGCTGGTCGCGCTCAAGGTCAAGGACGAGAAGCTGCCGGTGATGGTGACGGGCGATCTCAACGACGTCGCATGGTCGGTGACGACGGAGCGCTTCCGCAAGATCTCCGGCCTGCTGGACCCGCGCATCGGCCGGCGCATCTTCTCGACCTTCGACGCCCGCTTCCCGCTCCTGCGCTGGCCGCTCGACCATCTGTTCCATTCGGCCGAATTCCGGCTGATCGACATGAAGCGGCTGAAGCCCTGCGGCTCGGACCATTTTCCGGTCTGCTTCGAACTTCTCTTCTGTCGCTCGGAAAAGGCCGAATCGGAGCCCGAAGCCGCCGATGGCGACGACATCGCCGAGGCGCGCGAAGTGGTCGAGGAAGCACGTGCCCGCGACGAGGAGGCGATCGGCACGGATTGGGAAAAGTGACCGGCGGCCCGTTCGCGCCGGCAGGACGCGTCAGGCCAGTCCGCGTTCCATGGCGGCCTGTTTCAGGCTCAGCATCGGCCGCGGCCCGATCTGCTGGATGACGAGCCCCGCCGCGAGCGAGCCGAGCTTGCCGCAATCGGCAAGCGAACGCCCCGTCGTGTAGCCGTGCAGAAAACCGGCGGCATAAAGATCGCCGGCGCCCGTCGTGTCCACCAGTTCGGCGATCTCGATCGCCTCGACGATCTCCCGCTCGCCGCCCCGCAGCACGACCGAGCCCTTCTCGGACCGGGTGACAATCGCAAGCTTGCAATCCTGCGCGATGGCCTCGAGCCCCGCCTCGAAGGACGATGTCTGGTAGAGCGATTTCAGTTCGCTCTCGTTTGAAAAGACGATGTCGACCGTGCCCGAGCGCATCAGGTCGAGGAACTCGTCGCGGTAACGGTCGACGCAGAAGGAATCCGACAGCGTCATCGCGACCTCGCGACCGGCTTTGTGCGCGTGCTCGGCGGTCAGGCGGATCGCCTCCTTGGCGCGCGGCGGGTCCCACAGATAGCCTTCGAAATAGGTGACCTTGGCGCCCGCAGCCTTCTCGGCCTCGACGTCCTCGGGCCCAAGTTCGACGCAGGCACCGAGATAGGTGTTCATCGAGCGCTCGCCATCCGGGGTCACGAAGATCATCGACCGTGCGGTCGGCGGCGTGCCGGCGAGCGGCGCGGTGTCGAAGGCGACGCCCTGCGCGCGGATGTCGTGCGCGTAGATCGTGCCGAGATGGTCCGCCGAAACCTTGCCGAAGAACGCCGCGCGCCCGCCGAAGCTGGCGACGCCCGCCGCCGTGTTGCCGGCGCTGCCACCCGACGCCTCGATTGCCGGGCCCATGCGCGAATAGAGATGCTCCGCGCGCTCGGCGTCGATCAGGTTCATCGCGCCCTTGATGATCTCGTTGTCGCGCAGGAAGTCGTCGTCGCAGCGGGCAATGATGTCAACGATCGCATTGCCGATGCAAAGCACGTCATACTGCGTCATCGAGGTCTCCGGTCGCTCGTCATGTCGGGGGAACGGGCTCCGTTTAGCGGCATCGCCGCCAAAGTGCAAACGCCTTGCCGCCTTGCCGCCGACCCGTCCGCCTCCTACTTGGCGGATAACAGCATAGGGGCGCCGCCATCATGATCTTCACCGCCGCGCGGCGCGCCGCCGCCAATCTGACCGAGCCGGAATTCCGCTCGACCTTCTGGAAATCGATCGGCCTCACAGTCCTGTTCCTGATCGGGCTCTGGTTCGCCCTGCGCTATTTGTTCGAATGGCTGTTCTGGCCTTGGCTGGTCCTGATGGCGCCGGACCTGCCGGGCTGGGCCGACGCCTGGGCGTCGTGGTTCGGCATCTTCGCAGGGGTTGCCGCCGGCATCGGGCTTGCGGCCGGCTTGGCCCTCTTGATCGCGCCCATCACGGCGATCATCGCCGGCATGTTCCTCGACGACGTCGCCGAGATCGTCGAGACCCGCGACTATCCGCAGGACCGGCCCGGAACCGCCGTACCACTGGTGCGCGCGGCCGTCCTGTCGCTGAAATTCTTCGGCATCGTCATCCTCGGCAACCTCCTGGCGCTGATGCTGCTCCTGGTGCCGGGCGTCAACCTGATCGCCTTTTTCGCCGTCAACGGCTATCTGCTCGGCCGCGAATTCTTCGAGTTCGCCGCCATGCGGTTCCGCTCCGAGGAAGACGCAAAAGCCCTCCGCCGCCGCCACTCCGGCACGGTCCTGATGGCCGGCCTCGTGATCGCTGGCTTCCTGGCGATCCCGGTCTTGAACCTCGCAACACCGCTCTTCGCCGCGGCGCTGATGATCCATCTGCACAAGGCGGTTTCGGTGAGGGAGCGGATGTAGCTTTTCGCGAAGGGGACCCCCACCCTCTATCCCTCCCCACAAGGGGGAGGGAGGCCTCCACGTCGAGCCCAACCCCTCAAACCGGGTGGTGCATCAAAAGTTCGGCGCCACGCCAACGCCCTCCCTCCCCCTTGTGGGGAGGGATAAAGGGTGGGGGTCAATTCGGGAAAAACTGCTTTGACGCGAGCGCTCAGAGCCGCCCCAACCGCTCCGTCAACAACCCAAAAAACCCGTCCGCGTCGATGTCGCGCATGACCTTGGCGTTCTTCGGCCGGCCGGTCGTGCCCCACCAGTCGACGACGGTCGCGCCCATCGTCAGTTCCGACATCGTCTCGACCACGACGTTGCAATCGCGCCCCGAGAAAAGCTCCGGCTTCAAAAGCCAGGCGATTACGCAGGGGTCGTGCAGCGGCCCGCCATCCGTGCCGTATTTCTGTTCGTCATAGCGCTCGAAGAAATCGAGCAGCGCGGCCGTCGCCTCGCCGACCGGCGTTCCAATCGCGCGGATCGCCTCGACCCGGGCGCGGGTCGTCAGCGCCTTGTGAGTGACGTCGAGCGGCATCATCACGATCGGGACGCCCGATTTCAGCACGACGTCGGCGGCGTGCGGGTCGACATAGATGTTGAATTCGGCGGACGGCGTCACGTTGCCCTGCTCGAAATAGCCGCCGCCCATCAGCACGATCTGCTTGATGCGGCTGGCGATCTTCGGCTCTTTGATCAGCGCGAGCGCGATGTTGGTCAGCGGCCCGAGCGGGCAAAGCGTGATCGTGCCCTCCGGCTCGGCCATCAGCGTCTCGACCAGATAGTCGACCGCGTATTGCTTCTGGAGCTGCATGGTCGGCTCCGGCAGGTCCGGGCCGTCGAGGCCGGTCTTGCCGTGGACTTCCTCGGCGGTGACGAGCTGGCGCATCAGCGGCCGGATGGCGCCGGAATAGACCTTGATGTCGGGGCAGCCGGCAAGCTCGCAGATCTTGCGCGCATTCGTCTCCGTCAGCGCCAGCGGCACGTTGCCGGCGACCGCCGTGATGCCGATCACCTCCAGTTCCGGGCTCGCCAGGGCCAGCAATATGGCCACGGCATCGTCCTGTCCGGGGTCGGTGTCGATGATGATCTTTGCGGCCTGCGCCATGTGAATGGTCCCTCGCGTTCGACTTGAACTGCGTATGGCGACAATCCATATCAGGGTCAACGGCCAGAACGCCTTCGGGGTCCGGCCAGACCGTCGCTCTTCGAGGACACGAAATGACGCGCATGACACCTTTCTCGAATCCGCTTCTGCTCGGGTTCGACACGATGGAAAAGACGCTCGAACGGGTCGCCAAATCCGGCGATTCCTATCCCCCCTACAATATCGAGCGCCTGGCATCGGGCGAGAATGGCGGCCATCGCCTGCGCATCACTCTGGCCGTGGCGGGCTTCGCCGAAAGCGATCTCGACGTGTCGATCGAAGAGAACCAGCTCGTCGTTCGCGGCAAGCAGGTCGACGACGGGGAACGCGATTTTCTCCACCGCGGCATCGCCGCAAGGCAGTTCCAGCGCATCTTCGTGCTTGCCGACGGCATGCGCGTGACCGGTGCGGCCCTGAAGAACGGGCTTCTGGCGATCGATCTCGACCGCCCGGAACCGGAACGGTTGGTAAAGAAAATCAACATTTTAGTGAAAGATTGATCGCAGGATCAATCGGAACCGAAAGGCTCGGCTGCGGGTTGGTCCTGTGAGACGTCCCGCCAGGCTCAGGAGGCTGACGATGACTGAGAACGAACATCACGACAATCCGCTGACGAACGACGAACTCGCGCATCTGGGCGAGGGCACGGTCGCCTATCTGCGCCAGATGGATTCGGACGATCTGCGCGGCAAGTTTCCCGGCATGCCGGAAATGGCGTCCGGGCTGCGGCTCTGGGCGGTCTTCGCCGCCGACGGCCGGCCGATCCTTCTGACCGACCAGCGCGAGACGGCGATCGCCGGCGCGATGCAGAACGATCTGGTGCCCGTCAGCATCCACTGACGCATCCGTTTCGATAGGATTCCCCTGCGCGCCAAAACGCTGCAGGAGAAAACAAAAAGGCGGCACAAGGCCGCCTTTTTTCATGCCTGAAGCGTCGCTCAGGCTGCGTTGGTGGTCGCGCTTTCGGCCAGGAACGCGTGAATCGCGGAGGCGTCCGTCGTGCCCCTGATCTTGGCGACCGTCTCGCCGTCGCGCAGCACGCGAGCGGTGCGCGAAAGCGCCTTCAGGTGATCGGCGCCCGCGCTTTCGGGCGCGAGCAGCAGGAAGACGAGATCGACCGGCTGGTCGTCCAGCGCCTCGAACTCGACCGGGTGGTCGAGCCGGGCGAAGACGCCGGTGATCTTCGCGATGCCGGGCAGCTTGCCGTGCGGGATGGCGATGCCGTTGCCGACGCCGGTCGAGCCGAGGCGTTCGCGCTGCAGGATCGTGTCGAAGATTTCACGCTCGGGCAGGCCGGTGATCGATGCCGCCTTTTCGGCCAGAAGCTGCAGAAGCTGCTTCTTGGAATTGGCCTTCAAGGCCGGCATCACTGCCGAAGCCTCGATCAGATCGCTCAGATCCATTGGAAATCCTCTTGATCCCGCATTCGGCGAACGTTTCTCGCCGGTGCTAGTTCGCGTTCGCGCCCAAAGCCGAAGACGGGTCGATCCAGCCGATATTCCCGTCGGGGCGTCGATAGACGATGTTGACCGAATCCGTCCCGGCATTGCGGAAGACGACGACCGGCGTGTCCTTGGTGTCGAGTTCGATGACCGCCGTCGCGACCGACATGGTCTGCAACGCGACGGTCGATTCGGCGACGACGGCGGGTGCGTAATCGTCCGGCACCTCGTCGTCTTCTTCGCCGACAGGCGACATGATCCGATAGGCCATGTCGATGGCGTCAGCGCCGTTGGCGCCGGTATTGTGCGACTTCAGGCGGCGCTTGTAGCGGCGCAGGCGCTTTTCGATGCGTTCGGCCGCGCCGTCGAAGGCGAGCTGCGGGTCCTGCGCCTGTCCGGTCGCCTGCAGCACCATGCCCGTGTCGATGTGGATCGAGCAGTCGGCGGTAAAGCGCGAGCCGGCCTTCTCGACGGTCACCCGTCCCGAAAATCCGCCGTCGAAATACTTGTCGACGGCATCGCCGATACGGCTCTCGATCCGCGTGCGGAACGCTTCGCCGATCTCCATGTGCTTTCCCGAAATGCGCAGACTCATGACCTATCTGACCTTCTGTTCATGCTGACCGGGCCGTTGGTGACCCATCTGGGTACATAGGCGAGTGTATACCCGTCGCCAGCCTGCACAAGGTTTTCCGGCGCCGTCTCCCCACGACGTCGGGGGTCGGGCCGGAGGCGAACATGCGCCGAAGACCGGATGGCATTTGCGCCCCGGCCCATTGCGGCGCGGCTTCTAGTCCCTTAACGAAACCTTGTCAATGAAGCCGCCCGGATCAGCCCGAAAACGCCGCTCTTGCGCGCTTTTCGCGGCGGCGCTGGACGGAGGAGGCGATGTTCATCCCCTCGCGATATTTCGCAACCGTGCGCCGGGCGATGTCGATCCCGTCTGCCTTCAGTGCATCCATGATCGCGTCGTCGGAAAGGACGCTCTCGGGCCGCTCGGCGTCGATCAAGGCGCGAATGCGGTCGCGCACCGCTTCCGACGAATGGGCGTCGCCGCCGCCGGAGGCCGCGATGGCGACGGTGAAGAAATAGCGGAACTCGAAGACGCCGCGCGGCGTCATCATGAACTTGTTCGACGTCACCCGGCTGACGGTGGATTCGTGCATCCCGATCGCGTCGGCGACGGTCTTCAGGTTGAGCGGGCGCAAATGCCGCACGCCATGGGCGAGGAACGCGTCCTGCTGGCGCACGATCTCGGTCGCCACCTTCAGGATGGTGCGCGCGCGCTGGTCGAGCGAGCGCACCAGCCAGTTGGCGCTCTGCAGGCATTCGGAGACGAAATCCCGGTCCTCGCGCTGCCGCGCGCCCTTGGAGACGGTCGCCGCATAGGTCTGGTTGACGAGGATGCGGGGCAGGGCGTCGGGGTTGAGGTCGATCGCCCAGCTCCCGTCCGGCGCCGCGCGGACCACCACGTCGGGGCGGATGATCTCGGCCGTGTCGACGACGAAGGCGAGGCCGGGCTTCGGGTCGAGGCCGCGCAGTTCGGCCAGCATGTCGAGAAGGTCCGCCTCGTCGACGCCGCAAATCTTTTTCAGCGTCGCGAAATCGCGCCGGGCGACGAGTTCCAGATGGGCGACCATCGCCGCCATCGCCGGGTCGAGCCTGTCGCGCGCTGCAAGCTGCAGCGCGAGGCACTCGGCAAGGTCGCGCGCGAAGAGCCCGGCCGGGTCGAAGCGCTGGCAAAGGCCAAGCACGCGTTCGGCCTCGGCCACCGGCACGCCCAGCCGATCGGCGATCTCGGCGAGGTCGGCGCGCATGTAGCCATCCTCGTCGAGCGCGTCGGCAAGCTCCCCCGCGATGAACCGGTCCTGCGGCGCGCGGATCGACAGCGCGATCTGCTCGCGCACATGCTGGCGAAGGTCGGGCTTGCCGGGCGCGAAATCGAAACTGTCGAAGCCGGTATCGGTCAGGCCCGAAGCCGACGGCGCCGAAGAGGAAAGCGCCGCGAGAGCCGGTTCGTCGGGAAAGACGTTTTCGAGCGACGTGTCGAGCTGGTCGGCCATGCGCTCCGAGCTCGAGCCGTCGCTGGCCTCGAACCATTGATCGACGCCGTCCTCGGCGGATGGCTCATGGCCCGGCGCGTCCTCGTCGGGAGCGTCCTCGGCCTCTGCCCGTTCGAGCAGCGGATTGCGCTCGATTTCCTCATCGATGAACTTGTCGAGCTCGAGCTGGGTGAACTGCAGGAGACGGATCGACTGCAGCAATTGCGGTGTCATCACCAGCGATTGCGACTGCCTAAGCTGAAGTCTGGCCCCAAGCCCCATTTCGACCCGATCCCGTAAGGGCCGTTTTTCGGCCTCTCGTCAGGGCGATACAAAACTGGCGCGGGACTTGCTTGTCAAGCCGATTGGGGTTCGGGCCGGCGCAAATCCGGCTAAAGGGTAAAGCCTTCGCCCAGATAGAGCCGGCGCACGTCGGGATTGGCGACGATCTCCGCCGGGCGGCCATGCGTCAGCACCTGGCCGGCATGGATGATGTAGGCGCGGTCGATCAGCCCAAGCGTCTCGCGCACATTGTGGTCGGTGACGAGCACGCCGATGCCGCGCGCCGTCAACTGGCGCACGAGATGCTGGATGTCGGAGACCGCGATCGGATCGACGCCGGCGAAGGGTTCGTCGAGCAGCATGAAGTTCGGGTTCGACGCCAGCGCGCGCGCGATTTCCAGCCGCCGCCGCTCGCCGCCCGACAGCGAGATCGATGCGGCCTTGCGCAGATGCGAGATGTTGAACTCTTCCAGAAGCTCGTCGAGCCGCTCCTCGCGGACCTTCCGGTTCTTCTCGGTGACCTCGAGAATGCCGCGAATGTTCTGCTCGACCGAAAGCCCGCGGAAGATCGACGCTTCCTGCGGCAGATAGCCGATGCCGAGGCGGGCGCGGCGATACATCGGCAGCGAGGTGACGTCGTTGCCGTCGATCTCGATCGTACCCGCATCGACCGGCACGAGCCCGGTGACCATGTAGAAGCAGGTCGTCTTGCCCGCGCCATTGGGGCCGAGCAGCCCGACGGCCTCGCCCGCGCGCACGCCCAGCGAGACGCCCGACACGACCTGGCGCCCCTTGTAGCTCTTCGTCAGGCCGCGCGCGATCAGCGTGCCCTTGAAGCGGCGCGGATCGGTGGTGCTGGCCGTGGCCGCAGGTTCCGGTCGGTTGAGCATAGGGTCGATTATTGCCTCTGCGAGCCGGGCTGGAGCAGCATGCGCACGCGCCCGCCGCCCTGGTTGCCGCAACCGTCGAGTTCGGCGACGCCGGTGTTCATCTGGACGCGAAGCTGGCAGCCGACGATGACGTTCTCGCCCTCGGTCAGCACGACCTCGCGGCCCGAAAGCGTCAGAAGCTCGGTGCCCATGTCGAACGTCCCGCGGTCGCCGGTGGCGACCTGCGTGGCGGTCTGGATATAGACGGTTTCCTCGACCTCGATGCGCTCGATGTCCGAAGCGCCGGTCGAAGGCGTCGAGGCGCCGGAGCCGTCGCTGACGTAATGGACGACCATGCGCCCGGCGCGCAGCGTCGTCTCGCCCTGCACGACCTGGACGTTGCCGGTGAAGACGGCGGTGCCGTCATTGTCGCGGACTTCGAGCCGGTCGCTCTCGATTTCGATCGGCTGGTCGCCGTCAAGTTGCAGGCCCGACATGCGGCTTGCCTGCTGGGCCGTCGCGGCAGACGCCATGACGAGCGCAAGCCCGAGCACGGCCGCGCCGCCGAAAATCCCCCTGATCCCCGTCCCCATTACTGCGTCACTCCACTGGCATTGGACGCGGACTGCAGTTTCGCCCCGTCGATGCGCATGCGCACCCGGTTCTCGAAGATCAGCACCGCGCCATCATCGGCGATCTGCATGGAGTCGGCGGTAACGTTCGTTCCGTCAAGATCAATTTCGACCGGATCGTTCGTTTGCAGCGCTCCGCTCGAAATGTCGACGATTGCCGACTGGAACTGGGCGTTGATGCCCTTCTCGGTCGTGACTGTCATGGGGCTGGTGACGTCGAGCCGGTTGGCGGTGCGGTCGAATGTGCCGGCCTGGGTGACGACCGTGACCCAGTCGTCGCCTTCGAGCGGCAGTCGCGCATTGATCTCCTCGAGGTCGATCCGGTCGCCCGCGCCGATCACCTGCGAGGCGCGCGCAGCGCTCATCGAATAGGGGCGGTTGTCGGAGGTGAAACCGTCGAGCTTGGGGTTCTGCATCACGAGGCGGCCGTCCTCGACCGAGGTCGAGCCGAGCTGGAAGCCGATGGAGCCCGGCGACGACAGCCATGCGGCGGCCCCGAACACGACGACAAGCGCCACCGCGCCGACGGGCAGGGCGCGTTTCATGAACCGCACCCGGCTCGAATGGCGCTGCGCGCGCACGAAGCGGTCGTCCGGCCTTGAAATGTCGGTCATCTCGAACCTCTGCCAGGGCGTTGAGAACGGCCCTGCTTCTCGATCTGTGCTGCGATCGGCATGCGGATCGCAGGATTTGTCGCTGCTATGCGCCGTTTTGCCTGAAACTTCTATGAACGAAATCTTTGAACGACTTGGATAAGCGCCCAATATGGTGATTTTCCGGCTATTGAACAGGGGTGCCTCTCACGCAAGGTGATGCGGCCATGTGCGTGGCTGCCCTGCGCCGCCTCTTCTATCCGCCTCTGCCATCGGATAAGAAAAGCCTTCGCGAAGAAGAAGGACGACCGGCATGGCCGCACGAGCCGACGATCTGATCGACCGCAGACGGTTGCGGCGCAAGCTCTCATTCTGGCGCGTCGCCGCCATCCTGCTCGTCGCCGCGATCGTCGTCGCGACCACGGGCTATTTCTGGCGCGACGGCACCGGCGTGGGCATCGCGCACATCGCCCGCATCAAGATCGAGGGCACGATCACCGAGGACGAGGAGCTTCTGGAGCGTCTCGAGCGCGTCCGGGAATCGGCGATGGTCCGCGGTGTGATCCTGCACGTCAACTCGCCCGGCGGCACGACCGCGGGCGGCGAGGCGGTGTTCGAGGCTGTGCGCAAGCTAGCCGCCGAAAAGCCCCTCGTCGCGCAGGTCGGAACGCTCGCCGCCTCGGCCGGCTACATGATCGCCAGCGCCGCCGATCATATCGTCGCGCGCCAGTCCTCCATCGTCGGCTCGATCGGCGTCCTGTTCCAGTATCCGGACGTCACCGGGCTGATGGACAATCTCGGCATCAAGGTGGACGGGGTGAAGTCCTCGCCGCTCAAGGCCGAGCCCTCGCCCTTCACGCCGACCACAGAGGAAGAACGTGCGATGATCCGCGCCCTCGTCATGGACAGTTATGAATGGTTCGTCGGCCTCGTTCAGGATCGTCGGCCGCTTGATCGCGCCGAGGTGCTGGCGCTTGCGGACGGCTCGATCTTCACCGGCCGTCAGGCGCTGGACAGCAAACTGGTCGACAGCCTCGGCGGCGAGGAGGAGGCGGTGCGCTGGCTGGGCACGCGCGGCGTCGATGGCGAACTTGAAGTCGTCGAGTGGAAGCCGCGCAATCAGGGCGGCTGGTGGGGTGTCGGATCGCAGGCGACCATCGCCTCGCTTCTCGGTCTCGACCGCCTCGTGGACGCGCTTTTCGCCCGTGCCGGACTGGAGCCCTTGTTTCTTGACGGGCTTGTATCGGTCTGGCAACCTCGCTCCTCATCGACGGCCGACTAAAAATTTAATGAAATCATTCGGCTAGAGCATCGTTGTCAGGAATGGTAACCGGTTTTGCGGATCGGTGCGATGCGCGATGGGTCATGTGGATCGCCACAAGCTCCGACGAGGGGGCAGGCGGTCCTGCTGCGGCGGGTCCTGGGAGAGGGATGGGACGATGATCAAATCCGAACTGGTGCAGACGATTGCCAACCGCAATCCGCATCTTTTCCTTCGCGACGTCGAGAATATCGTCAACGCGATCTTCGACGAGATTACCGAGGCCCTGGCGCAGGGGAACCGTGTGGAACTGCGCGGATTCGGGGCCTTTTCGGTCAAGAACCGGCCAGCGCGCGTCGGGCGGAACCCGCGCACGGGCGAGGCCGTTGAAGTGGAGGAAAAGTGGGTCCCCTTCTTCAAGACCGGCAAGGAACTGCGCGAGCGGCTGAACACCGACGCCTCGTCCTGAGCCGCCAAGCCCGCCAAACGGAGCACCTATGCGCAAATTCGTCGGCCTCGCCATCTATCTTCCGATAGCGATCCTCCTGATCGCGCTCGCGGTGGCGAACCGCGGCTGGGTGCCGTTCTCGCTCGACCCGTTCAACGCCGACAATCCGGCGCTCACCTTCCAGGCGCCGCTTTTCGTTCTCTTGTTCCTCACTCTGGTGCTGGGCATGTTCCTCGGCTCGATCGCGACCTGGCTGCGCCAGGCGCCCTATCGCAAGATGGCCCGCCAGCAACGCGCCCAGCAGCCCGAATCCACCGACGCCTCCGGCAAGGTCGTCGCCCGCCCGCGCGCCTAGCCGTCGATTTCACCGACCAGCGCGGCCAGCCCGGAAAGGTCCGCCATCTCGCGAAAGCGCGGATGTGCGTCCGGCTTGTCAGCGTGCTCGAAGCTCCATGTCAGATCGTGCGGCACGTAGACGCCCCAACTCCCCGCATCGAGCGCCGGAACGACGTCCGACTTGAGCGAGTTGCCGATCATCATCGCCGTGTGCGGGTCGTGCCCGCCGACCGAGAAGATGCGCGCATAGGTCGCCTCGCTCTTGTCCGACACGATCTCGACCGCGTCGAAATGCGCGCCGAGCCCGGACGCGGCCAGCTTGCGCTCCTGATCGAAAAGGTCGCCCTTGGTGATGAGGACGAGGCGATAGCGCCCCGCAAGCGCCTCCAGCGCCTCGGCCGCATGCGGCAGCGTCTCCACCGGATGGCGCAGCATCTCGCGCCCGGCATCGAGAATCTTTGCGATCGTCGCCGCCGGCACCCGCCCGTCCGTGATCTCGATCGCGGTCTCGATCATCGACAGTGTGAAGCCCTTGATGCCGAATCCGTAGTGCCCGAGATTGCGCTTCTCGGCCTCGAGCAGGCGCGCCGTCAGATGATCCTTCTCCGCGTGATCGGCCAGAAGCGCGGCAAAATGCGCCTCTGTCATGCGGAAGAACTGTTCGTTCTGCCACAATGTGTCGTCGGCATCGAAGCCGATGGTCGTGAGTGCGCCTGCCATCTGCCGCCAATCCGTTTCGGACCGGCGGCAGAATTCATCGCATGCGAGCGATGTCAAGCTCAGCCGAAGGGGAAGCGCCGTCCGCTGGCGTTGATGAGCGTATAACGCGAGCCGCTTACGACAATGTTGTCGCAGCGGGAATCGCCACTGTTGAACTGAACGCAGATACGCCCGTCGGTGATCTCGTAACGGCCCGGGTTGGCGCCTTGGAAGAGGTAGGTGCCGTCGGCATTGTACCTCATTCCACCCGAAAGCGGTCGGCCAACGGCTACGGCGCGGATTTCATCCGCAGTCGCCGGGCGTTCGGCCGCGGCTGCCGGCGCCGATGCCGCGGCGGTGGCTGCGGGTTCCGCGCTTTGGCAGGCCGCAAGCGCGAGGGGCGCCGCAACTGCTAGAGCGACGGCAAAGATAGACTGCGCCCGGCGAATGCCGGACAACAACATGATGTTGGACATAGGAGCCTCTCTTCTGTCTTGAAGCAGGAATGGTGGCCCCTGTAAGTAAATATGCATATTTTTACTTGAACCGCAAGTATCAACGTTGCGGACGCCGGCCCAAGCCACGAACCGCGTGGTGCCGGCTTTCCTGCATTCCTTGCGGTTGCCGCGCCTCTATGGCAGAAGCGCGCGCATCTGTCCTGAACGAGAACGAGAGCTTGAAATCCAGGGAGCGCAACAGGCGCCGCGACCGGCCCGAGACGTCCGACCGTGCGCCGCAATCCGCGCCGGCGCCGAAGGCCGCGCGCGATCTGTCGCGCCGCAAGGGCGCGTTGCCGGCCGAACACCTGCCGCTGATCCTCGAAGTCGCGCCGAATGACGATTACGCGCTGATCGATTCCGGCGCCGGGCTGAAGCTCGAGCAATACGGTCCCTACCGCATCGTGCGCCCGGAAGGGCAGGCGATCTGGCAGCCGGCGCTCGGGCCCCGCGAGTGGGAGAATGTCGACGCGGTCTTCACCGGCGACACCGACGAGGAAGGCATGGGCCGCTGGCGCTTTCCGAAAAGCCCGCTCGGCGAGACCTGGCCGATGAAGCATGACGGGATCGACTATCTCGGCCGCTTCACCTCGTTCCGCCATGTCGGCGTCTTCCCCGAGCAGGCTTCGCACTGGTCGCAGATGGAAGAGTGGATCAAGGCGGCCAAGCGGCCGGTCAAGGTCCTGAACCTCTTCGGCTATACCGGCCTCGCCTCGCTCGTCGCCGCGCGCGCCGGCGCGGAAGTCACCCATGTCGACGCTTCGAAGAAGGCGATCGGCTGGGCGCGCGAGAACCAGGAGATGGCCGGCCTCGCCGACAAGCCGATCCGCTGGATCTGCGAGGATGCGATGAAGTTCGTCGAGCGCGAGGAGCGCCGCGAGAGCCGCTATGACATCATCCTCTTCGACCCGCCCGCCTATGGGCGCGGCCCCAAGGGCGAGGTCTGGCAGCTCTTCGAGGATTTGCCGGCGATGGCCGACATCTGCCGCTCGATCCTTACCGACAAGCCCATCGGCGTCGTCCTGACGGCCTATTCGATCCGCTCCTCCTTCTTCGCCATCCACGCCTTGATGCGCGACATCTTCGCGGGGCAGGGCGGATGCGTTGAATCGGGCGAACTGATCATTCGCGAGAAGTCCGCCGGCCGCGCGCTGTCGACCTCGCTCTTTTCGCGGTGGGTGGCGCAATGAGCGAGACGAGGACGCCCCGCGCCGGCCAACGGGTGGGCCAGGTCAAGGAAATCACCAGCCTTGCCAATCCCATCGTCAAGGACATCAAGGCACTGGCCCTGAAGAAATTCCGCGACGAGCAGCATGCCTTCATGGCCGAGGGGCTGAAGCTTGTCATCGACGCGCTCGACGGCGGCTGGACGATCAGGACGCTGGTCTATTCCAAGGCCGGCATCGGCAATGCGGCGGTCGAGAAGGTCGCCGCGCGCACCGTCGCGTTGGGCGGGCTGGTGCTCGAAGTCTCCGAAAAGGTGCTCGGCGCGATCACCCGCCGCGACAATCCGCAGATGGTCGTCGGCGTCTTCGAGCAGAAGCTGACGAAGCTGCCCGAAATCCGCCTTTCCGCCGGAGATGTGTGGGTGGCGCTCGACAGGGTCCGCGATCCGGGCAATCTCGGCACGATCATCCGCACGGTGGACGCGGCCGGCGCCAAGGGCGTGATCCTCGTCGGCGAGACGACCGATCCGTTCTCCCTCGAAACCGTGCGCGCCACGATGGGCTCGGTCTTTTCCGTGCCCGTCGCGCGCGCGACGCCGGAGGCCTTCCTCGCCTGGAAGGCGAAGGCGGGCGCCATGCTCGTCGGCACCCACCTCAAGGGCTCCGTCGACTATCGCACACCGCGCTATCAGGGTCGCCCGCTCGTCCTCCTGATGGGCAACGAGCAGCAGGGCCTGCCGGACGAACTGGCGAATGCCTGCGATGAACTGGTGCGGATTCCCCAGGCCGGACGCGCCGATTCGCTCAATCTGTCGGTTGCGACCGGCATCATGCTTTACGAGGTGCGCCGCGCCGCCCTCGAAATCGGAGACAGACTGGCGTGAGCGAAACCCATCCCCGCAATCCGCGCGTCCTGATCGGCTACGGCCTCGTCGTCATCGTCGCCGTCGCGCTCGACCAGTGGATCAAATACTGGGTCGAAACGCACATGGCGATGCACGAGCGCATCGATATCGTGCCGATGCTGGCGCTGTTCCGCACCCACAACACCGGCATCGCCTTCTCGCTCCTGTCCGAGTTCGGCTCCGTCGGCCTCGTCGTGATGACGGGCGCGGTGACGCTGTTCGTGCTCTATCTCGCCGCCAAGTCCGAACCGCACCAGCGCTGGGCGCGGCTCGGCTTCGCGCTGATCATCGGCGGCGCGATCGGCAATCTGATCGACCGCGTCTGTCTCGGCTACGTCGTCGATTACGTCCTCTTCCACCTGCCCAACTGGTCGTTCGCGGTGTTCAACCTCGCCGACGCCTTCATCACGGTCGGTGCGATGCTGGTGGTCCTCGAAGAGATCATCGCCTGGCGCAAGTCCCGCACGCCAAGTTGACGGCGCGCATCTGACGTCGGAAACTCGCTGCAACGCAAAAGCAGATTTCAGGGAGTTTCGATGTCGGAGAGTTTCAAGGCCATTCTCGTCTCGCGCGACGACAACAAGGTCCAGTCGGTGAACACGGTCGACCTGACCGACGCCGACCTGATGGAGGGCGACGTCACCATCGCCGTCGAGGCCACCACGGTCAATTACAAGGACGGGCTGGCGATCACCGGCAAGGCGCCCGTCGTGCGCAAATGGCCGCTGATCCCCGGCATCGATTTCGCCGGCACGGTGACGCAGTCGAGCAACCCGGACTGGAAGGCCGGCGACAAGGTCATCCTGAATGGCTGGGGCGTCGGCGAAACCCATCACGGCGCCTATGCGGGCCGCGCGCGAGTCAAAGGCGACTGGCTGGTGCGCCTTCCTTCCGGCATGACCGCGAAGGATGCGATGGCGGTCGGCACCGCCGGATACACGGCAATGCTCTGCGTCATGGCGCTGGAGCGGCACGGCATCGTTCCGGCCCGCGGCCCGGTCGTGGTGACGGGCGCTGCCGGCGGCGTCGGCTCGGTCGCGATCGCGATCCTCGCCCGCCTCGGCTACCGCGTCATCGCCTCGACGGGCCGGACCTCTGAAAGCGACTATCTGAAATCGCTCGGCGCAACCGACATCATCGACCGCGAGGAACTGTCGCAGCCCGCCAAGGCGCTCGGCAAGGAACGCTGGGCCGGCGGCATCGATGCGGTCGGCAGCCACACGCTGGCGAACGTCCTGTCGATGACCTCCTATGGCGGCGCGGTCGCCGCCTGCGGGCTGGCCGGCGGCATGGATCTGCCGACCAGCGTCGCGCCCTTCATCCTGCGCGGCGTTTCGCTGCTCGGCATCGATTCGGTGATGGCCCCGCGCGAAATCCGCGAAGAGGCATGGAAGCGCATCGGCACCGATCTCGATGCCGCCAAGCTCGCCTCCATCGCCACGACCATCGGTTTCGACGGCATCGAACAGGCCGCGCGCGACATCGTCGACGGCAAGGTCAGGGGCCGCGTGGTCGTCGAAATGTAGAGCCCTTTGAGGGGCTTTCGGCGCGATCGCTAAAATTGGAACGATTGCGCCGATCCTTCCCTAACGGGGCCGTGGCATGGTTCGGCGATGAAGCCGGGCCTCCATACGCGCCGCGCGGGCAGCGAGCCGACCGCCGCCATCGGGCACGCGGACGATGCGTCGCGCCGCGTGGTCGCCTCGCCGCCGATGGCGATGGACCTGCCGGATGCGCCGCGACCGGCGATCTACATGGCCGGCCTGCCTGTCGCCGGCTTCCTGATGGCGATCGCCGCCGTCGCCTTCCTGACCGACGCGTCCTATCTCGTGTCCGTACCGCTCGTCGCCGGCGCGCTGACGCTGGCCGGCCTATCGCTCTTCGCCCCGCAGCGCCGCATGGGCCGCAAGGTGCACCAGCCGGCGCGGCTGCGTCTGCCCGCGCCTGCGGTGCCGCCGCTCGACCCCTGGTCGACGCCGGACCTGATCGAGGCGCTTGGCCTTGGCCGCATGACCCGCGACGGCGACGGCCACATCCTTGCGATCAACGCTGAACTCGCGCGGATGCTCGGGCACGAACCGGCCAAACTGCGCGGCGCCACGCTGAAATCGCTCGGCGTCGACCTTGCGAGCGCGCCCGATAGCGCCTTTGCCGCCAAACCCGCGATCAGCGCTTTGGAATTCGCGCTGCCCGGCCAGCCGACGGAGCGCTGGCTTTCCTGGCTGGAACTGTCCGAGCGCCGCCGCGACGGCACGGTCCGCCATCATGCGGTCGCGCGTGACATCACCCAGCGCAAGACCGCGGAAGCGGCAGGCGAGGTCTCGCGCCGGCAGGCGGTCGAGGCGAGCCGCGCGAAGTCGCGCTTCCTCGCCACCGTCAGCCACGAGATCCGCACGCCGATGAACGGCATCATGGGCATGGCACAGCTTCTCGGGCAGACGGCGCTGTCGCCGGAACAGTCGACCTATGTCGGCGCGATCTCGACCTCGTCGAGCGCGCTCCTGGCGCTGATCGAGGATCTGCTCGACTATTCCAAGATCGAGAGCGGCCGTCTCGATCTCGATCGCCGCCCGACCGACCTGCGCGAATTGTGCGAGAACGTCGTCGAGCTTCTGGCCGCGCGGGCACATGCCAAGGGCATCGGCCTCGGCCTCTACGTCGCCGCCGACGTGCCGGAGCGCGCGCTGCTCGACGGCGGCAAGGTCCGGCAGATATTGCTCAACCTCGTCGGCAACGCGATCAAGTTCACCGATCGCGGCGGGGTCCTGGTGAAGCTGGTTCGCAAGCGCGTCGATGGCGTCGAGATGATCCGGCTGAGCGTGCGCGACACCGGGCCCGGCCTTGCGCCCGCGGACCTGTCGCGCATCTTCATGGAATACGAGCAGGCAGGCTCGGACGCGGCGCTGCGTCAGGCGGGCGCGGGGCTCGGTCTGGCGATCTCCCAACGCATCGCCGAGGCGATGGGCGGCCGACTGACGGCGGCGAGCAAGCCTGCCTATGGCAGCATCTTCGCTGCGCAGATTCCCATCGAGGTGCTGGAGGAATCCTCCCCCGGCGCGCCGCTGGCCGGCAAGCGTGTGCTGATCGTCTCGCGCAACCGCATGGAGGCGGAGGCGATGGCGCTGTGCGTGCGCGATCATGGCGGCATGGCCGCCGTCGCGCGCACGGTCGAAGAGGCGGCGCACCTTGCCGAAGGCAGCGGCTTCACGCTTCTGGTGGTCGACGCCGCACTGGAGAACGACGATGGCGCCCTTTTGCGCCGGCTGCGTCAGGTCTGCGGTCATGACGCGCCCGCGATCACCCTGGTCGACCCCAAGTCGCGCGGCCGGATGGGGCATTTGCGCGCCCACGGCTATGGCCATTTCCTTCCGCGTCCGCTCCGGCGCGACACGCTGCTCAAGGTCCTGCTCGAACGGATCGAGCAGGCGAGGCCGACGCGGCGCATGACGCTCGCCCAAGCGCGCACCGCGCTCAGCGTCCTCGTCGCCGAGGACAACGAGATCAACGCGCTTCTCGCCCGCTCCGCCCTGACGCGCGCCGGCCATCGCGTCGAGACCGTCGCCAACGGGCGGCTGGCGCTGGAAGCCGCCACGATGCGGCCCGGCATGCGTTTCGACGTAATCCTGATGGATTTGCAGATGCCGGTCATGGACGGCACGCAAGCCATCGCCGCGATCCGCGCGCATGAAGCCGAGAACGGCCTGCCGAGCGTGCCGATCCTGGTCCTGACCGCCGACGACCGGGCCGAAAGCCGGCAAACGATCCTCGCGCTTGGCGCATCCGGCGTCATCGCAAAGCCGGTCGACCCGGCCCGCCTCATCGCCATTCTGGACGAGACGGCGGCTCGCTGACCTGCCGGCGGCGTGACTTTCGCGTCTGTCATGATTATGTTGCCCAAGGCGGCTATGGATCGCACATCCGGTGATGTGGAGACTGGCCGATGAACCCGATCCTTCTTCCGCGCGACGAGACGACCGGCCTTGTCATGACCGATGCACCCCGCCCGCAGCCATCGACCGGCCCGCAAACATGCCTCGGCCGCATCGGCGTGCTGGAAGTGCATCTGGCGACAAGCGCCTGCGAGATCGAGGCGGCGCAAAGGCTGCGCTACCGCGTCTTCTACGCCGAACGGGGCAATGGAGCGCCGTGCGACCTCTCGCGCGACGCCGATCGCTTCGACGACATCTGCGACCATCTCCTCGTCATCGACACATCCCTTGCGGCCCCCAACCGGGAGCGCATCGTCGGCACCTACCGATTGTTGCCACAGGAAAAGACCTCAGCGACGGGCGGCTTCTATTCGAGTGCCGAATTCGACATCGAGGCGCTGGCGGCGCGCCATCCGGGCCTCAACATCCTCGAACTGGGACGCTCCTGCGTCCTGCCCGCCTATCGTTCGCGCCGCACGGTCGAACTTCTCTGGCAGGGCATCTGGGCCTATACGCGCCGCCACGGCATCGAAATCATGGCCGGCTGCGCCTCGTTCGAGGGCACCGTCCCGGCCCGCCACGCCGAGGCGCTCTCCTTCCTTCATCACAATTGCCGCGCAACCGGCGACTGGGCCGTGCGCGCAGTCGCGGACCGGCTCGTGACCATGGATTTGATGCCTGCCGAGGCCGTTCGCACGCGCGAGGCCCTTGCGGCCATGCCGCCCCTGATCAAGGGCTATCTGCGCCTTGGCGCGATGATCGGCGAGGGCTGCGTCATCGACCACGACTTCGGCACCACCGACGTTTTCGTCGTCCTGCCGGTCGCAAAAATTTCGGCGCGCTACATCAATTACTACGGCGCCGAAGCCCAGCGCTTCGCCGCATGATTTCGGTCTATTCCGTCGGAATGTCCTCCGGAGCCCGGCCCGGCCGGCTCCTGTAGGCGGGGAACGTCCAGCCATAGGCGAGCGCACCGCCGCGCACGCAGAACGCGATGGAAAACGCGATCAGCGCCGCCCCGCCGGCAGGTGATCCGCCAAGGTCGGCGAGCACGTAGGCGACCGACCCGGACAGCGCCGCGGTGACGTAGATTTCGGGCCGCAGCAGCACCGAGGCCTCGCCCGCCAGAAGATCCCGCAGGATGCCGCCGAACGTCGCCGTCAGCACGCCCGCAACCACGCCGATCACCGGAGATCCCGTCACTTCGAGGCCCTTATAGGCGCCGAAGACGCTGTAAGCGGCAAGGCCCACCGCATCGAGCCACAGCAGCAGCCGGTAGCGCGATTCGACCAGATGCGCGCCGAAGAAGACGGCAACCGCGACGATGGCGCAGACCAGCAGGTAATTGTGATTGGCGATCCAGAAGACCGGCACGTCGAGAACGAGGTCGCGGAAAGTGCCGCCGCCGATCGCCGTCACCCCGGCGAGGAACAGGAACCCGATAATGTCGAGCTGCTTGCGCGAGGCGGCCAGCGCACCGGTCGCCGCGAACACCGCGATGCCGGCATAGTCCAGGAAAAGGAGCAGGTTCAATTCGGCCTCCCGCGCGAAATCGCGCTCGGTCCATCCGAGCAAGTGCGGGTTAAGGTCCAATGAAAGCGCGCGGTTAACGCCGCCTGGATGTGCGATTGCCCACGAAAAAGGCGCCCGCAGGCGCCTTTGGATCGCTATGCGTCCTTTTCGGACTGCGCATTGGGTGGGCCGGGTTCGGCCGGCGCATCCGCCGGTCCCGCCTTCGGTCCGCCCTTGGAGACGCCGACCATCGCCGGGCGCAGCACGCGCTCGCCGATCACGTAGCCGGTCTGGACCACCTGCAGAACCGTGTTGTTCGGCACGTCCGGGTTGGGAATCTCGAACATCGCCTGGTGAAAGTTCGGGTCGAAGCGCTCTCCCTCGGGCGCCAGCCGCTTGACGCCGTGCCGCTCCAGCGCGCCGAGCATGTCGCGCTCGGTCATCTCGACCCCCTCGATCAGCGCCTTGAAGCCGGCATCGTCCGACGCCTTCGCCTCGGCCGGAATGGCGTCGAGCGCGCGGCGCATGTTGTCGGAAACCGACAGCATGTCGCGGGCGAAATTGGCGACCGCATAGCTCTTGGCGTCGGCGACTTCGCGCTGTGTCCGCCGGCGCAGATTCTCCATTTCGGCCGCCATGCGCAGCGCGCGGTCCTTCAGTTCCGCGTTCTGCTTGGCCAGGTCCTCGTTTTCCCCGGCAAGCCGCATGAAGGCCTCGAAATCGGCCTGGTTGTCCTGGCTTTCCGCCATGTCGGCGCTGGCCTCGATGTTCGGATCGGTGTGCGTCTCACCGCTCTCGCCGCTCATGCGTTCGTTTTCCGGACGATCGTTCATGGCTGATCCCGTCTTCCTTCGAAAATTCGTGAGTTGGCGCCGATATCGATGTTCGCGGTGCCAAAATCAAGGGGCCGCGCCCGAAGACGCGGCCCCGAATGGTTCGTCTCGGCGGTCAGATGTCGAGATTGGCGACCGACAGCGCGTTCTCCTGGATGAACTCGCGGCGCGGCTCCACCTCGTCGCCCATCAGGCGCGAAAACAGCGAATCCGCGTCGGTCGCGTCGTTGACCTTGACCTGCAGCAGCGAGCGCGCATTGGGGTCGAGCGTCGTCTCCCAGAGCTGGTCGGCATTCATTTCGCCAAGGCCCTTGTAGCGCTGCAGCGACAGGCCCTTGCGGCCGGTGGCGAAGATCGCGTCGAGCAGCGCCATCGGCCCCGAGATGATTTCCGACTTGTCGGCCCGCTTCAGAACCGGCTGCTTCATGTAGACTTCCTGAAGCCGCTGGGTGTAGCGGTCGATGGCGCGCGCATCGGCCGAGCCGATCAGCCCGGCATCGAGCGTGACGACCTCGCGAACCGAGCGCACGGTGCGCTCGAAGACGACGCCGCCGGCGCCCTCGTTCGACGGATTGACGCGGCCTTCCCAGCCCCGCTCCGTCTCCTCGGAGATCATGTCGAGCCGATCGGCCACCGTCTGCACGATGCCCGGCACCTGCGCCGCGTCGCCCATGCGCTCGGCATTGAGCGCTCCACCGATCGCCGCCTGCTCGACCACCGAGCGCGAATAGCGCGTGTGCAGTCCCTGGATCAGCGACCGGACGCCCAGCGCGTCGTTGATGACGGCCCGCAGATCCTGCCCGGCCCGAACCTCGCCCGTCGACAGTTCGAGCGAAGCCTCGTCGAGGCCCTGCCCGATCAGATAATCCTCGAAGGACGGCTCATCCTTGATGTACTGCACCGACTTGCCACGGCTGACCTTGTACAGCGGCGGCTGGGCGATATAGAGGTGCCCGCGCTCGATCAGCTCCGGCATCTGGCGGAAGAAGAACGTCAGCAGCAGCGTGCGGATATGGGCGCCGTCGACGTCGGCGTCGGTCATGATGATGATCTTGTGGTAGCGCAGCTTGTCGGCGTTGAACTCGTCCTTGCCGATGCCGGTGCCGAGCGCGGTGATCATCGTGCCGATCATGTCGGAGGAAAGCATCCGGTCGAACCGCGCGCGCTCCACGTTGAGGATCTTGCCGCGTAAGGGCAGGATCGCCTGGTTCTGGCGCGAGCGCCCGCCCTTTGCTGAGCCGCCGGCCGAGTCACCCTCGACGATGAAGATTTCGGACTTGGCCGGATCGCGCTCCTGGCAATCCGCCAGCTTGCCGGGCAACGAACTGATTTCGAGCGCGCCCTTGCGGCGGGTCAGCTCGCGCGCCTTGCGCGCAGCCTCGCGCGCTGCCGCCGCTTCGATCACCTTGCCGATCAGCACCCTGGCCTCGGCCGGATGTTCCTCGAACCACGTGCCGAGCGCGTCGTTGACGAGGTTCTCGACCACCGGCCGCACCTCGGACGAAACCAGCTTGTCCTTGGTCTGCGAGGAGAATTTCGGGTCGGGCACCTTGACCGACAGGACGGCCGTCAGCCCCTCGCGGGAATCGTCACCCGTGATCGAGACCTTTTCCTTCTTGGTCAGACCGGAAACGTCGGCATAGCTCGTCACCTGGCGCGTCAGCGCGCCGCGGAAACCGGCCAGATGCGTGCCGCCGTCGCGCTGCGGGATGTTGTTGGTGAAGCACAGCACGTTCTCGTGGTAGGAATCGTTCCACCACATGGCGACTTCGACGGTAATGCCGTCGCGCTCGGCTTGAATCGCGATCGGCGCGGGGATCAGCGATTTCTTGGACCGGTCGAGATATTTGACGAACTCTTCCAGCCCGCCTTCGTAGAAAAGTTCCTGCACCTTGACGTCGGCATGGCGCTTGTCGGTGAGGACGATGCGCACACCCGAATTCAGGAAGGCGAGTTCGCGCAGGCGATGCTCCAGCGTCCCATAATCGAAATCGATCATCGTGAAGGTTTCGGCGGACGGGAAGAAGGTGATCTCCGTGCCGGAGCGCCCGTCATTGGTGCCGGGCTGCCTGTCCTCGACATAGGTGCCGGTCACCGTCAGCGGCCCGTCGGCATTGCCATGGGTGAAGCTCATCTCGTGGAGCTTGCCGTTCCGGCGGATCTTCATCTTCAGCCACGCCGACAGGGCGTTGACGACCGAGACGCCGACGCCGTGCAGGCCGCCCGAGACCTTGTAGGAATTCTGGTCGAACTTACCGCCGGCATGAAGCTGGGTCATGATGACCTCGGCCGCCGAAACGCCTTCGCCCTTGTGCATGTCGGTCGGGATGCCGCGCCCATTGTCGGTCACGGTGACCGAACCGTCGGGATTGAGCGTGACGGTGACGAGATCGGCATGGCCGGCAAGCGATTCGTCGATCGCATTGTCGACGACTTCGTAGACCATGTGGTGCAGGCCCGAACCGTCGTCGGTGTCGCCGATATACATGCCGGGGCGCTTGCGCACCGCGTCCAATCCCTTGAGAACCTTGATGGATTCGGCGCCATACTCGGCCGGTTCGCCGGGGAGGTTTTCGGGCGTGTCGCTCATGAAATTCCGATCTTCGTGGATGTCGTCGTCAAGCGCGCGGAAAAGTCCTGCGACTCAGGCGCTTTTGATGACCCGAATATAGGGCCGAACGCCCGATTTTCCAAGTTTTGCACGGCTTTGCGGCGCCTTCGCGTCCACTTTTCCAAAGCCTTGCGCAAACTTGTCTCAACCAGCGTGTTGTCATGGTGAACCAACGGCGATTAAACACGTTGGAAGCCTCGAGAGGCCGGGCCGGATTTGGGGGAATTTTCTTGCGTCGACAGCTTGCGTTTTTTGCTGCCGCATTGTGCCTGCCGCTTCTGGCTTTCATGGCCTACATCCTGTTCAACCTGGCCATCGCCGAGCGCGAACGGCTGGAGGCGCGCGCATCCGAAGCCGCGCGCGACCTGTCGGCCGCGATCGATCGCGAATTGCTGGGCCTGACCTCGGCGCTCGAGGTCCTCGCCGTATCGCCCCAGCTTCAGTCCGGAGACATCGAGGCTTTCCACGCCAAGGCCTCGCAGGTCGACGACAGGCTCGGTTTCAACGCGGTGCTGCGCACGCCGGACGGCCAGCAGCTCGTCAATCTGCGCCGCCCGTTCGGCTCGGAACTGCCGCGCACGCCCCAGCCGACGGACGCCGACGTTCTGGCCTCGGACGAACCGTTGATCCTCGATCTGTTCGACGGCCCGGTCGCCGGCGAACCGCTTTTCGCGGTGACGATGCCGATCGTCGTCGATGGCGAGCCGCGCTACATACTCAGCCTGGCCGTTCCCGCAACCCGAATTCGCGAACTGCTCCTCGCGCAGCAATTGCCCGAAAGCTGGACCGTCGCGGCGATCGACAACAATGACCGCATCGTCGCCCGCAGCAGGCGGCATGACGAATTCGTCGGTGAGATCGCGACGGAAGATTTGCGCGCCAATACGGCCGGCTATTTCGGAAGCTGGAACGCGACGACAGTCGACGGCGAGGCGGTTTTCGGCACCTATGCGCGGTCCCTGGTTTCGGATTGGCGCATCGCCATCGGCATCATGCAGCGCGAACTCAATGCGCCGGCGGTCCGCTTCGTGCAGTTCTTCGTCCTGCTCGGTCTTCTTGCGCTCGGCCTGTCGGCGCTTCTCGCCTCGCTCTTTGCGCGCCGTCTGGCCCTGTCGGCCACGGGCCTCGCCGCCCAGGCGCATCAACTGGCCGATGGCGAACCGGTCACGCCGCGGCCGTCGCGCGTGCGCGAATTCTCGGAAATCGGCGCGATTCTCGTCGCAGCGTCGGATCGCCTGCGCGGCCGTGAAGCGGAACTGAAGGAAAGCGAGGCGAAGTTCCGCGCCATCGCCGACACCATGCCGCAAATGGTCTGGTCGACCACGCCGGATGGCCTGCACGACTATTACAATGCCCGCTGGTACGAGTTCACCGGCGTGCCGGTCGGATCGACGGACGGCGAGGGCTGGAACGGCATGTTCCACCCCGACGACCAGCCGCGTGCCTGGGAGCGATGGTCCCATTCGCTGCGCACCGGCGAGCCCTACGACATCGAATACCGCTTGCGTCACCATTCGGGCGAGTATCGCTGGACCCTCGGCCGCGCCCTGCCCATCCGCGACGACGAGGGCCGCATCATCCGCTGGTTCGGAACCTGCACCGACATTCACGAAACCAAGATCGCGGCCGAGGAGCGCGAAGTCGTCGCGCAGGAACTGTCGCACCGGATCAAGAACATCTTTTCGGTCCTCGGCTCCATCGTCGGCCTGACCGCGCGCACGCGGCCCGAGGCGCAGGAATTCGCCGCCGAGCTGCGTGCCCGCATCCTGGCGCTCGGCACCGCGCACGAATTCGTCCGTCCGCGTGCCCTAGAATCATCCGTCGACGGGCATGCCTCGCTGCACGGTCTGCTGCGCGCTCTGCTCGCCGCCTATGATGGCGACGGCACCCATGTGTCGATCAGCGGCCCGGATCTTCCGATCGCCGAGGGGGCTGCGACGCCGCTCGCGCTGGTCTTCCACGAACTGGGAACCAACGCCGCCAAATATGGCGGGTTCTCGGGGGCGGACAGCCGCATCCAAATCACCACTTTTGCCGATGATGCCGACTACCACGTCACGTGGAAGGAGCACGTCGCAGGCGCCTCGCCGTCCGCCGAAGCGGCATCGGACAGCGGTTTCGGTTCGCGCCTGATCGAGTTGAGCATTCGTGGTCAGATGGGTGGCACGATCGAGCGCATCTTCGAGCCGGATGGATTGCGGGTCGAGATCACGATTCCCGTCTGGGCCCTGTCGCGTGCGGCAAGGCTGCGACGCGGCGTGTAGCGCGCTTCAGGTAGATTCAAGGGCAGTGATTGTCACGGGCAGGGGCAGGCCTCAGCCGTGCGCGCCGCGCCCGGGTTCGCCGCCCGGCGTCATGAAGAGCTGCAGGCGGGCAGGGGGCTCGGCGTCCATGTGCTCGTTGTGGCAAGCGACGGCATAGCGGATCGCGTCGCGCAGCTCGCTGTCAGCGACAGGCTTCGCGATCACACCGAGCGTGCCGGGGACACCGTCGCCGAGCTGCGTCGGGTTCGCGGTCATGAAGACGACGGTCACGTCGTGGCGACTGGCGAGTTCGCGGCCGATCTCGATGCCGGTCGCGCCATCGCGCAAATTGAGGTCGACGAGCGCGACTTCGGCGCGCTTTCCCATCTCGAGCGCAGACGCGCGATCCGCCGCGATCCCAACCGGTTCATGGCCGAGTTCGCCGATGGCATATTCAATTTCGATCGCGACGAAGATCTCGTCTTCGACCACCAGTATCTTGCAGGCGTTGTCCAACTTACGTCTACCCAAGTCCACGGCAGCTCGGCCCAACTCATGTCGAGGCCGATGGTTGCACGACTAAAGGAAAAGTCTTTTTTTTTTCGACTTTGCGTGGCGACTGCGCCACGCGGGCGGCCTTCGTGCCGTTCCGCCCGCAAAATGCCGATCCCGCCCCAAGGTTCCAGCATCCGCACGGGCAAAATTGTCGCAGGGGCAAGGCGCGATGCTGGCGAGGCCGCCCGGCGCTCCCTAGATTGATCGGAACCGAGGAGCGCTGTCATGGACACAAGTCCCGTCCCCTTCGTGCCGCCGGCGCCCCGACCGCGCCAGTCGCCGCCCTCGACCTTGCAGATGATGCGGATCGTCTACAACAACCCGCTCGAACTGTGGGGCGAGCCCTCCTACAACGAGAAATGGATCTCGATTTCGACCGGCATTGGCGGCCCGCTCGTCATCGCCAACGATCCCGGCCTCATCCGCTACGTGCTCGTCGAGAACGCCAGGAACTACAAGATGGCGCGCGTGCGCCAGAAGATTCTGCGCCCGATCCTGCGCGACGGACTGCTCACCGCCGAGGGCGACGTCTGGAAGCGTTCGCGCAAGGCGATGGCGCCGGTCTTCACGCCGAAGAACATCGACGGCTTCGCCCCCGCCATGCTGTCGACCTCGCTCGCCTTCGCCGAGCGCTACCGCGACGCCGACCGCGCCGACATCTCGCGCGACATGACCATGTTGACCTACGACATCCTCGCCGAAACGCTCTTTTCCGGCGAGATCGCGGGCGAGCCCGGCTCCTTCGCCCATCAGGTCGACCGCCTGTTCGAGACGATGGGCCGCGTCGATCCGATGGACCTTCTCGGCGCCCCCGACTGGCTGCCCCGCTTCACCCGCATCCGCGGCAAGAAATCCCTCGCCTTCTTCCGCAAGATCGTCGCCGACACGATCGCCTTGCGAAAGGCCCGGATGGATCGCGGCGACGACGTTCCGGCCGATTTCCTGACGCTGCTGCTGAAAGCCGAAGGCCCGGACGGCCTCACGCGCGCCGAGATCGAGGACAACATCATCACCTTCATCGGCGCCGGCCACGAGACCACCGCCCGGGCCCTCGGCTGGACGCTCTACTGCCTCGCCGAAGCGCCGTGGGAGCGCGACAGGATCGAGGCCGAGATCGACGCTGCGCTCGCCAAAGACCTGTCGCCGGAGGACTGGCTCGACGCCATGCCGCTCACCCGCGCCGCTTTCGAGGAGGCGATGCGGCTCTACCCGCCGGCCCCCTCGATCAACCGCGAGGCCATCGCCGCCGACCGCTACGAGGATCTCGAAATCGTCAAGGGCGCGCAGGTGCTCGTCATGCCGTGGACGGTCCACCGCCACCGCAAGATCTGGGACGACCCGGAAGCCTTCGTCCCAGCGCGCTTCCATCCGGAAAACCGCGACGCGCTCGACCGCTACCAGTATCTCCCCTTCGGCGCTGGCCCCCGCATCTGCATCGGCGCCGCCTTCGCCATGCAGGAAGCCGTCATCGCGCTCGCCGTCCTGATGTCGCGCTACCGCTTCGACACGCTGCCCGAAACGAAACCCTGGCCGGTCCAGAAACTCACCACCCAGCCCCAGGGCGGCCTGCCGATGCGGGTGAGCCGGCGCTGATCCTCCCCCGTTCACGGGGGAGGTGGCGCGAAGCGACGGAGGGGGCGCTATGGCTCAATTCCGCCCCTGAAACAGGTTCTCCACATGCACCGGCCACCGCCGTGGCAGGACGGCAACGAGGTCGAAGCGTACCGACAGCCGCGCATAATCCGGCTGGCGCGAGAGCCAATGGTCCGCCGCCGCCTCGATCCGCCGCTGCGCCGTGCCGCCGACCGCCTCCATCGCCGCCGTCAGATCACGCCGCGCCTTGACCTCGACGATCGCGACCAGATCGCCGCGCCGCGCGACGATGTCGATCTCGCCCGCCTTGGTGCGAAAGTTCCGCGCGACGATGCGATACCCTTTCAGTCGCAACGCCATCGCCGCCAGCCATTCCGACCGGTTGCCGTGCCGATAGGCCCCGAGCCTATCCATCCTGCGCGTCCCGCAACTCCACCAGCCGGCGGAACAGATCCTGCTTGGCCTGACCCGTCATCTTCGCCGCCTCGCCGGCGGCTTTGGACGCCGGCATGTCGCGCGCCAGGTCGAGCAGCAGCCGGTCGACGTCCACCCCTTCCGCCGCCGCTTCCTCCAGCGGCGGCCCGACGCACACGACGACCTCGCCTTTCGGCGTCTCCGCTTCCGCATAATGCGCCGCCAATTCCGCCAGCGTCCCGCGTCGCGCTTCCTCGAACGTCTTGGTCAATTCCCGCGCCACCGCCGCCGGCCGGTCGCCCAGCACGTCCAGCATGGCTTTCAGGCTCGCCGCCAGCCGGCGCGGGCTTTCGAAGAAGATCAGCGTCCCGGGAATGCGCGCGACCTCTTCGAGCCGCGTCCGCCGCTGCCCGTCCTTGACCGGCAAAAACCCCGCAAAGAAGAACGCGTCCGACGGCAGCCCGGCGATCGAGAGCGCGGCGAGCGTCGATGACGCGCCGGGGATTGGCACCACGCGATGCCCGGCCTCGACCGCCTCGCCGACCAACCGGAAGCCGGGGTCCGAGACGAGCGGCGTGCCCGCATCCGAGCAGAGCGCGACCGACTTTCCCTCACCGAGCGCCGCGATCAGCTTCGGCCCGGCCTCGGCCGCATTGTGCTCATGATAGGCGATCAGCCTGCGCCTGATGCCATAGCGCTCGAGCAGGATGCGCGTCACCCGCGTGTCCTCGCAGGCAAGCACATCCGCGCCCGCCAGCGTCTCCAGCGCCCGCAGCGTGATGTCGGAAAGATTGCCGATCGGCGTCGCGACCAGATAGAGCGCAGGCTCGGGCACCGGCGGACTCATCTGCGCCTGTCCGATCATGTAGATTCGCTCGCCCTCCGCCATCGCCATCTTCCTTTATCCGGGCGTCGAAAATTCGCCGCGATCCGTGGGAACAATTTGGGCATCTGCCCGGTTCGAAGGCAGAATGCGGAGGTTTCCCCAATGCCACTGACCATCCAGGACAGTTTCGAACCCTATTACGCCGGCAAGACCGCGCGAAACGACAATCAGCGCGCCAAGTCCGCGACCACCGCGTCGAGCACGATCATCCCGTCCGCCGTCGCCCGCAGCCGCGAATTGCCGACCGGCGCGACGAGGCGCTCCTCCTGGAGCACCGCGATCCGCTTCGAGGACAAGGACCGCCCGGACAACGATTCGTAGCGCGCAAGGTCGATCCCCTCGGCCAGCCGCAGCCCCATCAGCAGGAACTCGTCGGCCTCCTCGTCGCGCGTCAGTCGCTCGCCGCCGGTAATGCCATGCCCGCGCGCCTCGACGCGCTCCAGCCATGCCTCGGGCAGCTTCTCGGTAAACGTCACGATTCGCTCGCCATTCTCGACGAAGCGCCCATGCGCGCCCGGCCCGATGCCGACATATTCGCCATAGCGCCAGTAGATCAGATTGTGCCGGCTCTCCGCGCCCGGCCGCGCATGGTTCGAAATCTCGTAGGCCGGCAGCCCGCGCGCCGCGGTGACCTCCTGCGTCAGCTTGTAGAGGTCCGCCGCATGGTCCGGCTCGGGCATCACGAACTTGCCCGCCTCGTGCAGAAGCTGGAACCGCGTCCCGTCCTCGATGGTGAGCTGGTAGAGCGACAGATGATCCGCCGCATATCCGATCGCCCGGTCGAGCTCCGCCGCCCATTGGTCCAGGGTCTGGTGCGGCCGCGCATAGATCAGGTCGAACGAAAGCCGCGGAAAGATCTCGCGCGCCAGCCCGATCGCGTGCAGCGCGCCCTCGACATCATGCAGCCGTCCGAGGAACCGCAGATCGGCGTCGTTCAGCGCCTGGACGCCGAGCGAAACCCGATTGACCCCCGCCGCCCGATAGCCGCGAAACCGCGCCGCCTCGACGGATGATGGATTGGCTTCCAGCGTGATCTCGATCCCGTCCGGCACGGTCCAGTAGCGCGCGACGCTCTCCAGCACCGCCCCCACCGTCTCCGGCTCCATCAGCGACGGAGTGCCGCCGCCCAAAAAGATCGAATCGACGTTTCGACCACCCGTCCGCGCCCGCATCGTCGCCATTTCGCGATCGAACGCAGCGGCAAACCGCGCCTGATCGACCGGCTGATGGCGGACGTGGCTATTGAAGTCGCAATAGGGGCACTTGGCCGCGCAGAACGGCCAGTGGATGTAGATGCCGAAACCCGGATCGTCGGTCATCGGCCAGTCCTGACAGGGCGCACACCCCCACCCTTACCCTCCCCACAAGGGGGAGGGGACATCGACTCCCCGCCAAAGCTTGACCCGGCACCGAAAAGAAGGCGCAACGCCGACGTCCTCCCTCCCCCTTGTGGGGAGGGATAAAGGGTGGGGGTCCCCTTCGTCAAAACAACCACTCCGTCCAACTCACCCCGCCCCCAGCATCTCGCGCGCAAACGCCTGAAACGCCCTTGCCCGGTGCGACAGCGCCTCTTCCTGCCCCGGCTTCCAGCCATGCTTTTCCTCGGCGCTCATCTCGCCGAACGTCCGCTCGTGACCGGACGGCTGGAACATCGGATCATAGCCGAACCCGCTCGTCCCGCGCGGCGGCCAGACCAGCGTTCCCTGCGCCTCGCCGCGAAAATACTCCGCATGCCCGTCCGGCCAGGCGACGCAGATCACCGAGACGAACTTGCCCTGCCGATCCTGCGGCGCGTGCGCGTTCTTCTGGTCGAGCAGCTTCTGCGTGCGCTCCATCGCCACCTGAAAGTCGCGCGTGCCGTCGGCCAGCTCGGCCCAGTTCGCCGTATAGACGCCCGGATCGCCGCCCAGCGCATCGACCATCAGGCCCGAATCGTCCGACAGCGCCGGCAGCCCGGTCGCGCTCGCCGCCGCATGCGCCTTGATATAGGCGTTCTCCTCGAACGTGGTGCCGGTCTCGTCAGGCTCGGGCAGGCCATATTCGGCCGCCGACTTCGCCTCGAAGCCGAACGGCGCGATCAGGTCGGCGATCTCCGCCAGCTTGCCCTTGTTGTGGCTCGCCACCACGATCTTGCGGTCGTCCAGAGTGCGCATTCAAAGTCCCCAGATCTTCGGATTGGCGATTTCCAGCGAATTGCCTGCCGGATCGCGAAAATAGATCGAGCGGCCTCCGGAAGGCTCGTCCGGCTTCGACGACGGCCACCGGAAATCGGCCTCGATGGCAACGCCGTGCGCTTCCAGATGCCCCTTCCAGCGCTCGATCTCGTCCTCTGTTCCCGCAAAGCACAGATGCCCCGCACCGCTCGCGCCATGCGGCGGAACAGGAAGCCTCGCATCCGGCGCCGACGGCTTCACCGTCTGCGCGGGATCGAACAGGAGAAGCACGCCGTCGCCGCACTTGAAGAACACGTGCCGCCCGTCGACCTTGGCGATGCGTTCGAGCCCCATGATGTCGCGGTAGAAGGCTTCGGCCGCGTCGAGGTCGTCGACGTAGAGGGCGGATTCGAGGATAGCGGTTGGGGTCAGCACGAGACACCCCCCTCTGTTCTGCCGGACATCTCCCCCTCTAGGGGGGAGATCACGCTCGTCACACTCAGCGCAAACCCTGCGACGCCATCAACTAGGGCGCAACGTCTCGGCGAATGATCTCCCCCCTTGAGGGGGAGATGGCCGGCAGGCCAGAGGGGGGTGTGACGAAGCGCGACCATCAACGCTTTACCCCATCGCCATCTTCTGCAAATCCACCAGCCTTGCGATGCCCTTCTTCGCCAGCCCCATCAACTGCGCGAACTCCTCCTCCGAAAACGGCTCGCTTTCCGCCGTCCCCTGGATTTCGACGATTCCGCCGCGCCCCGTCATGACGAAATTCGCGTCCGTGTCGGCCGCCGAATCCTCCGGATAGTCAAGGTCGATCACCGGCACGCCATTGTAGATGCCGCACGAGATCGCCGCGACATGGTCCTTCAGCACCTTGGAAACCTGCACCATCTGGCGCGCTTCCATCCAGCGCAGGCATTCGTGCAGCGCGACGAAGCCGCCGGTGATACCCGCCGTGCGGGTGCCGCCATCGGCCTGGATGACGTCGCAATCGACCGTGATCTGCACCTCGCCCAGCGCCTGCAGGTCGACGACGGCGCGCAAGGATCGCCCGATCAGGCGCTGGATTTCCAGCGTGCGGCCACCCTGCTTGCCGGCCGAGGCCTCGCGGCGCATCCGGTCGCCCGTCGCGCGCGGCAGCATGCCGTATTCGGCCGTTACCCAGCCCTTGCCGGAATTGCGCAGCCATCCCGGCACGCGCTCTTCGAGGCTCGCCGTGCACAGCACGTGCGTATCGCCGAACTTCACGAGGCACGAGCCCTCGGCATGTTTGGAGACGCCGCATTCGAAGGAGATCGCCCGCATTTCGTCGGGCTGGCGCTTGGATGGCCGCATGGGTCGGGGCTCTTTTCGTTCCGTTGAGGTTCGTCCCCCGTCTAGCGCCACCGGGATGACGAGGCAAAGGAAAACCGGCCGCCGCGATGGATCACCAGTTCCGCACCGGGCGCAAATGCCTATATTCAGAGGCAGAACGCTTGAAGATCGCGATTGAATGAATCCGTTGACCGACCTGACGCTGACCAATCTGGACGCGCGCTCGCGCGAAATCTTCCGGCTGATCGTCGACAATTATCTGCGCGAGGGCGAACCGCTCGGCTCGCGCAACCTGTCGCGCCTGCTGCCAAGCTCGCTGTCGCCGGCGACCGTGCGCAACGTCATGTCAGATCTCGAGCATCTCGGCCTCATCTACGCGCCGCACGTTTCGGCGGGACGTCTGCCGACGCAGGCCGGCCTGCGCTTCTTCGTCGATGCCTTCATGGAATTGGGCGACCTGACCACCGAAGAGCGCCGCCAGATCGAGGCGCAGGTGCGCGCGTCGGGCTCAGGCCAGACGCTGGAGCACATCCTCACCGACGCAAGCCAGATGCTCTCCGGCCTGTCGCGCGGCGCCGGCCTCGTCATGACGGCCAAGAGCGAGGTGCCGCTGAAGCATATCGAGTTCATCCGGCTCGAGCCGACGAGGGCGCTCGCCGTCATGGTCAGCCAGAATGGCGACGTCGAAAACCGCGTCGTCGATCTCCCGGCCGGCGTCACATCCTCGCAGCTCGTCGAGGCGTCGAACTTCCTCAACGCCCACATTCGCGGCCGCACGCTGGCCGAGGCGAAGGCGGAGATCGGACGGCTGAAGGAAGAGACGCGCACCGCCCTCGACACGCTGTCGCAGGACCTCGTGGAGCGCGGCCTGGCGGTCTGGGCCGGCGAGGGCTCGGGGCTTCAGGCGCGACTCATCGTGCGCGGCCATGCCAACCTCCTGGAGAACGTCACCGCCCAGGCCGATCTCGAACTCCTGCGCCATCTTTTCGAGGACCTCGAAACCAAGGACGGGATGCTGCAATTGCTCGACCTTGCGGAGGAGGGGCCGGGCGTGCGCATCTTCATCGGCTCGGAAAACAAGCTCTTCTCGCTTTCCGGCTCCTCGCTCGTCGTCGCGCCCTATCGCGACAAGGACGCCCGCGTCATCGGCGCGCTCGGCGTGATCGGCCCGACCCGGCTGAACTATGCCCGCATCGTTCCGATGGTCGACTACACCGCGCAGATCATCACCCGCATGCTTGGCTGAAATCCCGCCGACACGCTTCCACCACGGCATGACGCAGCGGAATATTCTTTCGCGCGACCCGTTGGCAAAGGGCGATTCAGAAAGGGTTAAGTCAAATTTTACTACAATTGATCGTTTCGTGGCCGGGAACGCTCTGTTCCGGAACCAACCCGCCCCAAAGGCGGTTCTTCTCCTGCAAACGAGGTTGTGAGTCATGTCTGCAAGGAAGCGAATTGAGATGAGAGAGGCAGAACTTTCCAACGTGATCGTCAAGGAACTGGGCTCGGAAACGAACCGCCGGTTTCTCAATCGCATGCCCGGCCTGCGCGCCGAGCACGCGCTGCCGCAAAACCTGCGCAGCCTGCTCGAGCGCCTCGACGAAGTCGAAGACGGCCCGCGCACCTACAGGCACTGAAGGCTCCAGCCTCGTTGCAACAAAAAAGGCGGCCAGTGGCCACCTTTTTGCTGTTCAGCGAAATTCTTATGCCGCCGAAGATTCGGGGCGTGCCGGGCGGCCCGTCGGACGTGCCGGCTTCTTTTTCATCGGCAGCAGGCCTTCGCGCTGCGCCTGCTTGCGGGCGAGCTTGCGCGAGCGGCGCACGGCTTCCGCCTTCTGGCGGGCGCGCTTTTCCGACGGCTTCTCATAGGACCGGCGCGCCTTCATCTCGCGGAAGATGCCCTCGCGCTGCATTTTCTTCTTCAGCGCGCGGAGCGCCTGCTCGACATTGTTTTCACGTACGACGACCTGCAATGTGATCCTGTCCTTTCTCGAATTGAAATGGCATCGAACGCCGCCGAAAGCGGGCCGATGCAGCGAATTTTGCCGGAAGGAACCGACCGAACACCCCTGCGCCGCATGGCGGCATGATTGCGGGACAATGGCCCGAAGCAGGGGCGGGATGACCTCTATATAGGCCCTTTTCGCCAAAAGGCAAAACCCGCCTGCCAGCCGCGCCGCTGGACACGCGCGCCGCGACGCTTTAGGCGGGGCACACCTGCAAGAAGCGCGGACCAGAAGCCATGTCGACCAGCCCGACCCTCATCGCCCCGTCCGTCCTTTCGGCCGATTTCTCGAAGCTCGGCGACGAGGTCGAGGCCGTCGTGAAGGCCGGCGCGGACTGGATTCATCTCGACGTCATGGACGGGCATTTCGTGCCCAACATCACCTTCGGCCCGCAGATCATCAAGTCGATCCGAAACCGCACCGACAAGGTCTTCGACTGCCACCTGATGATCGCGCCGACGGACCAGTATCTCGCTGCCTTCGCCGATGCGGGCTGCGACATCATCACCGTCCACGCCGAGGCCGGTCCGCATCTCGACCGCTCCCTGCAGGCGATCAGGAACCTTGGCAAGAAGGCCGGCGTCTCGCTCAATCCTTCCACGCCGGAGAACGTCATCGAATACGTCCTCGACCGGCTCGACCTCGTTCTCCTGATGACCGTCAATCCCGGCTTCGGCGGCCAGGCCTTCATCCCCGCCGTCGTCGAGAAGGTCGCCCGCATCAAGGCGATGATCGGCGACCGGCCGATCGACATCGAGATCGATGGCGGCGTGACGCCGGAGACGGCGCCGCTGGTCGCGAAGGCCGGTGCGAACGTCCTCGTCGCCGGCTCGGCGGTCTTCAAGGGCGGGTCGGTCGACAGCTACGCGAAGAATATCGCGGCGATCCGCAATGCGTCGGACGGCGCGCGCGGGCTGATCGCCTGAACTTATCCGCGCCTCGCTGGAAACTGCGAATTTTGGCTGGAAAGCTGCTGTCAGCGGCTGATTTCCAGCGAATTTTAGGCAATTTTTACCGCGAAACTTCATGTTTCGTTAAGGTTTCGGCCGGGTTTTAACCCCGCATTAACACATCGGCGAACTTATCCGCGTATTGCTCTGGACAAAGCCTCATCGTTCGGAGTGAACGCAAGTGCAGACCGCCAACCGAGCAGCATTCGCCGACCGCGTCGGCTGGGTCGATGCCGCCAAGGGCATCTGCATCATCTTCGTGGTGATGATGCATTCGACGCTCGGCGTCGGCAAGGCGATGCAGGACCATGGCTGGCTGCACTATGTCGTCGAGTTCGCCCGGCCGTTCCGGATGCCCGATTTCTTCCTGATTTCCGGCCTCTTCCTCGGCCTCGTCATCGACCGGCCCTGGATGCGCTTTCTCGACCGCAAGGTCGTGCATTTCGCCTATTTCTACGTGCTCTGGCTGACCATCCAGTTCGCCGTCAAGGCGCCCGGCATCGCGATGGAAGAGGGCGCCGCCGCGCCGCTGCACCACTATCTGCTGGCCTTCGTCGAACCCTTCGGAACGCTCTGGTTCATCTACATCCTGCCGATCTTCTTCGTCGTCACCCGGCTGGTGAAATCCCTGCCGGTCGCCCTCGTCTTCGCTGCCGCGGCGGCGCTGGAAATCCTGCCGATCGAGACAGGGTGGATGCTGGCCGACGAGTTCGCCTCGCGCTTCGTCTATTTCTTCGCCGGCTACGCCTTCGCCGCCAACATCTTCCGCATCGCCGCCTGGCTGCAGGCGCGGCCGGTGGTGGCGCTGGCGATCTTGGCGCTGTGGGCGCCGGTCAATGGATGGCTGGTCTTCACCCCTGCACCGGCGCATCTCGCCCATCTCCTGACGGCGGAAATCGGCCAGTCCGGCGCGACGCACGGCCTTGCCGAACTCCCTTTCATCTCGCTCATCCTCGGCCTTGCCGGCGCGCTGGCGGTGGTGGCGGTTGCAGCGCTGGTCGCGGAAAGGCCGTGGAGCCGCTGGCTCTCCTGGCTCGGCGCGCATTCGATCGTGATCTACCTCGCCTTCTTCCTGCCGATGGCGATTTCGCGTGCGGTGCTGATCCGCACCGGGCTCGACACCGGCACGATCTCCGCCCTCGTCACCGCCGCCGGCATCGTCGGCCCGGTTATGCTCTACGGCCTGATCCAGCTCACCGGCTATGGACGGTTCCTGTTCGAGCGGCCCGGCTGGGCGAAGATCGACGGACGGCGCGGCGCGGAAGGCCGTATGGTCGCCGCGGAGTAATTCGTCCGGTCTTTGCGCCCCCTCCACCATGCTTCGCATGGTCCCCCTCCCCCGCTTCGCAGGGGAGGATCTGAGGTCGCGGCCGCTATCGACGGGGCTCCTCCCCCGTTTACGGGGGAGGTGGCGCGAAGCGCCGGAAGGGGCGCTCTGGCGCTTAGCTATGCGCGAAGATGTCTTCTTCCGGCCAGCCCATCAGATCGAGCTTTGCACGCGTCGGCAGGAAGGTGAAGCACGCTTCGGCCTCCACCATCCGATTCTCGCGGCGCAGCCGCTCCAGAAGCTTTTCGCGCAACTGGTGCAGGTAGAGGACGTCCGAGGCGGCGTAGTCGAGCTGTTCGGGCGAAAGCTGCGTCGCGCCCCAGTCGGACGATTGCTGCTGCTTCGACAGCGAGATGCCGAGAAGTTCGTTGCAGACGTCCTTCAGGCCGTGGCGATCCGTATAGGTGCGGGTCAGGCGCGAGGCGATCTTGGTGCAGAAGACATGCTCCGCCAGAGCGCCGAAGGCATTGTAGAGAACCGCGATGTCGAACCGGCCATAGTGGAAAAGCTTGGTCTTCTGCGGATCGTTGATGAGCGCGACGATGTTCGGCGCCTCTTTCTGGCCGGGCGCGATCTGCACCACATCGGCCGTCCCGTCGCCCGGCGAAAGCTGGACGACGCAGAGCCGGTCGCGATGGGGATTGAGCCCCAGCGTTTCGGTGTCGATGGCGACGGCGAGACCGCGATAATTGTCGAGATTGGGCAGGTCGCCCTTGTGGAAGCGAACGGTCATTTGGCTCAAGCCTTGGAAAGTGCGTCGAGGATGCGCGCCCAGGAGCGCTGGCCCTTGGCGAAGGAGGTGAGGTTGTATTTCTCGTTCGGCGAGTGGATGCGGTCGTCGTCGAGGCCGAAGCCGACGAGCAGCGATTCCATGCCGAGCATGCGCTTGAAGTCGCCGACGATCGGGATCGACCCGCCCATCGCGATCATCACCGCCGGCTTGTTCCACTCTTCGGTCAGCGCGGTCTGCGCCTTGACGAGGAAGGGCGCGTCGTAGCCGAGATTGATGGCCGGCGAGCCGCCATGCGGGTGGAACTCGACCGAGCAGTCGGACGGAATCCGCTCCTCGACGAACTTGCGGAACGCGGCGCGGATGGCGACCGGGTCCTGGCTGCCGACGAGGCGGAAGGAGACCTTGGCGGAGGCCTCGGCCGCGATCACCGTCTTGAAGCCCTTGCCCGTATAGCCGCCGGAAATGCCGTTGAACTCGGCCGTCGGGCGTGCCCAGACCAGTTCGAGCACGTGGCGGCCCTTCTCGCCCGACGGCTCGGAGAGGCCGATCGGCCCGAGGAACGTCTCGGCCGTCTCGCCGAGACCCTTCCAGGATTCCAAGATCTGGCTCGGCGTCTCCTCGACGCCGTCATAGAAGCCGGGGATCGTGATGCGGCCGGTCTCGTCGTGCACGTCGGCGAGGATCTTCGCCAGGATGCGGATCGGGTTGGCGGCGGCGCCGCCATAGGAGCCGGAATGAAGGTCGCGATCGGCGGCCTTGACCGTGATCTCCTCGCCAACGAGGCCGCGCAGCGCGGTCGAGATGGCGGGCGTTTCCGCGTCCCACATGCCGGTGTCGCACACGAGGGCGAAATCGGCGGTGAGTTCCTTGGCATTGGCTTCAAGGAAGGGCTTCAGCGACGGCGAGCCGGATTCTTCCTCGCCCTCGAACAGGATGGTGACCTCGCAGGGCAGTTCGCCATGGACGGCCTTATAGGCGCGGCAGGCTTCGACGAAGGTCATCAACTGGCCCTTGTCGTCGGCCGAGCCGCGACCGGTGATGACCTTGACGCCGTCCAGCTCAACGATCTTCGCCTCGAACGGATCGGCGTTCCAGAGTTCGACCGGATCGACCGGCTGGACGTCGTAATGGCCGTAGAAGAGCACATGCGGAGATTTTGTCCCGGCTGGTCCGGCGTGGTGGGCGACGACCATCGGCCGGCCCGCCGTCGGGCGCACGGATGCCTCGAAGCCGATCGACGTCAGGTCGGCGACCAGCCATTCGGCGGCGCGCTGGCACTCGGCGGCATAGGCATCGTCGGTCGAGATGGACGGGATCGCGATCAGGTTCACGAGGCGCTCGACGCTGGCGTCGAGATCGGCATCGAGGCGGGAAAGGACGGGGGAAATATCGGACATGGGCAGGCCTTTCGATTCAATCGGGCCGGACCCTAGTCGGTTTGGCGCGAAGCGGGAAGCGGGAAGGCGTTGAGCCAGAAGGTTCGCCAGCGGACGACCGCGCGCCGCAGGCATGGGCGCTGGCCGATGCCGCGAAAACAAAAAAGCCGGGCGTTGCGGCCCGGCTTTCCTGATGGCGGTGTCCTGTTGCCTGGACGGTTCGCCTAAAGAACGATGACCTTGGCGCCGTTTTCGGCGCGGTTGTAGAGGTCGATGATGTCCTGGTTGATGAGCCGGATGCAGCCCGACGACATCGCATGGCCGATCGATGCCCATTCGGGCGTGCCATGCAGCCGGTAGCCGGTATCGCCGCCGGAATTGAAGAGGTAGAGCGCGCGGGCACCGAGCGGGTTGTCGAGCCCGCCGGGCTGACCGCCCCGCCACTTGGCGAGTTCCGGCTGGCGCTTGATCATGGCTGCGGGCGGGGTCCAGCGCGGCCATTCGCGCTTCATGGCGATGCGCGCGGTGCCCTTCCACTCGAAGCCTTCCCGGCCGACGCCGATGCCGTAGCGCATCGCCTTGCCGTCCTCGAGGACGAGATGGAGGTGCTTGGCATTCGTGTCGACGATGATGGTGCCGGGCTTCTCGTCCGTCTGGTACTTGACGATCTGGCGTTGATACTGGCGCGGCAGCTTCGACAGCGGCACGGCGGGGACCTGATAGCCCGCATCGCGCACGGAGGCGTAATTGTCGCTGAAGACGCGCCCGCCGAGATCGGTCGAGCAGCCGGCAAGGCCAAGGCCGGCGAGAACTGTCAGGGCGACTGCGGATTTCAAGACGTTCATCGAGGGCCGATCCCAAAGGCCGCAAGCCGACCTTTCTTCGGTCACGATTTATTCGCGCCGGACATGGTCTGCCAAGATAAAAACGGTTGAATGAGCGGTTGCGAGCGCATTGGCGCCTGCCGCTGCGGCAAAAGCGCAACAATTCGCGCGCGCTTCCTTTGCGAAACTCTTTGCCGCGCGGGCGAATCCTGCGAAAATCGCCTCATGCCGATCGTCTCTCCAGTCCCCATCAATCCGCTCGCGGACGGGCGCCAGTCCGACCGCGCCCTGCTCGTGCGTCGCGGCGTCCAGCGGCTCTTCGCCCAGATGGGCGCCTCGGTCCTGCCGGAACTGTGCCTGCCGACCGGGCGCCGGGCCGACCTCGTCGCCCTGACCGCCAAGGGCGATATCTGGATCGTCGAGATCAAGACGTCGATCGAGGATTTCAGGGTCGACCGCAAATGGCCCGAATACCGGCTCCATTGCGACCGGCTCTTCTTCGCCACCCATCCGGGCGTGCCGGCCGACATCTTCCCCGAGGAGTGCGGCTTCATCCTGTCGGACGGATATGGCGCCGAGATCATGCGCGAGGCCCCGGAGCACCGCCTGTCGGCGCCGTTCCGCAAATCGCTGACCTTGCGGATCGCACGCGCCGCCGCGGCGCGGATCACGGCGGCCGAGATCGCCGGCGTGCCGGTGCCGCTGCTCGAGCCAAGGGACGAATGCTGAAGGGCCTTGCCCTGATCGAGGGCGGACGCCGCTAGCGGTCCGAATGGCCAAGATCGCGCTGCGGCCATGCCACGTCGCGCACGCGCTGCTTCAGCACCTTGGCCTCGGGAAAACCGCCATCTTCCTTGCGATCCCAGATGGTGCGCCCGTCGAGCGTGACGACGAAGATGCCGCCGGTGCCCGGCACGAGCGCGACTTCGGCCAGATCCTGGCCGAAAGTGGAGAGGAGTTCCTGCGCCATCCAGGCCGCGCGCAGCATCCAGTTGCACTGGGTGCAATAGGTGATGGCGATGCGCGGCCGGGAGGTTTCGGTCATCAGGCGGCGGAGAGCTTCGCCATCGTGGCCTCGTCGACTTCGAAATTGGCGTAGACGTTCTGCACGTCGTCATCGTCGTCGAGCGTGGCGACGAGCTTCAGGATCGACTGCGCCTTTTCCTCGTCGACCGGCGTGCCGGTCTGCGGGCGCCAGATCGCCTTGACCGATTCGGCCTCGCCGAGCGCCGCTTCGAGCGCGGAGGTGACGTCGCCGATATCCTCGAAGGCGCAATAGATCGTGTGGCCGTCCACGTCCGACTGGACGTCCTCGGCACCCGCCTCGATGGCGGCTTCCATCACCTTGTCGGCGTCGCCGGCCTCGGGCTTGTAGACGATCTCGCCGACGCGATCGAACATGAAGGCGACCGAGCCGGTCTCGCCCATCGCGCCGCCGGACTTTGTGAAGGCTGCGCGGACGTTGGAGGCGGTGCGGTTGCGGTTGTCGGTCAACGCCTCGACGATGACGGCGACGCCGCCGGGGCCGTAGCCCTCGTAGCGCACTTCCGCATAGTCGTCGCCTTCGCCGCCGGCGGCCTTGTTGATGGCGCGCTGGATGTTGTCCTTGGGCATGGACTGGGCCTTGGCGTTCTGCACGGCAAGGCGCAGGCGCGGGTTCATCGCGGGGTCGGGCGCACCCATCTTGGCGGCGACGGTGATCTCGCGCGCGAGCTTGGAAAACATCTTGGAGCGCACCGCATCCTGACGGCCCTTGCGGTGCATGATGTTCTTGAACTGTGAATGGCCGGCCATGGCACCCCTGTCGATCGTTCGGCTGAGTGGAAATTTGGCCGGGTTATAATGAAAACCGCCATGGGCGTCCAGAAGCCCGGCCTCGCGCAATCGTGACCCCGGGGCGGTCATGCGGCGGTTACGCTGCGGCAGCCCTTCGCCCGGAGCCCTGCCCATGAAACCTCTGCTCGCCGCCGCTCTCTTCGCTCTCATTGGCCTTCCAGCCGCCGCGCAGGACGAGCCCGTGCCCAGCCAGTGCCTGGCGATCGCGAACGCGGTGCCGAACGTCGTCTACGCGAATTTCACGCCGGTCCAGGCCGAGGAGGAAACCGTCACGATCACCTATGCCGGGCATTCGACCTACATCATCGAGACGCCTGGCGGCATCCGGATCGCGACCGACTTCTCGGGCGCCTACGGGGCCGATCCGCTGCCCGATATCGTCACCATGAACAAGGCGCACGGCACCCATTTCACGCTCAACCCCGACCCGCGCATCGCTCATGTCCTGCCGGGCTGGGGCGAGGAGGGGCCGGCGCGGCATGCGCTGGTGGTGGAGGACGTCTACGTCCGCAACGTGCCGACCGACATCATGCGCTGGGGTGCGAGCGAAGAGGGCGGCAACTCGATCTTCATCTTCGAGGTGGCGGGGCTGTGCATCGGGCATCTGGGCCATCTGCACCACGCGCTCACGCCCGAGCATTACGGCGCGATCGGCCGGCTCGACGTGGTGATGGTGCCGATCGATGGCGGCATGACGCTGTCGCTCGGTGACGTGTCGGAGATCACGGCGCGGCTGCAATCCTCGATCGTTCTGCCGATGCACCGTTTCTCGACGCCTATCTCCACCTTCGCGGCGATGATCGGCGAGACTTTCGAGGTCGAGTATCGCGACAGCCGGTCCTTCGACGTGTCGCTCCGCTCGCTGCCGAGGCGGCCGACCGTGCTCATCCTCGAAGGAGTTTGAGCACGGCCGATTTTGGCCTCAGTGCGTGGGCGTGACGGTGTCCGCGGCGGCCGGCATGGACTTCGCCTTCCTGCGGCGGGCCAGCATGTTGAGCGCCTCGACCAGGGCCGAGAAGCCCATCGCAGCGTAGATGTAGCCCTTGGGCACGTGGAAGCCCATGCCTTCGGCGATCAGCGTCATGCCGATCATCAGCAGGAACGCCAGCGCCAGCATGACGATGGTCGGGTTCTTGCCGATGAAGTTGGCGAGCGGCGTCGCGGCGATCAGCATCACGGCGACCGTGATGATGACGGCGATGTACATGATCGCGATGTGCTCGGTCATGCCGACGGCGGTGATGATGGAATCGACCGAGAAGACGAGGTCGAGCAGCAGGATCTGGAAGATCGCCCCGCCCATCGTGACCGTAGCCGTGCGCGAGACCATGTCCTCCTTGTGGTCGACCGGGTCGACCGTGTGGTGGATTTCCTTGGTCGCCTTCCAGACGAGGAACAGGCCGCCGACCAGAAGGATGATGTCCTTCCAGGAGAATGGCTCGCCGAAGAGGGTGAAGACGGGCTGCGTCAACTGGACGATGAAGGCGACCGTGCCGAGCAGGATCAGGCGCATGACGAGCGCCGCACCGATGCCGAGCCGGCGGGCGCGCTCGCGCTGGTGCTCGGGCAGCTTGTTGGAGAGGATCGAGATGAAGATCAGGTTGTCGATGCCGAGCACGACTTCCAGTGCAATGAGGGTGGCCAGCGCAACCCAGGCCGTCGGGTCGCCGGTCCAGTCGAAGTAGCCGAGAAGCCATTCCATTGTCGTGATTCCAGCCGCAAAGGATCGGGTGCGGGTGCCCTGATGTCGTGAAGCGTTAGGCGCCGGCCAAAGGGCCGTCAACCAACGGTTCGCAACAATGGCGAAACACGCGCTTTAGTTCCAGAAGGCGGGGATCGTTTCTTCGAGCCGGGGCCCGAGCCGCAAGGGCGCGATCTTCTCGGCAAGGCCGGTCCGGTCGGAAATCTCGACGCTGACACCGCAGATCGTCGCCGGGCCGGAAGCGGCCTCGAAGCGGCCCTTCGGCACCTTGGAGAGGAACCGGTTCAGCGGCTCCTCCTTGTCCATGCCGAGCGAGGAATCGTAGTCGCCGCACATGCCCGCATCGGTGAGATAGCCGGTGCCGCCATTGAGGATCTGGTGATCGGCGGTCGGGTGGTGCGTGTGGGTGCCGACGACGAGGCTGGCGCGGCCGTCGACAAAATGGCCGAAGCACATCTTCTCCGAGGTCGCCTCGGCGTGGAAGTCGATCACCACCGCGTCGGCCTGTTCGCCGAGCGGGCAGGCGGCGAGTTCTTCCTCGGCGCATTTGAACGGATCGTCGAGCTCGGGGTGCATGAACACCCGGCCCATGATGTTGGAGACGAGCACGCGCGCGCCGTTCTTCGCCATGTAGACCCCGGTGCCGCGACCGGGCGTGCCCTTGGGAAAGTTGGCGGGACGCAGGAAGCGTTCCTCGTGCGGGGCGAACTGAAGCGCCTCGCGCTGGTCCCAGACATGGTTGCCCGTGGTCACGACATCGGCGCCGGCATCGAGCGTCAGGCTGAAGATCTCTTCCGTGATGCCGAAGCCGCCGGCGGCGTTCTCGCCATTGACGATGACGAAATCGAGCTTGAAATCGGAGATGAGGCCCGGCAGCCGGTCCCAGACCGCCGTCCGGCCCGTCCGTCCCACCATGTCGCCCAGAAAGAGAAGTCGCATCACCTCCCTATAGCCCGTTCGGAAAGGGGCGCAACCCGCTTTCCGTCAGGATTTCGGGAAGCTGGACGTCATGGTCCTGGTCGGGCACGCGCTCGACCTCCTGGCAATCGAAGGCGATGGCGACGAGGCGCGGGACGTGGCCCTTGGCCTGCAGGCGGTCGATCGCGCGGTCGTAATAGCCCGCGCCATAGCCGATCCGGTGGCCGCGATCGTCGAAGGCGGCGAGCGGGATCAGCATCAGATCGGGATCGAGCTCGGCGGCATCGGGGCCGGGACCGAACGTGCCGAAGCCCATATCGACCATCTTCCCGTCGCGCACGAGTTCGCGAAAGACGATCGTCTTCTTGTCGAGGATGGCCGGCAGGCAAAGCCGTGCGCCGCGTTCGCGCAGGGCGAACATCAGCGGCCGCACGTCGACCTCCGAGCGCATCGGCCAGAAACCCGAGACGACCATGCCCGGCTCGACGCCGAGACGGTCGGCGGCCTCCGCCATGCGCAGCGATGCCTCGATGCGCCATTGCGGATCGAGCCCGTCGCGCCGCGCAAGCGCTTCCTCGCGCAGGGCCTTCTTCAGTTCGCGTGGAGTCATGCGTCGCCCTCCTGTCCATCCCCGATTACAGATCGAAGCGGGGAGACGGAAGGGGAGAAGGCGACATGGCGGTGTCGCGGGCGGGCGAATGGAAAGAGGAAAAGCGAACCACGACGACCGATGGAGAGGTTGATCCCGGGTGCCTACAACGTAGGTGGGCGCCGTGTGTCCGAACCCACGGGTCCGGCCAGGGACAGCTCCCTAGAGATCAGTAAGGCCCCGAGAATTAAGTTACTCCTGTCGAGAAGCGCAGAACGCCGATCCCAATATAGAGAGAGGCGGCACGTTTCGCCAGCCGCGTTCACGAGGCCCTGCCGGATTTCGTGACGGCGTGCGCGAGCTGCGTCACGGCCCGGCGACGCGCCCGCGCGCATCCGTCCCGCCTCGTTGTTTTGCCAGTGAATTCGCAAGCGCTCATATTCGCATTCAGAGCTAAGTGACCTCGGGCGGAAGGTTCCAGGGGTCCGGTCACGAAGCCGCGATGAAATCGGTGACGGATTGTTCAACGTTGAACACATTGCGACCCCTTAGCCGATTTCCCAAATGCCACTCATCGGACGGCGACATGGCCGCCTCGAATTTCAACGGTCCCAAAAGCGCATCCTCCCAAGGGCGTCGGACCAAACCAGGAGTACTACCATGAACCGCATTCTTCTCGCCTCCGCACTCGTCCTCGGCGTTTCGGGCGCAGCCTTCGCACAGCAGGCTCCCTACTATGCCGGCAATTACGACGGCGCCGTCCTGACCCAGCTCAACGATGCGGTCTCCGGCTCGAACGTCGCCGTGGCGCCTGCTCCGGCCGGCAATTTCGAGACGATCACGACCGCCTCGATCAACGACATGTCGAGCGCCCCGGCAACCGCGACGGACAACGTCTACAATGCCTGGCAGGTCGGTTCGGGCCGCTAAAGCCCGATCGAGCGACGCTTCAAAGCCCCGTTGCGCACCTGCGCAGCGGGGCTTTTTTCATGGCTGGTTCTTGCGCCGCCGAAAAGCCCTCCCTACTGTCCGCCCCTGTTTGAAAACGGAGTTCGCGGATGCGTTTCGAAGGGACATCGTCCTATGTCGCCGACAAGGATCTGATGGTTGCGGTCAATGCGGCGATCGCGCTGGAACGCCCGCTGCTCGTCAAGGGCGAGCCGGGCACGGGCAAGACCGAACTCGCCAAGCAGATCGCAGCATCGCTCGGGCTCGACCTCCTCGAATGGCACGTCAAGTCGACGACCAAAGCGCAGCAGGGTCTCTACGAATATGACGCCGTCTCGCGCCTGCGCGACAGCCAGCTCGGCGACGCGCGCTTCAACGACATCCGCAACTACATCAAGCGCGGCAAATTGTGGGAAGCCTTCGCGGCAGACCGCAAAGTCGTGCTCCTGATCGACGAGATCGACAAGGCCGACATCGAGTTTCCGAACGACCTTCTGCAGGAACTCGACAAGATGGAGTTCTATGTCTACGAGACCGGCGAAACGGTGCGGGCCGTGCACCGGCCGATCGTCATCATCACCTCGAACAACGAGAAGGAACTGCCGGACGCATTCCTGCGCCGCTGTTTCTTCCACTATATCCGCTTCCCCGACGCCGAGACGTTGTCGAAGATCGTCGACGTCCACTATCCGGGCATTAGGCAGGAACTGGTGCGCTCGGCGCTGACGCAGTTCTACGAGGTGCGCGAGGTGCCGGGGCTGAAGAAGAAGCCCTCGACCTCCGAGGCGCTGGACTGGATCAGGCTGCTCGTCGCCGACGATGTAGACCCCGCCGACCTTCGCGCCGATCCGAAGAACGCGCTGCCCAAGCTGCATGGTGCGCTGTTGAAGAACGAGCAGGATGTGCACCTGTTCGAAAAGCTCGCCTTCATGGCGCGCCGGCAGGGGTGACATACAAAAAAGCCCCGCTGCAAGAGCGGGGCTTGATCGGTGTGTGCCGCTGTTATTCGGCCGGCTCGGTCGCTGGAGCCGTATCGGCCGGAGCCTCGTCGGCAGGGGCCGGAGCGGTGTCTTCGGCAGCCGGAGCGGCCGGGGCCGTGTCAGCCGGGGCCGTGTCGGCCGGAGCCGTCGTTGCCGGGGCTTCAGCGGCCGGAGCCGGAGCCGGAGCGGTCGCGTCGTCGGCGGGTGCCGGTGCCGTCGCGGCGGGCTCCTCGACGGCTGCGCCGCCGGGATCGACCGCCGTGTCCGTGCCGGGCGACCAGTTCATGAACACCAGCAGCGCAACGACGATCGCCGCAGCGACGACGCCGATGACGAGCGCGTTGGAGCCTCCGCCCGAGCGGCCGGTATTGTCGACGACGACCGTATCGGAAGGCCGCGCCGCGCCCGTTGCCGGGTCGACATAGCGGGGATCGTTGGCTGCATAGCGGGGGTCCGCCGGATCGGCGGGGTTCAGCGGATCATGCGCGATGGGATCGCGGTTACGCAGGGGGTCGGCCATGGTTCAGGCTCCTCAAGATGACTTATCGGAACCTAAACGTTCACAAGAGCGTGCAGTTCCCGCGGCTCAATCGCCGGAGGGGAGCGGGGTGGCGGAATAGCCGGCTTCCTGGAGGAGCGCGACGACGCCTTCCTCTCCGGGAAGGTGCAGCGCGCCGATGGCGACGAAGGCGCCGCCTGCGTCGAGCATCGGCGCCATGCGCTCCGCCATCGTCCGGTTGCGGTCGACGATCACCGACTGCTCGAAGCCGGCAATGGCGATCCCGTCTTCGGCGTCGCCGGGCAGGGCGGCCTCGAAGAAGGGCCAGAACAGCCCAGGCTCGCCGCGCGCATGGATGACGACCATCGTCTCGATCACGTCATCGATCGTCTCGCCCAGCGCGATTGTCTCGACGAGGGCGCGCATGTGGAAATCGAGCGGCAGGGCGGCCATCGCACCAAGCTGCTCCGCCGTCGTCTCCAGCCCCTCGATCTCGATTCCCGCCGCCTTGGCGCGGGTCGCAAGCGCGACGTCGAGAATTTCGGCGCCGGCGGACTTGCGCGCGAGTTCGCAGGTCGGCAGCGTCGCCATCGCGGCGATCATCCACGGCTTCATCTTGTCGACGGCGCCCAGAGAAAGCCCGCGCTCGTTCATCGCCGCCTCGATGCGCTCGCGATCGGCATCGCCGAGAAGCGAGGACAATGTGGTCGCATCGGTGAACATCATCAGCTCGGGATGCGCGGCCATCGTCGCCATGATCGCGGCGGGGTCGAGGATGTCGGTCGTCTCGATGACCAGCGTTTCGGAGGCGTCGAAGGCGGCGCTTGCCTTGGCATCGAGTTCGACGATGCGTGGATCGGTGACGTGCATGGTGCCGTAGAGATGTGAGACGGCGCCGCCGGGCGCTTCGATCCGCCAGAGCATGGCCTCGCCGTTTACCGTCGCGGCCGAGGCGTCGAGCAGACGCGCATAGGCAGCGGGGTCGTCGCGCTCCATGATGGCGAGAAGATCGTCGCCGGTGCACACGGCTTCGGCCTGCGCCGTCCATGTTCCGGCGAAGAGGATGAGCGTGAAGCTTGCGAAGGCGAGCGTCGTCAGCGCGGCGAGGAGGCGCAGCGCGGCATCGGCAATTCGGTCGGGATCGAGGCGCATCAACATGGCCGGAGCGTAGCTGGGATTTGAGGCGAAATCGTTAAGCGGCCGAGCGGCTGCGCGGATGGGCCTTGTCATAGATTTCGAGCAGGCGCGCGGAATCGACGCCGGTATAGATCTGCGTCGTCGACAGGCTCGCATGGCCGAGCAGTTCCTGGATCGCGCGCAAATCGCCGCCGCGGGCGAGGAGGTGCGTCGCGAAGGAATGGCGCAGCGCGTGCGGCGTCGCGGTCTCGGACAAATTCAAAGCGGAGCGCATCTTTTTCATCTCGCGCTGGATGATGGCCGGCGCGAGCGGCCCGCCCTTGGCGCCGCGAAACAGCGGCTTGGCGGCGTCGAGGTGATAAGGGCAAAGGCGGCGATAGTCTGCGATGGCGGCGAGCGCTGCGGGCAGGACGGGCACGAGCCGCGTCTTGCCGCCCTTGCCGGTGACGCGCAGCACGGTGTCGGCCTCGGACGACAGGTCGTCGCCGCCAAGGCCAAGCGCTTCGGAAATGCGCAGGCCGCAGGCATAGAGCAGCGTCAGCACGGCGGCGTTGCGGGCGGCGATCCAGGGCTCTTCGGCAAGCTGGTCGCCTTGCGAGACGATGCGGCGCGCGTCCGATGCCGTCAGCGGCTTGGGCAGCGATTTCGGCTGTTTGGGCGAGCGCAGGGCCGATGCGCCGGCGGAATTGACGAGGCCGCGTCGCTCCAGGAACTTCAGCAGCGAGCGGATGCCGGCAAGGCCGCGGCCCAGCGTGCGCGCGCCTGCGCCATCGCCGCGCCGGGCGGCAAGATAGGCGCGCAGGTCGGCCGGGCGCAGATCGGCGATGTCGGAAATTGCAGGCGGTGCGCCGAGATGGCCGGTCAGGAACTGGAAGAACTGGCGCGTGTCGCGCTCATAGGCCTCGACCGTCAAGGCGGCGAGGCGGCGCTCGACGGCAAGCGATTTCAGCCACGCCGTGCGGGCATCCTGCAGGTCGGGCCGGGCTATGACGAGGAATTCGGACATGACGTCATCTTCGCCGTCCAAGGTTGACAGGCGATGAAGGGCGGCGTTTGAAGCTGGCGCAAAAGGAAGCGAATGAAATGAGCGACGACCAGCGAGTTCTGATGGCGGTGATCGGCGCGCCGCACGGCGTGCGCGGCGAGGTGCGGATCAAGACCTTCACCGGCGACCCGCTGGCGCTCGGCGATTACGGCAAGCTGACCGACGCCAAGGGCGCGGCCTACACGATCGCCAATCTGCGACCGGCGAAGAACGTCGTCGTCGCGCGCATCAAGGAGATCACGACCCGCGAGGCGGCCGAAGCTGCGAACGGGACGGAGCTCTTTGTCGCCCGCAGCGCGCTGCCGGACGATCTGGGCGAGGACGAGTTCTACCATGCCGACCTGATCGGGCTCGAAGCGGTGGACGCGGCCGGCGCAAGGCTCGGAACGGTCAAGACGATGCACGATTTCGGCGCCGGCGACATTATCGAGCTGACGCTTTCGACGGGCGGCACGGCGATGGTGCCGTTCACCCGCGCGGCGGTGCCGCAGGTTTCGATCGCCGAGCGGCGGATCGTGATCGACCCGGCGGCGGCCGGACTGCTGCCCGACGAGGACGAAGAAGAGGAGCGGCCGTGACGTTCCGCGCGACGGTCCTGACGCTCTATCCGGAGATGTTTCCCGGCCCGCTCGGCCTGTCGCTCGCCGGCCGGGCGCTGGCCGAGGGCACTTGGGCGCTCGACACGGTGCAGATTCGCGACTTCACCACCGACCGCCACCGCACGGTGGACGACACGCCGGCCGGCGGTGGGGCGGGGATGGTGCTGAAGGCGGACATCATCGCCAAGGCCGTCGACCATGCCTCGCCGCAGGGCGATCCGCGCCCTCGCCTCCTGATGAGCCCGCGCGGACGGCCGCTGACGCAGGCGCGCGTGCGCGACCTGGCCGCCGGGCCGGGCGCGGTGATCCTCTGCGGCCGGTTCGAGGGCGTCGACCAGCGCGTCATCGACGCGCGCGGTCTCGAGGAGGTCTCGATCGGCGACTACATATTGTCGGGCGGGGAAATCGCCGCGCAGGTGCTGCTCGATGCCGTCGTGCGGCTCCTGCCGGGTGTCATGGGTAACATGGCGTCGGGCGAGGAGGAGAGCTTCGAGAGCGGCATGCTGGAGCACCCGCACTATACGCGTCCGGCCGAGTTCGAGGGCATGGCGATCCCGGACGTCTTGACCTCTGGAAATCACAAGAAGATCGCCGAATGGCGGCGGGCGCGGGCTCTGGAACTGACGCGCGGGCGGCGGCCGGACCTGCTCGACGAAAAATGACGCGCCGGGCGTGACAATCGGGCCAAAGCCATGTATGAGCGCGTCGCTGAGCCCGGATTGCATGTCCGGACCCGTCAAGAATTACTGACCACCGCTCCTGCCTCCGGCCTCGGCCGGTTCGCATAGCCTGCCGGTCCATCGAGACTGAGAAGGCGAGTGCCGAGCGCTCTGGCTGTTCGAAGAACAAGAAGAGGTTTAGTCCGATGGACATCATCCGTCAGCTCGAGGCCGAACAGGCCGCCAAGATCGAAGAGAAGCGCAAGCTCCCCGAATTCCAGCCGGGCGACACCGTCCGCGTGCTGGTCCGCGTCACGGAAGGCACGCGCACCCGCGTGCAGGCCTATGAGGGCGTCTGCATCGCCCGCTCCGGCGCCGGCCTGAACGAGAACTTCACCGTCCGCAAGATCTCCTATGGCGAAGGCGTGGAGCGCGTGTTCCCGGTCTATTCGCCGATGGTCGAGGGCGTCGAGATCGTCCGCCGCGGCAAGGTGCGTCGCGCCAAGCTCTACTACCTGCGCGATCGTCGCGGTAAGTCGGCCCGCATCGTCGAGAACACGAGCGTTCGCGCCCGCAAGCTCAACGACGCCGAGCGCGAAGCGGCCAACGCAGAGAAGGCCCGCATCGAGGCCGAGAAGGTCGCCGCCGCACAGGCGCTCGCAGCCGAGAAGGCCGCAGCCGACAAGGAAGCCGCCGACAAGGCCGCTGCCGAGGCCGACAACGCATAAGTTTCCTGCCTTTCGGGCAGATCGGGAAGGGCGCGGGTTTCCGCGCCCTTTTTCGTTTTGCGGCGGGAAAAAGCCGGCTATGGATGACGATGCCGTCAACCGGACACCGACACACGCATGAACGACATTCTCGCCGATTTCGGCCATCCGACCTACCTGCCCTTTGGCGTCATCACGGCCCGGCTGCTCGTCGCCGCGCTGTTCGGGGCGATGATCGGCTTCGAGCGCGAATGGCGCGACCATCCGGCGGGCCTGCGCACGCACATGCTCGTCTCGCTGGCCGCAGCCTCCTTCGCGATCCTCGGCATCGAGATCGTGCATTCCTCGCAGTTCGATGCGGATGCCTCGCGGCTCGACCCGCTGCGCCTGATCGAGGCCGTGACGGCGGGCGTCGCCTTCCTGGCCGCCGGCACGATCATCTTCGCGCGCGGCAAGGTGAAGGGCCTGACGACCGGCGCGGGGCTCTGGCTCTCCGGCGCCATCGGGCTCGCGGCCGGGCTCGGCTTCTGGCAGGTGGCCGCGCTGGCGACCGTGCTCGCCATCCTCGTGCTCGGCGCGATGCACGTTCTGGAAAAGAAGGTCGGGCGCATCGACGGCAGGGACGGCCCGCCCGACGATTGAGACCGACAGATTGAAGGCCGGCCGAAAGGCTGGTATTGAAACGTTCCATGGAAAAGCTCTTCGGGAACCCGGCCTATAAGAGGTTCGTGCTGCAGGATCACAAGCGCCTGCCGTCCCGTTTCTTCGCCCGGTTTTCCGGCGCGACGGCGAGCCTCGCGCGCTAGGCGCGCACCCCTCCTTTCGCCCTTTTCCGCCCGCATTCTCGACCGAACGGACTTCGCACCATGAGCGCACCGCGTACACTCTACGACAAGATCTTCGACGACCACGTCGTCGACCGCCAGGATGACGGCACCTGCCTCCTCTATATCGACCGCCATCTCGTTCACGAGGTGACCAGCCCGCAGGCCTTCGAAGGGTTGCGCATGGCCGGTCGCAAGGTGCGCCATCCCGAGCGCACGCTGGCCGTCGTCGATCACAATGTGCCGACCTCGCCCGACCGCAAGCTCGGCATCAACCGGAACGAGGAAAGCCGCATCCAGATCGAGGCGCTGGCGAAGAACGCGGCCGATTTCGGCGTCGAGTATTATGACGCCGCCGACATCCGCCAGGGCATCGTCCACATTATCGGGCCGGAGCAGGGCTTCACCCTGCCGGGCATGACGATCGTCTGCGGCGACAGCCACACCTCGACCCATGGCGCGTTCGGCGCGCTCGCCCACGGCATCGGAACGTCCGAGGTCGAGCACGTGCTCGCCACGCAGACGCTGATCCAGAAGAAGGCGAAGAACATGCTGGTGCGCGTCGACGGGCAATTGCCCCAAGGCGTCACCGCCAAGGACATCATCCTCGCCATCATCGGCGAGATCGGCACCGCCGGCGGCACCGGCTACGTCATCGAATATGCCGGCGAGGCGATCCGCGCGCTGTCGATGGAAGGCCGCATGACGATCTGCAACATGTCGATCGAAGGCGGTGCCCGCGCCGGCCTGATCGCGCCCGACGAGACGACCTTCGCCTATGTGAAGGACAAGCCGCGCGCGCCGAAGGGCAAGGCGTGGGAGATGGCGCTCGACTACTGGAAGACGCTGACCTCCGACGAGGGCGCGCATTACGACAAGGTCGTGGTGCTCGACGCCGCCAATCTGCCGCCGATCGTCTCCTGGGGCTCCTCGCCCGAGGATGTCGTCTCGGTGATGGGCGAAGTGCCGGACCCGGCCGCGATCACGGACGAGAACAAGCGCACCTCCAAGCAGCGCGCGCTGGACTATATGGGCCTGAAGCCGGGCACCAGGATCACCGACATCGCCATCGACCGCGTCTTCATCGGCTCCTGCACGAACGGCCGGATCGAGGATCTGCGCGCGGCCGCCGCCGTCATCGAAGGCCGAAAGGTCGCGGCGACCGTCGACGCGATGGTGGTTCCGGGCTCGGGCCTCGTCAAGCAACAGGCGGAAGAAGAAGGTCTCGACAAGGTGTTCATCGAAGCCGGCTTCGACTGGCGCGAGCCGGGCTGCTCGATGTGCCTGGCGATGAACGACGATCGCCTCAAGCCGCACGAGCGCTGCGCCTCCACCTCGAATCGGAATTTCGAGGGCCGGCAGGGCTTCAAGGGCCGCACGCATCTCGTCTCGCCGGCCATGGCCGCGGCGGCTGCGATCGCGGGTCATTTCGTCGACATCCGCGAGTGGAAATAGGTGCAGAACCGGGTCGAAACGTCGCATGACGCTTCGCCCGGTTAACGGCTTGTTCGGCTTTCCCGCCTAGCTTCGGCGAAGGTTGGGTAGGGCCGGCGGTCTTGGATTCATCTTTGTTCATTGCGCTGATCATACCGACGCTCAGCGGCATCTTCTCGGCGGCGCTTTTCCTGCTCGCACGGCATCAGGCTGACCACGTCGTGGAACGGGCGGCCTGGTCCTATGCCGGCTTCGCCATCGGCATGTCGCTCCAGTATTTCGAACCGTTCGGCTTCGAATTGTCGCGGTTCTTGTCGAACGCGATCTTCCTTGGAAGCATGGTGCTCTTGTCGACTGCGCTGATGGCGCGGCATGGCAGGCGCGCGCCGTTGGGCGCGATGTCCGCGATCACGGCAATCTCGCTGACGGTGCTCGCCGCCGGTCTCGTCGGAGAGCCGAACCTTGCGCTGAGGGTCGCGGCGGCCAGCCTTGGGTTCGCCGCCGTTTCTGCATTGCTGGCGTATAAATTATGGCGGGCGGGCGCGCAGACGCTCGTCGACCGCCTCCTGCTCGGGTCGGTCGCGTTCATTTCGGCGGGATCGGTCATCCGGCCCGCGGTGATCTTTCTGCTGCAGGGCGGGCTGGGCACGGAACAGTTGTTCTTCCAGTCGCTCTATTGGCTGTCGCTGGTCCTGTCGGCCGTGTTCTTCCTCTCGGTGATCGCGCTGACGCTCATCTCTTCGGCCTCGCTGGATACGATCGAGGCGCTGCGCACCGAGGCGGGCACCGACATGCTGTCGGGCGTGTTCAACCGGCGGGGCTTCGAGCAGGGCGCGATCCGGCTCATCCGCAAGGCCGAGCGGCAGGGCCAGCCCGTTTCGCTGGTTCTCACAGATCTCGATCATTTCAAGCAGGTCAACGACCATTTCGGCCATGCCTGCGGCGACGCGGCGATCCGCCAGTTCGCCGCGTGCCTCACCGCGCGGGCCGGAGCGGATGCGGTGGTGGGCCGGCTGGGCGGCGAGGAATTCGCCATTCTGGCGAGCGGCGCGACGGCACAGGCGGCCCGGCTGATGGCCGAGGGCATGCGGATGGGGCTCGCAATGTGCGAACTCGACTTCATGCCCGCCGGCAGACGCTTGACCGCCAGCTTCGGCGTCGCGCAGCGCGTACCGTCCGACACGCTCGCCAGCCTGATCGACCGCGCCGACCAGGCGCTCTACGCGGCCAAGGCGGCTGGGCGCGACCGCGTTCGCGTGTCAGCGGAAGCCGAAGAGGAGCGCGACGGCGACGAGGTGGCAGCGCCCCTTCGCGCCGGCCATCGTCACTGAATGCTGGCCAGCGGCCCGGTCGAGGTGACCAGCTTGTAGCCGGCCATTTCCTCGGCCGACAGATAGTAGAGCGCGCGCGGCGGCGTATCGAGCGCGTGCAGCCACATGGCCGGGTCGACGCCCATTTCCGACAGATAGCGCGAGATGCGCGCGGCGGTGACCTGCGCGTCCGACATCGCCTGCTCGGGCCCGGGCAGGCTGGACGTGCCGGCATAGAACTGGTGGAGGCCGATCGCCGCCTTGTCGCCGACCGTGCGCGTGGTGCCGCCGGCGAAGACCAGCGGGCAGGACGAGGCGCAGAGCGCACCGTCCGGCACCAGCGTCGCGAGGTCGCGCTCACGGATCATCCGCGCCATTGCCATCGCGTCTTCGAGCGAGCCGCCGGGCGAGTTGAGCGAGACGGTCTGGACATATTCGCCGCGCGCATCGAGCTCGGCGGCGAGCCGGGCGGAGGAGCCGACATCGATCGAGCCCGTCGCGGCGAGGACGCCGCCGGGCTTCAGCTCGAAGCGCACCGCATCCTTCAGAAGCGCTTCATCCGTCTGGACGTTCTCGCGCGGGTCCTGCGAGCCGGAAGACGAACCATCGGTCTCGACGGCGGGAGGCAGGATCGGCTCCGACACATGCACCGACGCTTGGTCGGACGGCCACAGCCCGCCGGCCTGCTGGCGCAGCTCGTAGAGGTCGAAGGCGAGGACGCCGACGACGCCGGCGAGCATCGCGCCGAAGGTGAAGCGCATGACGTTGCCGTCGTCGACGCGATCGACGAGCCGGGCGAAGCGGCCCTGCGGAGCGATGTCGGAATGGTGCGCGTGGTCGGTCATGGCTCGAACCGCTTGCGTTCGTTGAGGGAAAGGGGCGTGACGTTTTCGTTCGTCGCCGGCTGCGCGGGCGGCGTCTCGGCTATTTCCGGCTCGGGCTCTGGAGCCGGCACCGGCTGGCGTGCGGCGCGGGCGGCGGCGAGGGTCTCGTGCAGCTCGATCGAGCGCAGCATGTCGGCTGCGGTGATGCGGTCGGCGTCGGTGAGGCCGTCCTCGTTCCGACGCAGCGCCGCCATCACCACCGCCATCACGGCGACGAAGACGCCCGGCAAAAGATCGATGGAGATCGCACCGGCCCAGCTCGGCAGGAAGCTCGTCGCGTAGACGAGGACGGCCTCGGCCGACGACAGCGGCACAAAGCGGCGCTCATCGACGCGGGGCTGGGCGAGGATTTCGTTGGCGGCTTCCGAGAGCGCGGCGGACTGCGCGGCGACCGAGGTGCGCACGGTTTCCATGACGGTCGACTGGCGGCCGGCAAGCTCCGCATCGGCGCCGCTCGTCACCGGGGCGATGAAGCCCATCGACAGATCCTGCGCGGCGCGGGCGACCGACGGCGCGATCGAGGTCTGTTCGAGCGAAGCGATGACGCCCGACAGCGCGACCGTTTCCTGCGCGAACTCGTTGGCGCGTGGTTCGACAGGGCCGGAAGCGGAGACGAGCTGGCGCATCGCCGTCAGGTGAAGCTGGCCTTCCTCGAACAGCGTCTGCACGCGCTCGCGCGAGCCTTCGATCGTCGCCTGCAGCTCGTTCATCTGCGCCGACATCTGCGTCAGGAGCTGGACGACGCTGCCCGAACCGGACGTGCCGGTCAACGCGCCCGACGCGCGCTCGTCCTCGGCGAGGCGGGCGAAACGCTCCTGCGCACGCTGTATGTCGGGCAGGAGCGAGAGCGCGCCGAGCGCGTTCGAATGCGCCTGGTCGAGGTCGGCGGTGTATTCCTGCTGGGTCGTCGCCAGATGCTGCTCGACGGCGGCGGAGCCGGCGAGTGCGGCGGCGTTCAGCCAGGACGACATGGCGATGATCATCACCGAGCCGACGATCATGATCAGGAAGAGCGCGATGCGCGAGGCGCCGTCGCGCATCTCGGGCACGAAGCGGATGAGGTATGTCCAGAAGCCGTAGATGCCGACCGAGACGGCGACCGAGTAGATGATGGCGCCGAGGAAGACGAGCGTCGCCGAACCGTCGAGCAGGCCGCGCACGCCCAGATAGGTGTAGACGCCGCTCGCCAGCGCCAAAGTCGCCAGGACGAAGCGCGTCATCGTCTGCAGCGAGGCGATGTGATTGCGCAGGCGGCTCGCGGACGCCGATGTCGAATGGTTACTCATTTCTTAACCTCTTCATTCGCAAAGGCAAAAGAAAGGTGTCGAAATGTGGACGCGCAGCCGCGCGCCGGCATCACGAGGATGTGTGCGCTCAGCGGCAAAGTGCGTCCGCCGGGGTCGGCACGACGTGATCCGGCAGGCCGTACATGTAGCTGCGGCCGTGGAGGAGGACGGCGCCGAACTCGCAGTCGCGATAGGGGCGCAGTTGCAGGCGCTGGCCACCGTGATAGGCGACGCGCGGGGCGTCGGTCTCGTGGTAGGACCCGGTCGCGCGGTAGCCCGAGGCCGCTTCGCCCGCGCCGACAACGATGCGCTTGTAGCCGGCCGGGGAGTAGATGACGAGATTGCCGAAACTGTCAGCATGGACCCGGTCCTGGTAGAGGCTGCCGGCAGTGGCGGCCCATGCCGTGACGGCGAAGAGCGCGGCGGTGAGGGCGTATGCGAGCGTGTTCATCACGGTCCTCCGGAACGGGGCTTGCGGCATGTTAAGACAAGTTAACGCTTTCTTAACCCTTGTCACCCGAAACGGGGCGCTTGCCCGCGCGTCTTTCTGCGGACATGGTTAATGCCGGACCGTCGCAGACGCGCCTTGAACAAGGACACGCATGAAACGCATCCACATTCCGCTGGCCTTGGCGGGCGTCCTCGCCGTCTCCGGCTGCGTCGCCGATCTCGACGATGTCGCTACCGGCTCGGTGCCGGCCCAGCCGCCGCTCGCGACCTATGCCTGCGAGGACGGGAGCCAGCTCAAGGTGGCGGCAGCCGGATCGTCGGTCGTGGTCGATGCGCAGGGCGAGGAGGAGCCGGTCGCGCTGCCCGCAAGCCCGCCCAATCAGCTCTACCGATTCGCCGAAGGGCTCTACTCGCTGGTGGTCGAAAACGGCGAGGCGCTGTGGATGAAAAACGGCGAGGGCGCGCTCGCGTGCCGCACCTGACCAAACATTTCAGCGGTTAATCGATTGAAGCGGCGTGGGGGCGCTTTTCATTTGCGGCCTCACCGCTAAATGGGCGCTGGTCCAGCGTTTTCCGGCTTTGACGCATTGCAAAAACCGCATTAGAAAGCGCCCAACACTTCACGTCGCAGTCCGGCGACGGCATGACGCATAAAGGGTCCGTGCCGCCGTCGAACGGGGGAGCCATGAGCAAGACCACAGCCACCCGTGCGAGACCCCTGTCTCCGCATCTCCAGATCTACAAGCCGATCCCGACGATGATGATGTCGATCATCCATCGCATCACCGGCTGCGCGCTCTATTTCGGAACGCTGCTGGTCGCGATCTGGCTGATGGCGGCCGCCGGGACCCCGGAAGGCTTCGCCCGCGTGCAGGGCATCTACGGCTCGTGGCTCGGGCTGTTCGTGCTGTTCGGCTATAGCTGGGTGCTGTTCCACCACATGCTGGGCGGCGTCCGCCATCTGGTGATGGATACGGGCAGCGAAGCCGCGCTCGGCAAGGACGCATCGAGAAGGGCGGCGGTCGCGATGCCGGTCGTCTCGTTCGCGCTCGCGATCCTCGTCTGGATTGTCGCAATCATGGCGCGGGGAGCCTGAACATGACCGACATGCGCACTCCGCTCGGCCGCGTCCGCGGCCTCGGTTCGGCCCGCGAGGGCACCATTCATTTCTGGCGCCAGCGCCTCACCGCCATCGCCAACGTGCCGCTCGTCCTGTTCATGGTCGGGCTGCTGGTGGCGCTGGTTGGCGCACCTTACGAAGAGGTCCGCGCGACGCTCGCCAACCCGTTCGTGACGCTGGTGGTGATCCTGTTCCTCGTCTCCGTGCTCTACCACATGAAGCTCGGCATGCAGATCGTCATCGAGGATTACGTGCATGGCGAAGGCGCGAAGGTGGCGCTGATCGCGCTCAACACCTTCTTCCCGCTCGTCATCGGCGTCGCCTCGGTCTTCGCCCTTCTCAAAATCGCATTCGGAGGCTGATCCGTGGCCGACGCTGAAACCAGAATGAACGCCTCGCGGCCCGCCAGCGACAGCTACACCTATGTCGACCACAAATATGACGTGGTGGTCGTCGGTGCCGGCGGCGCGGGCCTGCGCGCCACGCTCGGCATGGCCGAGCAGGGGCTGAAGACGGCCTGCATCACCAAGGTCTTCCCGACCCGCTCGCACACGGTCGCCGCGCAGGGCGGCATCGCTGCCTCGCTTCAGAACATGGGCGCGGATTCGTGGCAGTGGCACATGTACGACACCGTCAAGGGGTCGGACTGGCTTGGCGACGTCGACGCGATGGAGTATCTCGCCCGCGAGGCGCCCGCCGCCGTCTACGAGCTCGAGCATTACGGCGTGCCTTTCAGCCGGACCGAAGAGGGCAAGATCTACCAGCGCCCGTTCGGCGGCCACATGCAGAATTTCGGCGACGGCCCGCCCGTCCAGCGCACCTGCGCTGCCGCCGACCGCACCGGCCACGCCATTTTGCACACGCTCTACGGCCAGTCGGTCAAGAACAACGCCCAGTTCTTCATCGAATATTTCGCGCTCGACCTGATCATGACGGACGGCGTGTGCACCGGCGTCGTCGCCTGGAACCTCGACGACGGCACGATCCACCGCTTCTCCGCCAAGATGGTGGTGCTGGCGACGGGCGGCTATGGCCGCGCCTACTTCTCCGCGACGAGCGCCCACACCTGCACCGGCGACGGCAACGGCATGGTCGCGCGTGCCGGCCTGCCCTTGCAGGACATGGAATTCGTCCAGTTCCACCCGACCGGCATCTACGGCGCGGGCTGCCTCATCACCGAGGGCGTGCGCGGCGAGGGCGGCTATCTCGTCAATTCGGAAGGCGAGCGCTTCATGGAGCGCTATGCCCCGTCGGCGAAGGACCTTGCTTCCCGCGATGTCGTCTCACGCTGCATGACGATGGAGATCCGCGAGGGCCGTGGCGTCGGCAAGGCGAAGGATCACATCTTCCTGCATCTCGACCATCTCGACCCGGCCGTCATCCACGAGCGCCTGCCGGGCATCGCCGAGAGCGCGCGCATCTTCGCCGGCGTCGACGTGACGCGCGAGCCGATCCCGGTCCTGCCGACGGTCCACTACAATATGGGCGGCATCCCGACCAATTACTGGGGCGAGGTGCTGAACCCGACGGCCGAGAACCCCGATGCGATCGCGCCCGGCCTGATGGCCGTCGGCGAAGCGGCCTGCGCCTCGGTGCACGGCGCCAACCGCCTCGGCTCCAACTCGCTGATCGATCTCGTCGTCTTCGGCCGCGCCGCCGCCATCCGCGCCGGCCAGGTGATCGACCGCGACGCGGCGATCCCGGCGATCAACAATGCGGCCTGCGACAAGATCATGGAGCGCTTCGACCGCATCCGCCATTCCAATGGCGGCACGCCGACCGCGAAGCTGCGTGACCGGATGCAAAAGGCGATGCAGGACGACGCCGCCGTGTTCCGCACGCAGGACTCGCTGGAAAACGGCTGCAGGCAGATTTCGGAAATCTGGAACGGGCTTGCCGACATCAAGGTCACCGACCGCTCGATGATCTGGAACTCGGACCTCGTCGAGACGCTCGAGCTCGACAATCTGATGGCGAATGCGATCACGACGGTCTATTCGGCCGAGGCGCGCAAGGAAAGCCGCGGCGCGCACGCCCGCGAGGACTTCTCCGAGCGCGACGACGCCAACTGGCGCAAGCACACACTCTCCTGGGTCGACGAGGCCGGCTATGTCCGCCTCGACTATCGCCCGGTGCACACCGAGCCGATGCTGGCACTGGCCGATGGCGGCATCGACCCGGCGAAGATCGCCCCGAAGAAGCGCGTTTACTGATGGTGGAAATTCGACTTACGTCCAACAAGGTAAGTTTGTTAGGGTCGGGTGCTGTCAAAACACAATTGGCCCACCGTACCCATAAATTTCCGCTAGTTTACGCAATCGCACTGCAAAAAGGCAAGCTAGTCAAATATTCGGAGGGGCGGTTCTCGCGAATAGTCTATATTGGCAAATCAGAACGCAGCGGTGGAAATGGGCGTGCATATGCTCATTTGAGATGGATGCAAAAGGTAATGCTTCTCAATCCGGATATCTCATATTTTCGATTTATTGCCTCGTGCGACGGTGATGTCGAAGTTGGCCAAGCAAAAGCGGTCGAGGACACTTTGCTTCATCGCTTCAGGTCAGAATTTGGAAGGCTTCCCCTATTTAACACAGCAGGAGGGGAAAAAGCTGGTGCCGACGTAAAATTTGTCGACCGAAATCTTATTTATCGAAAATTCGGCTCGAAGACGGCAGCGGAATGTCAGATTATTGATATATCTGGGAAAGGCGTTTGAAATGGTCGAAATCACCCTTCCCAAGAATTCGCGGATCAACGAGGGCAAGACCTGGCCGAAGCCGGCCGGTGCCACGAACCTTCGCGAATACAAGATCTATCGCTGGTCGCCGGATGACGACGAGAACCCGCGCACCGACACCTATTATGTCGACATGGACGATTGCGGGCCGATGGTCCTCGATGCGCTCCTGTGGATCAAGAACAATGTCGATCCGACGCTGACGCTGCGCCGCTCGTGCCGCGAGGGCATCTGCGGCTCGTGCGCGATGAACATCGACGGCACCAACACGCTTGCCTGCACCAAGGGCGCGGACGAGGTGTCGGGCGTCGTCAAGGTCTATCCGCTGCCGCACATGCCGGTGGTCAAGGACCTCGTGCCGGACCTGACCGTTCCCTACGCGCAGCTTTCCTCGATCCAGCCCTGGCTGCAGACGGTCTCGCCCGAGCCCGCCAAGGAATGGACGCAGAGCCACGAGGACCGGCAGAAGCTCGACGGGCTCTACGAGTGCATCCTGTGCTTCTGCTGCCAGACTTCGTGCCCGTCCTATTGGTGGAACGGCGAGCGCTATCTCGGCCCCGCCGTGCTGCTGCAGGCCTATCGCTGGCTGATCGACAGCCGTGACGAGGCGACCGGCGAGCGGCTCGACAACCTCGAAGATCCGTTCCGCCTCTATCGCTGCCACACGATCATGAACTGCACGCAGGCCTGCCCGAAGGGGCTGAACCCGGCCAAGGCGATTGCTGAGATCAAGAAGATGATGGTGGAACGGCGGGTTTAGCCCGCGCCACCGCGCGTCATCCCGGAATGGGATCGGCGCGCAGCGGCGAGACCCTATCCGTGACCCATTCCGTGACCTTCGACGGCACGGAATGGGTCCCGGCTCTCGCCTCGCTTCGCTCGGACTTCGGCCGGGATGACGCCCGGCATTGGACGGATCACGTCCCCATCCCGCAGCCTTGATTTGAAACTGCCCCGCACGGCGCTACGTTCCTTCGCAACACCTTCGGAGGACGACCATGTTCCGCACTGCCGCGCTTGCGCTCACCCTTGCCTTTACCGCCCTGCCGGCCTCCGCGCAGAACACCGAGCGGGCGATTTTCGCCGGCGGGTGCTTCTGGTGCGTGGAGTCCGATTTCGACAAGGTCGGCGGCGTCATTTCGACGACGTCGGGCTATATCGGCGGGACGAACGAGAATCCGACCTACGAGAACCACACCGCCGCGCGGCACCGCGAGGCGGTCGAGATCGTCTACGACCCGTCGCGGGTCAGCTATGACGCGCTGCTGTCGGCCTTCTTCCGCTCGGTCGATCCAACCGATGCAGGCGGGCAGTTCTGCGATCGGGGCTTCAGCTATTCCACCGCAGTCTATGCGGTCGGCGACGCCCAGCTTGCGGCCGCGCAGGCCGCGAAGACGGAAGCCGCGCAGGCGCTCGGCGGCGTGCAGCTTGCGACCGAAATCGTGCCGGCGCCGCAATTCTGGCCGGCCGAGGAATACCATCAGGACTATTACACCAAGAATCCGCTGCGCTACCGCTACTATCGCGGCGCGTGCGGCCGCGATGCGCGGGTGAAAGAGGTCTGGGGCTCCGAGGCGATGGCGGGCATTAAAGGCAGTTAGCAGGACGCGCCGATATCAGGCCTGAGCGGACTGCAAATGGCAGCTTTCTGCGCTTCCGGTGCTCATGGACCGAATGTCCACTCCGCTCCGGTTCTCGAAATCCGCCATTTTCGTCTCGCCCATGCCAGATATCCACACGTCCTGAGCCGATTCCGGCCGGGGTCGGTTTTCCGATCTCCCGGCCGGTTCCCCTCGGAAGCGATCAGTGGCGCGCGGCGACGCGCTTGTCGGCGATTTCCTCGGCGATCGCGTTGGTCGGGCGCCTTTCGGCGTCCGCACGGGCGAAGATGTCGGCGAGCGTCGCCGGGATCGTCTCGACGAGCTTCATCGCGCGGGCGCGGACATAGCCGCCGGGCAGGAGTTCGCTCGCGACGTTGATCAGGCCGCCGGCATTGATGACGTAGTCGGGCGCGTAGAGGATGCCGCGTTCGGCGAGGAGCGTCGCGTCGGCCTCGCTGGCAAGCTGGTTGTTCGCCGCGCCTGCGATCACCTTCGCCCTGATGGCGTCGATCATGCCGGCATGGATGACGCCGCCGAGCGCGCAGGGGGCGAACACGTCGACATCGGCGGTCGCCATGGCCTCGGAAGCGAGCGCGGTCGCGCCGAAGTCGCGGACGGCCTGTTCGACGCGCGCCTTGTCGATGTCGGCGACGACCAGCGTCGCACCGGCTTCGTGCAGTTGCTCTGCCAACCGGCGGCCGACCGAGCCCAGCCCTTGCACGCCGACGCGCAGGCCCGTCAGATCGTCGCGGCCGAAGCGGTGCTTCACGGCGGCGTTCAGGCCGAGAAAGACGCCGTGGGCGGTGACGGGCGAGGGGTTCTCGCTGCCGCCGACCGTCGTGCCGGTGACGTTGGGCGTGCGGGCGCGCGGGAAGTCGGCGTGGGCAAGCGTCAGGCCGACATCCTCGCCGGTGTAGTAGTCGCCGTCGAGTCCGGCCAGCATCTCGGCATAGGCTTCGAGGAGTTCGGGAGTCTTGTCCGTCTTCGCATTGGCGAGGATGACCGCCTTGCCGCCGCCGAAGGGCATGCCGGCGATGGCGGATTTGTAGGTCATTCCGCGCGACAGTCGCAGCGCGTCGGTGATCGCGGCTTCCAGGCTTTCGTGCTTCCAGACGCGCGTGCCGCCCAGCGCGGGGCCGAGCTTCGTGTCGTGGATCGCGACGATGGCGATCAAGCCGCGCGTCTCGTCGCGGCCGAGCACGATGCGCTCATGGCCGTCGAAGCCGGGCAGGAGCCTTGCGTCGTCGGTGATGTCGGAGATTTCGAGCGTGGAGCGCATGGCGGTGCGCTGGATAGGCTTGTGAGCCTGCAACATGGCGTTTCCTCCCGTCTGTTACATGTGCAACAGTCTAGGCGAAACGCGCGGTTCTTTGGTTGCGAAGACGCAAGGGAAACGGATGTTCCCTTGCGTTAAATCGTTCGGCCGGATCAGGAAATTACGCGAGCTTCGCGTCCAACGTGACCTTGATCGCGCCGAGCGCCTTGGAAACCGGGCAGCCGGTCTTAGCCTTTTCGGCCAGTTCCCGGAACTTGGCCTCGTCGACGCCGGGCACCTTGGCGTTGAGCTTCAGCGCGCTTTCGGTGATCTCGAAGCCGCCGCCGGCAGCCGGGCCGTAGGTGACGGTCGCGGTGGTCTCCAGCTTTTCGGCCGGCGTGCCGCTTTCGGCCAGAAGATGCGAGAGCTGCATGGAGAAGCAGCCGGCATGGGCGGCGGCGATCAGTTCTTCCGGGTTGGTGCCCGACTTGCCGCTCTCGTCCTCGAAGCGGCCCTTGAAGGAATAGGGCTGCTTGGAGAACGCGCCGCTCTGCATGTCGAGCGTGCCCGATCCGTCCTTGAGCGCGCCTTGCCAGATTGCCGTTGCATGCCTGTTCATGTTGCTCTCCTTCAAGAGGGTTGGTGTTGTCCTTCAACCTAGGAGCCGGCGCGGCGGTTTCCAGTGGTTATTGGCAGACGTCGATCCATTCGGCGCCGGTGAGCGCGACAAGGCGGTCGGTCGGCAGGCGGATCGCGGCGTTGGTGGCGCCGGCGGCGGGCACGACCTCGTCGAACTTTTGCAGCGAGACGTCGCAATAGATGGGCAGCGCCGAGGGCAGGCCGAAGGGGCAGACGCCGCCGACCGGATGCGACGTCACCTCCACCACCTCTTCGGCCGGCAGCATGCGCGCCTTGCCGCCGAAGCGGTCCTTGAACTTGCGGTTGTCGAGCCGCGCCAGACCCGAGGCGACGATCAGCATCGGCTCCTCGCCGACGCGCAGGCAGATCGTCTTGGCGATCTGGTCCGGCGCGACGCCATGGGCTTCGGCCGCGAGCGCGACAGTGGCGGAGCTCTGTTCGGTCTCGATGACGGAAATGTCGGGGGCGTTCTCGGCGAGGAACGCGCGCACGCTTTCAAGGCTCATGGATTGTCCTGAATTTTCAGATGGCTTCGCCGCGCAACAGGCGCGGGGCGGCGGGCGAGAGGCCCGAGGCCTGGCGGATGAAGAACTCCTTCAGGCGCGGCATGCGCTCGACGAGGCCGAGGCCGATGTCGCGGACAGCGCGGACCGGGGCGATGTCGTTGGAGAAGAGGCGGTTCAGAACGTCGGTGGTGACGCCCATCTGGACCGTGTCGAAACGGCGCCAGCGCTCATAGCGCTGGAGGACGTCGAGCGCGCCGATGTCCTGGCCGAGCCGGTCGGCCTCGACGATGGTTTCGGCAAGCGCGGCGGCGTCCTTGAAGCCGAGATTGAGGCCCTGGCCGGCAATCGGGTGAATGCCGTGCGCGGCGTCGCCGACGAGGGCGAAGCGGTCCTTGACGAAATCGCGCGCGAGCGTCAGCCCCAGCGGCCAGGCGCGGGGCTTGCCCTCGACATGGATTTTGCCGAGTTCGAGGCCGAAGCGCTGTTCGAGTTCGTGCTCGAAGACGATCAGATCGTCGGCGACGAGGCGGTCGGCATCCTCGGTGCGCTCGGTCCAGACGATCGAGGAGCGGTTGTTGCCGTTCTCGTCGGGCGCGAGCGGCAGGGTGGCGAAGGGACCGGCGGGCAGGAAGTGCTCTTCCGCGCGGCCATTGTGCGGGCGCTCGTGGCGGACGGTGCAGACGATGCCGGACTGGCCGTAATCCCAGTGGACCGTGCGGATGCCGGCCATGTCGCGCAGCCGCGATTTGACGCCATCGGCGGCGACGAGCAGCCGCGCCTCGACACTCGACCCGTCGGCGAAATCGACGCGGGTCGTCGCGGCAAGCGGCGCGAAGCCGGTGACGCCAAGCCCTTCGCGGATCTCGACGCCGAGTTCGCCAGCGCGGCGCCTCAGCGCGCCGTTGAGATTCTTGTTGGCGACCATGTGGGCGAAGGCTTCGCCGGGCCCAACCTCGCCATCGAAGGTGAGGAAGACGGGCCGCACGGGATCGGAGGTGCGCGAATCGGTGACGATCATCTCCGTCATCGCCTGCGCGCCCGGTGCGATCTCGTCCCAGCAGCCAAGCTGGTCGAGCATCCGCGTCGCCGCCGCCGCGATGGCAGAAGCGCGGGTGTCGCGCTGCCAGACGCTTTCGGGCGCGGCATCGACGATCAGGACCGACAGGTTCGGCCGCGCCGCCTTGATCGAGACGGCGGTCGCCAGACCGACATAGCCCGCGCCGGCGATGACGATGTCGACCGCGCGCGTCTTCGTGTCTTCAACCATGGATCGGTCCTTCCAAATGCCTGTCTTCTTGACTTCGCGGTGCGTAGCTGATGCAAACCGCGCATCTTTCCAAGGAATGTCGGCCTTCGCCGGGGGATTTCAACATGACGACCGCCATGCAGGAACTTCTGTCCATACTCGATCTCGAGCGGCTGGAACACAATCTGTATCGTGGTCGCAGCCCGCAGGCGGGCTGGCAGCGGGTTTTCGGCGGTCAGGTCATCGGCCAGGCGCTGGTCGCCGCGCAGCGCACGGTGGAGGCCGAGCGCCACGTCCACTCGCTGCATTGCTACTTCATGCGGCCGGGCGATCCCTCGGTGCCGATCATCTACGAGGTCGACCGCATCCGCGACGGCGGGTCGTTCACCACAAGGCGCGTCGTCGCCATCCAGCACGGCCATGCGATCTTTTCGCTCGAAGCCTCGTTCCAGGCCGAGGAGGAGGGACTTGAGCACCAGATCGACGGGCCGACCGACGTGCCGGAGCCAGAGACGCTGAAGTCGCAGACCGAACTCATCGAGATGATGGGCGACAACGTGCCCGAGGCGATCCGCAAATTCTGGGCGCGCGAGCGGCCGCTCGAGATCAAGCCGGTCATCCTCGAGCACTACACGACGCGCAAGAAGCTGCCGCCGCAACAGCGCGTATGGGTGCGCACCTCGGGCGACGTGCCGGACGACCGGGCGCTGCAGGCGGCGATCCTCGCCTACCTCTCCGACATGACGCTGCTCGACACGTCGACCTTCGCGCATGGCCGCACCGGCTTCGACCCCGATTTGATGATGGCGAGCCTCGACCACGCCATGTGGTTCCACCGCCCGCACAAGCTCGACGACTGGCTGCTCTACAGCCAGGACAGCCCGAACGCGATCGGCGCGCGCGGCTTTACGCGCGGCTTCCTCTACGGCCGTGACGGTCGGTTGATCGCCTCGGTGGCGCAGGAAGGCCTGGTCCGCGTGAAGACGACGCCCAAAAAATAGGCAAAACCCGCCAAGCCTCACGAAACTGATCATTAATTAGGCGACCGCTCGCTTCGCGGCGGTTGCCAATGCCCCATTTCAGCCCTGATTCCCGGTCGCGCGCCAATTGGCACGCGGCTTGATTCCCTTTGCCTGATCGTCAGCTCGCACGGCCGGCCGGCGATGTCACGCAACGGCGGGGGACCGCAGGGAAAAGGGCGAAAGCTTATGAAAATCGTGATGGCTATCATCAAGCCGTTCAAGCTCGACGAGGTGCGCGAGGCGCTGACCGCCGTCGGCATCCAGGGCCTGACCGTGACCGAGGTCAAGGGCTACGGACGCCAGAAGGGGCACACCGAAATCTATCGCGGCGCCGAATACGCCGTCTCGTTCCTGCCGAAGATCAAGATCGAGGTCGCCGTCGGCGCAGAGCTCGTCGACCGGGCCGTCGAGGCCATCTCGTCGGCGGCCAAGACCGGCCAGATCGGCGACGGCAAGATCTTCGTCTACGGCATCGAGCAGGCGCTGCGCATCCGCACCGGCGAAACCGACACCGACGCGCTTTGACGGCCGGCCCAGTTCTCAGGAGAAAATCATGAATAGTCGCAATTACCTGGCCCTCGCGCGGCCAATGGTCGGAGCGCTCGCGCTCATCGGACTGACGATGCTGCCGGCCGGCGCGCAGGAAGCCGCCCCCGAGGCGGCCGAAGCCGTGGCGGGCGAGGCTGCCCAGCACACACAGTTCATCCTCAACTCGCTTCTGATGCTCATCGGCGGCATCCTCGTCTTCTGGATGGCGGCAGGCTTCGCCATGCTGGAGGCCGGCTTCGTTCGCACCAAGAACGTGTCGATGCAGCTTCTGAAGAACATCACGATGTATTCGCTCGCCTGCTTCGCCTACTACCTGATCGGCTACCAGATCATGTATCCGGGCGATGGCTGGACGATCGCCGGCGTGATCGGCGCCTTCGGCGTCGCGGCGCTCGAACCCGTCGCGGTCGGCGCGGACGGCGTCGACCTGACCTATGCCACGGTCAGCGCCGACTTCTTCTTCCAGGTCATGTTCTGCGCCACTGCCGCCTCAATCGTCTCGGGCACGGTCGCCGAGCGCGTGCGCCTGTGGCCGTTCCTTGCCTTCACGCTGTTCCTGACCGCGCTGATCTACCCGATCCAGGCGTCCTGGAAGTGGGGCGGCGGCTTCCTCGACGAGGCGGGCTTCCTCGACTTCGCCGGCTCGACGGTCGTCCACTCGGTCGGCGGCTGGGCCGCGTTGGTCGGGGCGCTCATCATCGGGGCGCGCAAGGGCAAGTACAATGCCGACGGCTCGGTCAACGTTCTGCCGGGCTCCAACATGCCGCTGGGCGTCCTCGGCATGTTCATCCTGTGGATGGGCTGGTACGGCTTCAATGGCGCCTCGCAGCTCGCCATGGGCACGATCGGCGACATCGCCGATGTCGGCCGCGTCATGGCCAACACCAATGCCGGCGCCATCGGCGGCGCATTGGCAGCCGCGATCCTGACGCAGCTCATGTACAAGAAGGTCGATCTGACCTTCGTGATCAACGGCGCACTGGCCGGCCTCGTCTCGATCACCGCCGAGCCGCTGACGCCGGGCCTCGGCACGGCTTCGCTGATCGGCGCGGTCGGCGGCGTGATCGTGGTGTTCTCGGTCCCGCTCCTCGACAAGTTCCGCATCGACGACGTCGTCGGCGCCATCCCGGTCCATCTTCTGGCCGGCATCTGGGGCACCATCGCGGTCGTCTTCACCAATGCCGAGGCGAGCCTCGTCACCCAGCTCTACGGCATCGTGGTCGTCGCGATCTTCGTGATCGTCACCAGCGCGATCGTCTGGCTGATTCTCAAGGCCATCATCGGCCTGCGCCCGACCGAGGAAGCCGAATATCTCGGCCTCGACAAGGCCGAGGTCGGCGTCGAAGCCTATCCGGAGTTCCCCGGCGCGACGATCCGCTGATCGACATCCATCCCGTCGCAATGTCGGACCTCCGGCATTGCAACCTTGGGGCCCGGTTCGCCGGGCCCCTTTTTCGTTGGCTCAGATTGTCAATTCGCCTGCGTCATTAGATCATGGCGCAACGTCGTGCAGGAAGATGGATCACCATGGATGACACACGCGGGCGGGCGCGCCGTCCGGCGATAGCCTTCAGATGAGCCAACCATCGCTCAAGGCCGTTGTTGGCGGGCTGGTGTTCACGCTCGTCATTTCCGCCACGGTGGCGGCTGGCGCAATCCTTCTGCTTTTCGGATCGGCCTATCTGCTGGCTCTCGTGAACTGATGCGGGCAGCCGGTAGCCGATGAAAGTCCATGGTTAATGCGGCCTTAACCCCCTGTCGTTAGCGTCGGTGCGAATCTGGCGCCGATCACGCGGCGCGACGGGCATACGGGGTCAGCCATGCGTTCGCAGTCACACGCACTCACCTTGAACGAGGGCGATAGCGGTTTCACCGGCTTCCTGCGCAGGCAGATGCGCAAGCTGACGGGCACCGCGATTCTCGTTGGCGTCGCCGCGATCGTCGCAAGTCTGGCCACCTGGAACGTCGCCGATCCAAGCTTCAGCCACGCGACCGACAACCCCGTCACCAACGCCGCCGGCTATCCGGGCGCCGTCGTTTCCGATCTCCTGATGCAGTTCTTCGGCCTCGGCTCGGTCGTCGCGCTGGTGCCGGCGATCGTCTGGGCGATCGGGCTGGTGCTCGGGCGCGGCATCCTGCAGCCGGGCAAGCGCGCCTTCGCCTGGTTCGGCGCGGCCGCGCTCGGCGCGGGCATCATCGGCTGCATGGAAGCCCCGCCCACCTGGCCGCTGCCGTCCGGCCTCGGCGGCGTCTTCGGCGACATCGTGCTGGCGCTGCCGGGCAAGTTCATCGGCGCCTATCCGAGCGGCCTTGCCGGCTTCGTCACGGCTGCGCTGCTCTTCATTCCTGCCGGCGCGCTGCTCTACGTCGCCTGCAATGCGCTGACGTCCAAGCCCGTCGAACGCAAGAAGCTCGCCCGCAAGCCGGTCGAGGAAGAGGTCGACGCGGACGAGGACGACGACGAGGATTATGACGACGAGGGCACCGAAGGGCGGTTCCTGGCCCTCGGCGCGGTCGCGCATATGTGGCTTTCGGCGCAGGCTTTCTTCCGCCGTCACGGCGGTGGGACTCTGGCCGCCCGCACCCGCCATCGCGACGACACGCTCGACGCGTTGGACGAGATCGAAAACCGCCCCGTTCGCCCGGCGGGCCGTGTCGAGCCCGGCTTCGAGCCTGCGCCGCGCGCCTCAGCTCCCTCGATCGAGCCGCCCTTCGATATCGACGATATCGGCCTCGACGAGGACGATCTCGACCCCAATACGCCCGTACCGACACCGCAGGAGATCGCCGCGCGGCGTGCGCAAGCGGCTCCGCGCGCGGCAGCGGCGGCACCGTCCTTCGCTCGCGTCGAGCAGGCCGCGCCACGCCCGGCGCCGAGCGCTTCGAACGCGCGTCCGCCCGTATCCGATGGTTTCGAGATGCCGGATCTCGAATTCCTCTCCGAGCCGAAGGCGATGGCGCGCGACGCCTCGCTTTCCAAGGATGCGCTCGAGCAGAACGCCCGCATCCTCGAAGGCGTGCTGGAGGATTTCGGCGTCAAGGGCGAGATCATCCAGGTTCGCCCCGGCCCGGTCGTGACGCTCTACGAGCTCGAGCCGGCGCCCGGCATCAAGTCCTCACGCGTCATCGGCCTGGCCGACGACATCGCCCGCTCGATGAGCGCGATCGCCGCGCGCGTCGCCGTCGTGCCGGGCCGCAACGCCATCGGCATCGAACTGCCCAACGCCAAGCGCGAGACCGTCTATCTGCGCGAAATCCTCGCCAGCCAGGACTTCGACCAGACCAAGGCCAAGCTGGCGCTCGCGCTCGGCAAGTCGATCAATGGCGAGGCGGTCATCGTCGACATCGCCAAGATGCCGCACGTCCTCGTCGCCGGCACCACGGGCTCGGGCAAGTCGGTCGCCATCAACACGATGATCCTGTCGCTGCTCTACCGCATGACGCCGGATGAGTGCCGCCTGATCATGATCGATCCGAAGATGCTGGAACTGTCCGTCTATGACGGCATCCCGCATCTTCTGACCCCCGTCGTCACCGACCCGAAGAAGGCCGTCGTCGCGCTCAAATGGACCGTGCGCGAGATGGAGGACCGCTATCGCAAGATGTCGAAGGTCGGCGTGCGCAACATCGACGGCTTCAACCAGCGCGTCGCGACCGCCGAGAAGAAGGGCGAGCAGATCAGCCGCACGGTGCAGACCGGCTTCGACCGCGAGACGGGCGAGGCGATCTACGAGACCGAGACGCTCGAAATGGAGCGCATGCCCTATATCGTCGTCATCATCGACGAGATGGCCGACCTGATGATGGTCGCCGGCAAGGACATCGAAGGCGCGGTGCAGCGCCTCGCGCAGATGGCGCGTGCGGCCGGCATCCACGTGATCATGGCGACGCAGCGCCCGTCGGTCGATGTCATCACCGGCACGATCAAGGCCAACTTCCCCACCCGCATGTCCTTCCAGGTGACGTCGAAGATCGACAGCCGCACCATTCTGGGCGAGCAGGGCGCCGAACAACTTCTGGGCATGGGCGACATGCTCTACATGGCCGGCGGCGGGCGCATCCAGCGCGTCCACGGACCGTTCGTGGCGGATGACGAGGTCGAGAAGGTCGTCGCGCATCTGAAGCTTCAGGGCGTGCCGGAATATCTCGATTCGATCACCGAGGATGACGAGGACGAAGAGGGCGGCGGCGCGTCGGGCAAGTCCGGCGGCGGCAACGGCAACAGCAATCTCGACGATTCCGACGACCCCTACGACCAGGCGGTCTCGGTCGTGCTGCGCGACGGCAAGGCGTCGACCTCCTACATCCAGCGCCGTCTCGGCATCGGCTACAACCGCGCCGCCTCGATCATCGAGAAGATGGAGCAGGAAGGCATCGTCGGCCCGGCCAACCATGCCGGCAAGCGCGAAATCCTCGTGCCGACCGAGGAAGAGACCTACTAGCAGGGAAGGGGCGCGACAAATTTGCCGCGCTCCCGGCCAAACTAAAGCCCCACTGGCGCGTTATCCGCCTCAGTTGAGGGCAACACCGATGATTTCGCGAGTTTCAAGAATGGCAAAATCCAGTTCGAAGACCCGCCGCGGCGTTCTTGCGCTTGGCATGGGCGCGGCGCTTCTCGCCGCCTCCGGCATCCTGCCGGCAGCCAAGGCCATGGCGCAGCCGGCCGAGGCGCAGCAGATCGCCGACCACTTCTCGTCCGTGAAGACCATGATGGGCGATTTCGTGCAGTTTGGCCCGAGCGGCGAACAGACCGGCGGTAAGTTCTTCATCGAGCGGCCGGGCAAGGTGCGCTTCAACTACGAGAACCCGTCGACCTTCAAGGTCACGGCGGACGGCACGTCGGTCGTGCTCGAAAATGCGCGCATGAACACGGCGGACCTCTATTCGCTGTCCTCGACGCCGCTGAAGCTGCTCCTCGACGAGCGCATCGACCTGTCCGGCAACAAGGTGCAGGATGTGCGCCAGGAAGCCGACGCCACCACGATCACGCTCGCCGACCGTTCGGTCTTCGGCAATTCGACCATCACCATGATGTTCGACCCGCAGAACTACGAACTGAAGCAGTGGACGATCCGCGACGCGCAGGGCAAGGACACGACGGTGATGATCTACAACGTCCAGTCGGGCGTCACCTTCGACCGTTCGGTCTTCGCGATCAATTACGACCGCATCAACGAGATGGTCTCGCCCAACCGCTGATCATCGGCGCTGACCTGTGGACGAGCGGCCGAAACGGCCGGTTCTCGTGCCCGAAGCTTGAGTTCGAAGGATGCGGCTGGCAGGGTCCGGCCGCATTTCTCATTTCGGGCGCAGCTTCTCCATGCCGTTTTCCATCGCCACCTGGAACATCAATTCCGTTCGCCTGCGCATGCCGCTGGTCGAGCAGTTCGTGACGCAGTATCGGCCGGACGTGCTGTGCCTGCAGGAGACGAAGTGCCCGGACGATCTGTTCCCGCTGAAGGCGCTGCGCGCGCTGGGCTACGAGCACATCGAGATCAGTGGCCAGAAGGGCTATCACGGCGTCGCCACCATCTCGCTGCGCCCGCTCGAAATCGTCGAGAAGCGCGATTTCTGCACCATGGGCGACTGCCGCCACCTCGCCGCCAATGTCGAGGCGGGCGGCCACAAGATCCTCGTCCATAATTTCTACGTGCCCGCCGGCGGCGACGAACCGGACCCGGCGATCAACCCGAAATTCCGCCACAAGCTCGATTTCGTGTCCGAGATGCACGGGGTGCGCGCCACGAGCGGCGAGGCGGCCGCGTCGATCCTCGTCGGCGATCTGAACATCGCGCCGCTGGAGGCCGACGTCTGGTCGCACCGCCAACTCCTGAAGGTCGTCAGCCACACGCCGATCGAGACCGAAAGCTTCGAGGCGATGCGCCGGGCGGGCAACTGGGTCGATTTGATGCGCCAGGCGATCCCCGAGCCGGAGAAGATCTACACCTGGTGGAGCTACCGCGCCAAGGACTGGGAAGCCTCCAACCGCGGCCGCCGGCTCGATCACGTCTGGTCGTCCGCGAACATCGCGCCGAAGCTGTCGTCGATCGAGGTGCTGAAGGAAGCGCGCGGCTGGGAGCGCCCGTCGGACCATGTGCCGGTGATTGCGCGGTTCGATCTGGAGTAGGTTTTTTCGGAGAGGACCCCCACCCTTTATCCCTCCCCACAAGGGGGAGGGAGGGCATGCACGTCGCGCCCTTGCTAGGCCGGGTGACAAAATTGACGGAAAGGCTCGACGCTGGCGACTCCCTCCCCCTTGTGGGGAGGGATAAAGGGTGGGGTCCGCTTCGGGAAAAACTACTCCGAAAACCTCGGCGCCAAGCTTTGGATATCAGCCAACAGCGCCCCCAGATTGTCCGTGATGCGTTGGTGTAATAATGCCGCCGTCTCGGGGTATTCGGTGAGGATGCGGCGGAACAGCGTGCGGTTGAGGCGGATGAGTTCGACGTCGCTTGTCGCCAGCGCGCCGGTCAGCCGGGTGGTGGGGGCGATGATGGCGAGTTCGCCGAGCATGGTGCCGGGGCCGACTTCTGCGAGGCTGATGCGTTCGCCGTCGCGTTCGCGAAAGAGCGAGACGGTGCCGGTCGTCACCACATAGCCGCTCTCGGCCGACTGCCCTTCGCGATAGAGGACGCGGCCGGAAGCGAGGCGCAGGCTTTCGGCGCCGAAGGCGAGCAGACGCAACTGTTCCGACGTGAAGCCGGCAAGCAGCTCCACGCCCGAGAGAATGCGAATGTCGTCGTCCAAGGCCATCGGCGTCCCCGTCTGCGCGCGCCGACCCCCATCGGCTGCGGCAGCACGTCCGTGCCTGAAATCAGGGCACCAGCTTGTATCCGCCGCTTTCTGTCACAAGAATTTCGGCATTGGAAGGATCGCGCTCGATCTTCTGGCGCAGGCGGTAGACGTGGGTTTCCAGCGTGTGGGTGGTGACGCCCGAATTGTAGCCCCAGACCTCTTCGAGCAGCACGTCGCGCGTGACGACCTTCTTGTCGGCCCGGTAGAGATACTTGATGATCGAGGCTTCCTTTTCCGTCAGGCGGATCTTCCCGCCCTTGGCGTCGGTCAGAAGCTTCTGGCTCGGCTTGAAGACGTAGGGACCGACATTGAAGGTGGCGTCCTCGCTCTGCTCGTGCTGGCGAAGCTGGGCGCGGATGCGCGCCAGAAGCACGGCGAAGCGGAACGGCTTGGTGACATAGTCGTTGGCGCCCGCTTCGAGCCCGAGGATCGTGTCGGAATCCGTATCCTGCCCGGTCAGCATGATGATCGGCGCCTTGTAGCCGCCCTTGCGCAGGATCTTCACCGCCTCGCGGCCATCCATGTCCGGCAGGCCGACATCCATGATGAGCAGGTCGACGATGCCGCCGCGCGCGGTCTGGACGCCCTTGGCCGCGGTCGGCTCCTGGAGGACGTCGAATTCCTCGTAGAGCGACAACTGGTCGGCCAGCGTCTCGCGCAGATCGTTGTCGTCGTCGACGATGAGAATGGTGCGTGACGTCATCGTTCAGTCCATCTTGTTGAGATATCTGGCGGTTTCGCCTATCGCTCTAGGCTGGGCGGGTAAGTCTGGATAGTCTCTCACGGTGATTTGCTTGAGCAAACGATCATACTCCAAATTCCGTGAGTGCAATGGCGGTGCGGCGAAAAAAGGACGCGTTGTCAGGCATATGGTAGTGCGGCCCCGCCCCGGCGACCAGAGGCAGGGCCTGCTCGTCGTTGCAAACAGGGTGCTGCGCTGCGCGCTCGGCAAGGGCGGCATCCGCTCGGTCAAGCGCGAAGGCGACGGTGCGACGCCGCTCGGGCCGATGCGGCTCCTTTCCGCCTTCGTGCGCCGCGACCGCCCGCGCCGTCTCGTCTCCAGCCTCGCGCTTGATCCGATCCTGCCCGCCGACGGCTGGTGCGACGCGCCCGGCGACCGCAACTACAACCGCCCCGTACGCCTGCCCTACGCCGCCAGTCACGAAAAGATGCGGCGCGAGGATCATCTCTACGACGTGGTGATCGTGCTCGACGCGAACATCCGCCCGCGCCGGCGCGGCATGGGGAGCGCGATCTTCTTCCACCTTGCCCGGCCGGGCTACACGCCGACCGAGGGCTGCGTCGCGATCAGCGCGCACGACATGGCGTGGCTCCTGCCGCGCCTGTCGCCGCGCACGGTCATGACGGTGACGCGCTAGGATCGCCGACGCTGAGCCAGCCGATGATCGCGCCCATGATGAGGGCGACGCCGAGCCAGTGGCCGCCGTCGATCATGGTCAGATCCCAGCCATAGGCCTGATAGCGGTGGTTGACTGCCATGACGGTGACCATGAAGCCGAGCCAGACGAGGAAGCCGCAGGCGAGGCCGCCTCCCAGCGTCACCTCGCCGGCGCCGACGATGCCGGCCAGGACGAAAGCCATGACGAGTTCGGCGCCGAACGTGACGCCGAGAATCGCGGCGCCGGGACGCGCCTGCACGGCATCGATCCGGCCGGCCTTCATCCAGGCCTTCGACAGGACGCCGTAATATCCGGCGCCGAAAATGAAGGCGGCGATCGCTGCCAGCAGGACCGACAGATAGTTGATGCCCGCGAAGTCCATCGTCTCCTCCCAACGATGAAAAAGCGATGCTGACAGGTTCGTGATCGCGGTCAAGCTAGACGAATTGCCAGACCGTCGTCCGCTTCACCTCGGCGTCTTCGAGAATGCGCGTCACCGGCACTTTATAGCGCGCAAGCTCGGCCAGCCTGTCGCGCGGCAGGTAGGCGCGTCCGGGATCGCCGACGAGGACCGTGATTCCCGCCGCCGTTAGCTCGCGCAGCCAGGGCACGAGCCGTTCGGCGAAGGCGCGGTCGTAGAAGACGTCACCGGCCAGAAGCACGTCGCAGTCGGGCGTTTCGCCCACGAGATCGCGATCCGTGGTCTCGACCGTGACGCCGTTCGCGGCCGCATTGAGCGCGACGGCGGCGGCGCAGAACGGGTCGATGTCGCTCGCAAGGACGCTCGCCGCGCCCGCCTTCATCGCCGCGATGGCGACGAGGCCCGAGCCGGTGGCGAAGTCGACCACGCGCTTGGCCGCGATGGTTTCGGGATGGTCGAGCACGTAGCGCGCGAGACCCTGCCCGCCGGCCCAAGCGAACGCCCAGAAGGGTGGCTCGAGGCCGATGGCTTCGAGTTCGGCTTCGGTGCGGTGCCAAAGCTCATGCGCCTCGTCGGCAAGGTGCAGCCGGATTTCGGGCACATGCGGCGGCGCGATCAGCGCCGTGTTGGCGCGGATGAAATCGCGCCGGTCTTTCACGGGGTTTTCTTGAATCCGACCATCCGGCAGACTTCCGCCCATTCGTCCTCGGTCACGGGCTGGACCGAGAGCCGCATGGACGTGACGAGCGACATCTTGGCGAGCTTCGGATTGGCCTTGACCTCGGCCAGCGTCACCGGTGTCGGGACCTTTTCGACGGCGCGCACATCGACGCATTCCCAGCGCGGATCGTCGGTCGTGGAATCGGGGTGAATTTCGCCGCACACCTCGACGATGCCGACGACTTCGAGCCCGATATTGGAGTGGTAGAAGAAGCCGCGGTCGCCGATCTTCATCGCCCGCATGTTGTTGCGTGCCTGGTAGTTGCGCACGCCGTCCCATTCCTGGCCCTTCTTCCCCTTGGCCTTGAGGTCGTCGAAGGAAAAGACGTCGGGCTCCGACTTGAACAGCCAGTATTGCATCAGGCAGCGTCCGGCTTCTTGAAGACCCAGTTCCATGGGCGGATGTCGACGCTCTCGAAGAGCCCGGCCTTCGCGTAAGGGTCGCCATCGGCGATCGCGCGGGCGGCGGCTTCATCCTCGGCCTCGACGGCGACCATCGAGCCGGTTGGCTTGCCTTCGGTGTCGAGGAACGGGCCGGCGAAGCGCAGCGCGCCCTTGGCGTCGAGGCCGTTCAGATAGTCGACATGGGCGGGGCGGTTGTCGAGGCGGGTCTGCAGGTGCCCCGCTTTGTCCTTGCACAGAAGAATGTAGATCACGCGCGCGCCCTTTCTCGTTCAATCGGATCGGCTTTGGAGATAGTCCGGGGGCGGCCCCAAAAGCAAGACGGCCATGCGTCCGGTGGGACACATGGCCGTCTTCAATAACAGTGTCGCTTCGGGCTTACGCCGCGCCGGCGATCTTGGCCGACTTTTCGAAGCGCTTGCGCTCGTGCGGGTCCAGATAGAGCTTGCGCAGGCGGATCGTCTTCGGCGTGACCTCGACCAGTTCGTCGTCCTGAATCCAGGCCAGCGCGCGCTCCAGCGTCATGCGGATCGGCGGGGTGAGGCGCACGGCCTCGTCCTTGCCGGCGGCGCGGATGTTGGTCAGCTTCTTGCCCTTGAGGACGTTCACTTCGAGATCGTTGTCACGGCTATGGATGCCGATGATCATGCCGGCATAGACCTTGACGCCGGCGTCGATGACCATCGGGCCGCGATCTTCGAGGTTCCACATGGCGAAGGCGACCGACTCGCCCTGATCGTTCGAGATCAGGACGCCGTTGGTGCGGCCGGCGAGCTCGCCCTTGTAGGGCTGGTAGGAGTGGAACAGGCGGTTCATCACGGCGGTGCCGCGCGTGTCCGTCAGGAGTTCCGACTGATAGCCGATGAGGCCGCGCGTCGGGGCGTGGAAGACGAGGCGCTGGCGATCGCCGCCGGACGGGCGCAGCTCGACCATGTCGGCCTTGCGCTCGGACATCTTCTGCACGACGACGCCCGAATGCTCCTCGTCGACGTCGATCACGACCTCTTCGATCGGCTCAAGCAGATCGCCGTTCTCGTCCTTCTGCATGACGACGCGCGGACGCGACACGGCAAGCTCGAAGCCCTCGCGGCGCATGGTCTCGATCAGGACGGCAAGCTGCAATTCGCCGCGGCCGGAAACGTAGAACGAATCCTTGTCGGCCGATTCCTCGATCTTGAGCGCGACATTGCCCTCGGCCTCCTTCATCAGGCGGTCGCGGATCACGCGGCTGGTGACCTTGTCGCCCTCGGTGCCGGCGAGCGGCGAATCGTTGACGATGAAGGACATGGTGACGGTCGGCGGATCGATCGGCTGCGCCTGCATCGGCTCGGTCACGGCCGGGTCGCAGAAGGTGTCGGCGACGGTGCCCTTGGACAGGCCCGCGATCGCGACGATGTCGCCAGCCTGCGCTTCCTCGATCGGCTGGCGCTCGAGGCCGCGGAAGGCGAGGATCTTGGAGACGCGGCCGTTTTCGAGCAGCGAGCCGTCATGATGCAGCACCTTGACCGACTGGTTCGGCTTCAGCGTGCCCGACGCGATGCGGCCGGTGATGATGCGCCCGAGAAAGGGGTTGGCCTCGAGGATCGTGCCGATCATGCGGAACGGGCCGGGCGCGACGGTCGGCTCCGGCACGTGCTTGACCACCAGTTCGAACAACGGTTCGAGGCGCTGGTCCTTCGGGCCTTCCGGGTTCTCGGAGACCCAGCCGTCACGGCCCGAACCGTAGAGGATCGGGAAGTCGAGCTGCTCGTCGGTCGCGTCGAGCGCGGCGAAAAGGTCGAACACCTCGTTGACGACCTCGACATGGCGGGCGTCGGGACGGTCGATCTTGTTGATGACGACGATCGGGCGCAGGCCGACCTTCAGCGCCTTGCCGACGACGAACTTGGTCTGCGGCATCGGGCCTTCGGCGGCGTCGACGAGGACGATCGCGCCATCCACCATCGACAGGATGCGCTCGACCTCGCCGCCGAAATCGGCGTGGCCCGGCGTGTCGACGATGTTGATGCGGGTGTCCTTCCAGTCGACCGAGGTCGCCTTGGCGAGGATGGTGATGCCGCGTTCCTTTTCGAGGTCGTTCGAATCCATCGCGCGCTCGGCGACGCGCTGGTTGTCGCGGAACGAGCCCGACTGCTTCAGGAGTTCGTCGACGAGCGTGGTCTTGCCATGGTCGACGTGCGCGATGATCGCGATGTTGCGGAGCTTCATTGTGGGTACCCGGGGGTTTTTGCGTCCAGCGCCCAACATGGCGCGGCGATTACGTTGGCGCGCTCTTACAGGTTTTTTCGCAAATGCGAAAGGGGGCGCGGTGCGCCTCGCATGGGAAGCGCCAGCCGCGACCTGGATCCCGGCCGCGTGCCCGCCCTAGATCAGGGCCGGCGCGACCGTGGTCAGGATGAACTGGCGCAGGAAGAAGATCAACAGAAGAAGGATGATCGGCGAGATGTCGATGCCGCCGAGATCGGGCAAAAGGCGCCGGATCGGCCGCAGCGCCGGCTCGGTCACCTTGTAGAGGAAATTGCCGATCGTGCCGACGAACTGGTTGCGCGGATTGACGACGTTGAAGGCGTAGAGCCAGGAGAAGATCGCCGACAGGATGATCAGCCACCAGTAGATATCCAGTGCCAGGATGATGGTCTGAATGAGGGCGATCATGCCGGTCTCCATTGGTCGCGATCGGCCGCGACCGATGCTCGTTCGTTGGTGGCCGACATGTAGACGCTGGGTCCTTGCCCGGCAAGCCCCGGCCCGCGCGGCAGGGGCGCTGCGCCGCAAAGATCAACTTGACAGTAAACCGACGCAATCCCTAAATGCGCGGCACTGGTCATGGGGCTGTAGCTCAGTTGGGAGAGCGCGTCGTTCGCAATGACGAGGTCAGCGGTTCGATCCCGCTCAGCTCCACCAGTTTCCACCCGCACGGACCTGACGACGTTGGCCTCTAAGGGATGGCCGCGCGATCTTCACGATCTCACTTTCGGCCCCGCCAAAGCGGGGCCGCGGGCAAGCGCCACTACTCCAGGGGCAGGCTCGGGTCGCCGGCCCATTCGTGGAACGAGGCATCGTAGTTCCGCGCCTTCGAGAACCCTGCGTCGCGAAGCGCGAGCGCCATGTGCGCGGATCGAATTCCCGCCGTGCAATAGGCGATGATCTCGTCGTCGCGGCCTATGCCGGATTGCTCCATCTTGGCCTGGAGCAGGTCGGCATCGAGGAGTTGCCCGTTTTCGTCGAAGACTTCCGTCCACGGGATGTTGACGGCGCCGGGAAGATGACCGCCCCGCGCTTCTCCCAGCTTCTGCGAGCCTTCGAACTCTTCGGGCGTCCGCGCGTCGATGATCTTCGTGCCGTCGATGGCCGACAGGACGTCCTGCTTGTCGGCGGTCAGCGACATGTCTGCCTGCACCACTTCAAAGGTCGTCGGCTCGGGCATGTGCGGCGTCGTGGAAAGTTCACCGCCTGACGCGGTCCAGGCGTCGATGCCGCCGTCGAGGATGACGGTGTCGGCGACGCCGGCCTGGATGAGCGTCCAGGCGACCCGGCCATCTTCGCCCCAGCCCGCGGGAGAGGCAGAGTAGACGACGACGCGGCTCTCATTGGAGACACCCAGTTTGCCGATCGCCTCGCCGAGCTTGTCCGGGCTCAGCACGACGCCCCAATTTGCGTCGCCCGGCTTGCCGGACATGTCCGAAAGCGACTGCCAGGGCGCATTGACGGCGCCCGGTATGTGCCCCGCAAGATAGTCGCGTTGCGCCCTTGCATCGACGATGATGACGTCCTCCATCGTCTCCAGTTCGCCGGCGTCGATCCACCTGCCGGCCTGCGCGGGCATGATCCACGACATGCCGAGCATCGCGGTCATCAGGATTGTCAGGAAGCGCTTGTTCATTTCGATTTCCTCCGAAATTGCACGGCCTTGAATGAAAGCGTGAGCGTTCCCGCCACCAGCATGAACAGGATCGCACCGATAAGCAGCCCGGCGTCGACGGCGAGAAAGTCGCCGGCCATGGAATAGACGATCGTCGCCGGAAGCTGCCCGAGCCCTGTCGCAAGCAGGAATCCCCAGAAGCGCAGGCGCAACAGGCCGGCCGCATAGGAAACGGCATCGAACGAGATGAAGGGCATCAGGCGGGCGAGAAACACGGCCCACAGTCCGTAGCGATCGCTCGCCTCGTCGAGGCGCGTGACGACGCCCGTCGGCGCATAGCGCTCGACCAGACTGCGGCCGAGACCCATCGCCAGCCAGTAGCAGACCACGGCGCCCAGCATCGCGCCCGTCCAGGAAATCGCCGCTCCCCACGCCCATCCGAAAATGGCGGCATTGGCGAACGTCACCGCGACGGCGGGCAGGGGCGCCAGGACCGCCTGGAAGATCATGATGAAGATCGAGATCGCGGGCGCCCACGCCCCGGCCGACTCGACCCAGCCGCGAACCGCATGAATGTCCGCCATGGACAGAACGAAGATCAGCCGATTGATTTCGGATCGGATTGCCGGAACCAGCAGATAAGCGGCGAGACAAACGGCAACCAACGCAGCAGCCGCGAAAAAGGCATGCAGCGCATTGCGCGGTGCCGGGCTGCTGCCCGCTTGCTCGATGGATTTGGAAATGTCGAGGCTAGGTGCGACAGACTGCCGACCCGGATGGTGGTTCAAGGACCACCGAAACCCGAACGGCTGAAGTCGCGGATGCAGATCAGCGAACGCGTCATGCCTGATTGTTATGTCGCACCTTGCGCCGGGTCAATACGATCGAATGGATCGCGGTTGGTCAGGCACGCAAGGCTGGCGATCTTCATCACCCCTTCGCAGTCGGCCTGGCGGAAGTTCTCCGCGTTGCTGTCACATCCCTGCAATTGAATTTGCAGCCCCGCTGCTCCAGTCTGGCGAATAGTGATTCGGCACTGGCGACGAGGGACATGGCCAACACGATCACGCATGACAGGCGCGCGATCCGGCAGGGCGTGATCGCGGCGCTTTTTGCGGCTTTGCTCGCGGGATGCAGCGGCACCACGCAGTTCCAGCGATCGGCGTCGAGCGCGCGCGTCGGCCCCGTCGAGGCGATGGCCCTGCCGCCGCCCGGCGGACCGGCGGTCATCGATGTCGTCGAGCGCCGCTTTGCCAATGCGGTCCAGCAGGACATTGCGCTTGGAACACGCTCGCGCGTTGCCGGGCAAAATCTGCTGCGCGTGCAGCTCTTCGGACCGATGGGTTCGGAAGCGGGCCAGACGACCCTGTCGAACCTGCCGCTGACCGAGGCGTCCATCCGGCGCGAGATGCGTACCTTGTTGCCGGGCATCGCGATGCAGGTATCGGCGCTTTTCGTGCAGAACAATTACGGTCCGTTCGGTTACGCATTCGGCCGCAGCGGTCGCGATCTTTGCCTTTACGCCTGGCAGCGGGTGAGCGCGCCGCGCACCGCCGCGCCCTTCAACCTGCGCGGAACGATGCAGACCCGGCTGCGCCTTTGCGAGACCGGCGCCTCGGAACAATCGCTCCTCAAGGTGATGTACGGCTATACGTTGACCGGCGGGTTCGGGGCCGAAAGCTGGAATCCGTTCGGCAATCCGCCGCCGCCCGACGAGCGTCTCGGACGGACGGGCAGCCCGGTCTTTCCGGCCGGGAACGCGCGGTTCGAAACCGTGCTGGAGCCCGAGCCGGTCGTCCTGAGGCCGGCCAACAGGCGGGTCGTGATCTCCGCTCCCGCCGCCGCAGCCCCTTCGGCGCCGCAAGAACAGGCATTGCCTCCCGGCGCGCCCATCGTTCCGCCGCCGCCCACGTCTACCCAGGCGGCACCCATCGTTCCCGCGCCGCCGCCCGCGGCCGAGACGACACCCAATCCGTGAATGCGGGGTAGGAGGACGTCCTTCTTAACCTCGGATTCAGCATGAATGGCGGTGTGATTGGCCGCAGCGGAAGGAGTGACCGATTTTTCCAACCGGCTGGAATCACAGGAAGGACGGAGCGAAATGACATGATGCGCAAAGCGAGCGGCACCAAGACATGATCAAGCTTGCCCTTGCAGTCGTGTGGATCACCGCCGCAGCCTGCGTCCTGTTCATCGTCTCGCTTCCGATCAACCTGCAGACGCATCTCATCGCCGGGACGATCGTCGTCATCCTGATGATGGTCTTCAAGCTGTTCCGCTCCGACGGGACATGGCGCCTGGTCGCGATCGCCTTCGGAACCGCGATCGTGCTGCGCTATGTCTACTGGCGCACGACGAGCACGCTTCCGCCGGTTACCCAGCTCGAGAACTTCATTCCCGGCCTGCTGCTCTACCTCGCCGAGATGTACAGCGTCTTCATGCTGTTTCTCAGCCTGTTCATCGTCGCCCGGCCGCTTCGCCCGCGGCCTGCCCCGAGCGTTGAAGAGCAGGTCCTGCCGACCGTCGACGTCTTCATCCCGACCTATAACGAGGATCCGGTCCTGCTCGCCGACACGATCGCGGCGGCCAAGGCGATGGACTATCCCGCCGACCGCTTCACCGTCTGGCTGCTGGATGATGGCGGGACGGAGCAGAAGCGCAATTCCGACAGCGTCGTCGACGCGCAAATGGCCCAGCGTCGCTACATCGAGCTGCAGCAGCTTTGCGAGGAACTGGGCGCGCGCTACCTGACGCGAGCCCGCAACGAGCACGCCAAGGCGGGCAATCTCAACAACGGGCTCGAACATTCGACGGGCGAACTGATTGCCGTCTTCGACGCCGACCACGCGCCCACCCGGCCGTTCCTGCGCGAGACGGTCGGCTATTTTCGCGAGGACAAGCGTCTGTTCCTCGTCCAGACGCCGCACTTCTTCCTCAACCCGGACCCGCTCGAGCGCAATCTCAAGACCTTCGAGAAGATGCCGTCCGAAAACGAGATGTTCTACGGCATCATCCAGCGCGGCCTCGACAAGTGGAACGCGGCCTTCTTCTGCGGCTCGGCGGCGGTGCTTCGACGCCAGGCGCTCGCCGAATCGAAGGGTTTTTCGGGCATTTCGATCACCGAGGATTGCGAGACGGCGATCGAGCTGCATTCGCGCGGCTGGAACAGCGTCTATGTCGACAAGCCGCTGATCGCGGGCCTGCAGCCGGCGACGTTCGCCAGCTTCATCGGCCAGCGTTCGCGCTGGGCGCAGGGGATGATGCAGATCCTGCGCTTCCGCTTCCCGCTTCTCAAGCGCGGGCTCTCTTTGCCGCAGCGCCTTTGCTACATGTCGTCGACGCTGTTCTGGCTGTTTCCCTTCCCGCGGACGATCTTCCTCTTCGCGCCGCTCTTCTACCTGTTCCTCGACCTTCAGATTTTCACGGCATCGGGCGGCGAGTTCCTCGCCTATACGCTCAGCTACATGCTCGTGAATCTGATGATGCAGAACTATCTCTACGGCTCTTTCCGCTGGCCGTGGATTTCGGAACTCTACGAGTACATCCAGACGGTCCATCTCCTTCCGGCCGTGATTTCCGTGGCGCTCAATCCGCGCAAGCCGACCTTCAAGGTCACGGCCAAGGACGAAACCATCACCACGAGCCGGCTATCCGAGCTTTCGAGGCCGTTCTTCCTGATCTTTGCCGTCCTTCTGATCGGCGTGGCCGTCACCGGCTGGCGCATCTATGCCGAACCCTACAAGGCCGACGTCACGCTCGTCGTCGGCGGCTGGAACCTGCTCAACCTCATCATGGCGGGCGCTGCCCTCGGTGTCGTCGCGGAGCGGCGGGAGCGCGCGGCGACCCGGCGCGTGAAGATCAACCGGCGCTGCGAATTCGGCGTCGGCGAGACCTGGTATCCGGCCACGATCGAGGATGTGTCGGTCCATGGCGCGCGCGTGCGGGTCGCCAATCAGGACGCGCTCGCCGGCATCGACAGCGGCCAGGCCGCGATCCGCTTCACGCCGCACTGGGCGAGCGAGCCTCAGACGCTGCCGCTCCTGATCCGCAACAAGGACAGGGTCGGCGATGCGTTGGCCATTGGCTGTTCGTTCGTGCGATCTCAGACGATCCATCACCGCATGGTCGTCGACCTGATCTTCGCCGATGCCGGTCAGTGGTCGAGTTTCCAAAGCTTGCGCCGACGCAACCCCGGCGTCTTCCTCGGCACCATCTGGTTCCTGCGTGTCGCCCTGTTCCAGACCTATCGCGGGCTCTACTACTTCGTGCGCAACAGGTCGGACCGCACCGACGCCGCGCGCGCGGCATCGGGAGCGCGGGCATGAAGCGCGAACTGGCCGCAGCCTTTATGCTTCTCGCGCCGGGTGCCGCCCTTGCGCAGGGCACCCCTTTCGACATGTCGCCCGAGCGGCCGGCGGCCGAGGAGCAGGTGCCGGCGATCGAGGCGCCGCAACCGCTTCCCGCTCCGCAACCGCTTCCCGCTCCGCAGCCCGAACCGGCTCCGATCCCGGAAGCCACCGACGAGCCAGCGCCCGAGGCCGAAACCGCCGACGATCCGGTGCCAGAGGCGGAAACGGCCGACGACCCGGCAGACGCGTCCGTCCGCCATTTGCTGCCGCAGGCGAGGATGCGCCTGAATGGCGAGAGCGACAGCCACGCCTGGGCGGTCTATCTGACCGGAGATCAGGCGCAGTCGGCCGCGCGGCTCGATTTGGCCTACAGCAACGCGATCGTGGTGGCACCCGAGACCTCGCGGCTGTTCGTGTCGGTCAACGGCATCTCGATCCTCGACCAGAGCATCCAGTCGGCAGAGACCCTAAGCCATCTGTCGCTGGACGTCGCGCCGGGCGTACTCCAGCCGGGGCGAAACGAGATCAGCGTCCGCGCCGTCCACCGCCACCGCACCGATTGCTCCATCGCCTCCACCTACGAATTGTGGACCGAACTCGACGGCGCCGGTACGACGCTCACCTTTTCAGGCGATGCGGCGGTCGGCCCGGAGAGCATCGAAGAATTGCGCGCGCTCGGCGCGAACATCGACGGAGAAGCGCAGATCGCGATCGTCGCGCCCGGCCTGTCGCGCAGTGACATCGGCGCGGACCTGCTCCGGCTCGCCCAGGCGGTGACGCTGTCGACCAGCCTTGCCAATTCCCGGTTCTCGATCGCGGCGAGCATGGACGAGGCGTCGCAGGATGCCGCGCTGGTGGTCGTCGTCGGAACGGCCGAGGAAGTTGCGGCGCTCGCAGAGGTCGACCCCGGCGAAATCGACGGCGCGAGCGCCTCCCTGCACACCCCCGCCGGCGGCGTTCCGACGCTGCTCGTCACCGGCAGGTCGCGCCAGGAATGGCTGGCCGCGATCGACGGGATCGCCCAGCAGGTCGACCGGCCCGCCAACTCGCCGCGCGAATTTCTGGTGACGGAGGCGGTGCGCACGCCCAATGCGTCGATGCTCTACGAGGCCCGCAGCGTCACATTCGCCGAGTTCGGCATTGCCTCGGAGCAGTTTGCCGGCCGCCGCTACGCGCGTTCGTTCCAGTTCGCGATCCCGTCGGATTTCTATGCCGGCTCGTACGGGCAGGCGCGCATCCTGCTCGACGCGGCCTATACGAGCGCGGTGCTGCCGGGCGGCCTCATCAACGTCTACGTCAACGGCAACATCGCGACGTCCGTGCCGATGACGGCCCGTCGCGGCGCCGTGCTGCGCCAGTTCCCGATCAAGGTGACAATGGAGCACTTCCGGCCGGGCGTGAACACGGTGCTCCTGGAAGTCGATCTTCTGACGGAGGCCGACCAGGTCTGCGCGCCGGGCGCCACGACGGACGACACGCCGCGTTTCGCCCTCTTCGACACGTCCCGTTTCGTGTTGCCGCAATTCGCGCGGGTGGGACAGTTTCCCAACCTGGCGGCGGTGGCCGGAACCGGCTTTCCCTATAATCGCGCGGAAGAGCCCGTGCCGGTCCTCATCGGGCGCGGTTCGACTGCGGGGCTTTCGACCGCGGCCAACTTCCTCGCCAATCTCGCGCAGATGGGCGGCCGCATCGTCCCGGTTCAACTGGTGATGTCGCCGGAGGCCGCGCGCGAACAGAACGCGCTTTTCTTCGGCACGCCGGCCAGCGTGCCCGCAAGCGTTCTCACGCAGGTTGGCATCGATGCGCAGGCGGCTTCGAGCTGGGCGCCGATCCGCGCCACCGGATCGGTCGCGGCGTCGGCAGCAACCGCCGGCGCCAACCCGGTGACGATGGAAGATTGGCGCACCCGCATGGACACGGGCCGGGTCAGCCAGGCGATCGAGGCGACGCGGAACTGGCTCTCGGAAACCTTCGACCTGACCGCGGACATGCTGCGCTTTGCGCCGCGCGAAGACCCGCCCTATACGCCCGCGCAGACGGACGCGCTCGTCGTCGCGCAGGGGCTCAACCCGACGGGAACGGGCACATGGACCGTGATCGCTGCCGCCGACGACGTCGGGCTGGAAGCGGGCGGGCGCACGCTCGCTTCGGTCGCAAACTGGTCGCAGATCGCCGGTCATCTCGCCGCCTTCCCCGCAGAGGCCGGTCCCCCGCTCGTTCTCGACGCCGGGTCCGTCGCCTTCGTCGCATCGCAGGAGCCGTCTCTTGGCAACTACCGGCTGATCGTCGCAAACTGGCTGTCGTCGAACATCCTGTCCTACGCGCTGGGCCTGGTCGTCATCTGCATCGTTCTGGGCGTTTCGACGTCGAGATTGCTGGCGCGTCTTGGGAGACGCAATTGAAACGCATCGCCTTTGCGGCGCTCATGCTGGTGCTTGCCGCCGGAGCCGCCATGTCGCAGGAAACCGCCCCGATCTCCGAAGCCGAATGGGAGCTCTACAGCGACCGGTTCGTGACCGAGGAGGGGCGGGTGCTGGACGATGCCAATGACGACATCAGCCACAGCGAGGGCCAGGGCTACGGCATGCTCCTCGCCCGGATCGCCGGCGCGCGCGACGATTTCGAGCGCATCTGGTCGTTCACCCGGCGCGAGCTCCTCTTGCGCGACGACGGCCTCGCCGCCTGGAAATGGGAGGCCGACCAGACCCCGCACGTCACCGACGTCAACAATGCCAGCGACGGCGACATCCTCATCGCCTACGCGCTCGCAACGGCCGGCCAGGCGTGGAACGACGAGCGGCTGACGGCATCCGCGGCGACGCTTGCCGAGGCGATCGGGCGTCACCTCGTCTATGAGCATGAGGGCCGTGTGATGCTGCGGCCGGGAGTCGCCGGTTTTTCCGGCGAGGAGCGGGAGGACGGGCCGGTGGTCAATCCATCCTACTGGGTGTTCGAGGCGTTTGCCGCCTTCGAGGCCCTTGCCCCCGAAACGGACTGGCAGGCGCTTGCGCAGGGCGGATTGGAGCTTGTCTCGTCCGCCCGGTTTTCCGACCGGCAACTGCCACCCGACTGGCTTTCGATCGCATCTGTGGCCGCACCGGCACAGGGATTCGATGCCGAATTCGGCTACAATGCGTTGCGAATCCCCCTCTACCTGATGCGCGCCGGCATGGGCGGCGCGGAACTGATCGACGAGATGCGGCGCGGAATGGTCGACGAAGATGCGAATCTGACTCTGGTGGACCTCGACACCGGCACGACCAAGACGGCCCTGAGCGATGTCGGCTACCGGATCATACCCGCCATGGCCGCCTGCGTGGTCGATGACGCGCCGATCGAGGCCGAACTCCTGACCTTCACGCCGACCGTCTACTATCCGTCGACGCTGCATCTTCTGGCACTCGCGCATCTGCGCCAGCAACATGCGGAGTGTCTCCCATGACCTCGCGCCTCGCTCTTCTTGCCTCCGCCATCTGTCTCGCAACCGCCGCGCCGGCGGGTGCGCAGTTCTGGAACATCAACGGCGACGCAGGCTCCGTGCAGACCACAGGCGCGGTCGCCTCGCCGCCATTTTCGGCCGGCGAGGCGTCGTCACTGCCCGAAGCTCCGCTGGTCGCCCAGGCGCCGGTGCCTGCACCGCCGCCCGACCAGCCGATGCCGACCGTCGACGAATCGGCGCTTCGCTATTTCGCGCGCCAAGGCGACACGCGCAGGCTGGAGATGGAGATCGCGCGCCTGCGCGCTCTTTATCCGTCCTGGACACCGCCGGCCGATCCGCTGGCCGTTCCACTGAGCGTCGACGAGCGTCTCGAGGCCGTCTGGCTGCTCTATTCGCAAGGGCGCCTCGCCGAAGCGCGCCAGGCGATCGCCGAGCGTCAGATGTCCGAGCCGCAATGGCAGCCGCCGTCCGACCTTTTGGACCGGCTCGCCGTTGCCGAGGCGCGCGAACGGCTGGTGAACGCGTCCAATCTCGACCAGTACCAGACGGTCGTGCGCGTCGGGTCCGAGAATCCGAGCCTGTTGACCTGTACGGAGGTCGACGTGCTCTGGCGCGTTGCCGAAGCCTTCGCCATGACCGAGCGCCAGCCCCGCGCGCGCGATGCCTATCGCTACGTCCTCACCACCTGCGACGACCCTCAGGAGCGCTTGGCGACGATGCAGAATGCGGCGCAGCTTCTTTCGGCCGATCTGCGCGACGAACTCCTGACGCTGGAGCGTTTCGGCGACGATGGGGCCGGCGAGTTCGCGCCGGTGCGCGACGACCTCGCGCGCGACGCGCTGGCCGCCGCCGGCGAAGACGCGTCCATGACCGCCAGCGCCGAAGACATCGCCCGCGTCGAGCGACTGGCCGGGGAGGGACCGAGCGCGAGCGACGCGCGGCTGCTCGGCTGGTACTATCTTGGCCGCGACGACGCCGAAGCGGCGGAACGATGGTTCCGCATGGCCTTCGAGACCGAAGCCGAGGGCGATGCGGCCGAAGGGCTCGCGCTCGCGCTGATCGAACGCGACGCCTTCGCGGAAGCCGAGGACGTCGCCTTTCCCTATCGCGACGAAAACGACGACCGGCGGCAGGTCTATCTCGCCGCAGCGGCCAACCTTCTCGCCGTCGAGCCGCGCGTTACGCTCGCGCCCGACATTCTGGCCCGTATCGTCGGGGAGGTGGTCGAGGCCCGCAACGCACCGGCCGCCCAGCAGCTTGGCTGGTACGCGCGCGCCTACGGCCAGCACGAGACCGCCGGCCAGTGGTTTTCCACTGCGCTCGGCTTCGATCCCGATGACGAAGCGTCCGCCTACGGCCTCGCTTTGACGCATCTGCAGCTTGGCGATACGGCCGGGCTTGCGGAAGTGAAGCGGCAATGGACCGGTCGGTCGGACAGGATCGCGACGGTCGGAACGCCGCAGGCCGCGCCCGCGGCGCCGGCGCCTCCATCGCCCGCTCAGGGCGGGGCGCAGAACGTGCAACCCGCACAGCCGCTCGCATATACGGCCGCGCCCGCACAGCCGGCCGCGCCCACGATCATCGTCGAAGCCGAGCCTCGACCCGCAGCGCCGGCGCGAACGCGCCAAAGTTCCGGATGCAGCGCCTCGAGCGATCCGCGCGGCATGGCGCCGCGCGCCGCGCTCACCCTCGGCTGGTGCCTGATGGAGATCAACCGCCCGCTCGAAGCCGCCCGCGCCTTCGACGTCGCATTGCGCGCAGACGGCGCCACGGCGCGCGATGCCGCCTATGGCCAGAGCCTTGCCTATCTGCGCGCCGGGCTGGTCGACGAGGCAGCCGTGGCTGCCACCGCGGCGCCGATGACTTCGGAGCGCAGCTCCGAACTGCAGGCGAGCATTCTCGCCGAGCGCGCGCTCGGCGCCTTCGAGCGCCGCCGCTACGCCGAGGCGCTGATGGCGCTCGACCAGCGCGCGCAGATCGCCGCGGAACGCAACGATTTGATGGTCCTGCGCGGCTACGCCTATCTCAACCTCTACCGAACCGACGATGCGAGGCGCGTCTTCCAGTCGGTCGCGGGAACGGGCAGCCGCGAAGGCCTCCGCGGCCTCGCCGCCGTCGACGACCAGATGAATTCGCAGCGATGAACCACGGCTCCATCGTCAAGCAGGACGCCCCTTGAGCGAGACCGTCCTGCGGCAGGTCCGCGATAAAAATCTGAATGGGGGAGATATCACCATGAACAACCCGCTCGACCTGACCGGCAAGGTGGCGGTCGTCACCGGTTCGACCCGCGGCATCGGACGCGCCATCGTCGAACTCTTTGCCGAACTGGGTGCCTCGGTCGTCGTGTCGAGCCGCAAGGCGGAAGTTTGCGATGCGGTGGTGGCCGGCATCACGGCCAAGGGCGGGCAGGCGATCGCGGTTCCTTGCAACATCACCCGACGCGACGAGGTGGAGGCGCTTGTCTCGACGACCCGCGACAGGCTCGGCCCGATCGACATTCTCGTCTGCAACGCGGCCGTCAATCCGGTCTACGGGCCGCTGTCGCAGATGACCGACGAGGCCTTCGACAAGATTTTCGACGCCAACGTGAAGAGCAATCTGTGGCTGGCGAACCTGACGATCCCCGAAATGGCGGAGCGGGGCGGCGGCGCGGTGGTCATCGTGTCGTCCATTGCCGGCATCCGGGGAACCGACCGGATCGGCGGCTACGGCATCTCGAAGGCGGCCGACTTCGCACTCGCGCGCAATCTCGCCGTCGAATGGGGGCCGCGCAACGTGCGCGTCAATTGCGTCGCGCCGGGCCTGGTGAAGACCGATTTCGCGCGCGCCCTGTGGGAAGACGAGGAACTGCTCGCCGAGCGCAACCGGACGACCCCGCTGCGCCGCATCGGCCAGCCCGGTGAAATCGCGTCGATCGCCGCCTTCCTGGCATCGGGCGCATCGAGTTTCATCACCGGCCAAACCATCGTCGCCGATGGCGGCGTGACAATTGCCTGAGATCATTGCCGCAGCGATGACAATATTGGTGGTTTCGATGGTGGCGAAATCGCAATCGAAGGAATGAACATGGTTGCAAAAAACGTCCGGCGGGAGTGAAGCGATATTGGCCGATTCTGCTGAAATTCATGCGAATTTCGCGCATCGTTCGGGCGACATATTGGCGGGCAGCTCAAGATGATCTGGTTGGATTGAGCCGCGTTGGACAAAAGCTGGACGGGATGCAATGGTCCGGATGGGAGGAGTAAGGCGCAGACCGGGCAATTCCGCGGATGAATTTTCAAGCCGCCAAAGGTGTCGAGCCGCCACCGGCATCCTTCTGCCCGACGATTGCCATCCACATTGAGAGCTGCGTGCGACCGGGGAGGTTCGGTTCGGGCACGCGGAATCCAACGATTTGGAAGACCACAGAGGAGGAGCATTCATGATCGGAACTTCATTGCGTTCCCGCACCGCGGTCGCGGCCGGCATTCTTTGCGTTTTCGCCGGAACGGGTCAGGCGTCGGCGCAGGATATCGAACTGCCCGGCCAGCTTGCCTGGACCGCCTATGATGTCGGTTCTGGCGGCTACAACCAGGCGGTCGCCATCGGCGGCGCGCTGAAGAACGAACTGGGCATCGACCTGCGCGTGCTGCCCGGACGCAACGACGTTTCGCGTCAGGTTCCCCTGCGCCAGGGCCGCGTCCAGTTCTCCGCGACGGGCGTCGGCGCATCCTATCTCGCGCAGGAGGGTGTGTTCGAGTTCGGCGGCGCGGATTGGGGGCCGCAGGCGGTTCGCCTTCTTCTGGCGGCCAATGGCGACGGCAATCTCGGCATCGGCGTCGCGGCGGATGCGGGCATCGAGACCATCGCGGACCTGGCCGGCAAACGGGTCGCCTATGTCGTTGGCGCCCCTTCGCTGAATGAGAACATCACGGCGATCCTGGCCTTCGCCAACCTGACATGGGACGACGTGGAGCGCGTCGAGTTCTCGGGCTTCGGTGCGGCCTGGGAGGCCATCATCAACGACCAGGCGGACGCGGCGTTCGCCGCCTCGACATCTGGTCAGGCCTATCAGCTCGAAGCCTCGCCGCGCGGCCTGTTCTGGCCGCCTTTGCCGCATGACGACACGGAGGGCTGGCAGCGCCTCCAGGAACGGGCGCCGTTCTTCATTCCCAATGACGGCACCGAAGGCGCCGCGATGGGTGCGGACAACGTCAACGAGGCGGCGACCTATCCCTACCCGGTGCTGACGACCTATGCCGAGCAGGACACAAGCCTCGTCTACAACATGACGAAGGCCATGGTCGAACTCTACCCGACCTATCAGGACAGCGCGCCGGGGATCAACGGCTGGGCGCTGGACAACCAGGTGTTCGCCTGGGCGGTGCCCTATCACGAAGGCGCGGTGAAATATTTCCGCGAGGCGGGCGTCTGGACGGAAGAGCATGACGCGCACAACGACGCCCTGATCGAGCGACAGGGCGTTCTGGCCGCGGCTTGGGAAGAGATGCAGGGCGAAGAGGTCGCAGAGGCGGACTTCGAGGCGCGCTGGATGGAAATTCGTGCCCAGAAGCTGGAAGAAGCCGGGCTGAGCGTGGTCTTCGAATAGCCGAACGGCCAAGGAAGTGGAGGCCCGCGCCGGGCCTTCATCTGTCTGCTTCCAGCATGGGAACCCTGCGATGACCGGTCAGCATTTGACGGGAGGCGCCAAGAGCGCGTCTCTCGCGGAAACAGCGGTCCTGCAGGACCACGCCAAGGAAGAGATCGCCCAGGAGCTGCGCTATCGCCTCGTTCCGGGCTCGATACGCTGGGTGCTGGCGCTCGCGACGCTTGCGGCGATCGCGCTGGCCGTCAATCAGCTTTTCAACCTTCGGCTGCTGCCGACCACCATTCTCGATCCGCAATATCTGTACGTCCTGTCCGGCATCTTCCTGGCCATGACGTTCATCGCGTTCCCGGCATCCGCCCGCGCGCCGAGCCACCGGATTCCCTGGTACGATTTCATTCTCGCCGCAGCCAGTGCGGGCGTGTCGGGATATTTCGCCTACACGGCCCAGACCAGCCTTCTTCAAGGCTGGGAGTACGGTGCACCGCCGCTCGCGACCTATCTGAGCTTCGTCATGTGGGCGCTCATTCTCGAAGGCGCCCGCCGCACCGGCGGCCTCATCATCTTCGTGCTGGTGCTGCTGTTCTCGCTCTATCCGGTCGTCGCCGACAAGATGCCGGGCCCGATCTCGGGATTTCCGTCTCCGCTCAACGAGACCATCGCATTCCACATCATTTCCGCCGAAAGCTCGTTCGGCATTCCGATGCGGGCTTTCGGGCAACTCGTCATCGGCTTCATCGTCTTCGGGGCGGCGCTTCAGTTCACCGGTGGTGGGAGGTTCTTCAACAATCTGGCGCTCGCGCTCGTGGGCCGGTTCCGCGGCGGCGCGGCGAAAGTCGCGATATTTGCCTCCGGTTTCATGGGGTCGATGTCGGGAAGCGTCATCTCCAACGTCCTGACGACAGGCGTGGTCACGATACCTGCCATGAAGCGCGCCGGGTTTTCCGCGCGCTATGCCGCCGGCACCGAAGCCTGCGCCTCGACGGGCGGGACATTGATGCCGCCCGTCATGGGAACGACCGCCTTCATCATGGCATCGTTCCTCGGTCGGCCCTATGTCGAGATCGCCATTGCCGCCATCATTCCGTCGGTGCTCTTCTATTTCGCGCTGTTCGTCCAGCTCGACGCCTATGCCGCCAAGCGCAACCTCAAGGGCATGCCCGAAAGCGAACTGCCGACGATGCGGCAAACCTTTGCGGAGGGCTGGCAGTACATCGCGGTGTTCGCGGTCCTGATCTTCGTCATGATCGGCCTGCGGCAGGAAACGCTGGCGCCGTTCTATGCGACGGCGCTGCTCCTGATCATCAACCAGATCTGGCCGTCGACGCGGCTGTCCATAAGCGGCTTCGCCGATCTGCTCGTCTCGATCGGCCGTTCGCTCGCGGAACTCGTGGCGCTGCTGCTGGCCGTCGGCATGATCGTCGGGGCGTTTTCGGCGACCGGCCTCGCCGGCACGCTGGTCAACGATCTCGTTTTCCTCGCCGGCGACGGAACGCTGACCTTGCTGATCATGGGCGCCGCGACGGCATTCATCTTCGGCATGGGAATGACGGTCACCGCCTGCTACATCTTCCTCGCCATCGTCCTGGCGCCGGCACTGGTGCAGTCGGGCCTCGACCCTCTGGCCGTGCATCTCTTCATTCTCTACTGGGGCATGGTGTCCTTCATCACGCCGCCGGTCGCGCTCGGCGCCTTCGCGGCGGCGACGATCGCCGGCGTCAGCCCGATGAAGGCGGCGGCGTCGGCCTGCGTCCTCGGCAGCGTCATTTACGTCGTTCCCTTCTTCTTCGTCCTCAATCCCGCGCTCATCGGGCAAGGCACGCCGCTCGAAGTCGGCGCGGTCTTCGTCACGGCCCTCGTCGGCGTCCTCTTCATCGGCTCCGCCGTTCAGGGATACATCGCGGGGCTCGGTGCGATACAGGACGGAGCGCCGGGCTACGCGATGCGGATCATGCTGGCAATCGGCGGACTTGCGCTGGCCGCACCGGGCGTTCAGAGCCTCGGGCTGTCGAACCTCGAAACGGCCGCGATAGCATTGTTGATCGCTGCGCCGACGCTTGTGGTGACGTTCCTCCAGAACAGACGCGCTGTCCCTGCATGAGGGGCGTTGATGGGGCGGTGGAGTATGCTGCCGATGAGGTTCAATCCTGCGGGTTGAGCGCGGGGCTCGACGCCATGCATTTCTTCAGTTCCTGAATGAGACTGCCGGCGAAACTGGAAATGGAGCTGTCGCGCCGGGTGGCGAAATAGGTCTGAAAGCTCGTTTCCTCCTCGATCGGAATCACGGCAAGGCGTCCACTGCCGATATCGGCAACCGAGAACGTGTCGATGACGGCGACGCCCGCATTGCGCTCGACGAGCGACATCACGGTTGTGCCGAAGCGAGCGCGGATCGGGATGTTGTATTCGAAGCCGTGCCGCTCGAAGAGCGAGACCATGATGCGGCCGTAAGGGTCGTTCGGATCGATGCCGATAAGCGGGTAGCGGGCGATCTGCGCAACGGAAATGCTGGGCATCCGCGCCGCCTCGTGGTCGGGCGCGGTGATGAAAACGAGCTTGCCGGTCGCCAGCGGCTCGAAGACGAGCGAGGGGTGGTCGAGGCGGTAGCTCATCAGCGCGACCTCGCCGCGCGCCAGCATCAGATAGTCGACGGCTTCCTCGATCTTGATGATGTCGATGTTGAGCCGCAGGTCGGGATAGCGCTTCTGCATCGCGACCACCGCGCGCGGGACCATGACGTTGGCGATCGAGGGCACCGATCCGAACTGCAGCCCGACATCCTTGCCCCGGGCGAGCCGGTCGATCGCAAGCTGGAGGTCGTCGATCTTGCGATGCACGTCGTTGATCTGCTCAAACACGGCGCGCGCCTCCTCCGCTGGCACGTAGCGGCCGCCCCGGCGGACGAAGAGCCTGATGCCGAGGGAGGTTTCCAGATGCTTCATCAGGCGGCTGATGCCGGGCTGCGAAACATTGAGATGGCGTGCAGCCCCGGCGATGGAGCCCGAAACCATGATCGCGCGAACCACTTCGACCTGTCGCAGCGTCAGCATCTCGATCCAACCTTAACCTGATGTTATGTCATTCGACGATCTTGGTAATTGTGTTTGCACGCACGCTGCTTGTAAATGGCGGAACGCATGCGGCCAGCGGGAGGGCAAGTCCGCGCCTGCGTTGAATGCCGGGTTGCCGCATGGTGTCTCGTTGCCATTTGGGAGGAATGAAATGATCCGTAGCATCGTAATGGCTGCCGGCCTGGCGGTCTCGGTCGGCGTGGCCGCCGCACAGGACTATCCGGAGCGCGAGCTTCTGGGTGTCATCATGTGGGGCGCGGGCGGGGCGACCGACGTCGTCGCGCGCGCCGTGACGCCGGCCGCCGAAGAAGCGCTCGGCCAAAAGATCGTCATGCTCAACAAGGCCGGCGCGGCCGGCGCGATCTCGACCACCTATGTCGCCTCGGCCCCGTCCGACGGCTACACGATCCTCTTCGGCGCGGAGAACCCGCAGCTTCATGGCGTGATGGGGCTTGGCGAGATCGACTACAACCAGTTCTATCCGGTCAACATCCTGGGCCGCGGCGTCGGCGTGATCGTCACGAGCCCGGATTCGCCGTGGGAAAGCTTTGCCGACGTCGTCGCCGATGCGCAGAGCCGGCCGGGCGAGATCAAGATGGGCTCGACCGGGCCTGGCGGCATTCCCTACGTCATCGGCGCGATGCTCTCGACGGTTGCCGATTACGAGGTGACGGCCGTTCCGTTCGATGGCGAGGGCCCCGGCCTGACCGCGCTTCAGGGCGGTCATGTCGACTTCATGCCAGTCGGCGCCTCCGCCGCGGCCGAATTGATCAAGGCCGGCACGGTCAAGCCGCTGGCGGTCTTCAATGCCGAGGAGATCGACGCGCTGCCGGGCGTGCCGCCCATCACCGAAGACTATCCGGAGCTTTCCTCGCTGCTCCCCTGGGGCCCGTTCTATGGCGTCTTCGTCAAGGCGGACACGCCGGACGACGTCAAGGCCAAGCTCACGGAAGCGTTCAAGACAGCGGCCGACACCGACGCATTCAAGACGCTCATGGCCGACCGCACCAACATCACGATGAACATATCAGGTGAAGAGGCGGACGCGTTTTTGAAGCAGTGGCAGTCGGCGACGGTCTGGACGCTGGCCGATGCCGGCGCAGTCGAGCGCTCGCCCGAGGAGCTGAACATCCCGCGTCCCTGACCCGGACGCGCGGGCCCGTCCGTCCCTTGGCGGCGGACGGGCCACCCGTTCGTGCGACGAGCGCGGACGGTGCAATGAAATCCCAGCAAGATCAGAGCGCCAGATGAACCTTGCGAGCGCTCGAAAAGCGGATGGCTGCCGCGGGAGGACCCCATGAACGAGCCTGACCAGATCGGCAGCACCGCCTATCAGCGCGCGCCCGAGGGCGTAGCGCCCGGCAGTGCGATCTTCAATGTCCTCCTGGCAATCGCCAGCCTCGTCCTTGCCTATCAGGCGTGGTCGATCGCCGGCTTCAAGTCGCTGTCATCGGCCGGCGTCTTTCCGATGCTGGCGACGGGGACGATGGTGTTGACCGCGATCGTCATCATCGCGAAATCGGCCCGGCGAGAGGGCGGCGGCGATGGCCGGCAGTTCTTCGGCGACGTGGTCTCGTTTCGCATCGTGGCGTTCGCGGCATTGATCATCGGCTACATGCTCGCCCTTCAGCCGCTCGGCTTCATCCTTGCTTCCTACCTCTTCCTGTCGGCTGCCATGATCCTGCTCTACCGCAAGCGGTTCTTGCTGACGCTCGTGATCAGCGCCGTCTCGGTCGCCGTGATCTACGGTCTGTTCCGCTACGTCTTCGTCGTCGTTCTGCCGAGGGGAGCATTCTTCTGATGGAGAATTTCGGCTACTTCTTCATGGGATGGCTCGACCCGAGCCTGCTCGTCTGGACGGCGATCGGCACGTTCGCCGGCATCTATATCGGCGCCATACCCGGCCTGTCGGTGACGATGGCCGCTTCGATCCTGATTTCGTTCACCTTCACCTGGGACGTGAACGACGCGCTAGCCCTGATCGCGGGCGTCTATATGGGCGGCGTCTATGGCGGCTCGCGCACCGCCATCCTGCTCAACATTCCCGGCGCGCCGAGCGCGGTCGCGACCGCACTCGACGGCTATCCGCTCGCCCAGCGCGGCGAGGCGGGGCCGGCCATCGGCCTTTCGACGGTCATGTCGGTCATCGGCGGCTTCGTAGGCATCATCGCGCTCGCTGTGGCCGCGCCGGTGATCTCGAAATTCGCCCTGATGTTCGCGCCGCGCGACTATCTGCTGATCGCCATCATCGGCATCCTGCTTGTCGGCAGCCTGGCCGCGAGTTCGCTCGCCAAGGGCATATTCGCCGCCTCGCTGGGCATCGTCATCGGCCTCGTCGGCATGGACCCGATGACGGCGCAGGCGCGCTTCACTTTCGGCGAATTTAGCCTGATGGGCGGCATCTCCTATGTCGCCGCGATGATCGGCTTCTTCGGCGTTGCTGAAGTCCTCTATCAGTTGCGGACCTTCGACCTGCCGGCAATCAAGCAGAAGGTCGGCAGCGTCATTCCAAAATGGTCGCTGATCCGCAAATACCTTCCGCTCTCGCTGCAGTCTTCCGCGATCGGCGTGACCATCGGCGCCCTGCCCGGAACGGGCGGAGACATCGCCTCGCTGCTCGCCTACGACCAGGCGAAACGGACGGTCAAGAACCCCTCGCGCCCGTTCGGCGAAGGCGCCTATGAAGGGCTTGTGGCGCCCGAATCGGCCAACAACGCCGCGGTCGGCGGCGCCTACGTGCCCATGCTGACGCTCGGCATTCCCGGTGACGCGGTGACGGCGATCATCATCGGCGCGCTCTACATCCACGGACTGAAGCCCGGCCCGCTGCTGATGGTCGAGACGCCCCATCTCTTCTGGTTCATCGTCGGTAATCTCGTGCTGGCCAACATCTTCCTGCTGATCTTCGGCCTCAGCGGCATCAAGCTCTTCTCGAAGATCGTGGAATTGCCCAAAGGCATCATCCTGCCCCTCATCGTCGTCCTGTCGGTCGTCGGCACGTTCGCCGTGCAGAACAGCGTGACGGACGTCTACTGGATGCTGGCCTTCGGCATTCTCGGCTACTTCCTGAAAGTGTACGGATTTCCCGTCGCGCCGGTCATTCTGGGCATCATCCTGGGGCCGCTGATGGACGTCTCCTACAGGCGTGCGATGATCTCCGCGCGCGACGATGTGATGATATTCGCCGGCGAGTTCTTCACCAGTCCGCTGTCGCTGATCCTGACCCTGTCGCTGATCGCGATCATCGTCGGCCAGACCCCGCTCTGGGCACGCCTGCGTAGGCGCAAGACAGCCGAGGCGCCGTCGTAAGGTTCCGGTATCGAACGCGGTCGACGCAGATGCAGTGGGATAGCGCGCGCTGGCAATGACGATGTCAGCGGTTCGATGCCGCTCTACTCGGCCGGTCTTCAGGCGCGCGCAGCCGCCTGGCGCATTCGCCGTTGCCGCCCCCAAGGTTCGCAACGCGTATCCCCGCCGAGATACTGATCGGCATCGCGTGCGATCTGGTCGATCCTGCGCCGATTGACCCATTTGGACCAACGTTGAATCGGGATCAGGACGCGCTCGCCATAACCATCCACGCACACGCATTCCGGTATGCCGTTCCGCGCCTCGGTATAGACGATGTTGTTGGCATGGATATCGTTCAGGACGATATGCAGTTCGCGGCAGCGCTCGAACATGGTCTCGAGTGCCTGCCGGTGTTTGCTGGCAAGGGTGCCGGACGCTTGCAGGCTTCCGATCGTCGGTGCAAGGCCGCCATCTGTTCCGACGATCTTCTCAACGAGTAGACCGGCCCCCTCGTCGGTCTGGACGATGCCGTGAATATGAGCGATCGGAAGTGAAAACGCCGAATCGCAACGGTGTTTGCGAAACTGGATCAGGAATTCGCGCAGTTCACGCGCAAACCCGTGATAGCAGCCCTCCAGACGGACCTTTTTGATGGCGCTCTTGCCGGTGAGAAATCCGTTCTCGTCGACCTTGTCGGGGCGAACGGTCTTGAGGACACTGCCGGGATAAATGGGCAGGTCGTAGATATTCCGCGCATTGCCGCGACAAAACGGGAACAACATCGCGCAATTCGAGTACTTGCCTGCCCATCCGCAGCAATATCCATATTAGCAAAAGCTAAATACTTATCCAGTCCATGCTTGGTACGCGGCTGGATGAACGTCATGGTTAGCTCGTTCAATGTTCGACTTAACGGACATTGAACGAAGCTTCGCAACGTTTATTCCAGGCCGATGGACAGATTGTCGCAATTCTGTTGCAAAGACGTCGCATCCGCGCCTCAGCGCACGCGATGCAGGACCGGGATCGCCATCATGATGACGGCGGCCGCGGCGAGGATGCCGACATGGGCCTTGCCGGTCCGCGCGCCGTCGTCGTTCATGTGTTCGTCGGGAACGAAGGTCTCGGCCGGCTTGCCGAGCGTGTCGGCCATGGTCGCGCCGCGAATGCCCATCGGCAGGTCCGCGCCGGTCGTCGTGTCGAGCGCAGTCTGGTGCTCCATCTCGGCGTTGATCTCGGCCCCGACGATGACGATCATGGCGGAAATCCACGTCCACATCATGAAGCCGATGACCGCGCCGAGCGAGCCGTAGGTCGCGTTGTAGTCGGCGAAATTCTGCAGGTAGTAGGAAAAGCCGAACGAGGTCACGATCCACACGACCGAGGCGAAGCACGCGCCCCAGGACAGCCAGCGCCACTTGGCCTGCTCGCGGCTTGGGCCGAACCGGTAGAGCAGCGAGATGCCGGTGACGATGATGACGAGCATGACCGGCCAGCGCAGGGCCGCGATCAGCATCGGGCCGAAATCGTCGAGGCGCAAAAGGGCGAGGATCGCGGGCACCACGCCGACGGTGAAGATGAAGGCGATGGCGAGGAACATCGCGCCGAGCGTGAAGCAGAACGAGATCAGGTTCAGCCTCACGAAGGAGCGCTTCTCGTTCTCCTGATTGGCGACGTTCATCGCCTCGAACATCGACTTGATGCCGTTATTGGCGCTCCAAAGGGCGATGAGAAAACCGAGGACAAAGCCGAAACTCAGCGCCTCGGGCCGCTGTTCGGCGAGCGCCTCGAGCTGGGCATAGATGAGGTCGAGCGAAGCGGACGGGAGGAGGCCGCCCAGAAACGAGATGTGGTCGCCGACGGTCACCGGATCGGCGACGAAGCCGTAGAGCGAGACGAAGGCGGCAAGCGCGGGAAACAGAGCCAGCAGCAGGTAGAAGGTGACGCCTGCGGCGATCAGCATGACGCGGTGTTCGTTGATGTTGGCCCAGACCCGCCAGGCGATGTCCTTCCAGCCCCTTGCGGGGATTGCCGAAGGACGGTCCGCGTTCCGTCCGCGCCCCGTCGTCCTGCCCGTCTCGTCCATTCCTGTCGCCCCTTTTCGTCTATGAGCGAAACCTTGAAGACGCCGATAGGTTGCATGGCGCAAGCGCGCGGGAAGCGCTGGTCCAGCCGCTTGGTAGAGGCGCGCCGGGGCGCGAAAGGGTCTATCAGAAGGTGCAGCCGACCCGGACCCGCCCATGATCGAAGCCGAAACCGCGCATCAAGACGACCGCTACGCGGCGTTTCGCCATTCATCCTATCTGCGCTTCTGGGTGGCGCGGTTCTTCATGACCTTCGCGACGCAGATCGTCTCGGTCGCGGTCGGCTGGCAGGTCTACGATCTGACGCGCGATCCGTTCGATCTCGGCCTCGTCGGCCTCGTCCAGTTCGCGCCGGCCTTGCTGCTCGTGCTGGTGACGGGCGCGGTCGCCGACCGGTTCGGCCGCCGGCTCGTCATGGGGCTCGCCTCGCTGCTCGAGATGGGCTGCGCGGCGGCGCTGCTCTGGCTTTCCGTCCGCGGGCTCGGCTCGGCCGCGCCGGTCTTCGCGGTGCTGCTCGTCTTCGGCGTCGCGCGCGCCTTCTTCGGGCCGGCTTCCGCCTCGCTCGTCGCCAATCTCGTCCCGCCGAAGGATTTCGCCAACGCCGTGGCGTGGAACTCGTCGGCCTGGCAGACGGCGACCATCGTCGGGCCGGTCGCCGGCGGCCTCCTCTACGGCCTCGCCAGCGAGGCGGCCTACGGCACGGCGGCGGCGATGATGGGCATCGCCTCGCTCTTGATCTTCTCGATCCCCAAGCCGAAGCAGCACACCGAAACCGAACGTCCGTCGCTGGAGACGATCTTCGCCGGCTTCCGCTACATCCGCTCCGAAAAGGTGGTGCTCGGCGCGATCTCGCTCGATCTCTTCGCCGTGCTCCTCGGCGGCGCAGTCGCGCTCTTGCCGGTCTATGCGCGAGACATCCTGGAGCTCGGGCCCTGGGGCCTCGGCCTCCTGCGCGCCGCGCCCGGCATCGGCGCCATCGGCGTCGCCATCTGGCTCGCGGGCCATCCGATCCGCGACCATGCCGGCATCATCATGTTCGTCTTCGTCGGTCTGTTCGGCGTCTTCACCGCGATCTTCGGCCTTTCCACCATTCCGTGGCTGTCGATCGTCGCGCTGGCGCTTCTGGGCGCCGCCGACATGATCTCGGTCTACATCCGCGAGACGCTAATCCAGCTCTGGACACCCGACCGGGTGCGCGGCCGGGTCAATGCGGTCAACATGGTGTTCGTCGGCGCATCGAACGAACTCGGCGAGTTTCGCGCCGGGACGATGGCCGCCATGATCGGCACGGTGCCGGCAGTGGTGCTGGGCGGCATCGGCGCGGTCGGCGTTGCGGGCCTGTGGGCCTGGCTATTTCCCGAGCTCAGAAAGGCGCGACGTCTCGACGGACGCATGTGACGCCTCGAACGCCTCGCGGTCGAAGATGAGCTTCAAGAAACCGTCGAGCCAGGCCTTCAGCTTCAAATCCCACAGCATGCGGCCATGGAGATGATCCCGGCCCTGCTGCGCGCCGGGCAGGACGAAGCGATGCGCGCCCTTGACCACCCATTTGTGCATCATCACGCGCGTCAGCTCGGCATGGAACTGGATGCCCCAGGCATTGTGGCCATAGCGGAACGCCTGATTGGGATAAGATTCGGCGGTCGCCAGCAGCTTTGCGCCCGCGGGCAGCGAAAAGCCTTCGCGGTGGAACTGGTAGACCATGGACGGCCAGTCGAGCGGCAGCGCGCGCGCCTCGTCGGTCGCCTCGATCGGATACCAGCCGATCTCGACATGCCCGTCGTCGCGCCCGCCGACCTTGCCGCCGAGATGATTGACCAGCATCTGCGCGCCGAGGCAGATGCCGAGGAACGGCTTTTGCTCACGCAGCGGCACCGAGATCCAGTCGGTCTCGCGCTTGACGAATTCTTCCGGGTCGTTGGCGCTCATCGGCCCGCCGAAGATCACGACGCCTTCATGGTCGGCGAGCGTGGCGGGCAAAGCGTCGCCCAGAGGCGGGCGGCGGATGTCGAGATGGTAGCCGTCAGCGGCGAGCAACTGCCCGACGCGGCCGGGGCTCGAATGCTCCTGATGCAGGACGATCAGGATCTGCTTCCCCTTGTGGGATGCGTCTTTCGAGATCGGTCCGTGCAGCATTCGTCTATCCGTTGTCTTCGTTCCTGAATTGCAGGCGTTCGGCGACGCGCTGGCGCAGGGCCACGCGTTCCGGCCCGTCGATGCCGACGAGTTCGCAAACGCGCCAAACGAGATTGTCTTCCAGTTCGTGGCGCTCGCCATCGGCGTAGACCATTTCCCACAGAAGCGAGATCAGTTCCTGCCGTGCCGGCAGGTCGACATGCCGGTTGATGACGCTGGTGAAGGCGTAGAGATCGACCGCGTCGCGCTCGGCGGTCTCGCCGGCGACGAGGACGCGATCGAGTTCGTCGCCGGACAGCCGGTAGGCCTCCGCGATGGTTCGCCGCAGCGCCTCGGCTTCGTCCGCACCGCGCACGCCGTCCGCATCGACGATGTGGTACATCAGCGCCGCGACCGCCACCCGGGGATCGTCGGAGCGGTCGGTGTCGGATCGGCCCGCGGGAACGTCACGGAAAAGCGAAAGAAGGCGGTCGAGCATGAGGCGGCGTCAGGTCCCTTGCGGCACGACCAGCGAATCGCGCCCGATTGCCTTCATTTAACGCAAGGATGGTGAAAAGGCCAAGATGCGGGCAATCGTTTGGGTGTGGGGGTGGAGGAGATTGGTTTTTTCTGAAGTGACCCCCACCCTTTATCCCTCCCCACAAGGGGGAGGGAGTCAGCCAGCGTTGCGCGTTACCCACAAAACCGGGCACCCAGCTTAAAGGTCAGGCGCGGCGTGGATGCCCTCCCTCCCCCTTGTGGGGATGGATAAAGGGTGGGGGTCCGCTTCGCAAAAATCAGCACCCACCACCCACACAAACCTCAGAACAGCCTGAACCGGCTCTCCACCACCGGCTTTTCGCCTTCCTCGACGCCCGGATCGTCCGGGATCGGCATCCTGGCCGGCCGACCGGTCTCGTCCTCGATCATCTCGGCGTCGAGCGGAGCAGAAGCTGCGGGCTCGGCTGCGGTCGAGGCAAGCGCCGTGACGGGAGCCGGGGCCTTGGCGTCGTTAGCGGCGACGGGGCGGGCCGGTTCGGGTTTCGAGGCCGGTTTTTCGGAAGGCGTCGGTTCGATGACAGGGTCAGGCTCGACCGTGGCGACGGGTTCGGGAACGGCCACCGGAGCCGCCGGCTTCGTTTCGGGCTCGCTTGCCGGCTCGGGGGCGGTCTTCATCGGTTCTTCGACGATGATGTCTTCGACCGGCTCCGGCTCTGCGGCGACCACCGGCTTTGAAGGCCGGTGCTCTTCGTGCTCGATCGGGGCGGGCAGGGTGGGGGTGATCGCGAGTGCCTCGTCGCCGGCCTCGATGACCTGTCCCAGCCGCTCGACCGGGGCGCGCCATTCGAAGGCGTCGAGGCGGCCGGTGACCGGCGAGAGCGGCGCCCAGCGGTCGGAGACGTAGCCGTCGGCGACCCAGGCCGGATCGCGCGGCGCGCGCACGGCCTTGCCGAGCCACTGGCGCACACGGCCCTGGTCGCCGGTCTCAGTCTCCTCGATGTCGGCCAGAAGCAGATAGGCACCCTCGCGCGGCTCCTGCCGGATCGCGGCTTCGGCCTGCGCACGGGCAAGCTTGTAATCGCCGGCGGCAAGCGCGGCGCGGGCGACGGCGAGCGCGGATTCGGGGTTGTTCTGTTTCAGGGTCTGCAACTTCTTCGCCCTCGTCAGGCGATCGAGCGTCGAATCGCCGAGGCGCGCATTGACATAGGCGTCGGCGATCTCGGGATGTGCGTTGCGCTTCCAGCCGGCTTCGAGAATCTTCGCGCCCTTGCGCAGATCGTCGAGGCGGAACAGCGCCTTGGCCGCGACGATTGCGGCTGGGACGAGGTCTGGCGCGAGGCGGTGGGCTTCGAGCGCGGCGTTCTTCGCCTGCACCGGCTCGGCGTCGAGGAGTTCGGTGGCCTTGGCGGTCAGGAGGACGGCCTTACGGCGTTCGGCGGTCTCGCGGTCGATCTGCTGGGTCGATTTCTGCGTGTCGACGAGGCGCAGCGCGGCGTCCCACTCGCCGGCCTCGGACTTTTCCTCCAGCGCCGCGCCGGACGCCCAGGCAAGCTGCGGCGCCGTCTCGACCGCGCGCTCGGCATAGTGCCGCGCAGCCTGCCGGTCGCCGACGCGCTCGGCTTCGAGGTAGAGGCCGCGCAGGCCGAGAAGCTTCATCTCGGGCTTGTCGAGCATCGCCTCGAATTTCTGCCGCGCGCCCGGATGGTCGCCTTCGAGCAGCGAGGCCTGCGCATCGAGGAGATGGACCAAGGGTTCGCGGTCGGAGGAGAGCAGCTTCAGCGCCTCCTTCTTCTTGCACCGCGCGAGCGCCGGATCGCCAGCGCCGGCCGCGATCATGCCCATCGACAACGCCTCGTAGCCGCGGTCGCGGCGGCGGGTGCGGAAGTGGCGCGAAATCGTGTGCGGGCTGGTGACGATCGACTTGACGAGCCACCAGAGGATCATCGCGGCGGCGACGACGGCGGTGATCAGGATCGCGGCGACCAGCAGGCTCACCTGCATCTGGTAGCCGCCGAAGGTCAGCGTCAGGTCGCCCGGGCGGTCGGCGAGCCAGGCGAAGGCGAAGCCGAGGATGAAGACGGGAACGAGGAAGAACAGGATGCGGATCATGATGTTTCGTTCCCTCAGGCGCCCTGGAGCGCGGTGGTCAGAGCACGGTCGATCAACTGGTCGGCGGCATGGCGGGCGCGCACCTTGGCCATGAAGTCCGCGCCGGCGGCCTGAACGTTCTCCGGCAGGCCGTCATATTCGGCGATGGCACGCTCGTAGTCGTCGGCGCGCACCGAGGCTTCGAGCCGCGCGACCTTGGCGCCGACATCCTCGCCCTCGGCCATGCCGACGGGGCGGACCTGGACGAGCGAGCGCGCGCTGGCCGACAGGCGGTCCATGATGCCGGCATTCTCGTCGACACCGCAGGAGGCTGCGACCATCGCCTGCGCGGCGGGGCCTGCCTCCTCGGCGATCTGCGCGCGGGTGGCGACGCCTTCGGCCGCGAAGTCGCGCAACTCGCCGACCTCCTCCGCCTCGGCGTCGAGGCCGGCATAGGTTTCGAGTTCGGTCGCGAAGGGCTGGCCGCGGTCGATCGCGGATTTCAGCGCCGAAGCCGCGATGACGCGCTCCGAGCCGCTGTTTTCCAGTTCGCCAAGCCGTGCCTCGATGTCGTCCAGCCGTGCCGCATTGGCGGTCGACGCCTCGCCGGCGCTCGCAAGCTGCTGTTCGACTTCGGCGAGTGCGGCTTCGGCGTCGGGCGCATCGTTGACGGCGGCAATCGCCTGTTCGAGCGCGGCAAGCCGGTCGTCGGTCGCCGAATTGTCGCCGGATGCGGAGCGCAGTTCCTCAAATTCGGAGCGCAGCGCCGCGACATCGTCCGACGCGCCGGCATTCGCGATCTCGCCACGCAACGTCTCGATTTCGGACTGCAATGCTGCGACCTGCTCGTCATTGCCCTGTTGCGTACCGGGCCAGATGCCGGCCGCCTGCAGGCCTGCGCCAAGCGCGAGCACGATCAGGCCGCCGACGATGCCGCCCATCAGGGCGCTGCCGCCACGCCTGGAATCGGCCTGCGCCGTTGCGGGACGTGGGGAAGATGCCTGCGAGGTGGCGAAGGCCGACGGGGTCGCTGGCTTGGCGTCGGGTTTGGGAGCGTCAGTCTTGGGAGCGGGCTTTGGCGTCTCGGCCGGTCTGGATGCTGATGCTTTGTCGGTCTTGGCAGTCTCCACCTTGGCTGCGGGCTCCTTGGCTTCCTTCATCGCCTCGGGCTTCGCCTCGACCGCAGCCGCCGCCGCCTTGTCGGCCCCGATCGCGGCAGGGTCGGTGATGTCGCTGATATTTTCCTCGGAGGTGCCGGGCTTGGCGGCCTTGTCGTCGAGACGCGTCACGTCCTTCGGGTCGATGTCGATGGTCGATCCGGCCTTCTTCGGCTCCGAATAGCGTGATTTCGGCGTCTTCGACATGCCACTCCCCTTCAATTATCCATATGCGGCCAATTACCCGGATGCGGCCGCGCTTTGATCAAGTTCCGCAAGCTTTGCCATCATGCCCGCTTCGTCTGGCGTCGCGGCAAGTCCGATACGCCGCCCTGCCAGACCTGCCGCCGCCTCGGCGGATATGCACACGAAGACCGTGGGTTGGAAGCTGGACGGCGCCTCGGCAGCGATCCTACCCAGAATTTCGCCCCCGCGCTGCGAATAGACCAATGCGGCCCAAAACGGTTCCGACCCCAGTTTGGTTCCGGTTTCGCCTGGCGCGAACTCGGTGGCGCGTGCGTCGTAGAGCTCGATTTCCGTCACCCGATGGCCCTGTGCTTCGAGGGCAAGCCTGAGTTCGGGACGGCGGACACTGCCAGTCAGGTGCAGAACATGCGACGCTGCCGCAAGGCGGCCGGACAGCATATGCGCCAGTGCCCTCGCATCGGGTGCGACCGACGCCACCTCGCGGCCTGCAGCCTCGGCGGTCTTCGCGCCGACGACATGGAGCGGCAGGTGGCGCAGCTTCTCCATCAGGGAGGCCGGCGCATGGCGAAAAGCGTTGGCGCTGGTCGCGACGACGGCGTCGATGTGATCGGGAAGTGCGCTTGGCTCCAGCGCGACGATCTCGGTCAACGGCAGGACGACCGGCGCGTAGCCGCGCTCGATCAGCCGCGCGGCGGTGGCGGCGGCGCCGGGCTCGGGCCGGGTCACCAGCACGCGCCGCGCCATGGTCACGTCCAGCTTTCGAAGAAGGCGGGCCCCGCGCGGTCGCGGATGTCGGCACCGGCCTTTGCGCCGATCGAAGCGGCATTGCCAGCACGGCCTTCGGCCCGGATTTCGTGGACCTGCCTTCCGTCCGGCGACAGGATCATGCCGAAGAAGGACAGCGCGCCGCCGTCAATCTGCGCATGGCCGGCGAGCGGCGTGCGGCAGGAGCCGTCGAGCGTCGCCAGAAAGGCGCGCTCGCAGGTCAGCGCCTCGGTGGTCGCGCGATGCCCGATCGGGCCGAGCACCTTGCCGATGCGCGCGTCACCGATGCGGCTTTCGATGCAGATCGCACCCTGGCCCGGCGCGGGCGGAAAAGTCTCGACCGGCAGGAGCTCGGTGATGACATGCGCGAGCCCGAGCCGCTTCAGCCCGGCATTGGCGAGCAGCGTCGCGTCCACGACGCCTTCCCCCAGCTTGCGCAGCCGCGTCTGAACGTTGCCGCGATAGAGCACCACGTCGATGTCGGGGCGAAGGCGTCGGATCAGCGCCTGCCGGCGCAGCGAGGAGGAGCCGATGACGGCGTTTTCAGGCAGGTCGAGGAGCTTCGGCGCCACGCGGCCGATATAGGCGTCGCGCACGTCCTCGCGCTCGAGAAAGCAGGAGAGTTCCAGCCCCTCCGGCAGCGCGGTCGGCATGTCCTTCGACGAATGGACGGCGATGTCGATCGCGCCCGACAGGAGCGCTTCCTCGATCTCCTTGGTGAACAGCCCCTTGCCGCCGGCCTCGGACAGCGGGCGGTCCTGGATGCGGTCGCCGGAGGTCGAGATGACGACGATCTCGAACGCCTCCTGTGGCAGGTCGTGCGCGGCCATCAGGCGCGCGCGCGTCTCTTCCGCCTGCGCCAGCGCAAGGGCGCTGCCGCGCGTTCCGATCCTCAACAGGTCTGTTTGCATCAAGTGGCGTCCATGATAGGTCGCCCCTACCTAGCGACGATGGCCGGCAACGGCAACCGAACGACCCGTTCCGAAAAGGTGTAGCGACGAAATGCGCGTGCTTGGCATCGAGACGAGCTGCGACGAGACGGCGGCGGCGGTGGTCGAACGGGCGCCGGACGGCGCGCCGAACATTTTGTCCAACATCGTTCTGAGCCAGATCGAGGACCACGCGGCCTTCGGCGGCGTGGTGCCGGAGATCGCCGCCCGCGCCCATGTCGAGGCCGTCGACGGCGTCATCGAGGCGGCGCTGGCCGAGGCGGATGTTAAGCTTGCAGACCTCGACGCCATCGCCGTCACTGCGGGGCCGGGGCTGATCGGCGGGCTGATCGTCGGGCTGATGACCGCGAAGGCGCTGGCGGCCGCGTCCGGCGTGCCGCTGGTCGCGGTCAACCATCTCGAAGGCCATGCGCTGACGGCGCGGCTGGTCGAGGACGTCGCGTTCCCGTACCTGCTGCTGCTCGTCTCCGGCGGGCACACGCAGATCGTCGAGGTGCGCGGCGTCGGTGACTATCGCCGGCTGGGCTCGACCATCGACGACGCGCTCGGCGAGGCCTTCGACAAGACCGCAAAGCTGCTCGGCCTGCCCTATCCGGGTGGCCCCAGCGTCGAGGAATGGGCGGCGCGCGGCGATGCGAAGCGCTTTTCCTTCCCACGTCCGCTGCGCGGCGAGGCGCGGCCGGATTTTTCGTTTTCCGGCCTCAAGACGGCGGTGCGACAGGCGGCGAATTCCATCGCGCCGGTTTCGGATCAGGACGTCGCCGACATTTGCGCCTCGTTTCAGCGCGCCATCGTCGAGACGCTGCAGGAGCGGCTCGGCAAGGCGCTGTCGGCCTTTCCCGCGACCGAGGACCGTGTGCTCGTCGTCGCCGGCGGCGTCGCGGCCAACAAACCGATCCGCGCTGCGCTCGAAGCCTCCTGCGCCGCTTCCGGCTTCCGGCTGATCGCGCCGCCGCTGGCACTTTGCACCGACAATGCGGCGATGATCGCCTGGGCCGGGCTCGAACGGCTCGCCGCAAATATCGACGGCGAGGATGTGATGGCGCTCAGCCCGCGCTCGCGCTGGCCGCTCGACGAGGGCGCTGCGCCGGTCATCGGTTCGGGCAAGAGGGGAGCCAAGGCATGAGGGCGATAATCGCGATCCTCGGCGGCGGGGCTTGGGGCACGGCGCTGGCCGTCACGATGATCCGCGCCGGGCACGAGACGCGGCTGTGGGCACGCGACGCGGAAACGGTTTCAGCCATCAACGAGCGCCGCGAGAACCCGCGCTATCTGCCGGGCGTCACGCTCGATGAGGGACTGGTCGCCTCGACCGATCTCTGCGCGACGCTGCAAGGCGCCGACGCGATCCTCAGTGTCATCCCGACACAGGCGACGCGCGCGGTGTTGTCGGACGCCGCTGCGCACATTTTGGCCGGCGTGCCACTGGTACTGGCGGCGAAGGGCATCGAGCGCGCCACCGGGCGTCTCGTCTCCGAGATCGCCGCAGAGATTTTGCCCGCCTCGCCGATCGGCGCCCTGTCCGGCCCGAGTTTCGCCGCCGATGTCGTGCGCGGCCTGCCGACAGCGGTGACCGTGGCGTGCGAAGACGGCGACCGCGCCTTCGCGCTTGCGGAGCTTTTCTCCGCGCCGGCCTTCCGCTGCTATTCGACCGATGACCTCGTCGGCGTCGAGATTGGCGGGGCGTTGAAGAACGTGTTGGCCATCGCTGCGGGCGCAGTGTCGGGCGCGGGGCTCGGAGCGAGCGCGCAGGCGGCCACCATCACGCGCGGCTTCGTCGAATTGCGCCGCATCGGCGCCGCCTTCGGCGCGCGGCCCGAAACGCTGATGGGTCTGTCCGGCCTTGGCGATCTGCTGCTGACCTGCGGCTCTGCGCAGTCGCGCAACTTCGCCTATGGCATGGCGCTCGGCGCGGGCAAATCGCGCGAGGGACTGGCGCTGGCGGAAGGTGCCGCAACGGCCGGCATCGCGCTGCAGATCGCCCGGACACGCGGCGTCGATGCGCCGATCATCGAGGCGACTGCGGAATTGATCGACGGGCACATCACGATGAAGGACGCGGCGACGCGGCTTCTGGCGCGGCCGCTGAAGAGCGAGGCGGAGTAGGAAATCGCGTGGGGCACCGCGCCCCCTCCGACCCTCCGGGCCACCTCCCCCGTGAACGGGGGAGGACTAACCGTCGAGAATGGCCGCGACCTTGTTCCTCCCCTGCGAAGCGGGGGAGGGGGACCGCCGAAGGCGGTGGAGGGGGGCGCAGTTTGCGAAAAAGATGTCGACGCCAAGCCCTACCGCGCCATCGCGTGGTACTCATCGTTCGGGCGCATGTCGATCGCCGCGGCCACCCGGTTCGACATGTTGTAGAACCCGACCGTCGAGGCGATGTCGAAGATGTCGCGATCCGAGAAGCCGGCATCGCGCAGGGCTTTGCGGTCGGCTTCCTCGATCTTGTCGGGGCTCTCGGTCAGCTTGACCGCGAAGTCGAGCATCGCCTTCTGCTTCGCCGGCAGGTCCGCAGCGCGATAATTGGTCACCATCATCTCGCCGAGCTTGGGATCGCCCGACAATTGCCGCACTGCCGCGCCGTGGGCGACGAGGCAGTAGTAGCAATGGTTCACCGACGAGACGGCGACGGCGATCATCTCGCGCTCGAGCTTCGAAAGCCCTGACTCGCCCAGCATCAGATCGTTGTACATGTCGGTGAAGGCGCGCAGCTTCTTCTCGTCGAAGGCATAGGCGCGCAGCACGTTGGGGACCAGTCCGAGCTTCTCCTCGCATTTGGCGAAATAGGCCTTCGTGCCGTCCGACAATTCGGGTTGTTCGATGTTCAGTGCCGTGACCCGTTCGCTCATGCTGTCATCTCCCTATCAAACTTGTCTGTAACTGACGCAGCGTCGCTCATTTTCGTGAAACCGGTGCCACTTTCTCGGCGGATGTTCTAGTCTCGAAAGAAAAACGTGACGAAATCGGAGATCGCCGTCCATGGCTGTGCGCAAGACCGCAACCGCATCGAAGGTCAAGACCGAGGCGGGCGCCGAAAAGCTCGCGGGCTTCTTCAAGGCGCGGGCGCCGGAGGAGGATCGCGAGGCCTATACGGGCGAGGCGTTCGCCACCGCCGGCGCGCTCGCCTACCGGGCGCTGAAGCACCATAAGCGCGGCGACAGCCTGATCGTGCTCGACAATGAGGGCGAGATCGAGCGGCAGGGCCGGGCCGTCACGGCCATCACCGTCATCAACGACAACATGCCCTTCCTGTTCGATTCGGTCCTCGCCGAAATCACCGAACAGGCCGGAGAGGCTGCGCTCGTCCTGCACCCCGTCGTGCTCGTGCGGCACGAGAAGAAGGGCGTCGCCGAGCTTCTGGGCGAGGCGGGCAGCGCCAAGGGCGACGACGCGACCGACCGCGTCTCGATCATCCACGTCCACGTGGCGAAGCTGACGCAGGACGAGTGCGAGGCGCTGAAGCGTGGGCTGGAACACGTGCTGGCGCAGGTCAAGCTGGCGGTGACCAACTGGCGGCCGATGCTGGCCCGGCTCGACCAGGCGATCACCGAATACCGCTACCAGCCGGTGCCGATCGACAAGGCGCAGGTCGGCGAGGCCATCGCCTTCCTCGAATGGCTGCGCGACGACAATTTCACCTTCCTCGGCATGCGCGAACTGCGCTATTCGGGCGGCGAAGAGACCGGCACGCTGGAGCGTTCGCCCAAGGGCGGGCTCGGCATCCTGTCCGATCCGGAAGTGCGCGTGCTGCGGCGCGGCGGCGAGCCGGTGACGACCACGCCGGAAATCCGTGCCTTCCTCTACGGCCCCGAAGCGCTGCTCGTCACCAAGGCCAATGCCAAGTCGGTCGTCCACCGGCGCATCTATCTGGACTATATCGGCGTCAAGACCTTCGACCAGAAGGGTAAGCTTCTGGGCGAACTGCGCATCGTCGGCCTCTTCACCTCCACCGCCTACACGCGCTCGGTGATGAAGATCCCCTACCTGCGGTCCAAGGCGGCCGCGGTGATCGAGAAGTCCGGCTTCGATCCGTCCGACCACTCGGGCAAGGCGCTGATCAACGTGCTGGAATCCTACCCGCGCGACGAGCTGTTCCAGATTTCGGTGCCGATCCTGCGCAAGCACGCCGAAGCGATCCTGGCGCTGGGCGAGCGGCCGCGCGTGCGCGCACTCTACCGCGTCGACCAGTTCGATCGCTTCGTCTCCGCCATCGTCTACGTCCCGCGCGACCGCTACGATTCCGACGTGCGCGAGCGGATCGGGCAATATCTGGTCAAGGCGTTCGACGGCCGTCTTTCCGCCTATTATCCGGCCTTCCCCGAAGGCTCGCTCGCCCGCGTCCATTTCATCATCGGCCGCTCGGGCGGCAAGACGCCGAAGGTCGACGGGGCGGAGCTCGAGGCCGGCATCCGCGACATCGTGCGGACCTGGGACGATGCGCTGCGCGAGGAGGTGACGGAAAACCGCGCCGACCCGAAGCTCGCCGCGCTTGCCGCCGGCTTCGACCAGACCTACCGCAACAGCTTCTCCGCCGCGGTCGCGATGCGCGATGCGGCTGTCATTTCCGACATCGGCGACGAGCGGCCGATCGCGATCGACTTCTACCGCGAAAAGCCGGAAACGGCGTCTCATGCCGGGCTGAAAATCTATCACCAGGGCGAACCGGTGGCGCTGTCGAAGCGCGTGCCGCTCCTGGAAAACATGGGTTTCCGGGTGATTTCGGAACGCACGTTCGAGATCGCGCGGGCGGGTGCCAAGCCGGTCTTCCTGCACGACATGGAGCTCGAAAGCGCATCCGGCGCCGAGATCGATTTGACCGATGGCGGGGCGCTTCTGGCCGAGGTGTTCCTGTCGGTCTGGAACGGCAAGAGCGACAATGATTCCTATGCCGCGCTGGTCCAGACGGCGGGGCTGACGGCGAGGAACATCGGCCTCTTGCGAGCCTATGGCCGCTATCTCCAGCAGGCGGGGATTCCGCAGAACCAGGAGTTCGTGGCCTCGGTCCTGAACCGTTATCCTGCCATCGCAGGCCATCTGATTGCGCTTTTTTCGGCCCGTTTCGACCCGAAACGAGCTGAAAACAGCGAAGTTTCAGCTCAAAATGCGGCCGAATCGATCGAAACGGCGCTGGAATCGGTGCCGCAAATCGATGATGACGCCGTCATCCGGCGCTATCTGAACCTCATCCAATCGACCTTGCGGACCAATTTCTACGCGCCCGACAAGGACGGCGTCTCGCTGGCCCTGAAGCTCGATTCGCGTGCCGTGCGCGGCCTTCCCGCGCCGCGTCCGTGGCGGGAAATCTTCGTCTACGGGCCGGAGGTCGAGGGCGTCCATCTGCGCTTCGGCGCGGTGGCGCGCGGGGGCTTGCGCTGGTCGGACCGGGCGCAGGATTATCGGACCGAAGTCTTGGGCCTCGTCAAGGCGCAGCAGGTGAAGAACGCGGTGATCGTGCCGGTCGGCGCCAAGGGCGGGTTCTTCCCGAAGCAGTTGCCGGCGGGCGGTTCGCGCAGCGAAATCTTCGAGGCGGGGAAGAAGGCCTATATCAACTTCATCACCTCGCTTCTCTCCGTCACCGACAATATCGAGGGCGACCACGTGGTGCCGCCGGCCAACGTGGTGCGTCATGACAAGGACGATCCTTACTTCGTCGTCGCGGCCGACAAGGGCACGGCGACGTTCTCCGACACGGCGAACGCGATCAGCCAGGCGCATGGCTTCTGGCTCGACGACGCTTTCGCCTCGGGCGGGTCGGCGGGCTACGACCACAAGAAGATGGGCATCACCGCGCGCGGCGCGTGGGAGGCGGTGAAGCGGCATTTCCGCGAGATGAACCGCGACATCCAGAGCGAACCCTTCACCGTGACCGGCGTCGGCGACATGTCGGGCGACGTGTTCGGCAACGGGATGCTGCTTTCGAAGGCGACGCGGCTGATCGCGGCGTTCGACCATCGCGACATCTTCATCGATCCCGACCCGGACATGGCGTCGTCCTTCGAGGAACGGCAGCGGCTCTTCGACAAGGGCCAGTCGAGCTGGCAGGACTACGACCGCGAAAAGCTGTCGGAAGGCGGCATCATCGTTTCGCGCAGCCAGAAGTCGATCGAGCTTTCGAAGGCGGCCGCCGCCGCGATCGGGCTCAACTCGACGACGGCGACGCCAGTCGAGATCATGCGCGCGATCCTGATGGCGAAGGTAGATCTGCTCTGGTTTGGCGGCATCGGCACCTATGTGCGGGCGGAGGCGGAGAGCAATGCGGATGTCGGCGACAAGGCGAACGACACGCTGCGCATCACGGCAAAACAGGTCGGCGCCAAGGTGATCGGCGAGGGCGCCAATCTCGGTGTCACCCAGCGCGCGCGCATCGAATACGGCATGAATGGCGGGCGCTGCAATTCGGACGCGATCGACAATTCGGCCGGCGTCAATTCGTCGGACGTCGAGGTCAACATCAAGATCGCGCTCGCCTCGGCGATGCGCGCCGGTGATCTGACCAGGCCCAACCGCGACAAGCTTCTTGCCGACATGACGGACGAAGTGGCGCATCTGGTGCTCGCCAACAATTACCGCCAGTCGCTGGCGATCTCGCTGACCGCGCTGCGCGGGGCGGCGGACCTCGGCTATCAGGAACGTTTCATGGAGGCGCTGGAGGGGCGCGGCCTGCTCGACCGCGACGTCGAAGTGCTGCCCTCCGCGGCCGCGATGGCGGAGCGGGAAGCACGTGGCATCCCGCTGACACGTGCCGAGATAGGCGTGCTGCTCGCCTACGCCAAGATCGTGCTCTTCGATGACATCGTGGCGAGCAAGGTGCCGGACGATCCGCATCTCGAAGCCGACCTTCTCGACTATTTTCCGCAAAAGATGGTCAAGAAGTTCGCCGGGCCGATCAAGTCGCACCGGCTGCGCCGCGAGATCATCGCGACGCTGCTCGCCAACGAGGCGATCAATCGCGGCGGTCCGTCCTTCGTCAGCCGGCTGCAGGACCTTACCGGGCGCTCCGCAGCGGAAATCGTCGCGGCCTTTGCGGTGGTGCGCGACGGGTTCGACCTGCCGGCGCTCTATGGCGAGATCGACGCGCTGGACGCCAAGATCGACGGGGCGACGCAGCTCGAGCTTTACCAGCAGGTCGGAAGGCTGGTGCACTCGGCGAGCGCCTGGTTCCTGAAGAACGACCTGACCTTCGATGCGATCGGCGCCGAGATCGAGGGGATGCAGGCCGCGCGCAAGGCGCTGGAGCCGAAGCTTGCGAAAATGCTGCCGCCGTTCACGCAGGAAAAGCAGGACGAGCGCATGGACGCTCTTCTCAAGGCCGGTGTCTCGCAGAAACTGGCCGAGCGGATCGCGCAGCTTCACGTCACCGAGCTCATTCCCGACATCGCGCTGGTAGCCGAGACGGCGAAGGCGGAACTGGAAACGGCTGCGCAGGCGTTCTTCGCCGTCACCGACGCGTTCAGGATCGGCCGCATCGCCGACGCGGCGCGCTCGATCGCGCCGTCCGACTATTATGACGGGCTGGCGCTGGCGCGCGCGACCGACCAGATCAACGCAGCGCGACGCGGGATCGCGGCGGCAGCGCTGAGCGCGTTTCCGAAGGAAAAGGCGCCGGTCGAGGCCTGGATCGAGGCGGGTGGGATGCGGATTTCGCGCACGCGCGACCGGCTGCAAAGCCTGACGGAAGGCGGCGACATCACCGTCTCGCGCCTGACCGTCGCGGCGGGTTTGATGGCTGATCTGGCGGACGTGACGGTGACGGGCTAGGCGTCGGGAATTGTCAGGAGCGCCCCCTCCGTCCCTTCGGGCCACCTCCCCCGTAAACGGGGGAGGATCTGGGTCGAGAGCGGCCGCAACGGTGGTTCCTCCCCCGTTTACGGGGGAGGTGGCCCGAAGGGACGGAGGGGGTGAAATCGTCAAGTATGATGGGGGACGACGATATTGAGTTCTGACATGAGCGAACGCGCCCCGCGGCGCGCGATCTGGGGCTGGATGTTCTTCGACTGGGCGCAGCAGCCCTTTCACACGCTGATAATCACCTTCGTCTTCGCGCCCTATTTCGCCGCCGCCGTCGCGCCGGATGCGGCGCGGGGACAGGAGCTCTGGGGCTATGCGACGGGGATCGGCGGGCTACTGATCGCTTTTTCGTCGCCCGTTCTCGGCGCGATCGCCGATGCGAGCGGGCCGCGCAAGCCGTGGATCGCGGTGTTTTCCGTCATCGGCATCGTGGGCTGCTGGATGCTTTGGTTCGCCGCGCCGGGCATGAGCGACCTGACCTGGATACTCGTCATCATCGCGGTCGCGGTGTTCGGCATGGAATATGCCGCGGTCTTCAACAACGCGATGATGCCGACGCTGGTGCCGCGCTCCGAACTCGGCCGACTGTCCGGCTCGGCCTGGGGGCTCGGCTATGTCGGCGGGCTGATCTCGCTGATCATGGTGCTGGGCTTCATGTCGGCTTCGCCGGAAACTGGGCGCACGCTGATCGGGATGGAGCCGGTGCTCGGGCTCGACCCGGCGATGCGCGAGGGCGACCGGGCGGCGGGGCCTCTGACGGCGCTCTGGTATCTCGTCTTCATCATTCCGATGTTCCTCTTTACCCCCGACGTGACGCGCAAGCCGGCGATCAAGGGCGCGGTGCGCGACGGGCTCTCGAAGCTGAAGCAGACGCTGAAGCGCCTGCCGTCCGAGCGCAGCTACTTCTCCTTCCTGATCTCGTCGATGTTCTACCGCGATGGGCTGAACGCGCTTTATGCGTTCGGCGGCATCTATGCGGCCGGCGTGCTGGGTCTTTCGATCATCCAGATCGGCATTTTCGGCATTCTCTCCAACATTACCGGGGCGATCGGCGCCTATGTCGGCGGGCGGATGGACCAGCGCTTCGGGCCGAAGATCGTCGTGGCGTGGTCGGCGGTGATCCTCGCGCTTTGCTGCGCGCTCATCATCTCGACGACGCAGGGCCAAGTGCTGTTCACGACCGTAGCCGAGGGAAGCGGGTTGCCGGTGCTGGTGTTCTATTTCGCCGGCTGCCTGATCGGGGCTGCGGGCGGGTCGATCCAGGCCGCCTCGCGCACGCTTCTCGTCGACCAGGTCGACACAGACCGGGTGACGGAAGCCTTCGGGCTCTATGCGCTGTCGGGCAAGGCGACGAGCTTCATCGGGCCGCTGTCGATCGCGCTCGTGACCGGCTGGGCGGCGTCGCAGGCCTTTGGCCTTTCGCCGGTGGACGCGCAGCGCGTCGGCGTGACGCCGATCATCGCGCTCTTCATCATCGGGCTGGCGCTCTTGCCCTTCGTGAAGAGCCGGCACCGGGAAGTCGTCGCGTAAGGGGCTTGCCATCGCCGGCGACGGGTCCCACATTGGGGCCGTTTTCAACGAACTGAAAGGAGGTGATCCGATGTCGAGTGTTATCGTTAGCCGTAGCGTGGCCCGAGCGGATTGCCCTTTCGGGAAGCAGCCTTCCTGACGGGGTTGATGCGCGGCCGGGCCTGACCCGGATGCCGCGCTGCGGATAAGAGACACGGAAGGGCCGGTCGGCGAGACCGGCCCTTTTTTTGTTGCCTGCATGTCTACATGGTCAGGAACAGCCGCTCGGTGTTGCTGATGATTTCCTGGAAGGCGGCATCGAGTTCGGGGCCGGTCGAGGCTTCGAAATAGTGCTTGATGATGCCCGTATCGTCGCTTGCGCAGGCGTTCAGCACGGCTTTCGCGTCGCGCCGGTCCTGCGCAGGGATCGAACGGTTATCGAGGTCGAAGCCGATGGTGAAGATTTCGATGCCGTCGGCCTTCATCCGGTCGCACAGCGCCTCGGCCGTATTGCGGGCCGCGCGGCCCTGCGAATTGACGCCCAGGCGTGAATCGCCGCCGGCGAAGACGGTGTTGAACTGGCCGTCCGTCATCAGGATCGCGATCTTGCCGACATCCTGCGGGTCGGCGTCTGCCGGGCCGGCACCGAGCCGCGCGTTGCGGATCGTGTCGCGCCACTCGGGCGACAGCATGTACTGCGTCCACTGGATGCCGATCGAGCCGGCCGTGTAGCCGACTGCGTTGAAGGCATTGATGGAGCGCTTCAGCGCATCGGCGTCGGCGGTCAGGGGCACGATCGTCGCCTTGGGGCAGTCCTTCGTGGCGAGGCGGTCGTCGCGATTGATGCGAGCGTGATACTTCCTGCTCGGGTCGCCGGGATACTCGCGCAGCGTCATCGGGCTGGCGTCGGAATAGTCGGGCGAAAGGTCGGGCAGCTTGCGCTCGGTCGCGCAATTGTCGGTGAAGCTGCCGGTGTTGTCGGAGACATAGCGCGCGCTTGCGCCGACATAAGGCGGCAGGTCGCTCCCGCCCCTGCGTTCCTGGAAGACGACCGACGAGGATGCAAGCGTGCCGACATTGACCGCTTCCGCATAAGGGACGATGGACACGCGGACGCGCGGATTGCGGGGGTCCTGGCTGCCAAGCAGGGCGTCGACGGCATTGGTGGCGGCGCTCTTCAGATCCCTGATCTTGCTGCCCGCCATCGAGCCGGTGACATCGAGCATCATTGCGACCTCGATCCGGCGGTCGGAGTAGAGCGCGGCGGTGGTGACGGCGATGTCGCGGGTCTTCTCGGCGCCGAAAAGCGGGAAGGCGAGGTCGATATTGGCCTTGGCGGTCGCCGCGACGGTGCGTGCGGTGCGGTCGACGGTCAGCGTCTCCAGCGTGACCGCGCCTTCGCGGGCGAAGGCGCCGCCGCCATTGGCGATGAGAAACGCCTCGACCGAGGCGCGGGCGTCGGCCTCGGCGATCACGCCGGTCGTCAGGTCGCGGGCGGTGGATGCGACGGCGGCGTCGAGCGCGTTCTGCAGCGCCGACTTGGTGTTCATGAGCTGCGCCGTGTTGACGCCGAAGCCGGCACCGACCGCCAGCATGGACAAGGCCGCGCCGGTCAGAATCGCGAAATTGCCGCGCCGGTCGGACATGAACCGCGTCAAGATGTTCGAAAACCGTGCCATCCGTCTCTCCTCGTCGGCCGCCGCGGCCGGTTGCCAAAAGAGGTGCAGGATCGACGCCAGAAAGCGGGATTTCGGCGTCTTGAAGCAGTAACGCATTGAAAGCGCTGTCGTTTACCGGCCGTTAGGGTTAGCGCCCGGTTAATTTTCGGGTGGGGATTTCGCGGTGCCTTTACGGTCGTCCCAATCCGGCGCCGCCGCCGTCCCGTTTCGGGACGTCAGTCGCACCAGGAGGCGCGAGCCTTGCCGTCATAGGGGCGGACGAGGCCGACCTCGAGGAGGCGCTCGACGATACCGTCTCCTTCCGGCGTCTCGATATCGGCGACGACGCGGCCGAAGAACTTGTCGCCATCGACATTGCGGACGTGGAAGGCGCCGGAGGCGAGCAGGCCGGCGAGGGTGTCGCGCGCGTCGAGCGCCGCCAGCTTTTCCGCCTCGCAGCGCGAGCGCAGTTCGGGCGCGTCGATGCCGCGCAGGCGAACGGACACGCGCACCGTGTGGCCCGGCCAGACATGGACGTCGGCCTCGACCGTATCGCCGTCGATGACGCGCACCAGGCTCGCACGGACGGGACCGGCGATTTCGGCGGCGTGGGCGGGGAGGGCGAAAAGCGCCAGAAGCAAGATAGGAATAAAAGCCATACGGCATTTATTCCTATCTGCATCGATCTGGCAAGAGGCTCAGGCGGAAAGGCTGAGCGGGGCGTCGGCAGCGCGGGGTGCGCGGCGAAGTTCGGTGGCCACCGGCTCGGACTTCTGCTCGTAGGTCCACACCTCGAACTTCAGCAATTGATGGGCGCCGAATGTGTGGACGATCGGCACGTCGGTGGCGTCGCGGCCGCGCGCGAGGACCACGCGCCCCGTTCGCGGCACGTTGTGGCGCGCGTCGAACGTGTACCATCCGCCTTCGAGATAGACTTCGAACCAGGCGGAGAAGTCCATCGGGGCGGGGTCGGCGGGCACGTTGATGTCCCCGAGATAGCCGGTTGCGTAGCGGGCCGGGATGTTCATCGCGCGGCAGAGGGTCACGGCGAGATGGGCGAAGTCGCGGCAGACGCCGACGCGCTCGTCATAGGCCTGCCCGGCGGTGCGGCTGGCGCGGGCGTAGCCGTAGCTGAACGAGATGCGGTTGTGGACGAAATCGCAGATCGCCTGCACGCGCTGCCAGCCCGGTTCGACGTTGCCGAACAACTGCCAGGCGATCGGCGTCATCAGGTCGGTCTCGCAATAGCGGCTGCCGAGGAGATAGATCAGCGCTTCGGCGGGCAGGTGGTCGACCGGGACTTCGCCGGCATCCTCGGCGATGACGTCCGCCTCGCCCGAATCCTCGACCACGGCGTCGTAGCGCACGGTGAAGTCGCCCTCGGGCGCGATGAGGCGGCGGCAGCGATTGCCGAACTGGTCGACATAGGTGCGCATCGGCACCATCGGATGCGAGGTGACGCCGCTTTGCCAGCGGATGTCGGCCCGACGATGGGGGTGGAGGTCGAGCGAGAGGATCATCGGGGTCGGCTGCGCGCAGGAAATCCCGATTTCGTAACCCAGGCGGATCAGCATGGCACAACCTTTCGTGGTAGATGTCGTGTGCCTAACGCCGGCTCGTGCCCGCCTGTTCCTTCCGCGACGCCGCAATTCGTTGGGCGGACGATAGATTAGAAATCGCTTGCGCGACCCTTCACTTCCCAGTCGCCGTAGCGGGCCGGATCGCGCCCGCCGCGGCCGCCTTTTTCGACCGGCAGATCGGCCTCGGCGGCGTCGTATTCGCGCCGGCGCGCTTCGGCCTCGGCCAGCGCACGGCGAGCGGCTTCGCTGAGAATGCGGGGGGCGGGGGCGTCGGCTTGGTCGGACATGGGGTCTTCAAGGCTGCGATATTGAAACAAGGGCTTGATCTTCCCATCATATAGGCCGCATTCACGCGCTTTGCGACCGCCCGACGAACGAGGACAGGACAACGAGATGAACATCATGCGCACCGCCATGCTTCTGGCGTTCATGACCGCGCTCTTCATGGGCGTCGGCTACCTGATCGGCGGCTCGGGCGGCATGATGATCGCCTTTTTCGTCGCGGCGGCGATGAACCTCTTTTCCTACTGGAACTCCGACAAGATGGTGTTGCGCATGCACAATGCCGTCGAGGTCGACGAGCGTTCGGCGCCCGAATATTACGGCATGGTGCGCGATCTCGCGGCCCGCGCGCAGCTTCCGATGCCGAAGGTCTATCTGATCCGCGAGGACCAGCCGAACGCCTTCGCCACCGGCCGCAACCCGCAGAACGCCGCCGTCGCGGCGACGACGGGGCTGCTCGACCGGCTCTCCTATGACGAGGTGGCGGGCGTGATGGCGCACGAGCTGGCACATGTGCAGAACCGCGACACGCTGACGATGACCATCACCGCAACGATCGCCGGCGCCATCTCGATGCTGGCGAATTTCGCGTTCTTCTTTCGCGGCAACAACAACAATCCGCTCGGCTTCATCGGCGTGCTGGTCGCGATGATCGTCGCGCCGCTGGCGGCGATGATGGTGCAGATGGCGATCAGCCGGACCCGCGAATATGCGGCCGACCGGCGCGGCGCGGAAATCTGCGGCAGCCCGCAATCGCTTGCCTCGGCGCTGAACAAGATCGCGAGTTCCGCAGGCCGCCTGCGCAACGACAATGCCGAGCGCAACCCGGCGACGGCGCACATGTTCATCATCAATCCGCTGTCGGGCGAGAAGATGGACAATCTCTTCTCCACCCACCCGGACACGCAAAACCGCATCGCTGCGCTGATGAAGATGCAGGGCGAGTTCACGCCGCAGGCGGCGGCTACGACCCCAGCCAGCGGTCCGTGGGGCGGCAATTCGCCCTCCGGCCCGCGGGGTCCGTGGTCGTGAGCGCGGTGAAGGCCGCCCGCAGGAAGCCGCAGCACACCGAAACCGATGACGACACGCCTGGCCTGACCGCCCGGCATGTCGCCGCGCGCCTGCTTGGCGCGGTTATCGATACGAAGACACCGCTCGATGGACTGACGGACGGCGAACACGGTCATCCGCAATATCGCGCGCTTGATGCGCGCGACCGTGGGCTGGTGCGCGCGATCCTGACGACGGCCCTGCGGCACCGGATGTCGATCCAGGCACTGATCGATGCGCGGCTCGACCGGAAGCTGCCGTCGAACGCGGCGGCGCTGAACCACATCTTCCATGTCGGCGCGGCGCAGCTCCTGTTCCTCGACGTTCCCGACAGCGCGGCGGTGGACCTTGCCGTCACCCACGCCAAGGGCGATCCGCGCACGCGGCGCTTCGCCAACCTCGTCAACGCCATCCTGCGCGAGATCGGGCGGCGCAAGGAGCGTGCGCTGCCGGCCGTGCTGGCAAAGACGGTGGAGGCACCGGACTGGTTCGCCGAGCGGCTGGACGCCGCTTACGGCCCGGATCGTGCGCGCGCGATCCTCGACATGCACCGGCACGAGGCGGCGATCGACCTGACAGTGAAATCGGACCCGGAGGGCTGGGCCGAAAAGCTCGGCGGCTTCGTGCTGCCGACGGGCTCGGTGCGGCTGACCTCGATCGAGGGACCGGTTTCGGAGCTTCCCGGATTTGCCGACGGCGAATGGTGGGTGCAGGATGCCGCCGCCGCTCTGCCGACGCGGCTGATGGGCGACATTGCGGGTCTGCGCGTCGCCGACATCTGCGCCGCGCCGGGCGGGAAGACGGCGCAGCTTGCGCAGGCGGGTGCCAGGGTCGTCGCGGTCGAGAAGGTGCCAAACCGGGCGAAGCGGCTTGCCGGCAATCTGGAGCGGCTGAAGCTCGACGCCGAGATCGTCGTCGCCGACCTTTTCGAGCATCGGCCGGACGAACTTTACGATGCCGTTCTGCTCGACGCGCCGTGCTCCTCGACGGGGACGATCCGTCGGCATCCGGATGTGCTGTGGACGAAGACGCCGGAGGACGTCGCGCGGCTCGCCGGGCTGCAGCGACGGATGCTCGACCATGCTGCGACGCTGGTGAAGCCGGGCGGAATGATCCTGTTCTGCAACTGCTCGCTTGACCCCGAAGAGGGCGAGGCGATGATCGCGACGGCGCTCAAGGAGAACGCAAAGCTGGAGCGGATGCCCTTCGCCGCTGGGGAGTTTGCGATCGTCGACGGCTTCCTCGATGCCGATGGCGCGGTGCGCACGACGCCCGCCGGGCTGCCCGATCCAGACCCCAAGCGCGCGGGGCTCGACGGATTCTATGCCGTACGGTTACGGGTCAAGGGATGAAGCGTTCCAATTTGAAACGCATTTGACCTTCGCACAACCACTTGAATCAGCTATGATTCCTTGATTGCGAGCATCGCAAGTCGCCCTGCAACCTGTATTTCCGCCGGGGACGCGTGCTCGGGGCTGCATCGCGGAGCGGCGATGAGGAGGTCGGGGTCTTGGCAATGGCGTTGAACTACGATCCCCAATTGTGGGGTTTCGTGGCGAGCGAGGCATGGCGCCGCGCGCGTCGGCGTCTGCGTTCGGGTCCGCTCTATCGCTGGCGCTTTTCTGGCCGCACGCCGCAACGCATCCTGATCGCCCCGCCGGATTTGCGGCTCGCCGACGGCGCGCTGGCGCAGGAATTCTATCGCGGCCGCTTTCCGCTTGCAGGTGCCGTGGTTGCGACGGGCGGCACGTCGCCCTTTCGGGCCGAGCGCGCGCCGGCAGCATGGCTGGAAGCGCTGCACGCCTTTCGCTGGCTGCGCCACATGCGCGCCGCCGAAACCAACCTTGCTGCCGGCAATGCGCGTGCGCTCGTTTCCGACTGGATCGCGATCCATGGACGCCGGATCAACGGTCCGGCCTGGGCGCCGGCGACGGTCGCCAAGCGGCTGATCGCCTGGCTGCAGCACTCTTCGATCGTGCTTGCCGGCGCCGACATCCAGTTCTACCGCGCCTTCCTGAAATCGCTCGCCGTGCAGATGCGCTATCTGCGCGCCGTCGCCGGCGAAATGCCCGATGGCGAGGAACGGTTGCGCGCGCGGATCGCGATCGCATTCGCGACGCTCTCGCTGCCCTCGTCGCCGGCACGGCTTCATGCGGCTTCGAAGGCGCTGGCGCTGGAACTCGACCGGCAGATCCTGCCGGACGGCGTCCACATCTCGCGCAATCCGGGTGCCGTGCTGGAGCTGTTGGCCGACCTGTTGCCGCTGCGACAGACCTATTTCAACCAGGCCGAGGCACCGCCAGACGCGCTGATCAACGCCATCGAGCGGATGCTGCCGGCGCTGCGTTTCTTCCGGCATCAGGACGGGGTTCTGGCGCGCTTCAACGGCATGGGCGCGACGAGCCACGACCGCGTGGCGGCGATCCTGCACCATGACGACACCGGCGGTGCGCCGATCCTGCACGCCTCGCATGGCGGCTACGATCGGCTGGTGATGGGCGGCACGACGATCATCGCCGATACCGGCGCCCCGCCGCCGCCAGATGTCAGCCACGAGGCGCAGGCGGGATGCCTGTCCTTCGAGATGTCGTCGGGACGGCACCATTTCATCGTCAATTGCGGCGTCGACAGTTTCGGCGCCGAGGATTTCCGGCTGCTCTCGCGCTCGACGGCGGCGCATTCGACCGCGACCGTCAACGAAACTTCTTCGGCGCGCTTCAACCTGCCGAACCGGCTGCGCGCCATGGTCGGCTCGCCGCTGATCGGGCCGATCCGTAAGGTGCGCGCGAAACGTTTCGACAGTCCCGGCATCCACGGCGTCTCGGCGAGCCATGACGGCTATGTGCAGCGCTTCGGTATCGTGCACGAGCGCGAACTGATGCTGGCGGCAGGCGGCGACGTCTTCGAGGGCACGGACCGGTTCTTCACCGACCGCAACGGGGTCGCGCGGCCGGGGCCGGGCATGACGGTGCAGATCCGGTTTCATCTCCATCCCGACATCGGCGTCTTCCGCAACGAGCGCGGGCAACTCGTCCTCAAGGGGAACGTGACGGATATCTGGACGGTCGACGTCGAGGGCGTCGCGCCGGTGGTCGAGGAATCGATGTTCTTCGCCTCGATCGGCGGGCCGCGACGGTCGCGGCAGTTGGTGGTGGAGATCGATCCTTCGGTGCTGCCGGAGGTGGCCTGGCGGTTTACGCGGGTGGAGAAGGTTTGAAGCCTTGCGCTCCGGCGCACCCCCCTCTGCCCTGCCGGGCATCTCCCCCTCAAGGGGGGAGATCACGCGCTTCAATGTCCGTTCGACAATTGCAGGACAGGGCGAAACGATGACGTGATTGATCTCCCCCCTTGAGGGGGAGATGGCCGGGAGGTCAGAGGGGGGTGTGACGGAGCGCAATACTCTCCCATGTTCCGGTTGATTCACCGCCGATGTGTGATAGGCGAAGCGCATCTCCCGCTTGCCCAAAGGACATCCGCCATGGCCGTCGCGTCGAAGAACATTCCCGCACCCGACCGCGTGCGCGTTTCACGCGCGCTTCTTTCCGTTTCCGACAAGACCGGCCTCATCGACCTGGCGCGTGAACTCGTCGCGCTCGGGATCGAACTCGTTTCGACGGGCGGTACGGCGAAGGCGATCGCGGAGGCGGGGTTGAAGGTGAAGGATGTGTCCGACCTGACCGGTTTTCCCGAGATCATGGACGGGCGGGTGAAGACGCTGCATCCATCCGTCCATGGCGGGCTGCTCGCCATTCGCGACGACGCCGAGCACAGGGCCGCCATGGAGGCCCACGGCATTGGGCCGATCGACCTGGCGATCATCAACCTCTACCCCTTCGAGGAGGTGCGGCGCGCAGGCGGGGACTATGCGGCGACGGTGGAGAACATCGACATCGGCGGGCCGGCCATGGTGCGCGCCTCGGCGAAGAACCACGCCTATGTGGCGATCGTGACCGACCCGACCGACTATGGCCGTCTGGTGGAGACGCTGAAGGCAAATGGCGGCGAGACGGGCTATCGCTTCCGGCAGGAACTCGCAGCCAAGGCCTATGCCCGCACGGCGTCCTATGACGCGGCGATTTCGGGCTGGTTCGCTGAGGCGCTGGAAATCGAGGCGCCGGCCTCGCGTGCGTTCGGCGGCAGGCTGGAAAGCGTGATGCGCTATGGCGAGAACCCGCACCAGAAGGCGGCGTTCTACGTCAATGGCGACGCGCGGCCGGGCGTCGCGACGGCGCGGCAGCTTCAGGGCAAGCAGCTTTCCTATAACAACATCAACGACACCGACGCCGCGTTCGAGCTGGTCGGCGAATTCGCGCCGCAAGCGGGCGCGGCGGTCGCGATCATCAAGCACGCCAATCCGTGCGGGGTCGGCACCGGCGGGACGTTGAAGGACGCCTACCTGAAGGCGCTCGAATGCGACCCGGTTTCGGCATTCGGCGGCATCGTTGCGCTGAACGGGTTGCTCGACGCCGAGGCGGCGGAGGAGATCGTCAAGACGTTCACGGAAGTCATCATCGCGCCGGAGGCTTCCGAAGAAGCGGCAGCGCTGGTGGCGGCGAAAAAGAATCTGCGCCTGCTGGTGACGGGCGGACTGCCCGATCCACGCGCGGCGGGTCTGGCGTTCAAGTCCGTCGCGGGCGGCATGCTGGTGCAAAGCAGAGACAACGGCGTCGTCGACGATCTCGACCTGAAGGTGGTGACAAAGCGCGCGCCGTCAGAGATTGAGATAGCCGATCTGCGCTTCGCGTTCCGGGTCGCCAAGCATGTGAAGTCGAACGCGATCGTCTATGCGCGCGACGGCGCGACGGTCGGCATCGGCGCCGGGCAGATGAGCCGGGTGGATTCCTCGCGCATTGCGGTGCGCAAGGCATTGGACGCGGCCGAAGCGGCCGGCTGGGCCGAGCCGAAGACCAAGGGTTCGGTCGTCGCGTCGGACGCGTTCTTCCCCTTTGCCGACGGGCTGATCGCCGCGATCGAGGCGGGCGCGACGGCGGTGATCCAGCCGGGCGGCTCGATGCGCGACGACGAGGTGATCGCGGCCGCGGACGCGCATGGGATCGCGATGGTGTTCACCGGAATGCGGCACTTCCGCCATTAGGAGGCGGATGCCGGGCGCGCCCTATCGCGGGGCGCGCTTGGCGAGGATGCGCTGCAGGGTGCGGCGGTGCATATTGAGGCGGCGGGCGGTCTCGGAGACGTTGCGGTCGCACATCTCGTAGACGCGCTGGATGTGCTCCCAGCGGACGCGGTCGGCGGACATCGGGTTCTCCGGCGGCGCGGCCTTTTCGCCCGTCTGGCGGGTCAGCGCGGCGTAGACGTCGTCGGCATCGGCGGGCTTGGAGAGGTAGTCGACGGCGCCGAGCTTCACGGCGTTGACCGCTGTCGCGATGTTTCCGTAGCCGGTGAGGATGATGGTGCGGCAATCGTCTCGCTTGTCGCGGATGGCGGAGACGACGTCGAGCCCGTTGCCGTCGCCGAGCCGCATGTCGACCACCGCATAGGCGGGCGGCGCGGCGCGGACCTTGCCCACCGCTTCCTCGACGCTTTCGGCCGTATCGACCGTAAAGCCGCGGCTTTCCATCGCGCGGGCGAGGCGCGTCAGGAAGGGCTTGTCGTCATCGACCAGAAGCAGCGTGGCATCCGGTCCGAGGTCGGCATGGTCGATGGTGGCGTCGTCTTCGATCATTTTTCGAATGTCCCGTTTCCGCCTCTATTTAGGCGGAACCGCCGGATTTTCCAACGTTTCCGGCTCGTCGAAGGCTGATTTCGCCGCATTTGCGTCGAGAATCGCACGCGGCCAGTTGACGCGGACGATCGCGCCCTGGCCGGGCGTCGCCGCATTGCCGAAGCGAACGGTGCCCCCCGAACGCTCGAGCAGCGTCTTGGCGATGAAAAGCCCGAGGCCGAGCCCGCCTCCGGCAGAAACGGCGGCGGAGCGCTTGGTCATGTAGGGCTCGCCGATCCGGTCGAGGATTTCGGGGGGAAAGCCCTCGCCATCGTCGAGGATTTCGAGCGAGACGGTGTCCATGTCCCAGCTCCAGTTGATGGAAACGGTTTCGCGGGCGAAATCGACGGCGTTTTCGACGAGGTTGCCGAGCCCGTAGATGACGCCCGGATTGCGCCGGCCGATCGGCTCCGGGCCCTTGCAGTCCTGCGGCTTGAGCTGGATCGCGATGCCGAAATCGCGGTGCGGCGCGATCACCTCCTCGATCAGCGAGGTGAAGGGCAGCCGCGCCATGTGTGCCTCGCCCTGCGACGACAGGCTGGTGAGCTGCTTCAGGATCGCGCGGCAGCGTTCGCTTTGGGAGCGCAGGAGCGTGACGTCCTCGCCATAGCGCGGATCGTTGCCGAGCGCCCGCTCCATTTCCTTGGCGACGAGCGCGATGGTGGCGAGGGGTGTGCCGAGTTCGTGCGCGGCGGCGGCGGCGAGCCCGTCGAGGGCGGAGAGGTGCTGCTCGCGCTGGAGGACGAGTTCGGTCGCCGCGAGCGCGGTGGCCAGAAGCCGCGCTTCCTCCGCTACGCGAAAGGCGTAGAAGGCGGTAAAGGCGAGGCACGAGACGATCGCCATCCAGATGCCGGCCACATAGATGATCGGCATGGTCAGTTCGGTGCCCGGAAACCACGGCAGCGGGTGGTGGAAGAAAGCAAGGCCGGTTGCCATTGCGATGACCAGCGTGCCCAGCATCGCCGTCCAGCGCAGCGGCAGCGAGGTCGCGGAGATGATGACCGGCGCGGTCATCAGGAGCGCGAAGGGATTGGTCAGTCCGCCGGTCATGTAGAGCAGCCCGCCGAGCTGCAGCGCGTCGAAGGTGAGGATCGCGAGCGCGGCGAGCGGCGGCAGGCGATGCGTGGCGGGATAGCGGAAGGCGAGCAGAAGGTTGAGCCACGCCGAGCAGCCGATCAGCGCGAAGCAGAGCGAGACCTGGACGGGAAACTGCAGCCAGAAGGCCACGACCAGAACCGCCGCGCTCTGGCCGACGACGGCGAGCCAGCGCAGCCGGATCAGCGTGTTGAGGCGGATGTGATGGAGGTGCCGGGGGTCCGGCGCGCGCAATTCTTCGACCATGAGGACGTTATGCGGCGCGCGCGGGAAAACGCCAAGGGCGCTCATGTCGCACGGCTACGTGCCGCGCGGCTTGGCGCGCGCGGTCGCCTGCGCCTCGAGCGGGTTTTCCGGCCAGACATGCTTCGGATAGCGCCCGCGCATGTCTGCGCGCACATCGGCCCATGAGCCGCGCCAGAAACCGGGCAGGTCGCGCGTCGTCTGGATGGGGCGATGTGCGGGGGAGAGGAGTTCGAGCGTCATCGGCACGGTGCCGTTGGCGATCGACGGGTGGGCGTCGAGCCCGAAGAGTTCCTGAACGCGGATGGCGAGCACCGGCCAGTCGGCATCATAGCGGATCGGCAGGCGGCTGTGGGAGGGCGCGTCGTAATGGGTCGGCGCGAGCGTTTCGAGCTTGCGATGGAGTTCGTAGGGAACGAGCGACATCAGGCCGTTGTGAAGGGCGGAGCCGGGAAGGCGGCCGAGGTTTGCCTCGCCGGTGAGGAAGGGGAGAAGCCAGTCGTCGAGGCGGGCGAGAAGCGCATCGTCGCCGACGTCCGGCCATGGATCGCCGAGGCCGCGATGGAGCCAGCCGAGACGGGCGCGCAGCGTTTCGCTCGACCTGTCCCAGGGCAGGATGGCGATGCCGTGCTGGCGGACGGCGTCGAGGATCGCGCGGTCGGCATCCGGTCCCTTCGGCGCGGGTAACTGGCGCTCGGCGATGATGATGGCGCCGAGGCGCTCGGTTTCGCGCACGCGCACCGAGCCCTTGGGGGGGTCGAACTGGGTTTCGCGCGTGGTCTCGATTCGATCGGCGCAGAGGGCACGGATGTCGTCCTCGGTGATGGCGACGGCGGAGGCGATGCGGGCGTTCTGGGCGCGGCCTTGAAGGTCTGCGACGACAAGGAATTGGGCGGATGCGAGGGAGTCTGTCGCATCGATGGTGCCGCCGCGGCCGTTGGCGAGGACGAAATGGCCGTGTGCGCCGCGGGCCTTGGCGACGCGGTCGGGGTAGGCGAGGAGGAGGGTCGCGCCGGGGGAGGTGGACTGCTTTTCGTTTGGACCCCCACCCCGCACCCCTCCCCACAAGGGGGCGGGAGACGTTGGCTTTGGTGCCTTGTCTTGGGACGTGGAGCCGGGCGTTGAGGTGCGGGAGATGGCGGTGGCGTTTGCGTCTCCCTCCCCCTTGTGGGGAGGGGTGCGGGGTGGAGGTCTCGACGCGGAACCCGCCAGCCGTTTTGCCATCTCCCGCGCAGCATCCGCGCGCTGGCCTTTTTCTCCGGCGAAGCGGCGCAGACGGGTTTCGAGGTCGATGCCGGTGCCGCCGAGGCCGCGTTCGGTCAGGAGGACGGCGAGGCGGGCGGCGAGGCGGGGGTCTGCGGCTTCGGCGACCATGTGCGCGAGGCGGACCGGGAGCGCCAGCTTGCGCATGCGGTTGCCGGCGTCCGTCAGCCGGCCTTGGCGATCGAGTGCGCCGAGGCTGACGAGGAGCGAGCGGGCTTCGGCGAGTGCGGCGGGGGGTGGCGGGTCGAGGAAGGCGAGGGTGGCGGGGTCGGTGACGCCGAAGGCGGCGGCGTCGAGGAGGAGGCCGGAGAGGTCGGCCTCGAGGATTTCTGGTGTCGAGAACGGGGCGAGCGATGCGGTCTGTTCGGCGCGCCAGAGACGGATCGCGATACCGGGCTCGGTGCGGCCGGCGCGGCCCGCGCGCTGGTCGGCCGAGGCGCGCGAGGCGCGTACGGTTTCGAGCCGCGTCAGGCCGGTCGCGGGTTCGAATTTCGGCACGCGGGAGAGGCCGGAATCGATGACGATGCGCACGCCGTCGATGGTGATCGAGGTTTCGGCGATGGAGGTGGCGAGGACGATCTTGCGCCGGCCGGGCGCGGGCGGGCGGATCGCTTCGTCCTGCGCCTTGCCGACGAGACCGCCGTAAAGCGGGATGATATCGCAATCGGCGCCGATGCGGCCTTCCAGGCGTTCGGCGGTGCGCTCGATCTCGCGCTGGCCGGGGAGGAAGGCGAGGATGCTGCCGGCTTCCTCTGCAAGCACGGAGCGGATCGTGTCGGCCATCGCGTCCTCGATCCGGACTGTCGACGGCCGGTCGCGATGGCGGATTTCGACGGGAAAGCTGCGGCCCTCGCTGGTGATCACCTTGGCGTCGCCGAGAAGCGAGGCGACGCGCGCGCCATCGATGGTGGCGGACATGACGAGGAGCTTCAGGTCCGGGCGCAGCGCGCCGGCGACGTCGAGCGCGAGGGCGAGGCCGAAATCGCCATCGAGCGAGCGCTCGTGGAACTCGTCGAACAGGATCGCCGAGATGCCGGAAAGTTCGGGATCGTCGAGGATCATGCGGGCAAGAATGCCCTCGGTGACGACGAGGATGCGCGTCTTCGGACCGGACTTCGAATCCATGCGCATCGCATAGCCGACCGTTCCGCCGACCTCCTCGCCGATCAGGCTCGCCATCCGCCGCGCGGCGGCGCGGGCGGCGAGGCGGCGCGGTTCGAGGAGCAGGATGCGGCCGTTGCCGGCGAGGCCCGATTGCAGGAGGTGGAGCGGGACGATCGTCGTCTTGCCGGCGCCGGGCGGGGCGACGAGAACGGCCTTGCCCGAGGCCGCCAGCGCGGCAGAGAGCTCGTCGAGGACGTCGCTGACGGGCAGGCGCGGCAGGCTCATGCGTCTTCGCCGATGGTGATCACCTGCCCGCCGGCCGCATGGGCGTCGGCTTCGTCATGGGTGACGAGGATGACGGGCAGCATCGCCGCCCGCGCCTTGGCGAAGACGAGTTCGCGAATCTGCGCGCGCAGGCCGGCGTCGAGTTTGGAGAAGGGTTCGTCGAGAAGCATCATGCGCGGATGCGAGACGAGGGTGCGGGCGAGCGCGACGCGCGCCTTCTGCCCGCCCGACAAGGTGGCGGGGTCGCGCGGGCCGAACTCGGCGAGGTCGACGTCGGCGAGGGCCATCTGTGCGTGTTCGAGACGCGCGGCGCGGCCCTTGATGTTTGCCGGCAAAGCGAAGGCGACGTTGCCGGCGACGGACATGTGCGGGAACAGGAGCGGGTCCTGAAAGAGGAGGCCGGCGTGCCGGTCTTCGGCGGGAAGGTTCGTGATCTCCGTCTCGTCCGAGAAGACGCGGCCGGACGCCGAGAACTCGGGCGCGAGGAAGCCGCCGATATAGGCGAGCAGCGTCGATTTGCCGGAGCCGGAGGGGCCCATGACCGTGAGCGTCTCGCCGGGCGCGACGCGCGCGGAAATCGCCAGCAGGGGACGCTGGCCGAGCGCGATCGTGATGGCGTCGAGCGTCAGCCCGTTCATGGATTCATCTCATTGCATGGCGCGGCGGTTGCGAAATAGCAGGGCCGGCAGGCCGATCGCAATGGCAAAGCCGATGGCGGGTAGCAGCATTTGCAGGAAGGCGTAGATGCCGATTGTGCGCCGCGCACCGCCCGAGGCGAGCGCGACGGCTTCGGTGGTGATGGTCGGCAGGCGCCCGGCGCCGATCAGGAGCGTCGGCAGATATTGGCCGACCGAGACGGCGAAGCCGACGGCGGCGGCGGTGAGGATCGGGCGCGCGAGCATCGGCAGGCGGATGGCGAAAAGCGTGCGCCAGCGATGTTTGCCGAGGCCGGCGGCGATGGCCTCGTAGCGTCGGTCGAATGCGCGCCAGGGATCGGAGAGCGAGAGGAAGACATAGGGCAGCACGAAGATCAGATGCGCCAGGACGAGGCCGGGGAAGCTGGCGACGAAACCGAGCGACAGAAACAGGAACTGCAGCCCGAACAGAAAGGCGACCTGCGGCACGATCAGCGGCAGGTAGATGAAGGTGAGCGCCTTGCGCCCGCCCGTTCGGCCCGTGTCCCGCTCGCGCAGGAGGCAAAGCAGTGTCAGCGCGATGGCGACGAGGGTCGACAGGGCGGCGGCGGCAAGCGTGGTTCCAAGCGGCCTCGACACGCGCGGCAGCGTCTCCATCCACGGCTTGAGCATGAAGGTCGAAGGCAGGGGCTGCGGAAACGGCCAGAGGCCCGCGACGGACCAGAGGCCAAGCGCGACGAGGCCGGCGAGGACGATCGCGCCCGACGCCGTCATCAGCCCGAGCGCGCCGTGACGAAGGCCGGCATCGTGGCGCATCCGCGTGCCGCGGGCGACCAGCGCCTCGCGCAGACGGGCAAAGAGGCGCTCGGCGAGGACCCAGAGCGCCAGCGCGGCGGCGACGACGGCGAGTTGCAGCAAGGCGCCGGCACAGGCGACGAAGCGCATCGACAGGTTCGGATCGTTCATCCAGCCGACCAGCCGCACGGCGAGCGTCGCCGGCGTGCTGGGACCGAGGATGATGGCGACGTCGACGACCGATGCCGCGAAGGCGATGACCGCGAAGACGGCAAGCCGGATCTGACGGTAGATCGCCGGCCAGGCGAGATAGAGGAAGCCGGCGATGCGGCCATAGCCAAGTGCGGCGGCGAGCGCGCGCGTTTCGGTGAGCCGCACCTGCGGCAAAGCGGCGAGGGTGACGAGGAGGAGGAATGGCACTTCCTTGACGACGAGGCCGGCGATCAGCGCCAGTCCGGCAGGGTCGTTGAGGACGAGAAGGTCGGGCGGGCGCGTCCAGCCGGTGAGGCCGGGCGAGACGAGGCGGGCAAGAAGGCCGGAGGGCGCGATCAGGAAGGCGAAGCCGAAGGCGGCCGCTGCATGCGGAACCGACAGGAGCGGCGAGATCATCGACTGGACGCGGGCGAACGAGCGCGTTCCGGCCCATCCGGCGACGAAGACCATGACGATGAGCAGCGACAGGCCGGCCGAGGCGAGGCCGGTGCTCAGGCTGAGCACGGCGGAGCGGGCGATGCCGGGCATGGCGAAGAGAGTGGCGAAGGCATCCGTGCCGAACGCCGTTCCGCCGAGCGCCGGGAGATAGCCGAAGGCCGGCAGGATGGTGCCCGCGAGACCGGCGATAATCGGCCCGGCGAGGATTGCCAGCGTCAGCGGCGGGCCGATCCGCGCAAGGCGCGCGAGACCGTCACGCCGCTTGATCAATTGGCGACGCCGTAGCGCCGGCGCCACTCATCCTCGAGCCGGTCCATCCAGCTTGGATGCGGCTCGTCGAGGGCGGGGCCGAGTTCGTCCGGCGCAAGTGTCGCAATGCCGAGGTCGAGCGCGTCGAAGCGGGCGCGGTCGTCGGTATTAAGCTTGTCGAGCGCCAGCACGGTCGGGTCGCCCCACACGGCCGGGTCCTGCTTGCGCGCCTGCGCTTCCGGGGAAATCAGGAAGTCGGCGGTGACGAGCGCCGCTTCCTTTGCCGACGAATTATACGGGATGGCGACGAAATGCGTGTTGGCGAGCGTGCCGCCCGGAAAGGTGAAGGAGCGGACGGTGTCGGGCAATTCGCCATTGGCGATTGCCGACGAGGCTTCGGCCGGATTGAATGCGAAGATGATGTCGACCTCGTTGTCGGCGAGAAGCTGCCTCATGGCCGGATAATTCTGCGGATAGGCGCGACCCTGCCGCCACATCAGCGGGTGCAGTTCGTCGAGATACTCGAAAACCGGGGCCGTGACCGTGTCGAAGCTCGCCTCGTCGACGGGTTCGAGAAGAACGGCACGGTCCGCGACCTTTTCCGACAGGACCTGCTTGACGAAGGACGAGCCAATGAAGTCCGGCGGCTGCGGATAGGAGAAGCGGCCGGGATTCTCTCGCGCCCATTGCAGCAGATCGTCGGCCGATTGCGGCAGGGTGTCCGCCGGGGTGTTGGCCTCGTCGTGGAAGAAGACGAGCTTCGCCATGCCCCATGGGCTTTCCAGCCCTTCGACGGGGACGGTGAAATCGGTGCGGATCGTCGACTGGGTCTCGAAATCGACGAAGCGCCAGTTCGGCAGCTCCTCCGCCCAGTCGGGCGAAAAAAGGAGCGACTGTTCTTTCATGGCGGCGAAATTCTCGCCGTTTATCCAGATCAGATCGATCGTGCCACCTTGGTCGCGGCCCGCCGCCTTTTCGGCGACGACCGACGCGACCGCGTTGGCGGTGTCATCGAGCTTCACATGGACGAGGTCGATGCCGTAGCGCGTGTCGAGTTCGTCGGCGGCCCATTCGATATAGGCATTGATGTTGGGCGAGCCGCCCCAGGCGTTGAAATAGACGCTCTGCCCGCGCGCCGCCGCGACGACGGCGTCCCAATCCTTGGGGTCCGGATCGGCGGATGCAGGCGTGGCGACGATTGCCGCGGCGAGGCTCGCCGCTGCGAAAATCTTCTTGATCACCGGGCACTCCCATCATCGGCCAGGTTTCGATTGCGAGCGATTGAGCATGACGCCCCGGCGAGCGTCAACGCACGAAGCCGGCCGATTTTCTCACCTTGGCGTGAAACGCGCGATCAGTTGTCGGGCTGGTAGGCCCACCAGATCGACCAGATGACGGCGGCGAGCGAGGCGGCAAGGCCGAACCACTGAAAGAGGTTGAGCGTCCCGAGATAATCGAGAACGAAATGAACATAGGAAATGGTGCGAGCCCCCGCCAATGCACTTTGACTTGACTGTCAAATGAGCGCGGGGCGTAGCCTGAACCGGCCAAACCGACTATAAACAAAGACAAGGGGCGGCCCGATTGGACCGCCCTTTGTCAGAATAGTTTCAAGCCGTCTCTATTCGGCGTCGTTCGCCGGCTCGGCATTGAGCTGGCCGTACTTCTCGTCGCCGAGCTTTTCGAGCAGTTCGAGCTGGGTTTCGAGGAAGTCGATGTGACCTTCCTCGTCCGTGAGCAGTTCCTCGAACAGCTTCATGGTGACGTAGTCGCCCATCTCCTGGCAGATCTCGCGCGACTTCTTGTAGGAGGTGCGGGCGTCGTATTCGCCGGCGAGGTCGGCCTCGAGCACTTCCTTGACGTTCTGGCCGATGCGAAGCGCGCCGACCTTCTGCAGGTTCGGATGACCTTCGAGGAAGATGATGCGCTCGATGATCCTGTCGGCGTGGTGCATTTCCTCGATGGATTCGGCGCGCTCCTTCTTGGCGAGCTTGCCGTAGCCCCAGTCGTCGAGGAGGCGGTAGTGCAGCCAGTACTGGTTTACCGCGCCGAGTTCCAGAAAGAGGGCTTCGTTAAGCCGCTCGATGATCCTTGGTTCGCCCTTCATGGCTCATGCTCCCGAATTGATCGCGCAGACCGCGCACGCGGTCCAGATATGTAACGACCTCGTCGCCGCTGTCTACCGATCGGCGATGATATTCCTCGGTGACACGGATGATCGTCTCGACGACGTTGGGGAAGCAGCCGCAGCAGCGGCCGCGCTGCTGGAGCGAATGATAGACCTTGGCAGGAACGATGAGCTGCCACGGATCGGCATCCAGAAGCGAGACGATGGCCGCCTCGATCTCCTTGAGCGTGATGATGTTGCAGCTACAGACAAGCATTGCGAACACGACCCTGACCAGTGACCGGCTTGTCCGGACCGGGAGGTGCGCAAGCATCCGCAACTGGAAGAGGGGATGCCGGAACGCTCCACCCGGGTTCAAGGCCCGGACTTCGCCACGCGGCCACGAACCGGCCGCTTCCCTTTACAAAAGCATTCACCCGCCGCTTGTCAATCCAAACCTGACTGAAAACGTCAAGTTGGAATCGTTCTAAGGACGGTCGTCGGTCTCGTCGCGATACTGCTCATGCGTCCCGCGCACCTGCGCGTCGCGCTCGGAGCGCGTCAGCCGACGCCGGGTCAAGAGCGCATAGGCGATGGCGGCGGCCAGGACGATCGGAGCGAGGACGGTAACGAAGGACCATTCGAAGGATTCAAACATGGTTCGGCTCCTTTTTCAAAAAGATCAACGTCCGGTCGCTTTGGCCGTTCCGCAAAAGAAAGGGCGGCGCAAAAGCGCCGCCCGTCAATTGGTCGTGTCCGACGATCGTCAATCCTGTGCGCGTGCAAGGCGCAGGATGGTCGACGAACCGCTATCGCGGTCCTCGGTGACGGCATAGATAGCGCCGTCAGGCCCCACCCGCACGTCGCGGATACGTGCATCGAGCGGGATGCGGGCCTCGCTGGCGACCTGGTCGCCTTCCATCTGCAGGACGACGAGGCCCTGCGTGACCAGACCGCCGATCAGGAGCGCGCCCTGCCAATCGGCAAACTCCTCGCCTTCATAGACATCCATGCCCGAGGGACCGATGACCGGGTCCCAATAATAGACGGGTTGCTCCATGCCATCCATCTGCGTGACGCCTTCACCCACTTCCGCGCCGCTATAGGCAACGCCGTAGGTGATGGTCGGCCAGCCGTAATTGAGGCCGGCTTCCGGCATGTTCAGTTCGTCGCCGCCCTTCGGGCCGTGCTCGACCGTCCACAGGCGTCCTTCGCCGTCGAGCGTGGCCGACTGCAGGTTGCGGTGGCCGTAGCTGTAGATCTCCGACTGGGCGCCATCTTCGTCGACGAAGGGGTTGCCCTCGAAGGGCTCGCCGTCGAGCGTGACGCGGAAAATCTTGCCGAGCCCGCTTTCGAGATCCTGCGCCTGGTCGCGGATCGGCTCGTCCGAGCGCTCGCCGACGGTGATGTAGAGCGCATTGTCGGCGTCGATTTCGAGGCGCGAACCGAAATGCTTGTCGCCGTCATAGCTCGGCATCTGCTGGAAGATGACTTCGACATCCTCGAGCGAGCCGCCATTCTCCTCGTCCGCGACGAGCGTGGCCGAGGCGACGGAGGTGCCGTTGCCGTCGTCGCGCGGCTCGGCGAAGGAGAAGAAGATGCGGTTGGATTCTTCGAAGTCGGGCGCCAGGATGACGTCGAGCAGGCCGCCCTGTCCGGCGGCCGCAACTTCGGGCACGCCTGAAATCTCGGGTCCGACCTCGCCTTCGGCCGTGATGATGTGCATCGCGCCGTCCTTGGCAGTGACGAGCATGCGTCCGTCCGGCAGGAATTCCATCGCCCAGAGATGCGGCAGGTCCTCGGCGACCGTCTGGACGTCGATCTGCGGCATTTCGGCAGGCTGGTCGGCGCGGGTCTGCTCGGGGAAGGCAGGCTCCTGGTCCGGCGCGTTCGGCGCGGCGGTCTCGACCGGGCCCGTTCCGGCAGCTTCGTCGCCCTCAGCCGGCGCGGCGCCCTCGACGTGCTCTGTACCGGTGTCGCCATTGGCATCGTCCTGCGCAAAGGCGGGGCCGGCAATCAGGCCGACGGCCAGAACGGTCGAGGCGAGAAGGCGGGTTGTGATATCGGACATGGATGATGGCTCCCTTTTCATGTGGTCGAAAGCCGCGGTTCAAGACCGCAGCGTCGGGATGCCAACGACCTGTGGCCGTGTGCGTTGCATGCGCGAAATCACAGTTGATTTATCTGACGGACCGTCAGGTCCGGGGGCGGCGTGCCAGAAGCAGGACGAAGTAACTTCCGCCGATGATCGCCGCGATCGTGCCGGCCGGAAGCTGCGCCGGATAGAGCAGCGAGCGGCCGAGCCAGTCGGAAACGGTGAGCAGCGACATGCCGATGAGCGCGGCGGCGAAGAGCTGATCCGCCGCGCGACGGGCGCCGAGAAGCGAGGCCAGATGCGGCGAGATGAGGCCGACGAAGGCGATCGGCCCCATGACCGAGGTGACGGCGGCGGTGATCGTTGCGGAAAAGACCAGCATGCCGAGCCGGGCGAGTGGGACTGAAAGGCCGCGCGAACCGGCCAGCGTGTCACCGGCGATGACGAGTGTCAGCGGGCGGCGGGCGAGAAGGCCGATCGCGAGGAAGCCGGCTGCGCCGAGCACCAGAAACAGCGCTTCGTCGGCCTGGACGCGATAGGTCGAGCCCGACATCCAGCCGACGATGGCGAAGGCCTCCTCGCCGCCGCGCGCAAGCACGAACTGGACGATGGCGTCGAGAAGGGCGGCGAGCGAGATGCCGGCGAGCGCCATGATGCCGGGCGCGTAGTCGGTGCGCCTGCCGAAGAGGATGAGAAGGCCAAGCACCGCCGCGCTGCCGAGGACCGCGATACCTGCGCTGGCATCGTGGATCGAGCCGCCGGCGAGGATCGAGCTGGCGACGAGCGCGAGCGAGGCGCCGGACGTCATGCCCATGATGTCGGGGCTGGCGAGCGGGTTGCGAATGAGGCGCTGGAGAACGACGCCGGCGATGGCCATGGCGACGCCGGCGGCAGCGGCGGCGGCGATGCGCGGCCAGCGAAGCGCGAAGACGAGTTCGCTCGGCCATTCGACGCGCCAGCCCTCGCCGGTCACGGCGACCGCGAAGGAACTTGCGACGAGTGCGGCGGCGAGAAGCGCGAGCAGGCCGAGCGCGGGCATGGACATGCGCTCTCGCCCCTTCGGCAAGAAGAAGCGCAGATGGTCGCGAGCTTTCATCTGCCGCGCGGCGAGCCAGATCAGCGCCGGTGCGCCGACGAGGGCGGCGGTGGCGCCGCTCGGGATCATGTCGGCGGTGAAGTTGGAGCCGTAGAGCGCGATGGCGTCGGTGCCGACCATCAGCGCCGCGCCGAGCGCGATGCTGGAAAGGAGCCGGTCGAGCGTGGAGCGCGCGCCGGCCATTCGCGCGATGTTGGGGGCGATGAGGCCGATGAAGCCGATGACCCCGACGATGGCGACGACATTGGCCGTCAGCCAGAGCGCGACGAGGAGAGCCAGTCCGAGGACCTGCAGGATAGGCACGCCGCGCGCCGATGCGCCCTGCTCGCCCAGCCGCAGGAGCGTCAGCGGGCGGGAGAGGAGCAGCGCGAAGGGCAGCGCGACGAGAAGGCGCGGCCAGAGCCACGAGACGCCCTGCCAGTCGATCTGGGTGAGATCGCCCGCGCCCCAGACGAAGAGGTGGCGGACGTAGAACTCGTTCATGATGATGAGCGTCACGGCGACGGCCGAGAGGAGCAGGTTCAGCGCCATGCCGGCGAGCACGATCGGCAGGCCGCCGATGCCCTGCCGCCCGGCGATGGCGAGCACCAGCGCCATGGTCGCCGATGCGCCGGCGAGCGCGAACCATTCGCCGTAGGCGGCTGCCAAGCCGGGCACAAAGACGGTCGCGGCATAAAGCCCGACGCGGGCGCCGGCCGAGACGCCGAGCGTCATCGGCGAGGCGAGCCGGTTCTGCGTCGCCTCTTGCATGATCGCGCCGGAGAGCCCGAGCGCGGCGCCGGCCAGCAGCGCCATCGCAAGGCGCGGCAGGACGGAATGGTAGAAGCGAACTTCCTCAAAGAGATCGGGAGCGACACTGGTCGCGAGTTGCCATTTCTGCGCGAGCGGCAGCGGGCTCGAGACGCCGAGATGGATCAGCGTGGCAGCGACGAGCGCGGCCAGGCAAAGGGCGATGCGGCTCGTCATGGATCGATGGTCAGCAGCGCTTCGGTGAAGGCCTCGGCGAGATAGCCGATGGAAAAGGCCCCGCCGAAGGTCCAGCTCGGCCGGACGCCGGCGAAACGGTGCTCGCGCACGAAGGGCATCGCCTGCCAGAGCGGCGAGGGGAAGAGCTGGTCGGCCGCGCGGAAGGGCTCGATGTTCAAGATGATGCCCTCATCGACCGGGCCGAGCTGCTCGACGCGCTTTTGCACGAAGCCCCATGTCGTCGCGGGTTGCGGGAAGGCCGGTTCGAGACCGAGCGCGAGAAGCGCGGCCTGCGACGTCGAGTTGCCGCCATGGACCCGCACCCGCGCCTGGTCCATCAGGCTGATCGCGGTGACCTTCGGCAGGTCGCCGCCGAAATGGCGCTCGACCGTGCCGCGCAAGGCGGCGAGATGCGCGTCGAGCCCGGCGAGGCGCTCCCGGGCGAGGTCCTCGCGGTCGAAGAGGCGGGCAAGCTCCAGATAGCTGGTGCGGGTCGCCTCGGCATTGTCGTGGTCGAGGCTGAAGAGCGTGAAATGGATCACCGGCGCGATGCGTTCGAGGACGGGCGCGAGTTCGGCCTGGTCGTCGGAGATCACGATCAGGTCGGGCTTCAGTTCGGCGATGCGCTCGACATTGGGCTCGTCGCGGCGGCCGACATTCTCGACGCCGGGTTCGAGCGCGGGCTGGACGACCCAGAGGCCGTAGCCGTCGGGGTCGGCGACCGCGAGGAGCGGGACGTCGAGCTCGACGAGCTGTTCGACGACGGCCCAGGAAAGCGCGATCACGCGCTGCGGGATTTCGGCGAAGGTCTGGGTGCCGCGGCTGTCGGTGATCGTGGTCTGGGCGAAGGCGGGCATCGCCATGACGAGAAGAGCCGCGAGGACGGCGCGGCGGGACATGACTCGCATCTCAGGCCACGATCGCGATCGGATGGGCGTCGTCGGGATGCGGCAGGAGGCGGATGTCGATGCCGTAGAGTTCGCTCAGGAGCCTGCCCGACATGAGTTCGGCCGGCGGCCCGTCGAAGGCGATGCGGCCGTCCTTCAGCGCGATGACGCGGTCGGAAAAGCGCGCGGCGAGGTTGACGTCGTGGAGGACGACGACGACGCCGCGCCCGGCCGAACGGTTCAGCCCGCGCAGGAGCGACATGACGCCATATTGGTGGACGAGGTCGAGCGCGGAAGTTGGCTCGTCGAGAAGCAGCAGCGGTGATTGCTGCGCGATCAGCATCGCGATCCAGGCGCGCTGGCGCTCGCCGCCGGATAGCTGGTCGACCATGCGCGAGGCGTAGGAGGTCAGATCGGTCGCGACGAGCGCGTCCTCGACGGCCTGCCGATCCTCGTCCTTCCAGATGCCGAGCGCGCCGCGCCAGGCGTAGCGGCCAAGCCCGACGAGTTCGCGCACGTCGAGGCCGGGTACGTCGGCAAGAAGCTGCGGCAGGAAGGCGAGGCGGCGGGCGAGATCGCGCTGCGAGATGCCGTGAAGATCGGCGCCGTCGAGGATCAGCCGGCCGGAGCTCGGCTTCTGCTGTCGCGCCATCAGGCTCATCAGCGTCGACTTGCCGGAGCCGTTATGGCCGATGATGGCGGTGAAGGCACTGCCGGAGAGGGAGAGTTCGGGCACTGCGAGGACCGTGCGCGCGCCGTGGCGCATCTCGATGTCGCGCAGATCAAGCATGGGCGCTCCAATAGGCCTGCATCCGCTCCATGCGAAGCGCGCGGGGCTGTTTGGGACAGGATTGGCAAAGCGCGCCGGGCTCGCACAGATAGTGGAGGCAGCACTGCTTGCGGTCGAGGACCGGATGAAGCGCGCCGCTCTCCAGGCGCACGTCGGCAAGTGCGCTCATGCCCGAAAGGCCCGCGGCGTCGAGCCAGCGGTCGGCATGGGTGCAGACGTCGAGATGCGGCTCGTGCGCGTGGAGATGAACGAGGGTGCCGAGAATGCGGTCGGCGAGAAGCCGGTAGGCGATCTTCTCCTTGACCGGCGAAATGGCGCAGAGCCCGGCGAAAAGATGGTCCGCGATCGCGCGGATGCGGGTCGCCGTCAGCTCGATCATCCCGGCGAGGTCGGTGCGCAGGCTCTCGCCCGCGGGCAGGCGAAACCCGTAGACGCCGCCATTGGCGACGCACTGGCCCATGCGGTCGATGGGAAGCGCGACGTTCTGGCCGTGCACGGCCATGATGCCGGCCATGGCGGGCTGCCAGACCAGCATCGACCAGCTCCGGACCGCATGGTAGGCGCGGCCGGCGGGGGCATGGGCCGAAGCGATCTCGCCGTAGAGCCGGGCGATGGCGGCGTCGTCGTCGCCCGCGCCGAGCCAGCCCGAAGGCGTGGCGGAAAATTCGGCGTCGATGCCCGGCATGGCCGTCCGGACCGCGTCGATGAACGCGGTCTCGGCTTCAGCCTTGTCGAGCGCGACGCCCATGCCCGCCCCTAGAACTTCGAGGTGAGCTTGAGGGCGACGGTGCGGCGCTCGCCGTAGAAGCAGTCGCCGCGTGCAAGGCAGGTGGTGACGTGCTTCTTGTCGAACAGGTTGCGCGCGTTGAGCGTGACGTCCCAGTTCTCGGCCTCGAAGCCGATCATGGCGTCGGCCAGGACGTAGTCGGGCGTTTCGATCGTGTCGACGCCATCATAGCTGGTGCCGACATAGCGCACGCCCGCGCCGGCCTTGAAGCCTTCCCATTCGCCGCCCGGACGCCAGGTGCCCCAGGCGCTCGCCTGATGCGTCGGGACGCTGGCGAGGCGGAAGCCGGCCGAGGTCTCGGTGTCGAGATAGGAATAGCCGGCGAGAAGCTCGAACTCCGAATTGATCAGCGTCTGCGCCTCAAGCTCGAAACCCCTGATCGTCACATCGCCGAGCTGCGCCTGGAAGCCCGGATTGGTGGGATCTCCGACGAGGCGGCCGTTCTCTTCGATATGGAAGACGGAAGCGGTGAAGATCGAAGGCGTGCCCACCGGCTGATACTTGATGCCGGCCTCGACCTGCTTGCCCCTGAGGGGACGGAAGGGCGTACCCCAGACGTCGGTTCCGGTGGTCGGCAGGAAGGATTCGGAATAGCTGACATAGGGCGAAATGCCGTTGTCGAAGGCGTAGAGCAGGCCGACATCCTTCGACAGGACATTGTCGGTGTCGCCGGCCCCGTCGCGCGCGATATCGTAGCGCAGGCCGCCCGAGACGAACCAGTTGTCGAGGCGCACCTGGTCGCTGACATAGAAGCCGGTCTGGCGCGTTTTGGTGACGGCGCGCGGCGACAGGCCCGGAATGACGGGAATGTTGCCGTAGACGGGCTCGTAGAGATCGATCGGGGACGCGGCGCCGTAATAGCTTGCCGTGCCGAGATTGACATATTGCTGGTCGACGCCGAAGGCGATCTTGTGCTCAAGCGCGCCGGTGAACGTGTTGGCGTTGAAGCGCACGTCGCCGGTGAAGGCCTGCACGTCCGAATCCGCCACATAGACGACGCGGTCGATGGTGCGCCCGTCCGGATTGATGGTCGGCGGGAAGGCCGGATACATCGAGCGATAATCGGCATTGCTGTCCGAGTAGCGCGCGCGGGCGCTCATCGACCAGACCTCGTTGAATCGGTGGTCGAAGATCGCCGTCACGGCCGTCTGCTCGGTGTCGTACCGGTCGAACCCGGGTTCGGACAGGAACACGCTGTCGTCGATCTGGCCGTTCGGCGCCGGGAAGATGGTGCCCTGCCACGGCAGGAACTGCGTTGAGGTGCCGGATTCGTTGCGCTGCGCGTTGAGGAGAACCGTCAGGCTGGTGTCGTCGCTCGGCGCCCAGGTGAAGGACGGCGCGAAGAGGTAGGAATTGTCGTCGACATAGTCGACCTGCGTGTCGCTGTCGCGGAACGCGCCGACGAAGCGGTAGAGGAACTCTCCATTGGCATCGAGCGCGCCGGTCATGTCGAGACCGACCTGCTTGCGGTTGTGCGTGCCATATTCGACGAAGGCCTCGCGGCTCGTCTCGGCCTCGGGCATCTTGCTCGTCAGATTGACGATGCCGCCGATGGAGCTCTGGCCATAGAGCGTGGAGGCCGGGCCCTTGACGATGTCGACGCGCTCCAGCGCGTAGGGGTGCGGGCGGACATTGTTGTAGAAGCCGAAGATCTCCTGCAGCCCGTCGCGATACTGAACCGGCGAGACGCCGCGCACATAGGACCAGTCGCCGCGCGTGTCGTAGCCGAAGGTCGCACCGAAGACGCCGGGCGTGTACATCAGCGCGTCCTGTACGGACTGCATGCCCTGGTCGGCAATGCGCTGTTCGGTGATGACGTTGACCGAGCGCGGCGTCTCGATGATCGGGGTGTCCGTTTTCGTCGCGGACGACGAGTCCTGCGCGATCGTGTCGCCCTTCGGGCCGCCGCTCTGCTGGGCATCGCCGCCTTCGACGACGAGCGTTTCGAGAACCGTCGTGTCTTGCGCCTGCGCGCCCGACCCCAATACCAATGCCGCGCCAGCGGCCGCAATCAAACGCGCCTTCATCCCGTCCCCCGGAAAAATACACTCGAGCAAAAAATTCGCCGCGTGCCTTGCCGGGTGGCTGGGTAGGACGATCAATCACGTCCAGCTATTATTGTTGACTGTTGGTGTCAACTTTGAATGCGCGCGTTTTTGCGGTCGGCCGCGTTTCGTGTCCGCGCGGTGACATGTCGCCTCAGAGATCGGCCCAGCCGGCGCGGACGTCGCCCACCGCGCGCATGGTCGCGCCGCCGGTGGCGATGTCGGCGAGGATGCCTTCGACCTTGGGCTGGATGAAGCCGTCGAGATCGTCCCAGTGAAGCGGACGAGCCGGATCGGGCGCGCCGCCCGCCGCCCGTCGCGCCGCCTCGTAAAGCGGCTTTGTCGCCTTGGAGAGGATCGTGCCCGCGTCGTAGCTGTCGGCGACGAGCTTGGCGCGAAGCTCGACCGCCTGCACGCCGATCAACAGCGCGACCGCCAGATAATGCTCCAAGACGTCGATGGTCTCGCGGGCGAGGTTGGCCGAGTTCATCGCCTGGCTGTTGACGTTCTGGTTGAACTGCTCGGCATGGGTCGGGAAGCGGTCGACGATGGACTGGCCGTAGAAGCTCATCAGCGGCATCATCGAATTGCCGCCGATCTGCAGCGACTTCAGGCCGACATTGATGCCGGCTTCCATGTTTCCGACTAGAGAGGGATTGAGGCCGTAGGAAAATTCCGGCGTCATCAGGAGCGCGATCTGCGCGTCGATATGCTTGGCGATGAGGCCGACATGGTAGCGCAGGCCGTCCATGGCGACGCCGGTATATTGCGCGAGGAAATTGCCGGTGTGGAAGATCTCGCCGGTGTCGGGGTCGATCAGCGGATTGTCGTTGGCGCAGTTCGCCTCGGTCTCGATCTGGCGCGCGGCGGTCGCGATGCCATCGACGACGGGGCCGAGATATTGCGGCAGGCAGCGCAGCGAATAGCGGTCCTGGATCAGCTTGCCCATGCGGTGGCTGCGCCCGCCCGCCGCTTCCGAGCGGATGACCTTCGAGCCGGCGACGAGGCGGCCCATCTGCTGCGCCACCCAGACCTGGCCGGGATGCGGCTTCATCGCGTGGATGAATGGGTCGAAGCTCTGGTCGGTCGACAGCATGGCCTGCGCGTAGAGCGCGTGGATGCCGAGCGCGAGCGAGGCGAGGTCGAGCGCGCGCGCCGTCGCATTGGCAGCGACGCCGGTGCAGGCGCCGGTGCCGTTGTTGAGCGCCAGTCCTTCCTTTGGCTGGAGGGTCAGCGGTTCGAGGCCGATGCGGGAAAGCGCCGAATGTGCGTCCAGCGTTTCGCCGCCGATGTCGACGAGGAAGGCGGGGTCGAGCCCGATCACCGCCCCGCCGATATAGGAGAGCGGCACGAGGTCGCCCGACGCGCCGATGGAGCCGCGCTGGTGGACATGCGGATGCGCCCCGGCATTGAGGAAGGCGAGGTAGCGATCGATGATCTCGCGGCGCACGCCCGACGCGCCCTTCACGAAGGAATTTGCACGCAGAAGCATCGCGGCGCGAACGTCCTCGGCAGGAAGGCGCGGGCCGGTCGTGCTCTTGTGCTGCCAGACGGCGATGCGCTGGACGTCAGCGAGAAGGTCCGGCCCGACATACTGGTCGGCCATGCCGCCGAAGAGCGTCGTCACGCCGTAGATCTGCTCGCCCCGCTCGACACCGCCGGCGATGACCTGACGCGATTTGTCGATCCGGGCGAGGATCGCGGGATCGTCGGTCAGTGCCACTTTGGCGCCGAGCGCAACGGCGCGGATGTCCGTAAGGGTCAGGTCCTGTCCATTGATGATGACGGTCATTGCCGGCTCCTCCTGTTTGCAGCAGGATAGGACGGCCGAAAGTGCATTTCCTGTTTCGTTGCGGCGTATATGGCCAGGCCGGGGTCAGGAAAATGCCAGATATTGATCATGTGAGCCTGAAAATGACCGAATTGTCCGCGTCCGACCGACGGATACTGGCCGAGCTTCAGCGGGACGGCAGCCTGTCCAACGTCGCCTTGGCGGAAAAGGTCGGTATGTCCGCGAGCCCCTGCCTGCGGCGGGTGAAGCAGTTGGAGGCAGCGGGGCTGATCCGGCGCTATGTCGCGCTTCTGGACGAGCGCAAGCTTGGCGTCGGGCTGACGGCCTATGTCGAGGTCAAGGTGCCGCAGGTGGCAGGCGAGGCGATCGTCGAGCGCTTCAAGGCGGCGGTGGCGCGCGAGCCGGCGATCACCGGCTGCTTCGTCATCGCAGGGCAGTACGACTTTCTCCTGCGCGTCGTGGCACGCGATCTCGACGCCTATTCGCATTTGACGCAGACCGTGCTCCTGCGCCTGCCGGGCGTGCAAGACACGCGATCGAGCTTCGTCCTCGAAGCGGTCAAGGACACGACCGAGCTGCCGATCGGCGGGTTTGGCCGGCCCTGACCTCGCATCCGGTTGAGATTGGCGCCGCCCTGCGCTACCTCGGATCAAAGGGTTCGGAACATCCATGTCAGTGACGGAAAAGAAGAGCGGATCGCGCGGCGTCCAGTCGATCGACACGGGCGGCGTTATCCTCGCGGCGCTCGCCAGCGCGCAAGGGCCGGTGAAGCTGCGCGATCTCGCCGAACGGACGGGAATGGCGGCCGCCCAGCTCCATCCCTATCTCGTCTCCTTCCGCAAGATGGGCATGGTCGAGCAGACCGAGGCGGGGCATTACCAACTCGGCTCGTTCGCTCTGCATCTGGGGCTGACGCGGCTGCGCAACCAGAACGCCTATCGCGAGACGGTGCGCCGCGTCGCCGATCTCGCCGACCGTCTGCAACTGATGATCGCCATCACGGTCTGGGGCCTGCATGGGCCGACCATCGTCTATGTCCAGGAATCATCCGCGCGCATCCATGCGAACGTCCAGGTCGGCAACATCTTCCTGATGACCGCGACGGCGACGGGGCGGGTGTTCGCCGCCTACCTGCCGCCGGCGGTGACGCAGCCGATGATCCGCCTCGAACGCTCAGACCGCACGCTGCTCGAGCGCGGTCCGTTCGAATTCGACGAGGCGCAATACTGGGATGAAGTCGCTGCGGTCCGGGCGCGCGGCTTCGAGGTCACGCGCGACCTGCCGATCCCGGGCGTCAGCGCGGTCGCCGCGCCCGTCTTCGACCACACCGGCCAGATGCAGCTCGCCCTGACCGCGATCGGGCCGACCGCCATGATCGACCTTGCCGCCGATGGCCCAGCCGTGACGGGCCTCCTCGACTTCACCAGCCGCCTGTCGAGCGAGCTGGGCTATCGCCTGGACGCCGGCTGACCGTCAGTCGTTGCCGCCGGCCAGGTGCCGCGCGGCGATGTAGCCGAAGGTGACGGCGGGGCCGAGCGTGATGCCGCCGCCCGGATAGTTGCCGCCCATGATGCTCGCCGCATCGTTGCCGACGGAGTAGAGGCCCGGGATCGGGCGCCCATCGCCATTCAGGACCTGCGCATTCTCGTTGCAGCGCAGCCCGGCGAAGGTGCCGAGATCGCCGATCACCAGCTTGACCGCGTAGAACGGGCCGTTTTCGATCGGAGCGACGCAGGGGTTGGGCTTGTGCTCGGGATCGCCGAGCGAGCGGTTGTAGGAGGTCGAGCCCTTGCCGAATTGCGGATCGTCGCCGCGCCTCGCATGATCGTTGAAGGTTTCGACCGTACGCCGGAGCCCATCGGAGGCGACGCCGATCCTGCCTGCCAGTTCCTCCAGCGTCTTGCCCTCGAACAGATAGCCCGACTTGACGTGCCGGCGGAACGGCACCGGCGCCGGCTTGACGTAGCCGAGGCCGTATTTGCGCAGGACCCGGTGGTCGGCGATGAAGAAGGCGCAGGTCTCGGTCTCTTCCTCACGGCAGCGCGCGGCCATCGCCTGGCAGAAATCGTGGTAGGAATTCGCCTCGTTGACGAAGCGGCGTCCCGAGCGCGTCACCGCGATGACGCCGGGCTTGGAACGGTCGACGAAATGCGGGAACGTGCCGAGCGTGCCGTCGGCGCGGACCGGCCGCGAGATCGGAACCCAGGCGGCCGCATTCGGCAGATCGTCGGCGACCGTGGCGCCGACAGCTTCGCCGAGGCGCAACCCGTCGCCGGTGTTGCCGGGAGGGGCGGGCGAGGCGTGCTCGTAGCCGGAAGGCGCGTGCGGGAACATCGCCTTGCGGCGCACCGGGTCCTGCGGAAAGCCGCCCGCGGCGAGGACGACGCCCTTGCGCGCGACGATCTCGACCGGCCCCTGCACCGTCTCGACGATCGCCCCGGTGATGCGGCCTGTTTCGTCCTTCTTCAGTTCGCGAACCGGCGCGCGCGTCCAGATCGGCACGTTGCGGTCGAAGCACGAACGGGCCAGCCGCGCGACCAGCGCATTGCCGTTCATCAGCCGCATCGGCCGGCCGTGAAAGGCCATGTCGCGCAGGAACTTCAGGAACAGCTTGCCGACATAGAAGGCCGAGACGGGCGAGCGGGTGACGTTGAAGAAATGCAGCAGCTCCTTGCCCGAACCGATCATCATGCCGAGAAAGGTGATCTCGGCGAGCGGCGGGCGCAGGCGCTTGATCTCGGGGCCGAGCTCGCGTCCATCGAAGGGCCGTGCGACGATGGATCGCCCGCCATCGACGCCGCCGTGCGCATCGGGGTGGTAGTCGGCGAAGGTCGGTCCGAGATCGAACTGAAGCGCGGTGTTCTGTTCGTAGAAATCGACGGCCTTCGGTCCGGCGTCGAGGAACGCCTCAACGCGGCGTTCGTCATAATGCGCTCCGGTTTCGTGACGCATGTATTCGCGTGCCTGGTCGATGGAATCGGGCACGCCTGCGCGCTTTGCGGGAGCGTTGCACGGTATCCACATCCAGCCGCCCGAGCGCGCCGTGGTGCCGCCGAAGACCGGCTCCTTCTCGACGACGAGCACGTCGAGCCGTCGATGGGCGGCGGATACCGCCGTCGCAAGTCCGCCGGCGCCCGAGCCCACCACGAGCACGTCGCAGGAATGCTGTTTCATCTGCATGGTCTGTCAGTCCTTGTCGGTGGGGCCGTTCAGGCGGCCAGATAGCCGCCATCGACCGGCAGGAGGGTGCCGGTGACGTAGGTGGAAAGATGCGAGGCGAGGAAGAGGACCGGGCCGACCAGTTCCTCCGGCTCGCCGACGCGGCCGAGCGGCGTGTGCGCCATGAAGCGGCCGATCGCCTCGGGCGTCTCGCGCGTGACCTTGGTCATCGGCGTCGCGATGACGCCGGGAGCGATCGCGTTGACGCGCACGCCCTGCGGGGCGAGGTCGTGCGCGAGCGCGCGGGTGAACTGGAGCACGGCACCCTTGCTAGCGGCATAGGCGCCGAGGCCGGGTCCCGCCGAGACCGACATGATCGAGCCTAGATTGACGATGCGCCCCTGCGTCGCGCGCAATTGCGGCAGGAACGCACGCACCATGTTGCGGATGCCGTCGACATTGACCTTGAAGATCGCGTCCCAGTCATCGTCGAAGCCCGCATCGTCGATCGGCGTGCGGCGGATGATGCCGGCATTGTTGACGAGGATCGCGGCCTGGCCGAGATGTGCCTCGACGTCGAATGCGAAGCGCTTGACCTGGTCGCGGTCGACGACGTCGATCTCGGCCGCGAAGGCGGTGCCGCCGTCTTCGTTGATGCTGGCCGCCGCTGCCTGCGCCGATGCCCCATTGACGTCGCAGATCGCGACGCGGGCGCCGGCCTTGGCGAGACCTTGCGCGATGGCCAGCCCGTTTCCCTGCGCCGCGCCGGTGACGACGGCGACCTCTCCCTCGATGCCTCGCACGCTTCCTCCAAAATTCGTCAATTACAAATTCGTTTGACTATAGCGAATTTTTTGGTTGAGCCAAGCATGAGAATTTGCAAGATTGCGATCGGGCGCCGGGAGGAGGCTGGGTCGATCGTCGGCCCATTCCCGGCTTCGATGTCCGCGCTGGCGCGGTCCAAGGGAGGTCTTGATGAGACGTTGCATCGCCGCAGCCGCGCTGGCTGCATCCGTTGTGTTCTCCAGCCATGCGATGGCTGAGAGCTTCGATCTGCAAAGCGTGTTCGGGCTGAACGTCCCGTCGATCGGGCCGAGCCCGGTCAACTGGGCCGAAAAGGTCCGCCTGATGACGGCCGGCGAGATCGACATCAAGGTCCACGGCGCCGGCGATTTCGTGCCGCCCTTCGAGGTGTTCGGCGCGGTGTCGAGCGGCGCCATTCCGATGGGCTTCGACTGGATCGGCTACTGGGCCGAGTCCATCCCCGTCGCCAATCTGGTCGGCTCGATGCCGTTCGGCCCGACGCCGGAAATCGCGCTCGGCTGGATGTTCGAGGGCGGCGGCGTGGAGATCATCCAGAAGGCTTATGACGCGCATGGCGTGAAGGTCATTCCGTGCCATCTGGTCGTGCCGGAAGCCGGCGGCTGGTTCTCCAAGGACATCAACACGGTCGAGGATCTGCGCGGCCTCAACATGCGCATCGCCGGCCTCGGCGGTCAGGCGCTCGCCAAGCTCGGCGCCAACACCCAGCTCGTGCCGGCCGGCGAGATCTACGTCTCGCTCGAGACCGGGCGCATCGACGCAGCGGAATTCTCGGCTCCGCAGCTCGACAAGGGCTTCGGCTTCCAGAACATCGTCAAGAGCTACTACTTCCCCGGCTGGCACCAGCCATCGAGCTGGGACTCGATCATCATCAACATGGATGTCTGGAACGGCTTCACGCCGGAACAGCAGACGATCATGGTCGAGGCCTGCAAGGCGAACATCACCGAAAACATGGCCGACCAGCTCAACGCCCAGATCGAGGCGGTCGAGGAGATCGAGGCGACCGGCGTCGAGATCAAGCGCTTTCCCGACGAGGTGCTGGCCGCGATGCGCGAGGCCGCCAACGAGGTGATGCAGGAGGAAGCGGCGAAGGACCCGATCTTCAAGGAAGCCTACGAATCGCTGACCGCCTATATCGACCGCACCGCCCGCTGGGCCGACCTGCAGGCGCTGCCGCGCTGATCGCGCGCGCGGCCCGGCGCGAAGCCGGGCCGCCGCTTGCAAACGCACGAAAAGCGCTCGATGGATAGGCCCGCCGGTTGGCGGCGATGCGAGAAGGGGACATGACCAGGCTGATCAACGCACTCTTCGACGCGCTCGTCCTGCCGGGAAAGCTGGTGGGCTGGCTGGTTCTGCCGCTGATCGTCTCCGTGTGCCTGACCGTGCTTGCCGCCAAGATCGGCTGGAACGCGTTCTGGCAATGGGGCGAGGCGATCCCGGTCCTCGGGCGCGGCATCACGGTCAACACGCTCACCGACCTGCAATGGTACATCTTCGCCATTCTGTCGGTGTTCGGCGGCGTCTACGCTTTTCGCGACAACCAGCATGTCTGCGTCGACGTGTTCTCCGCCGGCCTGCCGAAGAAGGTTCAGCTTGGCCTGCGCCTGTTCGGCGACCTGGTGTTCCTGCTGCCCTTTTGCGCGATCATCTTCTGGTATGGCTGGAGCTTCGCGCTGACGTCGTTCAATTCGGGCGAGGGCTCCACCTATGGCGGGCTGATGGATCGATGGCTGATCAAGTCCATCATCCCGATCGGCTTCGCCCTTCTGGGCATCGCCGCCCTTGCGCGTGCGGTCCAGACTTTGCGTGACATCATTGCGGCCCCCGCGGCCGGCGAAACGGAAATCCGATGAGCGAATATCTCTGGCCGATGGCCATGCTGGCCGGGCTCGTGCTCGGCATCTTCTCGGGCTATCCGGTCGCCTTCGTCCTGTCGGGCATCGGCATCCTCTTCGCCGTTCTGGCCGGCGTGCCGATGCTGTTCCTGTCGACCGGCGTCTCGCGCATCTATTCGGGCATCTTGACCAACTGGCTCCTGATCGCGATCCCGCTCTTCGTCTTCATGGGGCTGATGCTGGAGCGCTCGGGCGTCGCCGAGCGGCTTCTCAGATCGCTCGCCGCCCTGTTCGGCCGGCTGCCGGGCGGATACGCCTTCGCCGTCGCCATCATCGGCGTGGTGATGGCCGCATCGACCGGCATCATCGGCGCCTCGGTGGTGCTGATGGGCATGATGGCGCTGCCGGCCATGCAGCAGGCGCGCTACGATCCGAAGATCTCGACGGGCCTCATCGCCGCGTCGGGCACGCTCGGCATCCTGATCCCGCCCTCGATCATGCTGATCGTGCTCGGCGACCAGTTGCGCATTTCGGTCGGCGACCTGTTCATGGGCGCGATCGGGCCGGGACTGATGCTCGCAGGGCTCTATTTCGTCTACCTGATCGCGATCGCCTTCTTCCAGCCGCACCGCATGCCGGCGGGCGAGCCCGAACGGGCCGCGAGCCGCGGCGCGGCCGCAATCCAGCTCGCACGCGACCTCCTGGCGCCCGTCCTGCTGATCGCCGCGGTGCTGGGCACCATCATCGCCGGCATCGCGACCCCGACAGAAGCCGCCGCGATCGGCGCGGCCGGCGCGCTCCTGCTGGCGCTGATCTCGGGCCGGCTCGATTTCGCGACATTGCGAACCTCGCTGCGCGACACCACCAAGACCACTGCCATGATCATCTTCGTGATGATCGGCGCGACCATCTTTTCGGTCATCTTCCGTCGGCTCGGCGGCGACGAGATGGTGATCCACGCCTTCGACGCCCTCGGCACCGGGCCCTATTTCGTGCTGTTCGTCATCATGGCGCTGGTGTTCATCCTGGGCTTCTTCCTCGACTGGGTTGAGATCGCGCTGGTCGTGGTGCCGCTCGTCGCGCCGGTCGTGGCAAGCCTCGATTTCGGGATGCCGCAAAGCCAGGTACTCGCCTGGTTCGCCATCGCGCTTGCGGTCAACATGCAGACCTCGTTCCTGACGCCACCTTTCGGCTACGCCCTGTTCTACCTGCGCGGCGTCGCGCCGGACGTCTCGATCGGCACCATCTATCGCGGCATCATCCCGTTCGTGCTGCTGCAACTCACGGCGCTGCTGCTGCTCATCATCTTCCCGCAGATCAGCCTGTGGCTGCCGGCCTATTTGGCAAGGTAGAGGGTGGCGGCAGGCGCCATCCGGATCGCGCTAATAGCGATCCGAGATCGCGACGCGCACTTCGATCATCGCCTGCCGCTTTTCCTCCTGCATGACTTTCAAGGCGCGCTGGAGCGCGGCAGGGAGGTCCGCACCGTGGTCGACGCGCTCGACATGGGCGCGGTTGGCTGCGGCGAGCATGGTGTAGTCGGGCGCAGGTTCCAGCGACGTCAGCGGCATCCGGTTGGCCTTGGCGGCCGCGCCTTGCGGGTAGGCGTTGACGACCGAGCGGCGCACCGCGTTCCACATGCCGTTGTTCTTGACGATGGTCAAAAGCGGCAGGTCGAGCGCCTCGGCGATCTGGTGGCAGGCGGTGGGATTGGCGAACATGTAGGAGCCGTCGCCGACGCAGGCGACGACGAGGCGGTCGCGGTCGGCAAGCTGCGCGCCGAGCGCGGCGGGAAGCGCCCAGCCGAGGCCGCCCGAATGCGGGTTGCAGAAGACGCGGTTCGGGCCCTTCGCGTCGATGGCGCCGGGCACGATGCCGAGTTCGGAAAAGACGACGCCGTCGTCGCCGAGAATGTCGGAGACGCATTTCGACAGCCATTCGGCGCCCATCGGCGACGCCTTTCCGGCTTCGATGGCATCGGCCATGGCGCGGCGGCGGTCCGACGAACGGGCCGCGATCGCGTCGCGGCGAGCGCCGATTTCGAGTTGGCGACTGGCGAGTGCCGCATGCAGCGCTTCGAGCCCGGCGGCGGGATCGGATGTGATGGCGAGATCGGCCTGGTAGCCGCGGATCGGCATGCGCTCGAACTGCGGATCGGCGCCCATCTGGACGATCTTCACGTTGGCATCGGGCCGGTGGACGGCCTCGATCCACGGCACGCCGCTGTCGACGACGAGGACGAAGTCTGCGCCTTCGAGTGCCGCCTTCGGGTCGTTGCCGAGAAACATCGGATCGGCGCTCGCCATGACGTTGCGGATCGCGAAGGGTTCGCAGACGCCGACCGCGAAATCGGCGGCGAGGCGGGCGAGTGCTTTACCGACGCGGCCTTCCGTGTCGCCGCGCTGGCACAGCACGACCGGGTGCTTCGCCGCCGCAAGCCAGTCGGCGGCTTGTGCGATCGCGTCCGGGTCGGGGAAGGCGCGGGTGGAGACGGCCTGCACCGAGATCGCGCGGCCGACGGTTTCTGGAACGCGCTCGGTCAAAGGTTCGCGCGGCAGGCTGACATAGACCGGCCCGCAGGGTTCGGACCGCGCCAGCACGGCGGCGCGCTGGGCGAGGATCTCGCCCTGCTCGGGATAGCGCATCTCGTAATGGAACTTGACGCTGTCGCTGACAAGCGAGGACTGGTCGTACATCTCCTGCCCGTACTGGATCGGCGTCATCCGCGCGCCCTTGCGGCCGCGCTCGGTGATCGGCGTGCGGCCGGACAGGACCATGACGGGGATGTTGTCGCTTGCCGCGTTGATGACGCCCATGACCGAATTGGCAAGGCCGACATTGACATGGACCATCGTCGCCTGCATGCGGCCGGTGACGAGATAATGGCCATGCGCCATGCCGACGCTCGCGGTCTCGTGCGGCACGGTGACGGGGACGGGAACGGATTGCGGGTCGAGGGTCGCGAAAGCCTCGATGATCGGCGGAAAATCGGTGCCGGCATTGGCGAACAGATAGTCGATGCCGCTCGCCTTCAATCCGAGCAGAAGGCTTTCGGCCCCCGTTTGCGCTGCAACGCCGCGTTCCTGACCGTCCATCGTCTCCACCCTTTCGTCGCTTCGCAAACTCGCAGGGGACGGAGCGGCAACGACGAAACACACCGGTCCCGTCATTGCCGCAGCCTGTCTTGCCCCAAGGGTAAAAATGGCCTTGTCATCGGCACAAACGCAAGTGCATAATCGCACAAAATCTCTCTTTATGGGATTTTGTATCGTCTTGAGGTGGCGGTACGGAGGTAGAAACCGGAGGAAACCGATGAAATACGTTCTCGCCTCGGCCGTCATTGCGGCCGCTCTCGTCACCGGCGGTCAGGCCTCGGCGCAGGCCGTCGGCATCGCGACGTCGAACCCAGGCTCGATCTTCCACAATATCGGCACGGCCGTCGCCAATGCCGCCAACCAGGCCGGCATCAACGCGACGATCCAGCCGGCGACGAGCCCGAACCAGTACATTCCCTTCGTCGCCTCGGGCGGCATCGAGTTCGGCGCCGCCAACCTTCAGGAAGTGAACTACGCGCTCGAGGGCAAGGAGTGGTTCACCGGCTCCGTCAATCCGGACCTGCGCATCGTCGGCCACGTCATGCCGCTGGTCGAGGCGATCTTCGTGCGCGCCGATAGCGACATTCGCTCGATCGAGGATCTGCGCGGCCAGCCGATGGTCGATGGCTACACGGCGCAGAACACCATCCTGCCGCAGCTCGACGCGATGTATGCGACGGCGGGCATGACGCGCGCCGACATGCAGCCGGTGCAGGTGCCGAGCGTGGTCGGCGGCGCGGATGCGTTCATCGCCGGCGACGCGGTCGGCTTCATCTTCGCTCATGGCGCCGGCAAGGTGCGCGAGGCGGATGCGGCCGTTGGCGGCCTGCGCGCACTGCCGATCGAGGAGACCGAGGAAAACCTCGCGACCATCCGCGAGCACTGGCCGGTCGGCTTCTTCGCAACGATGGAGCCGGGCCCGAACGCGCCGGGCGTCGAGGAGACCTCGACCTACTTCGCCTATCCGCAGGTGATCTTCACCCATGCCGGCGTCGACGAGGAAACGGTCTACCAGATGACCAAGGCGATCTACGAGAGCAAGGAGGCGATGGCGCAGACCTTCCCGCCCTTCAACGCCTTCGATCCTGCCGACATGGCGAGCGACATCGGCGTGTCGGAGTTCCATCCGGGCGCGATCCGCTTCTACAAGGAAGCCGGAATCTGGCAGGAATAGTCCCGATCGGCCGGGCGCCACGCGCGCCCGGCCCAGCCTGCCTCGGCGACGAGCGCCCGATCCACCGATTTGAGTGTGCGTGATGAATCCTGACATCGAGAACGGCTCGCGAGCCAGCCTGCCCGAATCCGTCTGGCGGCCCTTGTCGGGCTTGCTCGCCGTTGCGCTGACGGCGCTTGCCATCGCCTGGGCGCTGGCCCTGCCGCGCGCGATGGGGATCGCGTTCTATCCGCAGCAATTCATGTCGGCGATCCTGGCGCTCGCCCTGCCGATCGCCTTCCTGATGCTGCCGGCAAAGCGTGACAGCGAGCGCGTGGTCGTGCCCTGGTACGACGGCATCGCGGCCGTCCTGTCCTTTGCCGCGCTCGCCTATGTCACCTGGAACTATTCGGCGATCGTCAACCTGATCTTCGCCGGCCCTCCGCAGGCCTACATTCCCGGCATCATCATTATCCTGCTGCTGCTGGAGGCCGTGCGCCGCGCTGCCGGCTGGGCGCTGGTGATCATCATCGCCGTCTTCCTGTTCTACGGCCTTTTCGGCGATCTCTTCCCCGGCCGTCTTGCCGGCCGGCCGCAAATCTGGGAGCGGCTTGCGGGCTACATGGCGCTCGACTCGAACGGCATTCTCGGCCTGCCGCTGTCGATCGCCGCGACGGTGGTCGTCACCTTCATCCTGTTCGGCAATTTGCTCGCCGCCACCGGCGGCTCGAAATTCTTCACCGACGCCGCGCTTCTCGGCATGGGTCGCTTTCGCGGTGGCTCGATGAAAATCGCCGTCGTCGCTTCGGCGCTGTTCGGCTCGATCTCCGGTTCGGCTGTCGCGAACGTCGTCGCCACCGGCATCGTCACCATTCCCATGATCAAGCGCGACGGCTATCCGGCGCACAAGGCCGGCGCCATCGAGGCCGTCGCCTCGACCGGTGGCCAGATGATGCCGCCCGTCATGGGCGCAGCGGCCTTCCTGATGGCCGAATTCCTGCAGATGTCCTACGCCGAAGTGGTCATCGCCGCGATCGTGCCGTCGCTGCTCTACTATGCCGCGCTGTTCATTCAGGCCGATCTCGATGCCGCGAAGCTCGGCATTTCGAGCGTCGCCAAGTCCGACATTCCCGATCGGAAGATCGTGCGCGGCGGCTGGCACTTCATCCTCGGCTTCGCGGTCCTGATCTATGGCCTGTTCGCGCTCAACTGGCAGCCGGAGCGCGCCGCGCTCGTTTCCTGCCTCGTCGTCATCGCCACATCGATCGTCTTCGGCTACCAGTCGAAGCGGCCGAGCCTGCGCGTCCTTTGGGAAACGATCCCCCTGACCGGCAAGAACGTCGTCGAGATCATCCTGATTTCGGCCGCTGCCGGCATCGTCATCGGCACCCTCAACGTCACCGGCCTGTCGTTCAACCTGACCTATGCGCTGGTCCAGCTCGGCGGCGGCAACAAGTTCGTGCTGCTTCTCCTGTCGGCGGTGATCTGCATCGTGCTCGGCATGGGCCTGCCGACGCTGGGCGTCTATGTGCTGCTCGCCGCGCTCGTCGCGCCGGCGCTGATCGAGGTCGGCATCAACCCGATTGCGGCGCATCTGTTCATCCTCTATCTCGGCATGATGTCGATGATCACGCCGCCGATCGCCATCGCCGCCTTCGCTGCCGCCGGCATCGCCCGCGCATCTGCGATGGCGACGGGCTTCGCGTCGATGAAGTTCGGCTGGGCGGCGTTCATCATCCCGTTCCTTTTCGTCTATTCGCCGACGCTGATCCTGGTCGGCGAACCGGCGGAGATCGCGGTCGCGGTGGTCACGGCGACACTCGGGGTCTGGCTGATATCGGCGGCGCTGGCGGGCTATTTCATGACCCGGCTGCCGATCGTCATGCGCGCGCTCTTCACGCTGTTCGGGCTACTCGCGCTGATCCCTGCCGGAACGTTCCCCGGCGCCGAATACACCGATATCGTCGGTGTCATCGGCGGCGTGCTCGTCATGGTCATCGACTGGCGCCGCGCTCGCGCGCTTACCCCACAGGCGGTGTCTTGACGAAAGCGGCAGGCAACAGTCTCGAAAAGGTCCTGGCGGTCCTCGAAGTCTTCAGCGAGGACCGTCTGGAATGGACGCCCGAGGAACTGATGGAGGAACTGGGCTACAGCCGGCCCACCCTCTATCGGTATCTGAAGACGCTGAAGGAGGCGGGGCTTCTGACCTCCATGCCGAACACCGGCTTCACACTCGGCCCGAAAGTGGTCGAGATGGACTATCTGATGCGAAAGTCCGACCGGCTGATCATCAACGGCTCGGCGCATCTCAGGAATCTCACATCGAAATACAGTTGCACGGCGCTTCTGGTGCGCTGGTACGGCAACCGGCTGCTCTGCGTCGATTCCGATACGTCGACCAGGAACCCGCTTTCCTCCTATCCGCGCGGGCGGCCGATGCCGCTCGGGCGCGGGGCGATCGCCCGCTCGATCATGGCCTTCCTGCCACGCCGGCACCTCGTGCCGCTCGTCGAGCGCACCATGGAAGACCTGCGCGCCGTCGGGCTCGGCAACAGCGTCGAGGACGTGATGGAGCAACTGAAGAAGGTGCGCAAGGCGGGTGTCAGCGTCGCCTATGGGGAGGTGACGCCGGGTGTCGTCGGCATCGCGGCGCCGGTTTTCGATGCAGGACGCAGTCCCGTCGCAAGCGTTTGCGTCACCATCGCCGGCAACCTCGTCGATGGCGCGGCGATCGAGCGCATCGCTGCCGACGTGAAGGCAACGGCGCGGATCGTGTCGGAGTCGCTGTTGCGAGGGCGGGCTGAAAGTGACGAGAACAAATCTCATTGAGTGAGATTTATTGTTGACTTGATGGGCGCCGCAAAGGCATCCTTCGGCCATTGCCGAGGGAGGTCCCATGAAGAAGATCGACATTTTCAACCACATCTGGCCGAAGCCGTTTTTCGATGCGCTGATCGCGCATATCGGCGAGATGACCGACATCACCATGCGCTCCGGCGCAGTGCCGATGATGACGGATCTCGACCGCCGCTTCGAGGTCATGGACAAATTCGGCGAGGACTACCAGCAGGTGCTCTCGCTCGCCTCGCCGCCGCTGGAAAAGCTGGCCGGGCCTGAAAAGGCGCTCGAACTGTCGAAGATCGGTTCAGAATCGATGGCCGAGCTCTGCCAAAAGTATCCCGAGCGCTTTCCGGCTTTCGTCGGCACCGCGCCAATGAACAATCCCGATGCGCTGGTCGAAGAATGCCGTCGCGCGGTCGAAGATCTGGGCGCCGCGGGCATGCAGATTTTCACCAACATCGCGGGCAACCCCGTCGACCTGCCGGAATACGAGCCGTTCTTCGACTATATGGCGAAGGCCGGCAAGCCGGTCTGGCTGCACCCGGCGCGCGGCGAGAATTTCGCCGACTACAAGAACGAGAGCCGGTCCGAATACGAGATCTGGTGGACCTTCGGCTGGCCCTATGAGACGTCCGCCGCGATGGCGCGCATGGTCTTCTCGCGCTTCTTCGACAAGTTCGAGGGACTGAAGGTGCTGACGCACCATGCCGGCGGCATGATCCCGTTCTTCGAGGGCCGCGTCGGGCCCGGCTGGGACCAGATGGGCAAGCGCACGACGGATCGTGACCTGGCTGAAGTGCGCAAGGCGCTGAAGCGCCCGCATCTCGACTATTTCAAGGAATTCTACGCCGATACCGCCTCGTTCGGATCGTCGAAGGCGATCGAGCACGCGATCGAGTTCTTCGGCGAGGATCGCGTCATGTTCGCCTCAGATGCGCCCTTCGATCCCGAAGGCGGTCCGATGTATATCCGCGAGACGATCCGCATCCTGGACGAACTCGACATCTCCGACGAACTGCGCGCCAAGCTCTATGAGGGCAATGCGCGCAAGTTCCTCGGGCTGGATGCGGCATGACGACCGCGCTCAACTATATCGGCGGGGAATGGGTCAAGGGCGCGGGCGCGCGTGACAGCGTGAACCCCGCCGACGGAAGCGTGCTCGGCTCTTACGAGCCGGGCACCAAGGCGCTCGCCGACCAGGCGGCGGCGCTTGCCCGCGAGACCTTCGAGACGACCGGCTGGGCCTCGTCGCCGCGCTTGCGCGCGGCGGTGCTGTTCGAATTCGCCGACCGGCTGGAAGCGGCGAAGGACGAGATCGCCGATCTCGTCGTCGCCGAGAATGGCAAGCTGAGGCGCGAAGCGCTGGGCGAGACGATGGGTGCGATCTCGGAGATCCGCTACTATGCGGGGCTGGCGCGCACCGTGCTCGGCCGCACGCTGGAGACCATGCCCGGCAATTTCTCGATGATGAACCGCGAGGCGGCAGGCGTCGCCGCGATCATCGTCCCGTGGAACGCGCCGGTGACGCTGCTCGCGCGTTCGCTGGCCCCGGCGCTCGCCGCCGGCTGCACGACCGTCATCAAGCCCGCACCGCAGACGCCGCTGATCCATGCGCGGATCATGCGCTGCCTTGCCGACTGCCCGTCGCTGCCGAAGGGGGTCGTCAATTCGGTCAACGAGCAGGGCTCGGAAGTGGGCGAGGCACTGGTCGCCTCGAACGACATCGACGTCATCTCCTTCACTGGCTCGAGCGCCACCGGCAAGCGGATCATGGCGGGTGCCGCGCCGACGCTGAAGCGTCTGTCGCTCGAACTCGGCGGCAAGGCGCCGGCGACGGTGTTCGCCGACGCCGATCTCGACCAGGCGGTGCGCGAACTGACCGGCGGCTCGCTGGTGATGGCGGGACAGATCTGCGTCGCGGCGGCCAGGTTCCTGGTCGAAAAATCGATCGAGAAGGATTTCACCGACCGGATCAAGGCGGCGTTCTCGGCCGTCAAGGTCGGCCCGGGCGGTGATGCGCAAAGCCAGATGGGTTCGCTGATCGACATCGGCAATCGCGACCGCGTCTCGCGGCTGATCGAACAGGCCGGCGACGTGGGCGAGATGGTGCTGAAGGGCGGCGTGCCGAATGGGCCGCTGGCGCAGGGCGCGTTCCTGACGCCGACGCTTTTCAAGATCGACGATGTCGCCTCGCCGCTGGTGCAGGAAGAGCTCTTCGGTCCGATCGTCTCCATCGAAACCTTCGAGACGGAAGCCGAGGCGGTGAAGAAGGCGAATGCGACCGAATACGGGCTCGCGGCGAGCGTCTTTACGCGTGACCTGAACCGGGCGATGCGCATGTCGCGCGCCGTTCGCGCCGGCACGGTCTGGCTCAACTGCCATGGGCGGCTGTTCGCCGAGGGCGAGACGGGCGGCTATCGCCAATCCGGTCTCGGGCGGCTCCACGGCGTCGAGGGGCTGAACGACTTCCTCGAAACCAAGCATGTCTATCTCGAGGCCGGCGCGATCTGATCGCGCCGACCCCGATGCAATCGATGAACGGATGACGATGACGGGCGAAATGGAACGGCAGGCGGATGTTGTGATCGTCGGCGGCGGACCCGTCGGCACGGGGCTGGCGATCGAGCTTGGCCAGCGCGGCATCCGCACGCTCGTCGTCGAGCGCTATCCGACGCCGCAGCGCGTGCCCAAGGGCCAGAACCTGACCCAGCGCACCATGGAGCATTTCCACTTCTGGGGCGCGGAAAAGGAGCTGCGCGCCGCGCGCACTGTGCCGAAGGAATACGGCATCGGCGGGCTGACCACCTATGGCACGCTGCTCGGCGACTACCATTATGACTGGCTGCAGCGCGAACTCGTGCGGCCCTACTATTTCACCGACAACGAGCGCCTGCCGCAATATGCGACCGAGGACGTGCTGCGCGCGCGGGCGGCGGAAATCGACTGCATCGAGACGCTCTACGGCTATTCGGGCGAGGCGATCGAACAGGATGCTGACGGCGTGACGGTGACCGCCGTGCCGCGCGAGGGCGGCGAGCCGGTGAAGGTTCGCGCGCGCTATCTCGTCGGCTGCGACGGCAGCAAATCGGCCGTGCGCGACATGGCGGGCATCACGCAGACGCGCTCCGACCATGACAAGCTGATGGTTCTGCTGGTATTCCGCTCGACCGGGCTGCACGAACTCCTGAAGCGCTTTCCCGGCAAGTCGTTCTACAACGTGCTGCACCCTGACCTGAAGGGCTACTGGCAGTTCTTCGGCCGCGTCGATCTCGGCAACACATGGTTCTTCCACGCGCCGGTGCCGGCCGACACGACGAAGGACAATTTCGACTTTACCGCCTACCTCCATAAGGCGGTGGGGGCGGAGTTCGACGTCGAGTTCGAGCATATCGGCTTTTGGGATTTGCGCGTCGCGATCGCCGACAGCTATCGCAAAGGCAATGTGTTCATCGCCGGCGACGCCGCGCATAGCCACCCGCCCTATGGCGGCTACGGCATCAATACCGGCTTCGAGGATGCGCGAAACCTCGGCTGGAAGCTCGCCGCGACGCTGCAGGGCTGGGGCGGCCAAAGTCTGCTCGACACCTATGACGCCGAGCGCCGGCCCGTCTTCGCCTCGACGGCGAAGGATTTCATCGAAAAGGCGATCGAAAGCGATCGGGCATTCCTGGAAACGCATGACCCGGAAACGGACCGCGCGGCCTTCGAGCGCGAATGGACGGCGCGGGGGTCGGGCGCGCGCGATGAGGTCAACGCCTTCGAGCCGAACTATCGCGGTTCGCCGATCGTGGCGGGTGCGGGCGGCGCGACGAATGCCATCGGCGGCCACAGCTTCACGGCGCGGGCAGGGCATCATCTGGCGCCGCGGCGGCTGTCGACCGGCGAAAACGTCTATGAGCGGCTGGGTACGGGTTTCACGCTTCTGGCGCTCGGCGGCAATGACGGCGTCGAGCGTTTCCGCATTGCGGCGGACAAGGCCGGCGTGCCGGTGACGATCGTGGAAGATGACGCAACTGGCGAGACGGCCGACTATGGCGCCCGCTTCGTGCTCGTGCGCCCCGACCAGTTCGTCGCCTTCGCCGGCGACGAGATCGAGCCGGATTTGGTTGGCCGCGCGACTGCACGCTGAAGAGCTTTGGGCCGGCCTCGACCGCCGATTTCGACGCGAGCCATATCAGGATCGGACGGCCGGCCGAAGCGTCACGGCCCGTTCGCGAGGGCGATGAACGCGTCGCGCAGTTCGCGCCGCAACACTTTTCCGTACGCATTCTTCGGCAGGTCGGCGACGAAGAAGACGTGCCTTGGCTTCTTGAACGAAGCAAGGTTTGCCTTGCAGTGGTCCAGCACTGTCTCCTCGTCGAGGACCGCATTCTCGGCGACGATGGCGACGGCGACGCTCTCGCCCCATTCGGCATCCGGCAGGCCGAAGACGATCACCTCGCGCACGCCGGGGTGCGCGGCGATGACGTCCTCGATCTCCTTGGGATAGATATTGGTGCCGCCCGAAATAATCGTGTCGTGGCGGCGGTCGAGGACGCGCAGGCGCCCTGCGGTGTCGAAGCGACCGATGTCGCCTGTGTGCAGCCAGCCGCCTCTCAGCGCTTTCGCTGTTGCCTCCGGATTTCGCCAGTAGCCCTTCATGACGACATCGCCGCGTACGCAGATTTCGCCGTCTTCGCCAGGCGGTACATCCTGACCGTCCTCGCCCGCGAGGCGGACCTCGACGCCTGACCGCACGTAGCCCGCCGAGACCAGTGTCTCGTCGTCGGCGCCCAAATGGTCGGCGCCGGGCAGGTAGGAAATCGTCATCGGCGCCTCGCCCTGCCCGTAGAGCTGATGGAAGATCGGCCCGAACCGCGCGACGGCTTCGCGAATGTGCTCCAGATGGATCGACGCGCCGCCATAGACGATGCCTCGCAGACAGCCGATATCGGCGCGCGGCGCGGTTTCGAGAAAGCGGACGATCATCGTCGGGGCGACGAACGGGATGACGGAAACCGAAAGCCGCGCGACGGTGTCGAGCACTTCATCCGGGCGAAAGCCGGTCCGGTCGTAGATGATGTTTTCGGCGCCCCGCGCGAGCGCCGGGATCATATAGAGACCGCTGCCATGCGAAAGGGGCGCGACATGCAGCACGCGGTCGGCCGCTTCGAAGGCGAAGACGTCTGCGAGACAGTTCACCGTCGCGGCGATCAAGTTGCGGTGGCTGAGCGTCGCGCCCTTCGGCTTGCCGGTCGTGCCGGAGGTGTAGAAGATCCACGCCGGATCGTCCGGGTCGACATGGGCGCAGGCGCCGGATGCTTCAGGCGGATTCGGCAAAGCGAAATCCTCGATCGCGACGATCTCGCAGGAAAAGCCGGCGGGCAGGCCGGCTCTCAGTTCCTCGACGTGCTCGGCATGGGTGAAGATCAATCTCGGCGCGGCATCGCTGGCGATCCAGGCCACCTCGCGTGGATGCAGCTTGGCATTGGTCGGCACCACCACCAGCCCTGCGCGCATTGGCGCCAGTAGCAGCGCCGGAAACTCGAACCCGTTGCGCAGGAAAAGCAGCACGCGGTCGCCGGGCACGCAGCCCTTCTGCCCGAACCAGTCGCCGAGCGCTGTGCAGATGCCGTCGAGTTGGCGATAGCTCAGCGACCGCTCGCCCCAGCGGATCGCGGTCTGGTCGCCGCGCCGGCGGATCGCGTCGGTGAGCATGGAATAGACGTTCATGTGAGCGGACCTGGTTGGTTTGCCTCGACCTTACGCCGGAACTCGCTTGCGAGCGATGCGCGTGGCGCCGTCGACCCCCACTCCGCCTCGCTTCGCTCGGCACCTCCCCCGATCGACGGGGGAGAGGAAAGCGCGGCCGCAACGCCGATGGGGGTCGACCTACGAAAACTACTGATCCCTTGTCAGCACCCGGTTGCGCAGGATGCCGATGCCCTCGACCTCGAGCTCCACGACGTCGCCATGCTTCAGGAACTTCATGTGTTCGAGCCCGCAGCCATTGCCCACCGTGCCCGATCCGAAGAACTCGCCGGGATAGATGGTCTCGGACTGCGAGATGTGGGCGAGGAGGTCCTCGAATTTCCAGTGCATCGTGCCGGTATTGCCACGGCCCCATTCCTCGCCGTTCACGCGGCAGACCATGGTGAGATTATAGGGGTCCGCCATCTCGTCGGCGGTGACGAGGCAGGGCCCCATGGCGTTGCCAGTGTCGAAATCCTTCCCCTTTGCCGGGCCGAGTTGCCCGCCCATCTCCTGCGTCTGCGCGTCGCGCGCCGAAAAATCGTTGAAGATGGTGTAGCCGTAGATGTAGTCGCGCGCCTCGTCGCGGGCGATGTCGACGCCTTTCTTGCGGGCGTAGAAGCCGAATTCCAGTTCGAAATCCATCAGCTTGGAATAGCGCGGCCACAATACGTCCTGGTCGGTGCCGATGACGGAGAAGCGGTTCGCCTTGTAGTAGATCGGCTGCTCGTAGAAGGTCTTCGGGACCGCGAAGACGCCCTTTTCCTCGAACTCCTTCATCGCCGCCTCCGGGTCCGGCGTGGCGTTGGCGCGGATGCGGCGCACGGCGTTGAAGGACTGCTTCAGATGGGTTTCGAAGCAGAGGCAGTCGCGCATCTGGATCGGCACCGGGACGGGTGCGAGAAGGCGGATGCCGTCCTTCAGGAACGCGCCGTTCGCGCCCTTTTTCAGCGTCTCGTAGGCGCGGTCGAGCGCGGCGTCGCCGCCTTCGATCATCGCCTGCACGGAGGCGAAGGCGGCATGGTTTTCGCCGAACGCCTGTTCGTGGGCGTCGGCAAGGTCGACGATGCTGCGGTCACCGTCGACCAGCGCACCGGCGCGCTGCTGTCCATTCCGTTCATAGGTTACGAGCTTCATCGGTGTCCTCCCTTGAATCGATCCGCCCGGCTCCTCCGGCCGGTCAGTCCTGTTTCGGCGTTGCCGGCACGCGGCCATAGAGCAGCGCGGCCTTCATCAGCGCGACCAGATGCGTGGCGGTCGCCATCTCGTCCTCCGGGTCGCAGCGCCCGCCGGAGAGCCGGCTGATGCGGCCGGTATCGGCCATCGTGTAGACCATCACGCCGAGCATCGCCTGATAGCCCCAGTTGATCTCCTCGACGGAGCGGTCGGGCAGCGCAGCCTGCAGGGCCTCCATCACCTTGTAGGCGATCGGGTCGAAGAACTCGGCGATGACCTTGCGGTTGTGCGACTTGGGGTCGGAGACCTCGCGCGCGAGAATGCGCGCATAGCTGGAATTCTTTTCCGTGCTGCGCATGTGCAGGTTCGGCACCAGCACCGCCTTGACGATCATCTCGACCTTGCGCTCGGCATCCGGCTCCATCTCGGCAAGCCGAAGACCGGCGATGCGCTGGTCGACGATCATCGGCGCGCGCATCTCGAAGATGGCGCGGTAGAGCCCTTCCTTGCTGCCGAAATGATAGTTGACGAGCGCCACCGGCACCTCCGCGCGCAGCGCGATCTGCCGCACCGTCGCACCGTCGAAGCCGTGGTCGGCAAACTCGGCCTCCGCCGCCGTCAGGATGCGCGCGCGCGTCAGCGCGGAATTGCGCTGCGTCGCCTCGACGACGACGACCTTCTCACCCTGCGCGATCTTTCTCGTTCTGCTCATTCCCGCCGCCATACATGCGGGGCCTCGCTTTTCGAGGCCCTTGGATATCCGATTTGAACGACATATCAAAATTCTTGTCAACGCGTTCAAATGCCGCTAGCGTTTCGTCATCGGTCGTGGGGATTAGGAGTGAGGCCCCGTGCCGGCCAAGGGAGGAAAGTGCATGTATCGCAACGCTTTGAGGGGCGGCGTGGCCGCACTTGCGCTCGGCTGCGCAATCGCGCCGGCGCTTTCGCAGGAAACGCTCAATCTAACCGTGGCGACGGGACACCCGGAGGTGTTCCTGTGGGTCAAGCACGTCAAGGAGACGTTCATCCCCACCGTCGATGCGGAACTTGCCAAGACCGGCACCGTCACGATCAACTGGACCGAGGGCTATGGCGGCACCATCGTAAAGCTCGGCTCCGAGACGGAAGCCTTCCAGCAGGGCATCATCGACGTGGGCCAGATGAGCGGCGTCTTCAATCCGGCGACGATGGGCCTTCTCAACCTGACCTATGCCATGCCGTTCGGCCCGGCCGACGCGCGCGGGGTGACCGAAGCGGTCGAGAAGGCGCTGACGGAGACCGAAGGCGCGCTGGCTGCGCTCGAAGAGGCGACCGGCGTCGTCTATATCGGCGGCGGCATTGCCATCGACGACTACAACATCGCCTCGACCAAGGAACTGAAGACGATCGCCGACATGAACGGCGTCAAGCTCGGCGGCGCCGGGCCTAACCTCGCATGGCTCGCCGGAACCGGCGCCGTCGGCGTTCAGGGCAGCTATGTCACCTTCTACAACGACATCAAGACCGGGGTTTACGACGGCAATATCGGCTGGATGACGGCCAACGTCCCGGCCAAGCTCTACGAGGTCGCCCCGAACTGGAACCAGACCCAGTTCGGCGCGATGTATATCGGCGGCCTCGGCGTCTCGCAGATGCAGTGGGAAACCTTCTCCGACGAGACCAAGGCGGCCTTCCGCGCCGGCGCAGCCGCCTACACCAAGGCCTATTTCGACGAGCAGGACGCGCGCTACGAAGCCGCGAAGAAGACGCTGACCGACAGTGGCGGCAAGATCGTCGAGTTCGATCCCGCCGAGCGCTCCGCGTGGATCGAGGCGCTGCCGAACCCGACGACGGCGTGGGCCGATGCCGCAGAGGCACGCGGCGAGCCGGGCCGCGCGGTGCTCGAAGCCTATCGCGACAATCTGAAGGCGACCGGCTTCACCTTCGAGCGCGATTACCTGGCGGAGTAATCCTCCCCCGGCTTTGGCCGGACCGCCGAAGGGCCTTCGCCGCCATGGGGCGCGGCGAAGGCCCGGCGCCCATCATCAATGCCTGACCCGGAGCGTTCCGCCATGGCCGACGAAGCCGCAATCCCGCGCGACGACGCGCCGCCGCCGACAGTGCCGAGCGGTCCTTTCGCACGCATCATCGGCGCGATGAACGCGGTCGGCACGCTCTGGATCATCGGGCTGATGCTCCTCATCAATGCGGACATTTTCGGTCGCAGCTTCTTTAACCGCCCGATCGCAGGCGTGCCGGAACTCGTCGCCTTCTCGATCGTCGGCATCGTCTTCCTGCAGCTTGCGCACACGCTGCGTTCCGGCTCGATGACACGCTCGGACGTGCTGCTCAACGTGCTCGAGCGCCGCGCGCCCCGGCTTCGCTCGGCGCTTCTGGCAATCTTCCATCTCGGCGGCGGGTTGCTGCTCCTCATGATCGCCTGGAAATTCTGGCCGAGCGTCGTCGCCGCCTTCCAGCATCCCGAACGCAACTTCATGGGCAATCCGGGCTTCTTCACCGTGCCCCAATGGCCGCTCTTCATCCTCGTCTTCCTCGGCATCGTCGCCACGGCCGTCCAGTTCCTGCTCATCGCCTGGAGCGATGCCCGCTCGGCAAGGGCTATCGCGCGATGAGCGGCATCGAGATCGCACTCCTGTCCATCGCGGTCATGCTGGTGCTCATCTATTCGGGCGTCCATGTCGCGATCGCGCTGATCCTCCTGTCCTTTGGCGGCGTCTGGCTGATCCGCGGCAATTTCGAGATCGCGTCGAACATGCTGGTGCTGGCGTTCAAGGATTCCATCAGCGACTACATCTTCGGCGTCGTGCCGCTCTTCGTCCTGATGGGGCTGCTCGTCGCCGTCGCCGGCATCGGGCGCGACACGTTCGAGGTCGCCGCGCAGGTCTTCCGCAAGGTGCTGGGCGGGCTCGGCATCGCCACGGTCGCGGCCAACGCCGTGTTCGCGGCAATCACCGGCATCTCCATCGCCTCGGCGGCGGTCTTCACCAAGGTCGCCGTGCCGGAGATGATGCGCCACGGCTATACGCCGCGCTTTTCTGTCGGCGTCGTCGCGGGATCGTCCGTGCTCGGCATGCTGTTGCCTCCGAGCCTGCTCTTCATTCTCTACGGCGTCCTCACCGAGCAGTCGGTCGGATCGCTCTTCATCGCCGGCATCATTCCCGGCATTCTCCTGTCGCTCGTCTACTGCGCCGGCATCTTCGCCATGGGTCGCTGGTGGCCGTCCTTCATCGGCGGCGGCGCGCCGGTGTCGAGCGATGCCGTACGCGAAATGGGCGTCGGCGAGATGCTGAACAAGATCGCGCCGATCGTTATCCTGGTCGCGCTCGTGCTGGGCGGCATTTATGGTGGCTTCTTCACGCCGACGGAGGCAGGCGCAGCCGGCGCGCTCGGCGCGCTTCTCATCTCGCTTGCCAAGCGGCGGCTTTCCTGGGCGAGCTTCTGGCAGGTGCTCGTCCAGACCGGGCACACGACCTCCTCGATCTGTTTCCTGATCATCGGCGCCAGTCTTTATTCACGTATGCTGGCCATGTCGGGGATGCCCGGCTGGCTCGGCTCGTGGGTGGTCGATTCCGGCATGGGCGTCACCGGCATCGTCATCGCGCTGATGCTGGTCGTCATCCTGCTCGGCACCATCCTCGATTCCGCATCGATCATGCTCCTGACGCTGCCGATCGCCATCCCGATCCTCATCGGACTTCAGGTCGATTTGATCTGGCTCGGCGTCCTGATGGTCATCGCGGTCGAGATCGGGCTGTTGACCCCGCCCTTCGGCATCGCCGTCTTCGTGGTGAAGGCGACGCTGGGGCCGGACAGCAAGGTCACACTCAACGACATCTTCGCCGGCGCGGCGCCCTTCGCGGTCATGATGCTGCTGGTGCTCGTGCTGGTCTTCCTCTTCCCGTGGCTCGCCACGGCTCTCGTCTGACAGCAAAGGAGTGGCTGCGATGGCCAAATGGCAATTCACCAAGGGCATGCACGACCTCGGCAATGGCTGCTACGCCTATCTCCAGCCGGACGGAAGCTGGGGCTGGTCGAATGCCGGTCTGGTCGTCGACGGCGACGCGACGCTGATGGTCGACACGCTGTTCGACCTCAACCTGACCGCCGAAATGCTCGCCGTCTACCGCGCGTCGATCCCGGCTGCAAAGGAGATCGGTATCCTCGTCAATACCCATGCCGACGGTGACCACACGTTCGGCAACCAGCTCGTCGAGGGCGCGCGCATCATCGGCACGCAGGGCACGGTCGACGACTTCGCCCGCTTCGACCCGGCCGTGGTGCAGAAGATCGTCACCAATGCCGAACAGTTCGGCAGCGCCGGGGTCTTCATGCGCGAGTGCTTCCGTCCGTTCGACTTCGCCGGCATCGAACTCACCCCGCCGACCGAGACCTTTTCGGGCACGATGGACATCATGGTCGGATCGAAAAAGGTGCAACTGATCGAGGTCGGGCCGGCGCATTCGCTCGGCGACGCGCTCATCTACGTGCCCGACGACAAGGTTGTTTACACCGGCGACATCCTCTTCACCGGCGGCACGCCGATCGCATGGTACGGGCCGGTCCAGCGCTGGATCGACGTCTGCGACATGGTGATGGGGATGGATGTCGAAACCGTCGTCGCCGGGCACGGACCGATCTCGACCAAGGACGACGTGCGCGAGATGCGCGACTATCTGCAGTATGTTTCCGATAAAGCGCGGCCGCTCTGGGAAGATGGGCTCGATTATCTCGCCGCAGCCTACAAGATCGACCTCGGACCCTACCGCGACCGCAACGACGCCGAGCGTGTCGTCGTCACGCTCCAGACGCTGTTCGACGATTTCGGCAGCGCGCCGGAGCGGCCGGTGCGTGCGCCCATCCCGTACTTCGCCGAGATGAAGAGCTTTCGCCACCACCTCGGCCGCGGCCCGGTGCACGAGGCCTATTGCAAGGCATGCGGGCTGAAGCACGACGCCTACTGAACCTTGCAGAAGTTCTCAGTCGTCCATTGGATCGTCAGTACGTCGCCCGTCCCCCGGACAGATCGAAAACGGCCCCGGTGCTGAACGCGCAGGCGATCGAGCTCAGCCACATGACATGATCGGCCACTTCCTGCGGCGTTCCGGTCCTGCGCATCGGGCTCTTGGCGATCATGGTCGCGACGTGTTCCGGGCTCATCTGGTCGAGAAGCGCCGTCTGCACCGCGGCGGGCGCAAGTGCGTTGACCAGCACGCCGGTGCCGGCGAGTTCCTTGCCGAGCGATTTCGTGAGGGCGATCACGCCGGCTTTGGACGCACTGTAGGCGGCGGCGTTGGGCGTGCCCTCCTTGCCGGCCAGCGACGCGATGTTGACGATCCGCCCCCAGCCATTCGCCTTCAGAAAGGGCACGAGGCTGCGGCAGACATGGAACGTCCCGGTCAGGTTGATATCTATAATGCGCTGCCATTCGGCCGGGTCATAATCCTCGACCGATCCGGTCGACCCGGCGATGCCCGCATTGTTGACGAGGACGTCGACCTTGCCATGCCGGCCGATCGTTTTCATTGTCGCATTGGCCACGGACGCCTGATCCGCAATATCGACTTGGACATGGCTGTCATCGGATGCTGCGGCCAGATCCCATGACACCACGGTCGCGCCGGCACGCTCGAACGAACTCACGATTGCCGCGCCAATCCCGTTCAGCCCGCCGGTAACGACGGCCACGCGACCGGAAAAATCGTAGCTAACGTCCCGATCAGTCATACGCTCCATCCCACATCCAGTTTGACCACATTGTGGTCAGCATCGCCATGTTGTGATCTGCTCACACCAAGGTCGCCAGCGACGCGGAAATCGCGGCCACCGTTTCCTTCACGCGCGCAATGCAGTTCGCCGCTCGCTCCTCATCGAACCGATAGATCGGGATCGACAGGCTGACGCCGCCGACAGGGCTTCCGTTGCGATCAACGATCGCGCCGCCGAAGCACCGAATGTCGGGCTCGTTCTCTTCATTGTCGTAGGAGTAGCCATTGGCCCGCGTCTTGCGGATTTCGCTCAGGAGCGCATCGGGGTCTGTCAGCGTGTTGCGCGTTCGCGGCTGCATGTTGAGATTGGCGATGATCTCGCGGCATTGGACCTCTGGAAGCGCCGCGAGATAGGCCTTGCCGACCGAGGTCGAGTAGAGCTCGACGCGTGTGCCGATGCGCGACGTCATACGCACCGTTCGTGGGCTTTCAAGCTTGTCGATATAGACCATTCCAGTTCCGCTCGGCACGGCCAGATGAACCGTTTCGCCGGTGGCGTTGCGCAGCGCTTCGATGTGGTCCCGGGCAGCCGAGCGCAGGTCGGAGGTCTCCCAGCTTTTCGAAGCGAGAGCGATCAGGCGGTGGCCGAGCTGGTACGTCCGGGAATCCTGCTTCTCTGTGACGAGGCCTTCCGACATCAACGCCGAGACGATGCGATAGACCGTTCCGCGGGGATAGGGCAGGGCTTTCGTCAGCTTGGCGATGTCGAGATCGCCTGGCGAATCGGCGATGGCCTGCAGCACGAGCATGAACTTGGAGAATGACGCCGTTCCCTGAACTGCGCGGCCAGCCTCGGGGGCCGTTTTTTCTGTCGAGTCAGCCAATCAACGAACTCCTCTCACTCAACTCTTGACACGTCATATCGTGCTTGTCGATAATGTGGGCACATTGTCCACAATATGGACGATCAGGTCAACCATCCGATGACAATCTGTGGGTGACCTATCGGGAGGAGAGCCGATGGAAGCCGACAGTGCCAGCGCGCAGGTCGCGGACAAATGGACGCCTTATCGCAAGGCGCAACCAGCGGAATCTCCGCCGGAACTGGTCATTCCGGATGCCATTCCGAAGGATGAGCGCGTCTGGGTGCCGGTCGAGGAAAACGTCTGGTTCCGGCCGCTCTTGATGTGCGCATCGCGCGGCTACTGGATGAACCTTCTGAAGGTTCGCAAATCGGGCGTTCTGTCACGGCACCGCCATCCCTTGCCGGTGCATGGCTACGTCATCAAGGGGCAATGGCGATACCTCGAGCACGACTGGGTGGCGACCGAGGGCGGCTATGTCTACGAGGCGCCCGGCGAAACCCATACGCTGGTCGTCGACGAGCATGTCGAGGAAATGATCACGATGTTCCAGGTGAATGGCGCGATGATCTATGTCGACCCGGACGGCAACACGACCGGCTTCGACGACGTCTTTACCCGCATCGACAAATGTCGTGCGCACTACGCGAAGAACGGCCTTGGGGCCGAATTCATCGACCAGTTCATACGTTGATCGGAGGCGGCCGGCGCGGGAGGAGATGCGCGAGGCCGCCGGCCATGTTCGAGCTTTCTGGGAGGAAACATGAGCTTGTTCGGCACAATGCCGCGATCTGCCACTGACAAGCGGACGCATGATGACGGTCGCTGACGAAACCGCCCCTTTTTCGCCGGTTCCCTACCAGCGCACGTGGCAGGCGTTCAAGTTCGTCGCGCCGCTCATTTTTCTCGTCGTTTTGTGGCAGGTCGTCGTCACGGTGTTCGACGTCAATCCGCGCATTTTCCCCGATGTGCCGACCGTTGCGCGCGCTGGCTGGGGCACGATCGTGGACGGCTCGCTGTTCGCCCATGTCGGCGCATCGCTCTGGCGGGTGACGGTCGGGACGGTCCTCGCGATTCTGACGGCTGTGCCGCTCGGCATCGCGATGGGCGTCAGCAAGCCCGTATCGGATTTCCTGACGCCTCTGTTCCGCTTCTTTTCGGTCCTGGCCGGCATCGCCTGGATTCCCATCGCGACGCTCTGGTTCGGCTACGGCTTCGGCGCGATCACCTTCGTTATCTTCAATGCCGTCTTCTTCGTCGTCGCCTACAACACGCTGCTCGGCGTATCGACGATCCCGATGCCGCTGCGACACGCCGCGGCATCTCTCGGCACCAGCCGCTGGCAGATGCTGAAGGAAGTGCTTTTGCCGGGCGCGCTGCCCAATATCGTGATCGGTATCCGCACGGGGATCGGCTTCGCGTGGCGCGGTCTCATCGCCGCGGAGATGATCGCGACCAATGTCGGTCTCGGCTACATGCTGTTTCTGGCCCGCGACTTCTACCGCACCGAAATCATCGTCTTCGCGATGATCGTGATCGGTCTCATCTGGCTTCTTCTCGACCGGCTTCTGCTCGCGCCTCTGGAACGCGCGACCATCGAACGCTGGGGATTGGTGCAGCGGACATGACCGCGATCTACACGATATGGGGCTATTACGCCCGCTGGACCGCGCGCTGGCCGGCAATGGCCGCCTTCGTGCCATTCGTTCCGCTGATCGCGGCGTGGGGCTTCATCGCCTGGCTCGAAATCTTCCCGCCCGTGTTTCTGCCGGGGCCGGTGGAGGTGGTCGAGCGTGCGTGGACCTTGCTCTACAAGGGCATCCTGACCGACTATCTCGCCGACAGCCTGTCGCGACTTGCCGTCGGTGCGGCCGTGGGCATGTGTATTGCGATACCGCTCGGCGTTCTGATCGGGCTGAGCCGCAGGGCGCATGATTTCGCGTGGCCGATCCTGCTGTTCTTTCAGGCCATCGGCGACATCGCATGGCTGCCGATCCTGCTGGTCTGGTTCGGTTTCGGCCTGACGACCATGACGTTCGTCATCGTCTACACCGTTTTGTTTCCGGTGGTTCTCAATACCGTTCTGGGCATCCGCTCGGTCAAGCCGGAACTGCGTCGCGCGGCGCAAAGCCTTGGCGCCTCGAAGCCTCGCATCTTGCTTGAGGTGACGCTTCCCGGCGCCCTGCCGAACATCATCACCGGTCTGCGCAACGGACTTGGCTATGGCTGGCGCGCGCTGATCGCGGCCGAGATCATCGTCGGCACGAGCGGCATCGGCTTCCTCATGTTCGATGCCCGTCGCGCCGGCTCGGTCGAGGAGATCGTGGTCGGGATGATCGTGCTCGGCATCCTTTGGTACATCGTCGATAGCTGGTTCCTCGCGCCGATCGAGCGCGCGACGGGACAGCGTTGGGGGCTCGTGACGTCATGAAAAGCCTGGCTCTGGAAAATCTCTCCAAGACCTATTTCGACCCGTATCGCGGCACCCAGCACACGGCCATCAAGGACGTGTCGCTGAAGGTCGACGAAGGGGATTTCGTCGCGGTGGTCGGTCCGTCGGGGTGCGGTAAATCGACCATCCTCAACATGATCGCCGGCTTCGTGCCCACCTCCGGTGGTCGCATCATGGTCGGCGGCCGCGAGGTGAGGGGGCCGGGTCCGGATCGAGGCGTTGTGTTCCAGTCCTTTGCCCTGTTTCCGTGGAAGACCGTTGCGGAGAACGTGACGTTCGGACCCAAGATGCGAGGGGCGAGCAAGGAAGAGCGGGCAAAAATCGCGGAGGAGTATCTGGCGCTGGCCGGGCTTTCCCATGCCGCCGACCGCTATCCGAACGAACTGTCCGGCGGCATGCAGCAGCGCGTCGGCGTCGTGCGGGCACTGGCGAACAATCCAGACGTGCTGTTGATGGACGAGCCGTTCGCAAGCGTCGACGCCCAGACACGGATGACCCTCCAGGAAGAGCTGACCAAGATCTGGGAAGAGCGGCGCCCGACGGTCATCTTCATCACCCATGACGTCTCCGAAGCGGTGTTCCTGGCCAACAAGGTCGTGGTTCTGTCCAAGGGGCACGTCCTGGAAGAAGTGGACATCCCGATGAAAAGGCCGCGGATCTGGGATGACCTTGTCGAAGACGAGGCGTTCAAGACGCTGTCGAACCACGTTCTGCAACTGGTCCGCCGCGCATGAGCATGTGGCGCGACGCATTGGGCTCGACACGCGGCAAGGTGGTGATGGGCGTCGTAGCGGCCATCGTCGCCTGGCAGGTGTGGCTGTCGGTGGCGGCTGCGGGAAAGCTGGACGACGGCATTCCGCAGGAAGGGCGACGGGTTGACGTTCTGGTCACGCTGCCCTTCGCGCCGGAACGGTTCCACATTCAGAAATTTCAGAGTCTGGGCCGGGTATCCGGCGCCAGCGGAAATTCCGTGCAGGTGCGCGGAGTCAACCGGGCGGACTTGAGGAAGCTCGCGAGGCCCTTTTGGGTCGAGCGGGTGGAGCCGCTCACATGAGGAGGAGAAACTGATGATAAGGCGACTGGCATTAGCCGTCGGCCTGGCGCTTGCCTTGCCTTTGGCGGCAACCGCCCAGGACGACGACCTCGTTGAACTCAGCGCCGGCATGGTGTCCGGCATCGATCAGCTCGGACTTGCGATTGCGCTCGAGCAAGGCTTCTTCGAAAAGCATGGCCTCGACGTAAACATCGCCAACCCATACGCGACCGGCGTCGACGCGCTCAATGCGCTGCAGGCGGGCGAGGTGGATCTCGTGCAGGTGGGCGTGCCGATGATCGGAGCCGTGATCCGGGGAATGGATCTCGTGGCGCTGGGCAATTACAGCGGCAATGCCGCACAGCTCGGCTCCGACACGACGATGGCGCTTGTGGCGCGCGAAGGGTCCGAAATTTCGGGCGACGACCTGTCGACGTTGAAGGGCAAGCGGATCGCGGCGTCCTTCGGCACGATCAACCATCTCTACATCCTGGCGCTCATCGAGGCGGCCGGTCTGACGGTCGACGACGTCGAACTCGTCAATACGCCGCCGCCGGACATGACCGTCGCACTTCTGGCCGGCGGCATCGACGCCTTCGTCGGCTGGGACCCCTGGCCGATCGTCGCGCAAAAGGACGTGCCCGGCGCCTATCAGGTGATCCGGGGCGGCAACCACATCTCCTATGTCGGCTTCAATGTCGGCATGCGCGACTGGATCGCGGAGAATGGCGAAACGATCGAGAAATTCCTCGCCGCCGTCTCCGAAGCCGACCAGTGGATGCGGGCCAATCCGGCAGATGCGGCGCAGGTCGCGACACGCTGGATTCCAGGTCTTGACCCGGCGGTCGCCGAAGAGGCGATGGAATACAATGTGCAGCAGGCGGACCGGCGCTTGTCGGCCAACAACTATGCTGCCTTGCATGCGGCGGTCGAGCGCTTGAACCGGCTTGGCTTCATCGAGGAGACCTTCGACGTCAACGAACACATCGACGCGACGCACATCGTCAAAGTGATGGCCGAACAGCCCGAATTGTTCTCTGACCTTCCGGAAATCCCCGAGGATGCCCGGATCGGCGAAGGCTATGCCTTTCAGCCGTGACCGGTAAACCCGTCCCGCCGTCTTCGGGCGGCGGGACCACGAGCACTGCACGCTTTGCAAACCAGGAAGAGACGGAAGATGGATCTCGGCATCAAGGGCAGGACCGCAATCGTTTGCGGCGGATCGAAGGGACTGGGCCGAGGCTCGGCAGAAAAACTCGCGGAAGCCGGCGTTGCGATCGTGCTGAACGCGCGCTCGCAAGGTCCGCTGGAGGAAGCCGCTGCGCAGATATCCGAGCGATACGGCGTATCGGTCGTCCCTGTCGCGGCGGATGTCACCACGCCGGAAGGACGCGCCAAGCTGCTTGAGGCGGCACCCGACCCGGACATTCTCGTCAACAATGCCGGCGGCCCGCCCCCCGGCGTCTGGAGCGAGTGGGGCGAGAAGGAATGGCAGGACGCGATCCGCGCCAACATGCTGACGCCAATCCATCTCATCACCGCGGTGCTTCCCGGAATGATCGAGCGAAAGTGGGGGCGGATCGTCAACATCACCTCCGGCTCGGTCAAGGCGCCAATTGCAGCACTCGGCCTGTCGGGCGCTGCGCGCAGCGGTCTGACGGGCTTCGTTGCCGGCACGTCGCGGCAGGTCGCCCGCCACGGCGTCACCATCAACAATCTTCTGCCCGGACAACATGAGACCGCGCGTATCGAATCGCTGATGAACTCCACGGCCACGACCAAGGGGATCTCGGTCGATGACGCGCGACAGGAGGCGTATGCGGCCAACCCGGCCGGGCGCTTCGGGACCATTGAGGAATTCGGCGCAACCTGCGCGTTCCTGTGCAGCGCCCATGCGGGCTACATCGTCGGCCAGAACATCCTACTGGATGGCGGCGCCATCAACGCGACGTTCTGAAGGTGATCTCCATCGTAAAGGACAGGCCCGCGATGCATGAAGCCGAACCCTTGAACGCCGATTGGGCACGGCCGTTCTTCACCGGCAAGTCAGTGCTCGTGACCGGCGGAACCTCCGGGATCGGCGCCGCGATCGCTGCCGGCTTCGCGCAAGCGGGCGCGCTCGTGACCGCGACCGGCGCCACGGACGGAGAAGTCGAAGACGCCCGGAGTGCCTACGCCGAATCTGGCATCGCCTTCGCCCCGCTCGACGTGCGCGACCGTGCCGCTGTCGAGGGTCTCGTTTCCCGCTTCGATGCCCTCGACGTCGCTGTCAATTGCGCAGGCGTCATCCGGCGCGGCGATGAACTCGACCCCGATGTCTTCGCTTCGGTCGTGGATATCAACCTGACAGGCTCGATGCGCGTCTGCGCAGCCGCGCGGCCGCTTTTGGCAAGGTCGGGCTGTGGCGCGATCATCAATCTCGCCTCGATGCTGTCCTTTCAAGGAGGAGGGCTCGTGCCCGGCTATTCGGCGAGCAAGGGAGGCATCGCGCAGATGACGAAGTCGCTCGCCATTGCCTACGCTGGGGACGGTATCCGCGTGAACGCGGTCGCACCCGGGTGGATTGCGACGCCGCTGACGAAAAACCTGCGCGACGACCCTGCACGCAGCGATGCGATCATCGGGCGCACGGCGATGAAGCGCTGGGGAGAGCCAGGCGACGTCGTCGGCGGCGCACTGTTTCTGGCATCGCCCGCCGCATCGTTCGTCACAGGCGTGATCCTGCCGATCGACGGCGGCTATCTCGTCACCTGACATTTCCCTACCTGTGGACCCCGCGAGTATCATGAACATCATCACCTATCTGACGACGATCCATTTTGGCGCAGGCGCGCTCGCTTCCCTTCCAGACGCCATGCGCGACCTCAACATGGCCAGGCCCCTCATCGTCAGCGACAGAGGCATCGCGGCATCGGGGTTGATCGACAAGTTGACGGCACTTCTGCCGGCAAACCCGGCGCTTTTTCTCGACGTGCCGACCAACCCGACCGAAAGCGCGGTCAAGGAGGCGCTCCAGCTCTATCGCGAAGCCGAGTGCGACGGCGTCATCGCGTTTGGCGGCGGCTCGCCCATCGATCTCGCCAAGGGTGTGGCGCTGTTGGCGACACATGACGGCGAACTCGAGCATTACGCTGCGATTCTGGGTGGCATCCCTCGTATCACCCCTGCCGTCGCGCCGCTGATCGCCATCCCCACCACGGCGGGAACCGGCTCCGAAGTGGGCCGGGCGGCGCTCATCACGCTGGAGGACGAGCGCAAGCTCGGCTTCATCAGCCCGCATCTCATTCCCAAGCGCGCAATCTGCGACCCGGAACTGACGCTTGGGCTGCCGCCGAGCCTGACCGCGGCAACGGGACTGGACGCGCTGTCGCACTGCATCGAGACCTACTTGTCGCCACGCTTCAACCCGCCCGCCGAGGCGATCGCGATCGATGGCTTCGCGCGGCTTTGGAACGCGCTTCCCACGGCGTTCGCCGATGGCGCCAATCTCGAAGCCCGCTCGGAGGTCATGATGGGCGCGCTTCAAGGTGGGCTGACCTTCCAGAAGGGCCTTGGTGCAGTCCACGCCCTCAGCCACGCGCTTGGTGGCCTCAAGGCGCTCAAGCTTCACCATGGCACGCTCAACGCGATCCTCATGCCGCCGGTCCTGCGCTGGAATGCCGAGGCGGCAGCCGGCAAGATCGCCCGGCTCGAGGCTGCCATCGGGCTTCCCGCCGCGACGCCTTTGGCGGACGCGCTCGACGCACTCAATGCGAGCCTCGGCACGCCGCGGACATTGTCCGAACTCGGCGTCACGCGCGAGGTGTTCGACTGGACATGCGAGCGCGCTCTGGCCGACCACAGCCACCAGACGAATCCGCGCGCTCTTTCCGGTGCGGATTATGCAGCCATCCTCGAAAGCGTGATGTGACCCCACAGGAGGTGTCACCCGCTTGCGATCTCAACCTTCAAAGGCTCGATCATGACTTACGGATTTCATCACGTTCACATCAAGACGCATGACCCGAAGGGCGTGGCTGACTGGTTCGGCAACGCATTCGGCTTCGAGATCGTGATCGATGCCGAAAGGGCGAGCGGAGACCGGATCATCCGCTGCGCTCTCGGCGCCAATCAGCCGCCGTTCATCGTCATTACCAGCCCGGTCCCGGGTCAGGACCTGCCAGAGGGTCGCACGCATCAATCGCTGGGTCTGGAACATTTCGCAATGACGACGGACGACGTCCCAGCGGCTGCCGATCGGCTCGTCGAACTAGGGGCGGTCCTCGTGGACGGCCCCATCACCGCACCGGACGGCACCGTCATGGCATTCCTGACCGTCCCGGGTGACGTCCGCATCGAACTGGTGCATTTCCCGACCGGAGTTTAAGTCGAAAATCCCTGCTGATGTCCGGCGTCACCCTGCGCAGCAGCAAGCGGGACGCCGAGAAAACGGCATCCGGCCCCAAGCTTCTGAGCGGATTCGCTAGGATACAGAGAGAATTTCGATCTCGTGCGGCCCCAGACGTGCGACATCGCCAACGCTCTTGCCGAGCAGCGCCACGGCGACGGGCGATCCGTCCGATATCGTTCCCTGCGACGGGTTCGCCTCGTCCTCACCCACGATACGGAACGTCTGAACCCTTCCATCGTCACGTTCGAACGTCACTGTATGGCCGAATGCGATGACGTCGTTCGAAGAGGGTTTCGGACGCAGCACCGCCGTCCGTAGGCGCTCGGCGTAGTAGCGCATGTCGCGAAAAGGCACCGCCGCCTGCCGACGCCTTTCGTTGACATCCTCGAGCGAGGACGCAGCATCGAGCGCCTTTCGCGCTCGCTCCAATTCGGTTTCAAGCATCTTGAAACCAGCCTCGGTGACGAGGTTGGGCCGGTCCGATATCGGGCGTGCGGGCAGGACGGTTTCGGATGCTGCCTCTGCGCTTTCTTCTTTGACGAACGCGACGCTCATCGGGTCAGACCTCCTGCGGATACCTTACCTATTTGGTTGGACCGCGACTGCCATTCAAGGCGCACGCGCCGCGCAGTCCAGATTCCTCCTGCGCACGCGGAACACGGCTCCGTTCAGGATGCTAGTCTGTCCGAAGGGTTTCTACGGCTGGGAGCGCTCTGCGTGCATCTTGCGCTGACTTGAGATCTCGCCAGCGCGCAGGGCTATGTCTCGGCGGTGGTGCAGCTCGGCGCGACGCCGAAGCGGGTCTATGCCCGCCACACTCGCGGCGGAACTAATCGACCGATAACAGAATGCGAATTGGCTATATGGCGGAGAGAGAGGCCGCCATGATTAGGGCTCATAACACACCAAGCAGTTCAAAGAATGTTTGATTTTCCATGGAATAGCGCTCGTTCATTCTAGCGACCGGTTGCAATCAGCACCAATAGATCGCACAGTCATTGGTGGGTTTTATGTGGGGTTGACAGATGCCTGTGCGGGCCAAGGAATTCTCTGCGCTTGAAGTGAAGCGGGCTATGCGTCCCGGTCTCCATGCGGTGGGCGGCGTGCCGGGACTGTGTCTGCAGATCGCACCGTCTGGCGCGAAGTCATGGATACTTCGCGTCCTCGTCAATGGGCGGCGACGGGAAATCGGTGTCGGCGGTTATCCGGACGTGATGCTTGCCGAAGCCCGGGAGCGAGCTCGCTCGATCCGAATGCAAATACGCGATGGGATTGATCCGGTAGCAGATCGTCGAGCCCGTCGCGCGGCCCAGCGCGCCAGAGTCACCGCGGTCACGTTTGAGCAGGCTGCTCGCAGATGGCATCAGAGCAAACAAAGTGAGTACCGCAACCCAAAGCATGCGGCGCAGGTTCTCAGCACAATCGAAACGTATGCCGTGCCGGTGATTGGCAACTTGCCCGTGGAGCAGATCGGACTGAAAGAAGTCCTGGCTGTCCTGCAGCCGATCTGGGCGGACAAGACCGAGACTGCCTCTCGACTTCGCGGGCGTATCGAGAGTGTGCTCGCCTGGGCCACAGTGTCCGGCCACCGATCCGGCGACAACCCGGCGCGTTGGAAAGGCAACCTCGACGCGGTGCTTGCGCAGCCTGGCAAGATCGCCCGGGTCAAGCATCATCCAGCCCTGCCGATCGAAGAACTCCCCGCATTCTTCGCCCGCTTGCGCCAGCAGTCGGGCATGGCAGCGCGGGCGCTGGAGTTCCTGATTCTAACGGCGGCGCGATCTGGCGAAGTTCGAGGTGCCAAATGGATGGAGCTGGATAGTGATGCGGGCGTATGGACCGTGCCCGCAGAACGCATGAAGGCAGGGCGTGAGCATCGGGTGCCGCTGTCCTCGCAGGCTCGAAATCTCCTCGAACGGCTGCCCGAGTTTGAGGGTAGCGACTTCGTTTTCAGTGCGCCGCGCGGCGGTATGCTCTCTGACATGTCCATCTCAGCGGTAATGCGCCGAATGGACGCTGTAGCTGTTCCGCATGGCTTCCGCTCGACCTTCCGGGACTGGGCTGCGGAGCACACAGAATACGCTGGCGAGATTGCGGAGATGGCGCTCGCTCACACGATATCCAACAAGGTCGAAGCAGCCTACCGCCGCGGTGATCTTCTGGCCAAGCGCCGCCAGATGATGAACGACTGGGCGGAATATTGCCTGTCGCTCAGTCGATAGATTTCCACAGCTCTTCGAGACCGTCGCCTTGCGCCGGTCCGCCATCCGGTGCACCCCTAGCTGCGTGCTAAATTGCACCAACGCGGCCAAGATGACCGCGATTGACATAGCCGCGATCCAACGGGTCGCGTTTCTTTAACTCACCCTACGCGCAGGACGTGCGGACGGTCAGTGAGCAGCCAGGCTGCTCGCGGATTATCCGGAGACACGTCGTGCCGCAAACCAGCTCCCAGAAAACCTACCTGTCGGTCCGCCACGTCGCGGAACGCTTTGACGTGTCCATCAACACGATCTGGCGTTGGACAGCAAGCAATCCGACCTTCCCGCAGCCGGTCAAGTTTGGTGCAGGCTGCACGCGCTGGAAGCTGGCCGATCTGGAAGCGTTTGAAGGTCGCCAGGCTGCGTTGTCGTGCCAGGCTGGCTCCAGTACCGCGTCCATTTGAGTCCCCACTGACCATCCAATCGGATGAGAGGTGGGGACACCTCTCATCGAATCTCCCCGAGAGAGGAACTGCCATGTCCAAGAACGGAAAGAAGCGGCCAGACGGCCGCGCCATTCGCGTCACCAAGACCTATACGGTCGCCGAACTCGCAGCCGCCACAAACAAGACCGAAGGCACGATATACGACTGGGCGAGCCGGGGGCTTCCCACCATCGACTCTCGCAAGCCGCTGATGTTTCATGGCAGCGATGTAAAGGCGTGGCTGGATAAGCGATGGGGCGACCGTGGCTGCAAGCTCGCGCTTGGAGAGACATATTGCGTGAAGTGCAAGAAGGCACGTCAGCCGCTGCCGCAGACTGTGCGTTTCGAAGCTCGACCGAACGGTTCGATGAATGCCAAGGCACCGTGCCCTGTGTGCAGCGCGCCGATGAACAAGGCTTTGAAGGCCTCGGATGTCGCTGACTTCCAGAATGCGCTCGCCGGCTATGTGGAGGAACAACAGCGATTCGATGAATCGGATACTTCCCCCGTTATCCCGGAAAAGACCGCGATGAAGGGTGGTCGTGCAGTTCCGGTCGGTCGCTCGGGCAAAGACCGGGGCTTCAATCCCATCAATGAGCGCCTCAAGCATGACTTTTTCCAGTACCAGCGGGAGGCCATCGGCTTGGCTGCAGGCACTATTCGGACCCAGGAGCTTGGGCTCGACCGCTATGAAGCGTTCATTGAAAACCGGAACTTCGGCTCGCTGACGAAGGACGAGGCAATCGCTTTCAAGAAGCATTTGCGTGAGGGAAAACTTTCGGTTGCGGTGGTCAAGGCGACCCTGAAGACTGCCCAAGCCTTCCATTTCTGGCTTCACAAGACCAAGCGGCTTGGCCAGCGTGGGTTCATGGCTATCGATTACCTCACCATGGACGCCAAGGAAGCGCGCAAAGCCATCGCGATCGAAAAGTTCGGGAAGTATCCGACGTTCGATGAGATTGACCAGGCCATCATGGCAATGCCTGCGAAGGATCTGAGAGACAGGCGCGACCGTGGGATGATGCTCGTGCTGGCCACGACGGCCATTCGGTTGAGTGCCCTCCGGACGCTCCGTATCAAGCATCTTGACCTTGAGAACGGCTGTCTTCACCAACTCAGCAGCGAGGTGGAAACGAAGTTCAGCAAGAGCTTCGTCTCGATCCTCTTACCGATCAGGCCGCACTGGCTGGAATTGCTCGCCGCGTACAAGGAAGAGCTTCTTCAGGCTGGCTATTGTGACGCGGATCCGCTGTTCCCGAAGAGCGTCCCTGTCAAGCGAGGAGGCTTCAACAATCGCGAAATGACGAAGGAGTTTCTCCGGGACGGTCAGATGATCGAAAAGATCGTCGGAGCGGCGTTTGTTAATGCAGGGCTGAAGAAGTTCACACCGCACTCCGTGCGCGACACGCATGCCGATCTACTAAACTCCCCAGGCACCTCGTACGAAGTAGCGCGCGCTATGAGCGCTAATTTGGGGCACTCTTCGCTCAAGGTCTCGGCAACGAGTTATGGCCACCAATCGCTTGAGCAGAAGCGCGACATTCTCCGTGGCCGCTGGTCAGAGCCCAAAGTACTCAGCAGCGAGGAGGCCGCCCTCGCTCAGATCGAAGAAGGCTTTAAATATCTGAGAAATCAAAGGAATCGGAAACTCTAGCGCGTTCTCGTTGAGAGCACCAAGAACACCTCCGCCGCTCCGTGGAACGGCAGTCGAAGTGCCCGGGTGCCAACCGACGCAACGCACCGAGCTTTCGACGCCTGGTACGGTGGACAGCTTCCTGTCTCCGAACCGATCGGGGGTAAGAGGTAAGGGAGCGCTGCGATTCTCAATGTTCGAGAAGGATGTTTTCGCTAAAGCACAACCTCCTGGGCTGCTGTGTGGTCCAGGAGGTCAATTGCTGACTGATTTCGGACCCTCCGCGTCGGATTGCTGAAGATAGAATAGCTGCCGTTAGGCTCCGGCTGATCTCATTGGCGCCTTGTCGCCAGTTCCAGACACAGATCGCGACACTGTCCCCAGCTTGATGGCCATAGCCTCCGAACGTGCGGGTTCGCAGGAGTGCAGTCCCGATAGCTAAAGCACCAAGACGATACAGATCTACCCTCTATACGCCAGTCGGCTCCAAACTCGTCACCGCCTCATACTGGCTGAGGAACACTCGGCCGGTCAGCCCGGCGAGGAAGTCCGCGCGCTTCAGACGATCCATGACCGGGCCCTTCACCTCCGAAAGGTGCAGCGTGATGCCGGCATCCTTTAGGCGGCGGTTGATCTCTTCAAGACTTTCGAGCGCGGAGGCGTCGATCATGTTGACGGCCGAGCACATCAAGATGACGTGTTTGAGTTCCGGCCGCTCGGCGACGAGGGCGGAGATGCGGTCTTCGAGGTAGCGCGTGTTGGCGAAGTAGAGACTTTCGTCGACGCGCAGCGACAGAATCTGGGGCGAAGTCTCCACCTGATGGCGCTCGATGTTGCGGAAGTGCTCGGTCCCGGGCACTTGGCCGACAATCGCCATGTGCGGGCGGGAGGTGCGGTGAAGGTGGAGCAGCAACGACAGCACGACACCCATGACCACCCCGATCTCTACGCCGAGGAAGAGCGTGCCGAGGATCGTTGCGGCCATGGCCGAGAAATCGACCTTGGAATAGGTCCATACACGCCGGATGACGGCGACATTCACCAGCGACAGGACGGCGACGATGATGGTCGCGGCAAGCGTGGCCTGGGGCAGGTTCGCGAGAAGCGGGGTCAGGAACAGCGTGGCAAGCGCGATGCCGATGGCCGTGTAGATGCCGGCTGCAGGGGTCTCGGCCCCGGCGTCGAAATTGACAACCGAGCGCGCAAAGCCGCCGGTGACGGGATAGCCCGATGAGATCGCCGAGGCGATGTTGGCCGCACCGAGGCCGATCAGTTCCTGGTCCGGGATGATGCGCTGGCGGCGCTTGGCGGCGAGCGTCTGGGCGACCGAGACCGATTCCACGAAGCCGATCAGCGAAATCAGCAGCGCGGGCACGGCCAGCATACGGATGAGGTCGAGATCGAAGACCGGCAGGGCGGGCACGGGCAAGCCCTGCGGAATGGCGCCGACGAGGGCGACGCCTTCTTCACCGAGATTCAGCATCGTGGCGGCAAGGATCGTTGCGGCGACGGCGGCGACGGGGCCGGCCTTGGTGGCGATGTCGGCCATGCGCGGCGACAGGCCGACCGCGACGAGCACTCGCTTGAGGCGCAGCCGCACGAAGTAGAGGAAGGCGAGCACCGATGCGCCGACAATCAGGGTCGGCAAATTGACGGAGCCGATGTTCTCGACGAGGCCCATGACGATCTGCGGCAAAGTGTGTCCGGTGGCCGCAATGCCGAGCAGATGTTTGAGCTGGCCGGCCGCGATCAGCAGGCCCGAAGCCGTGATGAAGCCGGAAATGACGGGGTGGCTGAGGAAGTTCGCGACGAAGCCGAGCCGGAAGAGGCCCATGGCGATCAGCATCACGCCCGACAGGAAGGCGAGCAGCGTGGCGGCGGCGAGATAGGCCGGAGTGCCCTGAGCCGCAATCTCGCCGACCGCCGAAGCGGTCATCAGCGAGACGACCGCGACGGGACCGACGGCGAGCGTGCGGCTGGTGCCGAACACGGCATAGGCGACCAGCGGCAGGATCGAGGCGTAGAGCCCGATCTCGGCCGGCAGGCCCGCGAGCATCGCATAGGCGAGCGATTGCGGGATCAGCATGACGGTGACGATGAGCGCGGCGACCATGTCGTTGGTCAGGGTCGCGCGGGAATAGTGCCGACCCCATTGGAGGATCGGCAGGTAATCTGCCAGCCGGTGCATGGTCGTGGTCTTTCGGATGTTGCCGCGTCAGGCGGTGCGTGGTGCGGCGGTCCCCTCGGCGAGCAGCCTTGCGGCCCACATGCCGAGGATCATGGCGGGGATGAAGGCGAGGGTTCCGGTCGCGCCGAGGCCAAGCGCGGTCAGCGCCGGGCCGGGGCAGAAACCGCCGAGGCCCCAGCCGATGCCGAAGATGGCGGGGCCGGCGACGATGCGGGCGTCGATGTCGCTGCGCGTCGGCAGGTGGAACTGGTTGCCGACGATGGGCTCGCCGCGCGCCAGCACCAGACGATAGCCGAGGAATGTCACCAGCACCGCGCCGCCCATGACGAAGGCGAGCGACGGGTCCCAGGTGCCGAAGAGGTCGAGGAAGTTCAGAACCTTCGCCGGGTCCGACATGCCGGAGACGACGAGGCCTGCGCCGAACAGGAGGCCGAGCGCGAGATTGACGAGGAATGACATGGGCTCAGCCTCAGATGACGTGGCGGACAAGGAAGACGGTGACGAAAGCCGTCGCCATGAAGATGCTGGTCGCTACCAGCGAACGGGTCGAAAGCCGCGACAGGCCGCAGACGCCGTGTCCCGACGTGCAGCCATTGCCCCAGACCGAGCCGAAGCCGACGAGCAGACCGGCCGCGATCATCAGCGGGATGTTCGAGGAAACCGTCTGGCTGATTTCGACGCCGCCGAACGCGATCATGGCGAGCGGCGCGGCGACGAGGCCGACAACGAAGCCGAAGCGGGACGGAAACGCGCCGTCGCGATAGGGCGGCAGCAGGCGTCCTGCAATGCCTGAGATGCCGGCGATCCGGCCCTCCCACAGCATCAGGAGCACGGCCGACAGGCCGATCATCATACCGCCGACGAGCGAGGCGAAGGGGGTGAATTCGGTCATGGTTTCGATCCTTCGGCCGGCGTGGCGCAGAACATGGCGTGCATCATCGAGATGAATTCGGATACGCGGCCGTCCGCCAGCCGGTAGAACATGTGCTTGGATTCCTTGCGGCCGGTGATGAAGCCGGCTTCGCGCAGTTCGGCGATCTGCTGCGACAGGCCCGGCTGGCGGATGCCGAGCGTGTCTTCGAGGTCGCGCACCGAGCGCTCGCCATCGACGAGCGCGCAGACGATCATCAGCCGCGAGGGATGGGCGAGTTTCTTCAGGAAGTCCGCCGCCTCGCCGGCATTGTCGACCATCTCGGCCGTTTCCGGCGACAGGTCGCGGGTCATCACGGTCATTCCCATGCCGCTCCCTCCAGGACGTCGAGGGGAAACTTGAGGTAGCGCTTGCCGTTGGCCTCGGGCACTGGCAGGCGGCCGCCGTTGATGTTGACCTGCAGCGCGTGCAGGATCAGCTTGGGCATCGGCAGCGTCGCATCGCGCTCTTCGCGGACGGCCACATATTCATCCTTCGTGCGGCACTTCGACATATGCGTGTTCGCCGCCTTCTGTTCGGCGACGGTCGCTTCCCATCGCGGCTCGCGCCCGCCCGGCTGGTAGTCGTGCCCGACGAAGACGCGCGTTTCGTCGGGCAGGGCGAGAATCTGCTGGATCGAATCCCATAGCCGCGCCGCGCTGCCGCCGGGAAAGTCGGCCCGTGCCGTGCCCGAATCCGGCATGAACAGCGTGTCGTGGACGAAGGCTGCGTCGCCGATCACATAGGTGATCGAGGCGAGCGTGTGGCCGGGGGAGAATAGAACCTTGGCATCGATCCCGCCGACCTTGAACGTCTCGCCCTCGGCGAAAAGCTTGTCCCACTGCGAGCCGTCGGCAGGAAATTCGGGCCAGTGATAGAAGCCCTTCCACAGCTTCTGGACCTCGACCACCTTCTCGCCGATCGCCGTCGGTGCGCCGGTCTTTTCCTTGAGATAGCGCGCGGCGGAGAAGTGGTCCGCGTGGGGATGGGTGTCGAGAATCCACTCGACCTCCAGACCGGCTGACCTGACGTAGTCGAGGATCGCATCGGCGTTGATCGTCGCCGTCGCCCCCGACTTCTCGTCGAAGTCGAGCACCGGGTCGACGATCGCGCACTTGTTCGTGGCGGGATCGGAAACGACGTACTGTACAGAAAAGGTACGCTTGTCGAAGAAGGCCTTCACGTCGGGTCTGTTGCTCATCATGACACTCGGTCCGTAGTTTGCGTTTTCGCGTTCGTTTATTGATTGTTGGCGTCGAGCCATTTCACAGCGCCCGATAGGTCGACACCGAGGCGCTTTCCGAGTTGCATGACGTCGCTCTTTGCCATTCGGCCGTCGAGCACTTCACCGATCGCGTAGAGCGTCGCCGAGCGCGTTCCGGTCTTGCAATGGGCGAGGACGGGGCCGTCGGCCCGGGCGAGCGCAGCCTGGAAATCGGTCACATGGCCCTTTGTGATCTGGCCGGGAACGACGGGAACATGCGTGTAGCCAAGCCCTTCGGTTTCAGCGATGCGGCGGTTCTCCGACGCGGTCGGCTGTCCTGCCTCTTCGCCGTCCGGGCGATTATTGACGATCGCGGCAATACCCTTCGCCTTGGCCGCACGGATATCGCCAGCTGTCAGTTGCGGGGCGATGAAGAGCTTATCGGAAACCTGTTTCATGCGTCTCTCCTGAGGAAGCGGACCAGCCGCCTCCGTGTTAATCAACATATAAAAACGATTGCAAAAAAACGCAATAGAAAATACGAGTTTTATGTTGCGCGCACCTCCGTACACCGTTGCAACCGGAGGCAATCAGAGGCTCGGCGCGACGAGCTGGGCGAGCGAACGCTACGCCGCCTTCTGATTATTGGCGCAAACGCCGTCGTCAAGTAGGTGTCGCGGTGCGGAGTTCCCAACGGGTCGTGGCTGGAAGGAATACCCGCGCGCAAGCTGCGCATGCTGCTGACGGTGGCGCTGGCCAACCGCATCTTGGATGATCTCTGATGTGTCGGTCCACTGCCAATGGCGCTGCACTAGAACATCAGCGTCCGCACTAGGTCAGGCACCAGCCGTATCGTTTTCAGTGCCCCCTTCAGCGTGGCCTGCTCATCTGATGAAAGTGAGCCGATTTTCACGAAGTTGGAAACGCGAATGCCGTCTAATAGATCGCGGCTCTGCTGACGCAGCATGAATTTCAGAATTATGGCATGGGCATTGGCCATCCGCGTCAGCTCGGCTGTGCTGCCGATGCCGGCGGCGGATAGTCCAGCCAGCCGGTCGCGCGTCGACAGTGCGCGCACGCCATGGCGGATGGCCAACGCGCGGGCGAATGCGACCACGGGAAAAAGGCCGTGTCGTTTGAGGTCGATGCGGCCAGCCTCGGTGCGGAAGCCGCCGAGCAGGCTGAAAGCATTGATCGGCTGCGCGACCCGCTCGCCGAGTGCCTTGGCGAAGGGGATTTGTCCTTCGGCCAAGGAGTAAGCGTCGGACTGCAACGCCGCTGCTATGTCCCGGTCGC
>JAEWET010000020.1:0-109681 GCA_023389195.1 Pseudomonadota bacterium
ACGCGAAACCATCAAACAGCGCCGCTTGCTTCATCGAGATGCAGCGGCCTAATGTGACAAACCTGATGGACCAGAGCCTCCGTTAGCTCACGCCGCCTGTTGTCCCAAAAACCCTGACGACGGACACCGGGTACCGTTGCGCTGGATTTTCTGAACCCTGAGACTTTTGCGCTTGCACTCGCCGGATGCGATGCCGTGTTCCTGATGCGCCCGCCGCAAATTGCGTCTGGCCGCGCCTTCCGGCCGTTTCTTGATGCCGCCCATGCAGCGGGCGTGCGGCGGATGATCGTGCTGTCGGTCAAAGGAGCTGAGCGGAACATCATCCTTCCGCATCACGGGGTAGAGCGTGAAGTGATGGCGCGCGGCTTTGACTGGACTATGCTACGCCCTGCCGATTTCATGCAGAACCTGGAAACAGTACATCGCAGCGGCCTTTCCGCCCGCTCAGAAATTTCGGTCCCTGCAGGAGATGGCCGGTCGGCCTTTATCGACGTGGCTGATGTGGCGGCAGTCGCAGCGAAAGTCTTGCTTGAGCCAGGGCACGCGAAGCGCGGCTATACCTTGACAGGACCCCGAGCGCTCTCTTTTCAGGAGGTCGCCGAAATCTTGTCCGAAGTGCTGGGCCGCCCCATCCGGTACCGCCCACGGGGGGTGCTGCGCTTCATCCGTGACCGGCAGGCTGAGGGCGTGCCGCTTGGCATGGCGCTGGTAATGACTGCGCTCTACACCGTGCAACGGACAGGCGGCGCAGCCGGGGTGACAGACGATGCCTTCCGAATTCTGGGCCGGACACCGAATGATTTTCGCAGCTATGCGCAGAGGAACCGGCACGTATGGGCGCAAATTTGACGCGGCAGGCGGCAGAAAAATTCTCTGGGTTTCGAAGCCCAACGCGGTATCGAGCTACAGCTGCGCGGCAAGTTGCCAGTGAGCCCGCCGCCGATCGCTCGCGTTGCTGGCGTCGCAAGTTTCAGCCTGTGCGCCTAGGCACCTTTCTGCGGTAGCTCTGTCGCGGGACGGGCGGGCTCGAGGGCGCAAGAACGGCAGTCCTGGTCTTCGTGGTCGATTTCGCATCGGCACGCCGAATTGGAGTTCGCAGCAATCTCAGACCATTGAGGACTACCAGAACGGTTCCGCCTTCGTGGCCGATCACTGCAAGTGGCAGAGGCAGATCGAAGAACAGCCCGCCGATGACGAGCACCACCATGGCGCCGATCGCGAACGTTAGATTCTGGAGGATGATTGCAGCTGTCCGGCGCGCCAGGCGATGCGCTTCTGCAAGCTGTCCCATGTCTTCCGAAAGAAGCGCGACGTCTGCAGCCTGAAGCGCCACTTCCGATCCCGCGGCACCCATGGCGATCCCCACGTCGGCACGAGCGAGCGCTGCTGCGTCGTTGACGCCATCTCCAACAAACGCGACCTTTCCGGCAGCCGCGAGTTCCCCGACCATGCGGACCTTCTCCTCCGGCAGCATGTCGGCATGTATTTCCTCAGGCCGCAGTCCGAGTTCTCTACCGATCCGCAACGCAACAGGTCGGCGATCGCCAGTCATCATGACTATCTTGGTGACACCGCTTTCCCTTAGCGCAGCAAGCGCCGGCGCCGATGTCGCGCGCAATTGATCCGCGATGCTGACGGCCCCCAGCAGGTGCGAGTTCCGCCCGAAATAGATGACCGTCTGAGTGTCCTCCACCAGGCCGCTCAGCGCCGGGTGTTCGATCGAGGCGCCCAGCTGCGCGGCGAGGCGCGGATTGCCGGCCCAGAGCTGCTGCCCCTCGTGCACACCCACAATCCCGGCACTTGGACGGTTGCTGACATCCCTGACTTCGGCGACTGCGATGCCGCGGCGTGCGGCTTCGTGCCGAATGGCTGCGGCGCTGTGATGCTCGGACTGTGCTTCCAGCCCCGCCAAAAGCGAGAGAAAACGCTCCTCGTCCCCGTCGAGCGCCACGATGCGGGTGACAACCGCCTTGCCGGTCGTCAGCGTGCCGGTCTTGTCGAAGGCAAATGTGTCAACGGCGGCGAGTGTTTCGAGGGCAGCTCCGCCCTTGAACAGGACGCCGCCCCGGGCGGCGGCCGACAGCGCCGACAGAATGGCAGCCGGAACAGAGATGACGATCGCACAGGGGCTGGCGGCCACCAGCAGGGTTGCGGCCCTGTATAATGCCTCCTCCCAGCCCCGACCAGTCAATGAGAAGGCCGCGAAGGCAAGCATGGCTCCGACCAGCACCGCAACGGTGTAGCGCTGCCCGAACCATGCGCTGAACCGCTCTGATGGAGCCTTCGCCGCCTGCGCCTGGGTGACGAGTGCGATCATGCGCGCAACCGTGCTCTCTTCGACCGTCTTGGAGACGGCTACTTCAAGCACCCCGTCGAGATTGACCGTCGCCTCGAAGACCTGGCTGCCGGCCTCTTTTCTGACGGGCATGGACTCGCCGGTGATGTTCGCTTCATCCAGGGATCCGTATCCGCTGACGATCACGCCGTCCGCGGGAACGCGTGCGCCCGGACGCAGCACCACGATGTCTTCCACCTTGAGATCAGCGGCGGAAACTTCGGTGACGGCGCCGTCCGATGTCTTGCGCAGCGCCGTTTCCGGACGGAGCGCCATCAGGGCCTCGATTGCGCGGCGGGCGCGCCCGAGAGCGCGCTCCTCCAGTGTCGTCGACACGCTGAACAGAGTCAGTAGAACCGCCCCCTCGAAGGGAGCGCCGACCACGGCCGCGGCCACGGCTGCGACCACCATGAGCAGGTCGATATCGAGAACCCGCTCTTTCCACAACGCAGTGAGCGCGCGCCAAGCTGCCGGCAGTCCGCCCGCCAGGTAGACCAGCCAGACGCCAATCTCGGACGAAAGCTTGGCCACATCGCCGTCGAGCGGCCAGAAGCCGGCAACGGCCAGCAGCATCCCGAGTACCGTCAGGACCGTGAGAATCATTGAGATGTCGGCTGGAGCCGGTCTTTGCACGGCGTCCCACCGGATAAGCAGCGATTCAAGTGTATCCGCAATCTTACGTGGTGCTCGATCCACTAGCGAAGGTTCCATCGCGGTTCGGCGTCCGGCAGCGGTCAGACGCGGGTGTAATTTCGCTTCGATGGTTTGCTCGCGTCAGCGCACCACCAGCACCGGCACAGGGCTATACGTAAGAACCTCCGAAGTCTGGCTGCCCAGCAACAAGCGACCAAGGCCGCGACGCCCGTGTGAGGCCATGACGATCAGGCTACAGCCCTCTGTTTTGGCCGACTCGACGATGGCCTCTGCAGGTTGGGCGTCCGGCACGTGAGACAGTGTGGCGCTCACGCCGAGCTTTCCTGCCGCTTCGCCTACCTTGGCGAGCAGCTGGTCGGCGAACCTCTTCTGGCCATCTTCATAGCCAGACACGTCCACTGGAAGCGGTACCCAACCAGCCCCCCCGGCGCTGGCGTGATATGGGAACGGCTCGGTAACGGCGATAATCGTGACCTTCGCGCCGAGGGTCTTGGCCAGCGAAAGCCCGTGGTCGACGCCCTTCTGGGCAATCTCCGATCCATCTGTCGGGATCAGGATGTGCTTGTACATGTTCGGTCCTCTGTTGCTATTGGTCCTTCAGTGCGTTCCTGTCCGCGCGACCTAAACGCTGACGGCACACTGACCTTAACCTATCGCAGGGCTGTTGTTTCAGCTTGATCGAAGACAAAGAGCGGCGACATGTTCAGAAAAATTTGCATGCATTCCGGGGTCCAGAGATGGAGAGCGTAATATCCATCCTCGTGTTCAATGCCGGGAGTTCCAGCCTGAAGTTCGGTGTCTTTCGCCTCGACGGAGACATACGGGAGATTTTCAAGGGCTCCTTTGAGCGTTTCCGGGATGGAAAGTGCGATTTCCGCTTCCGCTTCCGCGACCAGGACGAAAGCGGGATCACGGATTGCGGGGATCTCCAGAGCGCCCTCGAACAGGTGCCGGACGTTCTGAAGCGATTCGGCCTCTCGCCGGTCCACGCCGTCGGGCATCGTGTCGCCCATGGAGCAGCGATGTTTTCCAGCCCGGCTGTCCTGGACGACGAGACGGTGGAAGCGATCGAGGCGCTCACGCCGCTGGCGCCGCTGCACAACCCTCCCAGCCTTCAGGCGGTCCGGCTTTGCCGCCGGCTGTGGCCCGATCTACCCCAGGTGGCCGTGTTCGACACCTCCTTTCACCTGACCAACCCGCCGTTCGCCACGACATATGCCGTGCCGGCCAGCTGGCGCGAAGCGGGTCTTCGCCGATACGGGTTCCACGGCACCTCTCATAAATATGTCGCCTACAAGGCTGCTGGGGAGATCGGTCGTCCACTTTCCGACCTCCAGCTCGTCAGTATCCATCTCGGCAATGGCGCCAGCGCCTGCGCCGTCAACCGCGGGCAGAGCATGGACAGTTCGATGGGCATGACTCCTCTCGAGGGGCTCGTGATGGGAACGCGCTCCGGCGACGTCGACCCAGGGGCATTCGGCTTCCTCAACCGGCAGTTCGGCCTTTCAGCTTCGGAAATCGAAGACGCACTCTACAGGGAAAGCGGGCTCAAGGGACTGACGGGCTATTCGGATATGCGCGATCTGGAAGAGATGGCGGCGAAGGGCGACACCCAAGCTCAGCTCGCCATCGAGATATACGCCTACAGGGCCCGCAAGTATCTTGGCGCTTACGCCGCCGCCATGGGCGGGCTGGACGCGATCGTGTTCACGGGTGGGATCGGAGAGAACTCACCTTCGATGCGACGGCGCATCTGCGATGGGCTGGACTTCATGGGCCTGCAGCTCGACCACGACCGGAACCAGGCTCTGGATCTCTCCAACCACGCGGCGCCACAAATCCAGGCCTACGGTTCGCGTGTGCGGGTGTTCGTCACCGAAACGGCCGAGCAGCTCATGATCGCGCGCGAGACTGTGGCAGCTCTTGCCGGCGCCGAGCCGGTCGCAGCATTGATTCCAGTCGCGGTCTCGGCACGCCACGTCCACCTCTCCCAGCAGGCGGTGGATGCCCTGTTCGGAGAAGGTTATGCGCTGACCCCGGCCATGCCGTTGCGGCAGTCCGGCCACTGGGCCGCGAAGGAACGCGTCACGCTGGTAGGACCAAAGGGAAGGCTGGAGCGGGTTGCGATCCTCGGACCGCTCAGGGCCCGCACCCAGATCGAAGTGTCGCGGACCGACAGTTTCGTCCTCGGCATAGACGTGCCTGTGCGCGACAGCGGCAAGCTGGACGGAACGCCCCTCGTCACCGTCCTCGGACCGGCAGGCAGCTTCAGCACGAACGGGCTGATCATCGCGGCGCGGCATATACATACCAATCCCGAAGATGCGGAAAAACTTGGTCTCGCGGACGGCGATTTCGTCGATGTTCGGGTCGGCAATGAGGACCGCGGCTTGACCTTCCAACGCACGCTCGTGCGTGTCACCCGGGGTTCATTTACTGAAATGCACATCGATACCGACGAGGCCAATGCAGCCGGCATCGGTGTGCACGCGGAGGGAGAGCTTGTTCCGGAACGGGCGGCGGTGATCCGCCGCCCACCGGCTGTCTGACTAACGACTTCAAGCGAAATAGGAGCTGGTTCAACTCCTCAATGCGAAAGCAGCACAGGGAGTCGAAGGTCGGTGAAGACACCCTTCGTTGCGCCCCCCAGGATAAAATCCCGGATGCGTGAATGGCCGAATCCGCCCATCACCAGCATCCCCGCGCCCGCTTCGAGCGCCGATTCCTGCAATGCCTCGGCGATCGTCCTGCGGCCAAGGTCGACGTTCTGTGCCTGGGCTCGAAACCCGCGCTTTTCGAGCGAGGCTGCCAAGGCCTCGGCGATGTCGTGCCCGGCGAGCGGCTTCTCGTCTTGTACGGTCAGCACGGTGATGCGGGCGTTTTCCGCCAGCAGAGGCATGGCGTCGGCGAGCGCGCGGGCCGCGACCCGGCTTGCGTCCCAAGCAACGGCTATGTGAGCAAACGGCTCTGATTTATCCGAAGGAGGAACCAGGATGGTTGGCCGGCCGGCGCCAAAAACGACCGCCTGGGCGAGATCGTGGGTCACAAGCTGATCCTTCGACCAGGGCAGCAGCGCGAGATCGAAATATCTCGCCTCCCCGGCCGCGGCGTCTCCCGTCTCGCCCGGGAACGCTTGCCGGTTCGAACACTGTGCCTTGATGCGAGCGCCCGCCTTTTCAAGGACCAGGCTCTGTAGGCGGCGGCAGTGGGCTCGACTGTTTTCTTCCGTCGTCCGGATCATCTCGGGGATGTTGATGAGAAGGCCGCCGATCGGGGTCGAAACATTCGGGATATCCACGGCGAAAGTGGTCGCGTGAAGCTCGCAGTCAAGCGCGGCTGCGAGTGCGACAGCGGCCGCGACAGAATCGTCGGGGACCGAGTCGGGATAGGTGACCAGGGGCATGTAGGCGAGGCGAGTGATCGACATACAGTCTTCTTTCGTTGGAATCGGTTCGAGGTTGGCTTCGATTCGGGTACGGTCTGCAAACGGTCGGCAAGATTACTTCGGCGTGGGACATTCGTCACGCTCTGCACGCCGCCACGCCCGCAAGTGGTGCTCAGCTCGCTCAGTCGCGCTCCGGCCTCGCCCCTTTCCTTACTACGATAGGCCGCAACCTGTCTTCAGCGATAGCATCACACGCGTTACGGTCGCACCGCACTTGCTGGCCAAGGGCGTCGACCGGCGATGAGCACGGTCTGAGCGCTCGGAATATTCGGACGACCATGATCCGCTTGATCGGTTGCTCTTCTTCGCTTGTTGCAAGAAGTTAAAGCATGACAGCGCCACGGTTTGAACCTCGATCAATGGATGAGAGGCAGATACTACTAGATGGAGCGCGAGGCGGACCGTGCCAGGCGATACCTCGTACCAGCTAATCTTTGCACGAAAAGCCAAGGAGAACTGCCATGAATCGCCTGCAAGGGAAATTTGCCATCGTGACAGGTGGCGCCGTCGGGATCGGTCGCGCATGCGTGGAGCGCATGGTCGAGGAAGGCGCAAAGGTTGCGATCTTCGACGTCCTGGACGTGGAAGGCGCCGCACTGGCCGACGCGCTGCTCGGACAGGGCCACGAGGTCGGATATTGGAAGGTCGATGTGGCCGACGAGGCGGCGGTGAAGGCTGCGATCGACGAAGCCGCCACGCGCTTCGGGGGACTTAACGTCATGGTCAACAACGCGGGCATTTCCGGCTCGCCCAAGCCCACGGATCAGGTGACCGAGGCGGAATGGGACCGAGTTCAGGCGGTAAACGTGAAGGGCGTGTTCTTCGGCGCCAAGCACGCGATCCCGCATCTGCGCGCGGCCGGCGGCGGTTCGATCATCAATCTCTCCTCCATCGCGGGACTCGTCGGATTGGGCGGCATCGCGCCCTATCACGCCTCGAAGGGCGCGGTGCGGCTGATGAGCAAGAACGACGCCATCACCTATGCGCCCGAGAAGATCCGGGTGAACTCGATCCACCCTGCCTATATCTGGACCCCGATGGTCGAAAACCATCTTCGCGCCACCTCGGATGACCTCGAGGCCGCGAAGGCAGCTGCCGGATCCGTTCATCCCGTCGGCCACATGGGCGAGCCAGACGACATCGCCTGGGCCGTCGTCTGGCTCGCCTCGGACGAGGCGAAGTTCGTCACCGGGGCCGAAATCGCGATCGACGGCGGCTATACGGCTCGGTGACATGGCGCTGACCGATTTTCACGCCCATTCCGCGGATTCCTGCCTCGCCGCGCTCGACGCCGGGCCCGGAGGTCTGACCCCTGCCGAGGCCGCGCGGCGGCTGGCCGAGCACGGTCCGAACCGGTTGCCCGAGGCACGGACGCGCGGGCCGCTCCGGCGCTTCCTGGCGCAGTTCAACAACGTGCTGATCTATGTCTTGCTGGGCGCAGCCGCGGTGACCGGGGCCTTGCAGCACTGGGTAGATACCGGCGTGATCCTGGCCGTGGTGCTGGCAAATGCGGTGATCGGCTACCTTCAGGAAGGAAAGGCTGAAGCAGCGATGGCCGCGATCCGCGGCATGCTGGCGCCGCGTGCCGCCGTCCTGCGGGACGGACGGCGCGTAACGGTGGACGGAGCCGACCTTGTGCCTGGTGACGTCGTGCTGCTCGAGGCGGGCGACAAGGCGCCGGCCGACCTGCGGCTTCTCGAAGCGCGGGGGCTGGCCGCACAGGAGGCGATCCTCACCGGCGAATCCGTGCCGGTGGAGAAAAGCGTGGATCCGGTTGCGGCCGATGCGGCCTTGGGCGACCGGCGGTCGATGCTGTGGTCCGGCACGCTTGTCACGCAAGGTACGGCGCGCGCTCTGGTAGTCGCGACCGGACAGGCCACCGAGATCGGGCGGATCGGCGGCCTGCTGGCGGGAGTCGAGCAACTGACCACGCCGCTCGTCGCGCAAATGGACCATTTCGCGCGCTGGCTGTCCTTCCTGATCCTGCTCGCCTCTGGCCTCCTGCTGGCCTACGGCTACTTCGTCGGGCACCACGAGTTCGCGGAAATGTTCATGGCCGTGGTGAGCGTCGCCGTGGCGGCGATCCCCGAAGGCCTGCCTGCGGTGATGACGATCACGCTGGCGATGGGCGTGCAGGCCATGGCGCGGCGCAACGCCATCGTCCGACGTCTTCCTGCCATCGAGGCGATCGGTTCTGTTTCGGTGATCTGCACCGACAAGACCGGCACGCTCACCCGCAACGAGATGGTGGTCGCCGCCGCAGAAACGCCCGAGGGGGCGTTCGAGATCACAGGCGAGGGCTACGATCCCCAAGGCGTCATTAAGCCCACAGGCGACCTGTCCCGGCTGGCCCGGGCAGCGGCGTTATGCAACGACGCCGCCCTGCATTGCCGCGATGGGCACTGGACGGTCGAAGGCGACCCGATGGAGGGGGCGCTTCTGGCCTTCGCGGGCAAGGTGGGCGGCGATCATGCCGGGCGGCGGCTCGACGCCATCCCGTTCGACAGCCGCCACCGCTTCATGGCCGTCCTTACCGAAGGTGCGGCGGGCGGCGTGACACACGTGAAGGGCGCGCCGGAGCGGGTGCTGCGGATGTGCGCCGGGGTGGACCTCACCTACTGGCACGAACGGGCCGAGGCGCTAGCGCGGAGAGGGCTGCGGGTTCTGGCGCTGGCTGAGCGCGCCGAGACGGGCGACCACATCGACGCAGCCACGCTGGAGGGCGGTCTGACCTTCCTTGGCCTTGTCGGCCTGATCGATCCGCCCCGGCCCGAGGCGATCGCCGCGGTGGCCGAGTGTCGGGCCGCAGGGATCCGCGTCAAGATGATCACCGGAGACCACGCGGGCACAGCCGCCGCCATTGCGGCGGCGATTGGACTGGCTAATCCCGACCGGGTGCTCACGGGGGCCGATCTCGACAAGCTCGACGACGCCCAGCTTTCGCTTGAAGCCGCCTCGGTCGATGTCTTCGCCCGCACCAGTCCCGAACACAAGCTGCGCCTGGTCACCGCGCTGCAGGCGAACGGCCTTTCGATCGCAATGACCGGCGACGGGGTGAACGACGCACCCGCGCTCAAGCGCGCCGACGCAGGCATCGCCATGGGGCTGAAGGGGTCCGAAGCCGCCAAGGAGGCAGCCGACCTGGTGCTCGCCGACGACAATTTCGCCTCGATCGCCGCTGCGGTGCGCGAGGGAAGGACGGTTTACGACAACCTCAAGAAGGTGATCAGCTGGACGCTCCCCACCAATGCCGGCGAGTCGATGACCATCGTTCTCGCCTTGCTGTTGGGCTTCGCCCTGCCGGTGACAGCCGTGCAAATCCTGTGGATCAATCTGATCACCGGCATCACGCTGGGTATCGCGCTGGCCTTCGAGCCGACAGAGGCCGGCACCATGGCGCGCCCGCCCCGCCGCCGGAACGCCCCGATCCTGTCGGGGGAACTCGTCTGGCATGTGGTGCTGGTCGCGCTGCTGTTCCTGGCCGCGGTCTTCGGCATCTTCACCTATGCCATCGACAAGGGCCATTCTCTCGCGCTGGCGCAGACCATGGCGATGAACACGCTGGTGGTGCTTGAGATCTTCCACCTCTTCTTCATCCGCAACATCCACGGCACCTCGCTGACATGGGCCGCGGTGCGGGGAACAAGGGTGGTTTGGGCCGTGGTCATCGCCATCACTGCGGCGCAGTTCGCGGTGACCTATCTTCCGCCGCTTCAGGCGGTCCTCGGAACGGAGCCAGTGCCGCTGGCGGACGGGCTGCTGATCGTCGCCATCGGTGCGGTCTTCTTCGCGATCATCGAGATCGAGAAGCAAATCAGGTTGGGGTTGAAGGGATGACCGGTATCAGAAGCGAGATTCCTGTAATCGGACAACTTCAGAGAGATGCCATGGCGAACCGTCACGGTCGCGGCCGCAGGTGTCCATCCAGCACAGGGTTCCTGCGATGACTCAGGGTGAAATCCCGTCGGGCGAAGAGGAACTCGATCTGCTCGACCGCTACTGGCGCGCAGCGAACTACGTGTCCGTTGGCCAGATCTACTTGATGGACAACCCGCTTCTGCGGGAGCCGTTGCGCGCCGAGCACGTGAAGCCGAGACTTCTCGGACACTGGGGCACAACGCCTGGCCTCAACTTCATTTACGCCCACCTGAACCGTGTGATCTGCGCGCGCGACCTCGACATGCTCTATATCTGTGGGCCCGGCCATGGCGGGCCGGCCATGGTCGCCAACACCTATCTCGAAGGGACCTATAGCGAGATCTATCCGGAGATCGAGCAGAACGAGGCCGGGCTGAAGAATCTATTCCGACAGTTCTCGTTTCCTGGTGGTGTGCCGAGCCATGCCGCGCCCGAAACGCCGGGCTCCATCCATGAGGGCGGCGAGCTTGGCTATGCGGTCGTCCACGCCTATGGCGCCGCACTCGACAACCCTGATCTCGTCGTGGCTTGTGTGGTGGGCGATGGCGAGGCCGAAACAGGGCCGCTCGCTGCCGCCTGGCATTCCAACAAATTCCTGAATCCGGCCCGGGACGGCGCCGTGCTGCCGATCCTGCACCTCAACGGCTACAAGATCGCCAATCCAACGCTTCTCGCCCGCCTGCCAGAGGATGAACTGCGCAGCCTGTTCGTCGGCTACGGCTACGACCCGATTTTCGTAGACGGCGATCAGCCCGGGCCCATGCATCGAGCGATGGCTGACGCGCTCGATCAGGCGCTCGGCCGGATCGCCGCGATCTGGGAAGAAGCTCGCACACCTGGAGCGGTCGCGAGCCGTCCCGCCTGGCCCATGATCATTCTTCGCAGCCCGAAGGGCTGGACGGGACCGCACGAAGTCGACGGAAAGCTGACGGAGGGCTTCTGGCGCTCGCATCAGGTTCCCGTCGCCAATGCACGCGGCGACGAAGCGCACCGCGCCGTGCTCGAAGCCTGGCTGAAGAGCTACCAGCCCGAGGAGCTTTTCGACGATGCTGGCCGCTTGCGCCCGGAACTGACGGCGCTTGCGCCAAAGGGGTCGAAACGCATGGGGGCGAGCCCTTACGCCAACGGCGGACTGCTGCGCCGCGAGCTTGTGCTGCCGGACTGGAAGACTCTGGCGCTGGCCGTGGCTCAGCCCGGCGCGGCGACCGCCGAGGCGACGCGGATCATGGGCCACTATCTTCGCGAGGTCATGCGCCTCAACGCGGATCAGCAGAATTTCCGCCTCATGGGCCCCGACGAGACCGCCTCCAACCGGCTCGATGCCGTATTCGAGGTCACGAGCAAGATCTGGATGGACCGGATCGAGAACTACGACACAAATCTGTCGCGCGATGGCCGGGTGATGGAGGTTCTAAGCGAGCATCTCTGCCAGGGCTGGCTGGAGGGCTACCTCCTTACCGGCCGGCACGGGCTCTTCTCGTGCTACGAAGCCTTCATCCATATCGTGGACTCGATGGTGAACCAGCACGCCAAGTGGCTGAAGACCTCGGCCGAGCTGCCTTGGCGCAAGCCGATCTCATCGCTCAACTATCTGCTCACCTCCCATGTATGGCGCCAGGACCATAACGGCTTCAGTCACCAGGATCCGGGCTTCGCCGACTTCGTGGCCAACAAGTCGGCCGACATCGTCCGGCTCTACTTTCCGCCTGACGCCAACACCCTCCTTTGGGTGACGGACCACTGCCTGCGCACCTACAACCGCATCAATGTGATCACGGCTGGCAAGCAACCCGCGCCGCAGTGGCTTGCGGCGGAAGAGGCGGAGGCCCATTGCCGGGCCGGGGCAGGCGTATGGGCTTGGGCAGGAACGACTGCGGCAGGTGAGGAGCCAGACCTTGTGATGGCGTGCGCGGGCGACGTTCCGACCATGGAAACTCTCGCGGCCGTAGACCTGCTGCGGCAAGCCTTGCCAATGCTCAAGATCCGCGTCGTCAACGTGGTCGATCTGATGACGCTTCAGTCCAACAGCGAGCATCCCCACGGCCTGAAAGACGACGCATTCGACGCGCTGTTTACTAGAGACAAGCCGATCATCTTTGCCTATCACGGCTATCCCTACCTCGTTCACCGCCTGGCTTACCGGCGCACCAACCACGCGAACCTGCATGTTCACGGCTTCCGCGAGGAGGGCACGACCACCACGCCCTTCGACATGGTTGTCATGAACGAACTTGACCGCTTCCATCTCGCTATGGCCGCAGTCCGGCGCTTGCCCGGTCTTGGCCAAGATGGAGAGCGCTTGATTGGGGATTGCCGCGCCAAGCTTGCCGAGCACGCTGCATATGTCCGTGAGCACGGTGAGGACATGCCTGAAATCCGGGGCTGGGGTTGGCCCTACAAGACTGCCGCCGAGGCAGGTGACTGATGCTGGCGATATTCCCTCCAGCCGCGAACCGACAATGCTGGCTAATCGAATGGCCATCGAAAGGACTGACCCATGTCTCCACTCCGCCTGACGTTTCACGGAGCCGCAAGGGCAGTTACGGGGTCCTGCTTTCGACTTGAAACGGATCACGGGCAGATCCTGATCGATTGCGGCCTGTTCCAGGGTTCGAAGACCGAGAAGGAATTGAACTACCGGCCCTTTCCCTTCGCGCCGAATACGATCGCCGCCGTAATCCTCAGCCACGCCCATATCGACCACTCAGGCCTTCTTCCCAAACTCGTCCGGAATGGGTTCTCCGGCCCGATCCATGCCACCCCTGCCACCGCCGATCTGGCCGGGGTAATGCTGCCGGACAGTGCCCACATCCAGGAAATCGAGGTGGAACAGTTCAACCGCCGCGCCGCCCGCCGGAATCGCGGCAAGGTCACTCCGATTTATACTAGCCACGATGCAGATGCCTGCCTCGCACTGTTCCGCCCGCAGCCGTATGATTCCTGGTTCTCAGTGCTGCCGGGCCTGCGCGCGCGGTTCTGGAACGCGGGGCATCTTCTGGGTTCCGCCTCCGTCGAGATCGAAGTGGCTCAGGCAGATTCAACCCCGCTGCGCATTCTGTTCTCGGCTGACATCGGCCCCGATTACAAGTTGATGCACCCCGACCCCGAAGGTCCGAGCGGCGTGGACTACCTCATATGCGAGTCGACCTATGGTGATCGCGATCGGATCGATGCCACCGCCGACCGCCGCCGTAAGCTCTTGAGCGATGAGGTTCGCGCCGCCATGCACCCCAACGGGGCGCTCTTGATCCCATCCTTCGCAGTCGAGCGGGCTCAGGAACTGATCAGCGATCTGGGCCGCCTGATCGCTGAAGGCATGCTGCCGCCGATCCCAATCTATGTTGATAGTCCGCTTGCGACCAAGGCCACGCGCGTTTTCGCCAAGCACCACCGAGAGCTGGAGGAAGGTGCGGTGCTGATGAAGGGGCTGAACTCGCGGCACCTGCACTTCACCGAAACGGGAGAGCAAAGCAAGGCGCTTGACCGGGTGCGGGGCTTTCACATTGTGATTGCCGCCTCCGGAATGTGCGATGCTGGACGCATTCGTCACCGACTGAAGAACTGGCTTTGGCGCGAAGAGGGCACGGTGCTGTTCACAGGCTTTCAGGCTGTGGGCACACTGGGTCGCATCTTGCAGGACGGTGCGAGCGCGGTGCGGATACAAGGCGAGGAGATTGCGGTACGGGCGAGGATCAGGTCGCTTGATCTGTACTCCGGCCATGCGGACGGCACCGAGCTGCGGGACTGGATCAAAGCCCGGCTGCCGATCCGGCACGAGGTCTTTCTGGTCCATGGCGAGGAGGCCGCGATGGAGGCGCTTGCAGCGCGGCTGCAGGGTGTCGTCGAGCCTGCCCATGTGCTGCGACCGGAACTGGATGAAGGTTTCGAGTTAACACCAATGGGGAGCCAGAGACTCGTCAAGACCACGCCACCAAGGCTTCCGCCCGATAAAGTGGCGCGGATGGATTGGCACAACGACGTGTCGCGTCTGATCCTGGAAATCAACGAGGCGCTGCGGGCCAGTCCAGACGAACGCACCCGCGGCGTTCTGATCCGTCGGCTGCGGCGGGCCCTCGAGGACGACAACGGTACAGATGCCCAGCAGGCAAGCTAAGTTCCAGTCGATGAAGCCGTAGACATGCCGTCTTCAAGGAGTTGGTAGTGAGCAAACGGGTTGCGTGCGGCCGTATTCACTGGTGCTCGGGTAGAGCGGCGGCTGGTGCAAACCTGACGAATCAAGGCGATCCGCAGGCTCTCGCTTGCTCCCGCATAACAGCATAATCGCTCAGCATCTCTGCTACTGGCGACCATTCCGGCAACAGCGCGAGATCTTCGGCCGCGCGCGTTTGGAACTCACGGCTGTACTCCACGAGCGGCGGGCAAATGGATGCGACGCCCCGCTTAGAACCGACCGTCGCGCAGCCGCTCAGCAAGCTCGTCGCGATCGCGAGGACGGCGAGCCGCCGCCTCCAGCATCTTGCGTTGAACGTCATTGATCTTCCCCGTGGTGTCGAGGCGTTCGGCGAGGCGGCCCGTGCGTTCGCCGAGGCGCCGGAGCGAGAGCAGGAACAAGAGCACGGCGAGGACGATGGCGCCGTAGCGCAGCGCCGGCCGCCCCCAAGGGCTGGCGGCGAACCCGCCGAGCAAGGTGGCGATCATCGCTGCCCCCGTTTCCAATCGTCGAGCCGAGCGTAGATCGTGACCGCGATGCCGGCGAGCGCCACCGCGATGAACACCCAGCGCAGTGTGTCGAGATACGGCACGAGCGGCAGGATCGCGGACTGGGTCTCCGCCAGGACGCTCTGAGCCACCTCGACCCCGGCAGCACCCAGCGTCGCCACACCGGCTGCGCCGCCGCCCTTCATGGTGCGGCTGTCAGCCAGCACCTCGCGCGCGGGCGGCGTCTCGGCTGCAAATGCCGTCGACCGGACCGGGAACCGCTCGCCCCACTGCCGCGCGGGCCCGACGTCGACATGGATGAACCCCGAGCGCGGATAGAAGCCGAAGCCGAGGAATCCGACCTCCCGCGCCGCCGCCTCGAAGGCCGCTGGGTCGTGGTTCGCCATGGCGATATCGAAGGCGGCGCCGTCGAGATGCTTCGACCGCGTGGCGCCGCCGACGGCGCGGTTGTGCTCGGGGCTGCGATAGGCGGAACGCACGATCAGCGGCTTGCCCAGCCGGTCGCGCAGCGCCTGCAGCTTGTCGAGCGCGGGCTCGTTGATCAGCAGCTTGCCAGTGCCCCGGCAGGCGACCTCGGCTGGCGAGAAGTTGGGCCAGCGCCAGCTGCTCACGGGGACGTCGCGCCAGTGGTCGTAGAAGGTCGTGGTCATGGGGTTCTCCAGAAACGAGTTTCCGGCCCCTCGCAGGGGCTCGGTGCGTTCGCCGCTCGGGAAGGTCCACTGGACCTTCCCGTCTGCCTGTCAGGCAGACCACGGCTCACCCCGCCACGAGGGCGGGTCTTTGCGGGCTGATGAATGGGGATGGGGTGCGGCTATGGGCTGCCGCCGAAGATCTTGAGCTTGATCGCGATGCCCGCGAGCAGCGCCAGCATGACGCCGGTGGTGATCATGCGGACGGCGGTCTGCATCGCGGTGCGCCGCACCAGACGGATGCAATCCACGAGGGAGCGCAGATCGCGGATGTCGAGCGCGGCCTCGTCGCCGTCGAGGCCGACATCGGCCAGCGCGCGCTTCGCGCCTTCCTCTGCGGCCCGCGTCAGGATCGCCTCGAACTCGGCGTCGGGCATCCGCACGAAGCCGTCGGATCGGGGTGGTGCCATCGGATCCTCCTTCCGCCGCTCAGCCGACCTTGCAGCCCCAGAAGGACGTGTGATCGGCGGCGAAGTAGCCGTCCGCGACCCGGAAATACCCCTGCAGTTCGACGGTATCGCCTGCCGTCAGCGGGACCATGGTCTGCAGCCAGATCGTGGTGGCGAGCGAGACGTGGGTGGCGGAGATCTCCCCGAAGGAGCCGCGGATTTCGGTTGTGCCGTTCAGAACGAGCCGCCCCCGCATACGCGCGGTCGTGCTGGAATTGACCTTGTAGAGCAGCGTGGCGCCGAAGAGGTAAGTGCCATCCACGGGCGCCACGAAGTGGTTGTTCGCGGCGTCGAACGCGCCTTGGTCGTTGTAGTCGGTGTTGTTCAGGCCAATCTTCGTCCAGGCCCCCACTCCAACATAGTTGTCGTAGTTGGTGTATGCCTTGAAGCGCGGCAGCCGGGGCTGATCGACGATGCCGGTGGCGTTGTCGACGCTGAGCCCGTCGAAGAAGGTGCTGCCGTCGGCGGAAACCGAGAGGCGGAAGCGGTCCGACCCGAAGAGCCCCACCAGCGCTTTGGTCACGAAGCCGGTCTGCAAGGTCAGGCCGAGGTCGTCTCCCGCAGCCTCCTTGTTCATGGTGTAGAACAGATCGCCGGTGCCGCCCTCGGCGACGGTTTTCGCCGTCCAGAGCGCGGCGTTCAGCTTGGCCGAGAACGGGTTCGACCCATCCGCTGTTGTGCCGATGCCGAGGAGCGCCATGTTCTGCAGAGCGTCCGGGGTCGTGCCAACCCAGCTTGCGCCGTCGTAGACCAGCAGCAGTGCCTCATCCTCAACCCACGCGCGCCAGCCGGTCCGCGGCGGCAGGGGGAGCCACGCCCCGTCCGTCCAGAGCGCAACGTTTAGATCCCAGCCCGCCCAGTCGCCCGTCGCGCCCGAGCCGGCAATGTAGCGGTCACCGTCGGCAGGGCTGTCGGGCGGCGCCGTCAGATCCCGGTCGATGACGGAGAGCTGCACGAGCCCGTCGAGGATCCGCAGCGCGTCGTTGTGGGTGACATGCTTCTGGGCCTGCGCCGCAAGAATGTAGGGCAGCAGGAGATGGGTCGTGTCGTCGGACATGGGTTGGCTTTCAGAACGTGAGCGTGACGGTTTTCGGCGCTCCCCGCCCGACGAGGGCGGAGAGCTGGTAGATCCGGATATCGAGCGTGTCGCCGGGGGCGAGCGGCGCGCCCCAGTCGGCGGTCTGCTGTGCGGCGCCGTAGACCGCGCTGGTGGTGGCCGTGCTCAGCACCCGCTTCACAGTAGGACCGTCGAGGATCTCCACCTCGTAGGCTTCCAGTTCCTCGGTCAGAGGCACCTCAAGCCCGCCCCAACTGTCGGCTGCGAGCGCGCGGGACCGGCGTATCCAGCGGATGGTCAGATCGCCGGGCGTGCGCGGCCTGCGCCACGGCTGCTTGACATGGGCGACCGAGAACGGCCGCAGCCCCACGCCCTCAGGCGTGAAGGCCTGCGCGACATAGGTGTCGTCGGTCACCGGGTGGCTCGCGGGGCCGATACGCCAGTTCCACGGGATGCCGAGATCGGCCTCGGCGATCGGCAGCGAGGCGAGGCTGTCGTCGAGCACGACAACGCGAGCGCCCGCCGGTGCCGGGTTGCCCATGGAGCCCTCGGTGCCGCGCTGACCACGCAGGAGCCGGGTGAGCTGATACCGACCCGGCGCCAGAAGCTCGGCCGCGCCCGCCTGAACGATTTCCCAGTCGCCGGGCGCGCTCTCGATGGCGAGCGCATTGGCCCCTCCGAACAGCGTCAGGTCCGTGACGCTTTCCAGCGTGCCGGTCAGCAAGTCGACCACCAGCGCATTGCCGAGATCAAAGCGCGAGGTGGGGCCTGCGAAGAAGTCGGAGACAAGAGCCCCGATCCGGGCGCGACTGCCGAACGTCGTCAGCAGCTCGAAGCCATCGGTCGAAGGGCTGCGAAACACCGCCATCTCGCCGGGCCAGGGAACCGCGTGCGCGGCGACAAAAGGTCGATGCGCGGGTTGCTCCTCGGTCAGCTGCGGCAGGTCCATCAGCACCGCATCCGGCGCACCGAACACGACGGCCCGCGTCAGAGACGCTGCGCGGGGATCGCCGGGCGGCAGGTCGTAGGTCGCGCGGTCCTGGCGCACCGCCTCGATCCCGCGCGACTCCGCGTCGGCGATGGAGACGAGCCGAAGATCGACCAACCGCCCGTCGTGGACAATCCGGATCGCGTCGGGCGGATCGAGCGCGAGCCGCGAGGGCGGCAGACGGAACGCCGCCGTCTCGCGCCCCACCCACGCCTCCAGGAGCGCGCGGCGGCAGCGTCGCTCGGCCTCTTCGGGCGGCACCGCCATTGGAAAGCTCTCCGAGGCGATCCGGGTCGTGTCGACGGTGATGCGCCGGGCCTCGACGAGGGCCGCGTCGTAATCCTTGTCGGCGCGGGCAACCTGCCATTTCAGGGCCTGCGGGAGTTCCGTCTCCTGGCCGCGCGTCAGTTCCAGAACGTCGCCCTCGCGGGCGGCCACCAGATCGTCAGGCGCGAGGGTGGCAACGGAGGCTCGCCCGCGCATGATGAAGCGAATGACGCCCTCGGTCTCGACAGCGTCGAAGCCGAAGTGGCGCGACAGCGTGGTGATCGAGGCCCGCGGGCTTTCGAGCGCCGTGATGGCGTAGCCTTCAACCGCGCCCCAGAGGCCGGTGACGTCGATGCGATCCTCGGGCAGGCTTGCGCGCAGGCAGAGGTGCCGCACGAGTGCCGCCAGCGACACCGCGCCGAGCCGTCCGGTCAGCCAGTGGCCAAGCCGCCAGTTCGCGCCGTCCGTCCAGACGTCGGTCAGCGCGGGGAAGAACGGATAGGGCCGCGCATCCCAGGTCCAGGCGGCGCATTCCGGCACATGCACCATCCGGCCGCCGTAGACCGAGGACAGCGGGTTGTTCGCAGCCTCGCCCCACCAGAGATACGTCGCCTCGAGATAGGCGCGCTGGATGGCGTCGTCGCGCCAGCCCCGCGAAAAATGCGGCGTGAAGCTCTCGGACGACTTCGGGTCGAAGAAGACATTGGGCTGGTTGGTGCCCCGGTCGATGGCCGGGCAGCCGAGCTCGGTGAACCAGATCGGCTTCGACTGCGGAACCCATGCCGTGGGCGTCCCGCTCTCTACCCCGCTCGGGCGGTCGTAGTGTGCGTTCGACCACCAGGCGCGCAGATCCTTATAGCGGAAGACCCACGGCTTGCCGGCGGCGCCGTCCGTGATCGGCGTTCGCACCTGCGCCGACCGATCAGCGGCCGAGGCGTAAAACCAGTCGAAGCCTTCCCCGCCCGCGATGTTCCCCTGCAGGTAGGCGCGGTCGTAGATTGCGGGCCAGCGCTCCTGCGCATCGGCATGCTCGAAGCCGTCGCGCCAGTCCGACAGCGGCATGTAGTTGTCGATCCCGATGAAATCGGTCTCCGGGTCCGCCCAGAGCGGATCGAGGTGGAAGAACACGTCGCCGCTGCCGTCCCCCGGCTGGTGCCCGAAGTATTCCGACCAGTCGGCCGCATAGCCGATCCTGGTGCCGGACCCGAGAATCGACCGCACATCCGCGAGCAGGTCCCGATAGGCCTGCACCGCCGGGTAGGTGCTGGCGCCCGAGCGGATCGTCGTCAGCCCCGGCATCTCGGTGCCGATCAGGAAGGCATCCACCCCGCCCGCCGCCGCGCAGAGATGGGCGTAGTGCAGCACCATGCGGCGCAGGCCCCAGTCGCCCGAAGGCCCGGTCCAAGAAACCGACTGACCCGAGACGCTGAAGCTCGCGGGCGTGGCCGCGCCGAACAGCGCCGCGACCTGGCTTGCGGCCGTAGCGGTCTTGTCGACGGTCCCGGCGAAACCAGCGGCTGGCGAACAGGTGATACGACCGCGCCAGGGGAACGCAGGCTGCCCCGTCGCGGCGGCGTTGTCGGAATACGGGTTCAGTAGCGTGTTGCCGGGCGGCACGTCCATCAGGATGAACGGATAGAAGGTGACCCGCAGTCCGCGCGCCTTCATCTCCTGGATCGCCTGGACGACGGCGAAGTCGGACGGAGTGCCGCCATAGACGGGCCGATCCTGATCGTCGCGGCTGACGAGGAAGGCGCTGGCGCGGCTGACGCCATTGACCGACCAGCTGGCGGGCGTCGTCGACTTGGCCGACACCTCGACGCCCGGCCGCACCTTGCAGGAGCCCGCGCGCAGGTCGTCGCCGAACCACGCCACCACGAGACTGACGCTTTCGACCGCAGGCGCCATCGCCTGCAGCCGGTCCAGCGCCTCCACCATGTCGGTGGAGTCGGCCAGCGCGTTCAGGTTCTCGGGCACCGTCGCGCCGCCATCGGTCTTGCGGATGGCCTGCGTCGCGTAGGTGAACTCGCCCGAGGCGGGGATCATGGTGACGGCGCCGGTCAGCCCCTCGGCGGTGTCGGGATCCGCGAGGGGCCGGAAGACCTCGAAGGAGAGTTGCGGCAGGCGGTTGCCATAGGTCGAGAGCGCCAGTTCCTCGAAGACCACATAGGCGGTGCCGCGATAGGCAGGCGTGCCGGCCGCACCCATCTTCGCCGTGATGAACGGGTCGGCGGTCTGGCTTTCGTCGCCCGGATACCAGCGCCAGGTGACGCCGGAGAGGTCCATCGGCTTGCCGTCGGCCCAAATGCGCCCGATCCCGGTGATCGGTCCCTCAGAGAGCGCAACCGCGAAGCTGGCGTAGTAGAGATATTCGGTGGTCTTGACCTTGCCGCCCCCGCCGCCCTTGCCGCCACCCTGCGTGGTGGTCTTCCTCTCCTCGCGGAAATCCGTCGCCCAGATGATGTTGCCGCCCAGCCGCATGCGGCCATAGAGCCGGGGGATGACTGCGCCTTCGGTGGCTGAAGTGATGCGCAGCGTGTCGAGCCGCGCGCCCTCGATGCGCTGCGTGGGCGCCAGCGACGAGATGATCCAGCTGTCGACGACCGAGCCGATGGTCGAGCCGATGAACCCGCCGATGGTCGCGGCGCTGACGCCGAGGATCGCGCCGCCGATGCTGCCGCCAATGGCGGCGCCGGCTGCGCCAAGGACGAGGGTGGCCATGTGTGGATCTCAGCGTTGCGGGAACAGGAAGGCGAAGGCGATGCGCCGCCGCCAAGCGTGGGTGAGCGGCTCCTCGATCACGCCGAGCCGCTCGTACGCGTGGAGGAAGGTGTTGGGCCCGGTGAGGATCCCGACATGCTTGGCGATGGCGCGCGGCTTCATGCGGAACAGCACCAGCGCGCCGGGGCCTGCCTCGGCGGGTGACACCTCGATCATCATGCGCCGCGCGCCCTCGGCCAGCACCTCGCGCGGTCCGGTCTCGCCCCAGTCGCGGCTGTAGGGCGGGATCGGGAACGGCTCGGGGCCCACCACCTCGCGCCAGACGCCCCGCGCAAGCCCGAGGCAATCGCAGCCGACCCCGCGCAGGCTTGCCTGGTCATGGTAGGGCGTGCCCAGCCAGGAGCGCGAAATGGCGATGACGCGCGCGGGATCGGCCGATGCGAGAGATTGCGTCACAGCACGCCTCCCTGGTGCCCGCCATCCTTGGTGGCGTAGCGGAGGACGGCATCCTGGCCGGGGATATGCGGGAAGCCGCGGAAGTTGGCGGTGTTCGCGAACTTCGCGCCACAGGTCTCCATGCGCTTGTCGCAGCCTGCACGGATCGAGAAGCCGTCGCCCTCGGCGATCGGCCGCACCGGCGCCTCGAGCAGGGTCAGGATCGCGACGCCGTCCGTGACGTCGTGGCCCAGCACCTCGGTGCGCCTCCCCGCGTTTGCGCCGCTGGTCCATTCGATGGTGCCGAAGGTGAACCAGCCGGACGCGAAGCCGCCGAGGCCCGAGGCTGTGAAGGCCCGGTCGCGCAGGAGATCGATGACGGCGCCCGTGCCCTCGTAGGCCGGGTCCTCCAGATCGACGCCGCAGCGTGCGTCGCCGAGCGCTGCATCGCAGGTTGCCTGAAAGGTCCGCCCGACCGTCTGACCGAGCACATGCGCGAGCGAACGCACCTCGGCGACGAACGCCAAGCGTCCGCGCCGGATCTGGCCGATGGCGCCGCGCCGCATCAGCACGCGCTGGCTCGTGTCCGCCCAGTTCACCCGCCAGACCTCGACCTCGGCATTGTCCCAGCGGCCATCGAGGATGTCGGTCTCGGTGATCCGGTCCGAGGTCAGCACGCCTTCGGCGTCCTGCGCATCGACGGACAGGTCCGAGCCGGAGCGCACTTCCGAGGCCGTGAGCCCGCTCTCCGGCTCGAACTCCGTACCGTCGAAGCTGAGCGTCCGGTCATGGTCGGTGAAGCCGAAACTCGCGCCATCGGCGCGGGCGATACGCCAGCACCAGGCGAGCGTCGTCGTGCCCTCGTCGAGATGGGCCTGCAGGGCGGGGTCGAGGGTCTTCATCGGCGCAGTTCCAGCAGCGGGATGGAGGTGATCGAGCCGAGCCGCTCGAGGTCGAGCGTCACGTCGAGCACGTCGGTGTCGAAACGGACCGGCACGTCGAACTCGAAGCCCGCGGTGATGGCGAGGCCAGCGCCCGGCGCGGTGCTGAAGGTGACGACGCCGGTCGTGGCGTCGACCGACCAGCCGGAGGGTTGTTCAATCCCGGCAAGCGCGATGCGCGCGCTGCCCGCCACCGGTTTGGCGATTGCGCGCGTCCAGGATTGCGCGCCTGAGGCGTAGCGCTTCACCAGCTGGAAGGCGGTCGTCGCACCGTCGCCGGTGCCGATGACCTGGTCGGTCGGCGCTGGCGTGCCCGAAGGCAGGCAGGACTTGTGATCGCCCCAATCCTTGAACCGGAAACCTTGGAGCCGACCGTTGCGCGCCTCGAAGAACGCAACCACCGCCGCCAGATCGTCGGCGCGGCGAATGCCATAGGCGACGTCGTAGCGGCGGCGCGAATTCGCCCAGCTGGCGTTCCTCTCCTCGTCGCCCGAGGCGAGCTCGACGATCTGCGTGCGCCGTTCCGGCCCGCCCCGCGCGCCGCGACTGATGTTGTCAGGGAACCGCACCTCGTGAAACGCCATCACATGCCCCTCCGCCCGAGCGACACGGCGCGGGCGATGTCGGCCGCGACCTGCGTGCGTGACTGCCTGAAGCTCTCGGCGTCACGCGCCATGATGGTGACGTTGACCCCGCCGCCCGCGCCGTAGCTCTGTGCCTCCCGCCGCGACAGCACCCGCTCGCCGCGCTGCAGGATCGCGGGCACCTCGTCGTGACGAAGCCCGGCCATGCCGCCGCCATGCATCCGGGGCGCGGCGGCGAAGGCCATGGCCGGAACCATGCGCGAGGGCCCGGCCGATCCGACCATCCCGCCCGCATGCAGGATGTCGGCGAAGATGCCGCCTGCGCCACCGAGCGCGCCGGAGAGCGCGTTGGCGATCGGGCCAAGAATGAACCGCCGCGCTGCCAGTTTCGCGAGATCGGCGATGAGCGAGGTGACGAGGTCGCGGAAGTTGAGCTTGCCGGTCTTCACGAACTCGCCGACCGCGTTCTCAGCCGATTGGAACGCGCCGACGAGCGCCTGGCCGATATCGCCGCCGATCTCGCGCGCCTTGCCCGCATAATCGGCGAGCGCCGCGCTGACGGCCTGCCAGCCCGTGACGGCGGCTTCGGTCGCCGGCGCGGCGGCCGCCGCAGCCGCAGCAGCCGCAGCACCCGTTTCCGTCGCTGCGGAGCCCGCGTTATCGAGAGCGGTCTCGAACCGCTCGGCAGCATTGGTCGCCTCAGTCAGTGCGTCCGCGCCTGTCTCATCGCTGCCACGCATGGCGTCGCGCAGCGCCTGCATGGCTGGGCCGACGCCGTCGAAAGCCGAAGCGCGCGTGTCGGCGGCGCGCTGCCGGTAGGTGTCGGCCATCGCCCCGGCATTGCTGGCAGCATGACCAAGCATCGAGGCGTAGCTCTCCGCCCCAAACCAGTCGATGCGCATGTCGGTGCCGATCTTCTCGGCGACGGCGTTGAAGGTCGGCCCGATCTGCCCGAGAAAGTCCGCCCATTTCTGCGACAGGAACGCCATGAGGCGCAGCCAGATCGCTTCCACATCCGACCGCAGCGCCCGAAAGTCATCCGCGAACGAACCGGCCGTGGTCTTGATCCCGTCCCAGACGGCCTTGGCCACAGCGCCCATCAGTTCCAGCGCCTCACCGAAACCGCCAGCGCCCTGGACGAGCCGGGTGAACTGGTAGATCAACTCGCCCGCGCCGACGATCAGCGCGCCGATCCCGGTGCGGATCAGCGCGCCGCGCAGGAGGACCAGCGCCGTGGCGAGGCCGCGCACGGAGAATGCTGCAGCGGCCAAGCCCGCGACCCAGCGCCCGGCCATGAAGGCGGCGAAGGTTGCGGCATAAGTAGCCAGCCGTCCGATATTGCCGATCAGAGCGTCGAGCGCGACCCGGAGCGCCCCGCCTTCGGAAGCGAGGCTGACGAAGGCGTTCGCCATCCACTCCACCGCCGGGGCCAGCGCGACGCCGATCCGGTTGCGGATGCCCTCGAACACCTGGGAGACGCCGACGAGGGCGATCTGGGTACGCTGCAGCGCCTGGATGGCGCTGGCGTCCAGCACCGCGCCGAGGTCTTCGGCCTGGCTCCCGAGCCGTTCCATCTCGGTCCCGCCGTTCCTGAGAAGTGGCAACAGCCGGGTGGCATCCGAGGCCATGGCCTCGAGATAGAAGGTCATCTCCTGCTGGCTGAGGCCCGCGCGCTCCAGCGTGTCCACGTAGAGCTGCAGCGCCTCGGGCCCGGACAGACGCGCGAACTGATCGGCGGTGACGCCGACCCGGGGTGCGACCCGCTCGAAGAAGTCGGCCATGGGGCCGCCGCCCGTGCTCAGGAAATCGCCGACGCGATCGTTCACGTCCTTCAGGATGTCGGCGAGTTTCTCCTGCTCGATACCCACGGTGCGCGATGCGCCCGCCCACCGCTGGAATGCCTCCGGGGCGGTGTTGGCCACCTGCGCGAACTGCTGCGTCTGGGTGGCCACCTGAATGGTGGCGCGGGTCATGGCGGCAAGCGCCGTGGTGACGCCCGCAGCAGCGGTCGAAAGTGCAATGCGGGCCCGGCGCGAGAAAGCCGCGAGCCGGGCATTGGCCGCTTCCATCTCGCGGCTGAGCCGTCCGAAACCTCGCGATCCGGCTTCGCCCACGCCTTCCAGCTCGGCGCGCACCTGTCGTCCGCCCACGGCCGCGAGGCGCACGCTAACCCGTTTTTCGGCCATGGGAATGATCCATCTGTTCGTTGAGCCGAGTGACCATCGTCGCTTCGATAACGGGCAGCAGTTCGGCAATGGCGACCGGCGGGACGCCGAGGGCGTCACCGAGCGCGAGCGCGGCCGACATGTCCCAGCCGATCACCGCGCCGGGCAGCACACGCAATTGACCGCCAAGGCGGCCGACCAGGTCCCAGACCTGCCAACCCTCCGGAGTTTCCGGACGGTTCAGCCGCGCCGGGCAGTCCGGGCAGGTTTGCGGGCAGGCTTGGCAGTAGCGCTCGCCCCCGCCGAAGGACCATTCGGCGAGAGCGCGGAGCCGTTTTTTTCCTGTTCCAGCAGCAGACCCTTCGAGACGTAGGTCAGCTGGAACGCCTCGAAGATCGGCCAAACGTCGAGCAAAGCGTCGATGGCCTCCGGGCTCGGGTCGATGGGGTTGCCGTCGGCGTCACCGATGCCCTCCCACGCGAGCACCGCCCGCCGCGCCAGCGCCTTGGCGAAGGCGACCGCGCGTTCCTCGTCGGAGGCGTCCTCGGGCACCGCCTCGACCACCGGATCGCTGCGCGTCGCCACCATCAGCGCGGTGGTCAGCGGGCGCAGTTGCACCCGCACGCCGGGCGCCAGGTCATGCCAGCGCGGCGCGTTCGTCAGATCGAGCGTGAGCATCAGTATTCCTCGATGTCGTTGATCAGGGTGGCGGTGCACATCCGGCCAACCACGCTGTCGCGGGCGGCCTGCCAGTCGAATGTCGCCTGCACGCCCTGCGGTCCGGAAATCTCGATGCGCGGGCGCGGCAGGTAGACGGCGTGCACCGTGAAGGTGAAGGTCTCGCCAGAGGGCAGGACGTAGGCGAATTCCATCTCGCAGGCCTCGCCGTTGATCGCCTGCGTCACCAGAGTCTGGTCGGCGAAGCGGACCTCGATCCGGCCCGTCAGCGCCGCGATGGACGGGTCCGCGCCATCGATGCGGCCGTCCGAGCGGATGGTCTCGATCCGGTCGAGGTTGTTGGCGTAGGTGATTTCGGCCGAGACCACGTTGCCGAGGGCGGTTCCATTCCGGGTAATCGACCCGTTGAAATGCCCGAAGCGCTTCAGCTCCAGCGCGGCGGGCGTTCCCGCGCTCGTCGTGGTCCCGACCGTCTCGCCCTGCGCCACCAGCCGTGCCGTCGCGCTCAGCAGGCCGGACCGCTGCATCTGCCAGCTAATTTGGTCGAGCACGCAGCCGGAGTACATCGCGTACCGCGGCACCTCCGGCATGCCGGTCTCGATCGACATGCTGGGCAGCGTCCAGGAACCTGACTGGAATTCGTGGCTGTACGGGGCTTCCGCGCCGGTGGTCGTCGGCGCGCCGAACGCCGCCTTGAGCCAGAAGCCGAAGCCTGAAGCGTCCAGCGGCACCACGACATCGCCGTCCGCCGTCACCGCATCCTTGATCGGCGCCAGCGGGTCGCGGCCGTAGCCGAGAAGCTCCGGGTTCAGCAGCGGCTGCTCCGCGCCGAGCGAGGTGCTGGCGAAAGGCATGCGGGTGAAGCCGCTCGCGGGCGGCGTTCCATAGATGGACTCGAACGCAAGCGCCATCAGCGCCCGCGCCCCTTGGGCTCGTGCCATGTTCGTCTCCTGTGGTCGGTTGGTCAGGCCAGCGGATCGGCCGTGGAATAGTGCAGCACCACCGGGATGACGGCGGCCTTCAGGCTCGCTGCGCCCTCGACCGGCAGATCGATGGGGCGCGGCGCTTCGGCTTCAACCCAGTCGCAGAGCCCGCCAAGTGTGCGGTCGGCGGCGAGCGCTGCGCCGACGCTGGCGGTCAGCGTGTCGAAAGCCGCATCTCGGTGCGCGCCCTGCACAACCGCCTCGATCTCGGCGCGATGCTGGTAGTGGTAACGCAGCGGCGACATCGTCACCTCTGGCTCCCCCGGCTCGCCATCGCGCAGGATCAGGAGGCCAGCGGCGGGTACACGCTCAGGCAGCACCTCGCCGCGCAGGGCGGTGGCAGGTAGCGCCGAGAGGCGCGCGTGCAGCGCGGTGAGGACGGTTTCACGGGGCGTGGGCATGACAATCGTTCGTGAGCATCGAACTCGTCGAGGGCTTTGCGCGGTGCTAGACATCTCCAAAGGCACACATAAGATCGGTGCTCAAATCGATGCTGCACAAAGAATTCCAATTGCCCGGGGATGGTCTTGAGCTTTTTCAGGACCAGGGCGGGTGACGAAGCATAGTTCTGCTAGCTGGAAGCCTCGAAATTGCAAGCATATGAAAACTCGCCGTCTTGGCTCACCTACCGCGATCTTCTCAAAGATCGCTTCGGCATCCAGATCGACACCGCCCCAGCTGAAGACTGGAAGGCAATTCGTGGCCATCAAGTTCATATCGATGATTGGCGCCCTGAAGGACAGACGAAAGGCACTGTCGTTCTGGTCCATGGTGCCGGAGGCAATGGCCGTATTCTTGCCCCTCTCGCCGACCTGGCGGTTTCCTTGGGCTGGCGTGCGTTGGCGCCAGACCTGCCGGGATACGGCATCACTCGACCGTCTCCAGCGTTCAACTGGGAGTATGAGGAATGGCCGCTTGTAGTGGCAGAGATCGCGGATTCCTGCGACCCGCCCGTGGTCATCATGGGTTCTTCGATCGGTGGCATGACAGCGGCGCTTGCTGCCAGAAATTCGCGCGCTGTCGACGGCGTTCTCGTAACGACCCTTCTGGATATGGCAGACCCCGCGATCTTTATCCGCGCTGCCCGCTGGCGCTGGTTGGGCATAGCCTCATTGCTCGGTTTTCGGCTAGTGCCGGCAATCATCGATCGGATCGCCCTACCGCTCTGGTTGACTGCACCGATGAGAGCGATGAGCAGCGATCCTGCCATGCAAAACTACTTCGTGACTGATCCGCTCCTCGGGAAGCGACGTGTGCCGTCCCGCCTTTTCCGCACCATGCATGCGTGCAAGACCTCGGTCATCGATCCCGGATGCCCTCTTCTCTTGGTACATCCCGGCGCAGATGCCTGGACTCCGACGACCATGAGTCGTCCGGCGTTTGATCGCGTAAGAGGTCAGAAGCACTTACTTGAACTGACCAATGGCTCGCATCTGCCGCTTGAGCGACCTGCATTCGATGAGCTCAAGGATGCGGTTGGTTCGTTTCTGTCATCTGTGCTTGAGGGCCGAGAGCGTGACGACATGGCAAGCCGAAATGAGAATCGGGCAGACACCGGACGGGTTTGAGAATGGCAGAGTTGTCACGTCCCGGCAGCTAACAGCACAGCGGACATCCCTTTCACCGACCCTCCACCCAGCTCGCCACGATCAGCCTCGGCACGCCATCCAATGCCCGGTCTGCATCCCGCGCGAGGTCCAGCCGCTTCGGCAGCTTGACCTGCGGCACCAGCAGGAAGATCGGCGCGGTGACCTTGCCGCGCCCGGTCTTCGAGCGTGACTCCACCGCCTGGCCCTTCGTGTTCAGCCGACCCTCCGCCACCAGCAGGCTCGGGCCAGTGCGGCGATAGACGAAGCGTAGCCGCAACCCGCGTCGCCGTTCCCACTCGCCGGGAGTGATCCTGCCGCCACGCAGGGACTTGCCCGCCGCAGGCAGCGGGATGGCGAGCCAGAACCCGTCTTTGGATCGGATCAGCGGCCCGGTGTCATGGGCACCGACGATGACCGGGGCCTTCGACCAGACCAGAGCCGCGGCGTCCAGGCTGTCGCCCGACCTCGGGAAGTTCTGGCTCCGGATCGAGTTGGCCAACCGAGACCCGAGCCCCGCGCCAGTGATCTGCAACCGCCAAGCCGTCTTCAGCCCGGTCCCAGCCTCGCGCATGGCGGCCGTGACAGCGCGTTCGCCCGCGGCGACCTCGGCCGCCATCATCGCGACGATGTCGGGATCGATGTCGAGCTTCAGTTTCACGCGGGCCTCAGATCAACGGTCCAGACCAGCCGCTCGCGGTCGCGGGCGGGCTCGCCCTGAATGAAGAAGGCGTCGCCGTCGATCTCGATCCGGTCGCCGGGGCGCGGGTTCTGCACCTCGGCGACGCGCAGGTCGATCCGGGTGGTCTCGGACCAGAGGCGCGCATCGCCGAAGTCGGAGACGACATCCGCACGCCGGGCGACGGCACGCACCAGAACGGGCGCGCCGCCGTCGGCGATGTAGACCGCGTCCCGGCCAATGTTCGGATCGGCGAAGAGCGCGCCAACCGCGGCGGCGCAGGCGCTCATCAGAACGTCGCGTTCAGGCGGACCCGGCCGATGGTGTCGCCCGCGCCGCTCGCCACCGCTTCGACCGCCACGCCGACGAGGGTGTTGTCGGTGGCGACCGTGGTGCAGCGCTTGTTGGTGTCGTCCCAATAGACCTTCGCGCCGACGGTCCAGGCCTGCGAGCCGACCTTGGTGATGTCGAACACGCCGACGAGCGCGGTCTCGACGGGATCGCCGAGGGCGGCGGCGCCAGCCGCGATGCCGAAGATGGAGCCGACGAGCAGGCCATCGCCTGAGGCGACGGCATATGGCGCGGTCAGGGTGATGGTGTTGCCGGGCTGGACGTAGTTTTTCATGATGGGGATCCTTGTGGAAAGACGACGGGCGGCCCGATTGGACCGCCCGTGTGTCAGGGTTCAGGAAGGTGTGCGGCTTACGCGCCCGGGTTCTTGTAGAGGCCGCGCCAGTCGATGGCCTTGGCGCCGAAGTCGAGGCGGCACTTGATCTCGACGCCGTCGACGTCGAAGCCGTTGCGCGTCTCGATGTAGGCGCCCTGCTGACCCTCGAGATAGGCGTACTCGATGGTGTCGATCTGGTTCGGGCTGGCGGCCAGATACCAGGCGGTCTCGCTGGCCGCGTCGAGGCGTGGCTCGCTGATCGGCGCGAGCGTCCGGATCGACTGCGGCACCACGCTGGACGTCGCGGGGGGCACGAGGTTCTGCGCGACCAGCTGCTCGGCCTTCAGCTCCAGCGATGCGGGCACGATCAGGAAAGCAGGCCGGACGTTCAGCACCGTCTTCTTGTCGAGGCCGGTCTGCTTGGCCATCGCCGCGCGCGCCGCGCCCACGCTGCCGACATCGAGCGCCGCGCCGGTGCCCGCGAGGTTCTTGTGGGTGGTGTGGAACAGCGCGTTGCCGTCGGCCATGGCGGGGTTGGCGGTGATGATGCCCCAGACCACGTCCGACTCGAGCTGGGCGATGGAGTTGCCGTACATCGCCGGGATGCGCGTGAAAGCGTCGAGATCGTCGTTGATCAGCGTCTGGCGGGTGATCGCGACCACCCGGCCATAGGTCTTGACCTTGTAGCTTTCCTTGCTCTCGCCCAGCGTCCCGCGCTTGAACTCGCCGCTCTCGCCCACCTCCAGCAGCTGCGGGGCTTCGCCGAGCTGCACCCGGTGCATCGCCTTGAAGTCGGTGGCCAAAACCTGGCGGCAGAACAGCATGAAGGTGCGGGGATAGGCCTCGTAGGCCTGCCGCAGGGTCTTGTTGGTGACCGCCGACAGGATCTCGGGGAAGTCCGAGGTCGAGTGCAGGGCGCGCGTCGCCACTTCGTCGCGCGACAGGCCGCGCGTGTTGACCCCGGCGTTGCCGAGGCTTTCACGAGCCAGTTCCAGCAGCGTCATGCCGCGGTACTGGCGCGCGGCATCCTCCAGCTGGAACAGAGTCGGGCTGTAGCGGTGCAGCAGCGCGTTCGCCACCGCATCTCGGCGGGTGATGTGCTCGTCCCGGCCGCCGAGCGGCACGGAGAGATGGGGGAAGGTCCGGGTCTCGTCCGACTTCGCGGCGACCTGATCGAGGATCAGGCGGCGGGACTCGTCGACGCTGACGCCGCGCTTGACCAGATCCTCGGCGAAGCCGCGCTCGAGGTTCAGGCGCCCGGCCAGATCGTAGATGGTCGAGACGCGGTCGCGCTCGGCCTCGCGGGCGCGGGTGGCAACCGCTTCGGTGTCGGGCGCGGGAGTTGCCTGCGTCTTCGGCTGGCTGCGCGTCTCACTTGCGTGGACCTTCGGTTCGCTGGCCACGACCTTCGGGTCGGGCGCAGCCGCTTTCGGCTCGGTCATGGGGGTGTCCTCGGTTTCGACCGGCTCGGTCGGCTGGGTGGTGGCGGGGGTTGCGGCGTCGCTCGCCGGGGTCTGGGTCTTGTCCGTCATCGGGATCGGTCCTTTCGTGGTGGAAGGGGCGTCCCGGCGGCGAAGGACGCAGTCGTGAAGGGGGTGCTGAGCGCGGAAACCCGCGGCCGGATCGGCGCCGACCGCGACGGCGGAGACCTCGAATGGCGTCCAGTCCACCGCGCGCCAAAGCTCGCGGGCAGCCTCCGGCTTCGAGACCTCGAAGCGGTGGACCTGGTAGCCGATCGAGACCGCCCGGATGTGCCCGGCCTGGATGTCGCGCCAGATCGGCTCGACATCGACGCGCTCGGAGATGCGCACGAGCGCGATGCCGCGCCCGTTCTCGATCCGCGCCGAGCCCGGCACCACCGATCCGATCACCGCGTCGAGCGTGTCGAGCTCGTGCACCTTCAGGAACGGCGCGCCCGCGTTCAGCCGGTCGAGCCGCACATGGGCGGGATCGAGGCTCAGCTCCTCGTCATAGGGCTCGCCGAAGAAGGTGGCGCGACGGACGCGCGCGCCTGCCGACCAGACCACCTCGACGGTGCGGCTGTCGGCATCGGCCGTGTTCGGTGCAAGCTCCGCCGACCGGCGCATGGCCGGCAGTTCGATCATCGTGTCCATGAAGGTCAGTCCTGTTGGTCGGCCTGCGCCGGGTCATTGTCCGCGTCGGCGGCCGGGTCGTCGGCGGCCGGATCGGTCGCCGGGTCGCTGGCCCCGTCTTTGGTCTGCGCGCTGCCAGTCTTGGTGACGCGGCGCGGGTCGCTGTCGAGCACCAGCCCCAGCGCGTCGAGCTTGGCGTTGGTCGCGGCGATCTCGGCCAGCACCGCGTCAGGGTTACGGCCCTGTTTCGCGATCACCTCGGCCAGCGTCATGGTGCCCGAACGGATCGACAGCAGGTTCGCCATCGCGTCCTTCTGCGGATCGACCGCCTCGAACTTCGGCGGCGACCATTCGACCGGCACGGTCGGCGTCGGGATCTGGCCCGCTGCCCATGCGGCTTCCGTGAACCAGCGCCAGACGGGGGCGCAGAGCATCGGAATGAACAGCTGCCACTGCACCGCGTCGATCATGCGGCGGAACTCGACGAGCCCCGCCCGGATCGAGGAATAGTTGACCTGGGAGAGGTCCCCGGTCAGCAGCTCATAGGGCACCCGGAACCCGGCCGAGATCGTGTGCAGGCTCGCGCGCTTGTATTCGCCGTAGCCGCCGGTGGCGGCGGGCTGGTTGAAGCGGATGTCCTTGCCGCCACGAGCATAGGCGATCAGCCCCGGCTCGAACTGCTCGACCCGGTTGCCGTCGGCATCGACCACGGAGGGCGCGATGCCCTGCTGCGCCTCGTCGTCGCCGAAGACGATGGCGGTGACGCAGGCCTCGGTCTTCTTGCGGACCAGTTCGGCCACCTCGTAATCGTCGAGGTCCCGCAGGGATCTTATCACCGGTGCGCCCCAGGGAACGCCCCGGGCATGCGTGCGCTGCTTCTCGTAGATGTGCGCGATCTCGGTCGCGGGCACCGGGCGGCTTTGCAGGCCGTTCTGCAGTGCCCCGTAGGCGTCGCCGGGATGCTCGGCATGGAGCCAGTAGGCGCGGCGCTTGCCGACCGGGTCGAACTCGATCCCCTGCACCAGCCGCCCCGCACCGAGCGCGCCGGATTTCGTGGCGTCGAGGAAGTCCGCCTCCAGCACCTGCAATTGCAGCGGCACTGGCAGACCATCCGACGACCGGCGCAATCGGCGGCGCACCAGGACCTCGCCCGCTTCGACCATCTCGCGGCAGATCAGCGTCTGCAGACCGTAGAAGTCGATCTGACCATCGGCATCGCACTCCGCCGTCCAGCGCTCGAACAGCGCATCGACCTTGCGGTCGAGCGTGTCGTCGCCGCTCGCGGCGCGCGGCATGATGCCCGCGCCGATGATGTTGTTCACCAGCACTGCGACGGCCTTGGCCGCATGCGGGTTGTTGCGCACCAGATCGCGCATCCGGTCGCGCAGCAGGGCACCGGCCACGCCGATCTCGGTATCGGCCGAGGATCCCGGCGCGCGCCAGCCCTCGGTCCGCCGCCCGCGCGCGGCGCCGTCATACCCCCGCGTCAGGGTCTCGAAGGCCTGACGCGCCATGACGCGGCGCGCGGCCATGCGCGGCGCCACCGTGGCGATGGCGTGGTCGAACCAGTTCGCCGACATCAGCGATCCCCGCGCGAGAAGCCCGCGAGCCCGGCCACCGGCAATGGCCGCGTGCTGCCCGCGATGGCGCGCTCGATGGTGCGGATGCGGGCGAGCAGGTCCTCGGCGGAGCCGTAGTCGACGGATTTGCCGTCGTAGCTCACCCGCGTCGTGCCGCTGGCATAAGCGCGGCGCAGCGCCGAGAGCTCGGTTTCCGTCCAGTCGGTCATGTTCAGAACCATCCTCCGCGCCGTCCGAGCCAGTCGGAGCGGCGCTTGCCCTGCGGGGCCTGTCCCGGCCGGTTGATCTGCCCGGCGGGATCGGTGTCGGTGGGGGCGGACCCGAGCTGATCCTCGAGGTCGCGCCATTTGTCGTCCGGCCAGCGATCCGCGCCCACTATCCAGGCGGCGGCGCGGGCATAGACCCGGCAGTCCAGCGCCTCGTTGCGCTCGCGCAGCTTCTGCCATTCCAGCCGGGCGAAGCCGCGCTTCGTGCGCACCGTCACCAGCTGTTCGGCGACGAACTGCTTCAGCCATTCGTTCTCGACCCAATACGGCAGATGCACCGAGCCGGGCGGGAATGCAGCCCCCTCGACCATCTCCTCCTCGGTCGGGCGCGCCAGCCGCAGGAAGCGGTAGGTCTCGGCCTTGAAGGTCGACACCGCCACGGTCCAGAGCCGGGCCCCGCGACGTAGGCGTTTCCCACCCTCGGTCGCATCGACAAACGTTGGCCCCGACACCGGGCTCGAGCGGTTGAACCCCTCGACGCCTTTGACCGGCGACACCTGCGCGAACCCCTGCGCCCGCGACCAGGAATAGACCGCCGGAGCCTCGTAACCCGTATCGATAGCCAGCCGCGCGATGCGCAGATGCGCGCCGCGTTCATGCGGCCAGCTTCGGTCCAGGAGCGCGCTCAACTCCAACCAGGCGTCGTGCCGGTCGGGCCCGCCCTCGATGACGATGTGATCGACGAGCCAGCTTTCGAGCCCGCGCCCCCAGGCCCAGACGTCGACCTCGATCCGGTCCTTCTGCACGTCGGCCCCGGCGGTCAGGAACAGCCCGCCCGCAGGCACCGTGCCGGACGTCCAGCGCTCGCGCCGGTCGTAGAGCCGCTGCCAGTCGGGCGCCTCCCCGGTCTCGACCCACGTCTCGCCGAGGATCGTGTTGCGGAACGCCTTGATCGCCTCGTCCGACCCCTGTGCCGCGTCCCAGGCCCGCACGATCCGCTCCCAGCTCAGCCAGCCGATAGGCGAATAGAGCGCCGAGAGGTGATACCCGACCGTGGTCGGATCGGTGGCCGTGGCGGTCGCCCGCCATTCGCCGCCCTGCAGCATCGCCGTCTTGTGGTGTTCCGCGATTGCCGCGTCGCAGCCCTCGCAGTGATACTCCGCCGTCTCCGGGCGGCCCTTCTGCCAGCGCAGCCGGTCGAACTTCAGCCACTGCATCGCGCCGCAATGCGGGCACGGCACGAAGAACCGGCGCTGATCCGATGCCTCGTATTCCCGCTCGATCCGGCTCAGCCCCCGGATGGTGGGCGTCGAGACCAGCAGCACCTTCCGCCGATGGGCGAAGGTCAGCGACCGCGCTTCGGCCAGCGTGACCGGATCGCCTTCCTCGTCGGCGGACGCGGGATACGCGTCGACCTCGTCGAGGAAGATGTAGCGCGCGGGCGTCGAGCGCAGCCCGACCGCCGAGTTCGCGCCCGTCATGATCAGGATGCCGCCCGCGAATTCCTTCGACAGCATGGTGTTGCCCGCGTCGCGCGACCGGGCCGGTTTGACCCGCTCCCGCAGGTCGGGACTTTCGTCGATCAGCGGGTCGATCCGCTGGCGCGAGTTGCGCTTGGCCAGTTCCACCGTGGGCTGGACCGCCAGCATCGGGCCGGGCGCCTGGTGGATGGCGAACCCGATCCAGTTGTTGCCCGCCTCGGTCGCGCCGACCTGCGCGGCCTTCATGAACACGATCCGCTGCGTGGGATCGCCGGGGCTCAGCCGGTCCATGATCTCGCGCATATAAGGCGTGCGCACGGTGCGATACCGCCCGGGTTCGGCCGAGGCCCGGCCCGAGAGCATCCGGTGCCGGTCCGCCCATTCCGAGACGGTCAGGTCCGGGTCGGGCCGCAGCCCGTTGCCCCAGGCGCGCAGGATCTCGCCCGCGCCGTCGAAGTCCGTCAGGCCATCGCCGCTCTCACCGGAAGTCGGGCCGGACCTCGGCGAGTTCGTCGAGGTGGGCGCGTACATGTCTCTCCAGCACCTTCTGCATCGCGGCTGGCTCCACGGTGATCTGCTGGCCCGTCGCGTCGCTGGATGCCGCCGAGAGCTCTGCCGCCATTAACGCAGCCGCGCGCGCGGGCCAGTTCACCCACGCGTCCCGTTCCTCCCGCGCCAGCCGGAACACCAGCGCCAGCGCGCGGGCCCGCTCGATCAACCCCCCCTTCAGCTTCTGGAGCCGGATGCGCCGTTCCTGCGCCTTCAGCACCTCGTTCGCGGTCTTCGCCTGCAGGAAGGTCGTGCCGCCGCCCACCGCCGGGACAGCCAGCCCCTGTTCGCGCAGCGTGTCGCCGACAGCCACCACCGCCGCCTCGGGGACAGGCTTCAGCTTCGGCGCGGGCGGCTTGCGGGTCTTGGACGGGTCGGTCGTCTCGGCACGCCGGGCGTCGCTCGCGGCCGCGTTGATACTGCCATCAGGATAGAGAACCAGCCGCTCGGCCGCCTTCGCCTTCTGGATCGCGCCCCGCGACAGCCCGACATGGGCCGCGTACTGGCGCTCGCTCATGCCCTGCATCGCCGACCCCGATTATCATTCATAATCATGTGCTTATCGAGTTGATAAGCGCGCCGGAGAGAGCGAGCGTCACTCAAACGAAGCGATGAAACTCGACCCAAGGAGCCACCCGATGACTCGCCGCGCCGCTGACAATTCCAAGGCCCTCGACGCCTTTATCGCCGCGAAGACCGAGATCGACGCGATGCTGGAGCGGCTCGCCGCCCTCAGCGCGGACCATTTCGAGACCAGCTCCGACGAGATCAACTGGGACCGTGTCGGCACCCTGAACCACTACCGCGCCAAGCTGCGCGAGATCACCGACATGGCCTTCAGCGAAGGCGAACACGCCGAGTAAGACGACCAGCTCCCGGTCCCGCCCGCTGAATGGCGGGCTCGACCTCGTAGAAGGGCCCGCATTCCGCGCGCCCCGATACGGGAGACGACGATGACCAAACTTTCCGACACCCAACTCGTGATCCTCAGCGCCGCCGCGCAGCGCGAGGACCGCAACGTCCTGCCACTCCCCGGCTCGCTTCGCGGTGGCGCCGCCGCCAAGGTGGTTGGCGCACTGCTCTCGCGCAGGCTGATCGCGGAGACGGTGACCGACAGCCAGACCAAGGCCGACGCCGCGCTAAACCGGATCTGGCGCAACGACGAGGACGGGCGCGCCATCCTCCTGCACATCACCGAGGCAGGCCTTTCCGCCATCGGCATCGAGCCCGACGACGCGAACCCCGCGCCTGCGGGCGCGACGGAAGCGCCGAGCGCGGAGGCCCCGCAGGACGCTCCAGCCGAAGCCGACCCGGCGCCTAAGGCGCGCACGCCGCGCACAGGCACGAAGCAGGCAAAGCTGATCGAGATGCTCCGCGCCGAGGGTGGCGCGACCATCGACGAGATCGTCGCCGAAACGGGGTGGCAGCCGCACACGGTGCGCGGCGCCTTCGCCGGGGCGCTCAAGAAGAAGCTCGGACTCGAAGTCACCTCCGAGAAGGTCGAGGGCCGGGGCCGGGTCTACAGCCTGCCGCACAACTGACACCGCTCTCAATGCAGGTCTCAATGCCGCCGTCCCACATGGGGCGGCGGCTTCCGCGTCTCAGAGCGAGATGCTCCAGTAGTCGAGCACCTTGCGGACATCATCCCGAGGATAGTGCGGGCCAGCCGATGCCAGATCATTGCGAATGGCGGCCTTCCTGCGGTCGGCCGCATCCTTGATCCGCTTTGAGAACTTGGCCGTCCCGAGGGGGAGCGAGGTCCGGTCGGGCTTCGGCCAGCTCTTCGGATACGCGTCCCAGTTCTCCCATTCGGCAACCTGACCAGCGATGCCCGCGACATCTTCATGATCGCAGGACCAGCCGTAGAGGTGGAGCGCACAGACGCGAAGCATCATCTTCACGTCGGCCATCACGTCAGTGAACGCCTTCAGCGGCGTAGGCAGCAGGACCATGTTCGCGACGCAGGAGAAGAAGCGTCTGTCCTGAACCACAGCGTTGCTGACCTGGAAGAGAGCATCATCGACGCCCCAGATGTGGCAGCACGACCAGTTCGGTCGTTCTCCGGCCCGCAGGCCGAGAGCCAGCGTCAGCGCCTTATTCGCGTGCACGTTTCCTTCGGGTTTGTGGATGCTGACGCCCGTCTGGCGGTTGCGGTTCATCTGCGGCTCGGACCAGTTGGATTTGTAGAACAAGCCACGCCGCGCATGCTCAGGATACCAGACCGGCAGATAAGAGAACGTCTTCGGGTCGACCCATCGCGCTGTCCGCTCAATCAGTCCCATCACATCCGAAAGGCTGAGTTCCCGCCGCAGGGCCTCGAGGCCATCCGGAAGCGTATCCGCGCTGGTCGTTTGCTCGTTAGCGTCCTTCAAGATTTCGATCCCCATCCATACGCCTGGACGGGAAGCATTTCAGGCCCATCCCCAACTTCGGTAAACCATAGGATCTGAACAGTATCGCGGCAATGCTGAGCCCCTGCATGTGGTCAGCTGGATCGGCTCTGATTTGACGCGACGCGGACCACCTCGAACACTCGCCGTAGCGCGAATGATCGTGCGATGCTGACCACGGTGAAGACGGCGCCCATCTGCAGGTTCTGCGCCAGCGTGGTGTGCAGGCCGAAAACTGGGAAGATCAGGATCTGCGTCACGACGGCGACGCCGTAGCCGATCGCGACATTGGCGATCGACTCGACCAGCGACATGAGCCGTGACTGTTTCATGCGGCGGACTTGCGCTTTCGCGCGGGTTCGGGGGCGGATTCCGTATCCGGCGTATCGGCCGGGGGTGCAGCATCGTCGCCCAGCCGCTCGGTTCTCACCTCGGCGAAGGTTCGGCCATCGCCGTCTAGGATCGCGGGTCGGCCGGCCTCGGCCTGCCAGCGTTCCACGGCGACATCGACATAGGCGGGGCTGATTTCCATCGCGAAGACGCGGCGGCCATCGGCCTCGCCCGCCATGATCTGCGAGCCGGAGCCCGAGAACGGTTCGTAGCAAAGCCCGCCGCGCACGACGTGCTGTCGCATCGGTATGCCGAATGCGTCGAGCGGCTTCGGGGTCGGGTGATCGGGCCGGTCGTCGCGCGCGAAGCTCGGCATCTCCCAAGTCGAGGGCAGCGTCTGCTCGGCGACCTTCGGCGGGCGGTTCGGGCGGCGCCAGCCCATGAAGCAGGGCTCGTGTTTCCACAGGTAGTGCGATCGGGTCAGGACGCCGCGGTCCTTCACCCAGATGATCTGCTGATGCACGAAGGCGCCAGCCTTCTCCCAGCAGGCTTCAAGCATCGCCTGCCGGCGCGATGCGTGCCAGCAGTACCAGGCCGCGTCGTCGGTGATCGCCTCGGCGACGGCTGCAGCGATGAAGCCGTCGTAGAGTTCCGCGCCTTGCGAACTGTCGTCCCAGGTCGTGCCGTAGGACGCCGACCAGTCTTTGTTCCGCGTAGGATGGTTCGAGCCGTCGTAGTCGACGAGATAGGGCGGGTCAGTCGCGAACAGCACGGCGCGCTCGCCATTCATCAGGCGGCGCACATCGGCCGCGCTGGTGCTGTCGCCGCACAGCAGGCGATGGTCGCCAAGGATCCAGAGATCGCCCGTGCGCGATGCCGGATTGCGCGGCGGCTCGGGGAAGGTCACCGGCGGCACGGAGCCCCCGGCGCCACCTTCTTCACCGCCGTCTTCCGCGACGTAGGCCAGCAGCTTGTCCAACTCGCCATCGGAGAACCCGACCAGCGACAGGTCGAAATCCTCGGCCAGGAGGTCGTTCAGTTCCGCCGACAGCAGTGCCTCGTCCCAGCTGCCGAGTTCCGTCAGCTTGTTGTCCGCGATCCGGTAAGCCCGGCGCTGTGCCTCGGTCAGATGGCCCAGCACGATCACCGGCGCTTCGGTCAGTCCAAGCTGCGTCGCAGCCAGCACCCGGCCATGGCCCGCGATCAGCTCCCCGTCCTCGGCGACGAGGCACGGCACGGTCCAGCCGAACTCGGCCATGCTGGCGGCGATTTTCGCGACCTGGTCCGCGCCATGCGCCTTCGCGTTCTTCGCGTAGGGCTGCAGGCGCGACAGCGGCCACGTCTCGATCGCGTCCGGGGCGAAGCTCAGCGTCATGGTGGGCAAGGTTCCTCGGTCGCCTGGATGCCGGTGGCTTCCGGACTCCAAGCGGGGTCCAGCGGCCACCAGCAGTGTCCGGTCGGAAGGTCAGCGTTCATTGGTGTTTGCGCGGGGCGCGCGTGGCTCCGGCGTCCGGGTGGCTTCCCAAAAATCCGGCCCTGTCGCTGGCGATGTCCCGCGCTTCGCCCGCCAGCATAGGATTTTCGCCAGGAAGGACCCGGAAATCGGTCTGGGAGGGCGACGCCCGCCTCGCCTGAGGTTAGCCAGAAACCTATCCCGATCCGCCGTTTTTGTCCGTTCGAAAAGTGTTCGCCGAACACTTTCCTCGGCGCTGCTCAGGGCTGCGCCGATCCGGCCAGTTCGATCACCCTGCGCTTCGACAGGTTGCGGTTCAGCCGCCGCCCGTTAAGCCTGAAGGCAATGACGCAGAGTGCATATAGCCAGTGTTCGTGGGCGGCGGTACGGTGCAATCCGACTGTCCAACAAATCGTCTTCCACCGTTCGCCATGGGCACGCAGCCAGACGATCTTGCCGTCGGTCGCATCGAGGCCGACCGTCCAGGTGAGCGTTTCCTCCATCCGGCTGATGGCGGCGGGCGATGGGACGAGCCGCATCGGCTGCGGCTCCTGGCCGACGAGGTCGGCGAATTCGTAGAAATAGTCCGGCCAGGTGTTGAAGTAGCCTTGCCGACGCGGTTCCGGCAGGCGCTTCAGCACCGAAGCGGCCTCCGAGAGCCGGGCTTCGACGAGGCTGGGGGTCCACTGGGTCATTTACGCACCTCGTTCTGCGTTGGGCGTGCGCCGTAAAGCCGTTCGCCGAGTTGCCGGACCAGTTCGCGTTCGGGCCAACTGAGCCGATGATCGTCGACGGACACGGCGAGCAGGCCCTGATCACGCCAACCGTCACGCTTGACCTCGTCGGCATCGCGACGGTGCCCGCCATAGCCGGGCGGGGTGAACTTCATGGTCTTCATGGCTGCACCTCGGGCAGCAGGGCGGCATAGCCGATGACGTCGACGAGGCTGTCGCGGTGACCGGGATCGTGCGTGAGCCGAACCAGCTTGAGATCAATCATGCACAGCACCACCTCGGCCGGCGTGATGGTGCGGCCAAGGGTGAGCGACCAGCGCGCGGCGACAGCTGCGAAAGATGCGGCGGCTGGGCCGTAGCTCTCGGCGCGGGCGTTCAGCACCTGTGCCGCACGATCGAGGATGGCGGAGCGGGTCATGCCAGACCTCCGTTGGTTTCGATCGCCCAGAGCAGGATGGCGATGGCGTCGGCCTCGTTATCATCGGCGGGTGAAAAGCCACGCGCGCGAACGGCGGCGATCATCGCCGCCTTATCGGCATTGCCCCTGGCGGTGGCGTGGCGTTTGATGGTGCCAACCGGCACACCCTGATAGGGCACGCCGCGCAATTCCGCCCATGCGGTGAGCGTCGCCATCAGGCCGCCGTAGACGTGGGCGGCGTCTGTACCAGCATGACGTCGAACCTCCTCGAACCAGATGGTGGTCATCGGCCCGGACAGCCGATCAATCTCGGTCAGCCAACTGGCGAAGCGCAGATAGCGCATGCCGCCACCGTCGAAACGGCCCGGGCGCAGCGACAGCGTGCCGCTGGTGATCAGACCGTCGGCGTCGCGCAACGCCCAGCCGGTGGTGGTGCCGAGGTCGAGGGCGAGGATCGGGCGATGGTGCGCCATCGTGACGGGCAGCGCGGGGATTGCACTGCGGTCTGCAATGCGCAGAGTCGGGTCAGCCATGGTCAGTCTCCTTCTCGGGTTGGCTGCTTTGGTGGAGGACGACGGCGGTCTGGTGCCTGGCAGCAGGGGACCGCCGTCGTCGGATCGGGGATGCGGGTGGGCGCTGGCCTCGCGCGCGAAACCCCTGGGGGTGGGAGTGGGAGAACCCGCCTGCGGCGTTCTCCCCCACCCCCGTAGGGGGTGGTTTCGCCCCCCTGTAGTTGTGCTCGGCATCAACCACTTGATGTTGCAGATAATTTTCCAGTTTCGGGAGTTTCGGCCGATGCATCCCGCCGAATCTGATTGCAGCGAAACCGATCTGGCTCGCGCGTAATCCTGAAGGGGCAGTTTCGGCAGCGGGCCCAATCTGGTCACGACTGGGCAGGGCTTAGTTGCGCGCAGGTGTGACAGGGCAGTTTCGGAATTGCGCCCCATCTGGTTCAAACTGATCGGCGCGTAGTTCTGCGGGCGACGGTCTGTCCGGGCGATCATGGCTGTTCGCCCTCCGGATAGACCCAGACGAGCGGGTTCTCGACCTCGAGCAGCGCGCCGGTCTGCGGTGATTTGTAATGGGTCGGCAGCACAGCAATGGTGCCGCTCGACACCTCGCCGGTGATGAGATCGACGTCCTCCCCATCGACAGGGAAGATCATCCCCTCGACGCACAGGAAACCGAAGCGGGACCGCGAGGGCTTCAGCCCATAAGGTGCGCCGTCGCGTACGAACTTGATGAAGCCCTTGGTTGCCTGAACGCTGATCCGCTCGCGGATCCCGTCCTTGCCTCCGAGCCCAGCCTCGTTCTCGAATGCTTCGGCAAACTGGTTGATGGTGTAGAGCCGACCCTTCGCCGCTTCCTCGAGCAGGATGTCGATGATGACGTCCTGCTTGCGCACGCGCTCGGCGTCGTATCTGGCGCCAACCTCGGCGCGGACCAGCCGCTCGTTCATCGGGTTGAGCTCGACCCATCGGCCGTTGACCTTGTCGACGAGTTTTGCTGGCAGCGCCGGGCCATTGCGCAGTTCAATCTCCAACCGGCGCTGGGACGAATCCTCGTCCGGCCGGTGCAGGATGAGGCCGGTGGTGTAGAAGCCGCGTAGCGCGCTGGCGCCGGAGAGCGCCAGGAACGGGTCGTCCTTCACCTGGCTCTTCGACAGCTTCTTCGTGTGGTGGACGAGGATGACGCCGCAGTCGGGATCGATGTGGTCGCGCAGGGTCTCGACCCGGTCCTTGAGGAAGAACATCATGGCGGCATTGTCGTTCTCGCCGCCGCCATCCGGGCCGCCGTCGAAGAGGTTGCGGATCGGATCAATGCAGATGATGTCGGCGGGCTCGGCCGGAAAAGCACGTCGGATCGCTGCGGCGACACGCACGCTGCCCTCGGCATCGAGCAGCATCTGCAGTTTCGGCGTGGCGACGAGATTGTCGCGCGCGGCGCCAAGTAGATCGCGCGGCAGACCGATCTGCTGCATGCGCTCGCGCAGGTAGTGATACTGGATCTCCGCCTGCAGGTAGAAGATCCGCAGCGGCCGTGACGGAGTGAACCCAAGAAAGGGCACGCTCGCCGCCATGTGCACGAGCCAGGTGATCAGCAGATCGCTCTTGCCGACTTTTGGTGCGCCGCCCAGCACGAGGAGACCGCCCGGCGTCAGCACACGGGGCGCAATGATGTCGCCCGGCATCGGGCTGGTGTCGTCGAGCAGTGCGCCGAGCGTGAAGGTGGGAAGCTCGTTCGGCGCAGGCGCTGCACTGCCGAGGCGGATCAGCGGCGGCCCGTGTTTGTCGACATGGATGGACCAGAGCCGCTCGGACTCGCGCTTCAGGCGCTCCACCGGCCAGGCCGGGCGCAGCATGGCGGCGTTGTATTCGCAGATCGCCTGCCAGCCTTCGTCCTTCGACAGCCGGCCGTCATGCACCATGCGAATGTAGTGGCCGATGGCCGCCGAAGCGCCCTCGAAGCGCGACCAGTCATCCTGCGCGCCCTCGCGCACCGGTGTCACCAGCACATCGGCGACGGCCGGCTTGTCGGACGCTGAGAAGTCGGGCGTGAGCGAAATGCCGGGCGCAGGCGGCATGTCGGTGACGGCCTCGATGAAGTCGTCGAGATCGCGCTCGAAGCCAGCATTCAACTCGACGATCCGGACCTGCGTCTTGAGACTGTTCTTGTAATAGATCGAGCCTGCCACCCGGATCGGCTGATGCGCCGAGCGGAAATGCGTATCGCCGCCGATCTTCGCGGCAATGTCACCGCGCAGACGGCAGATGCGGGCGATGTCGTCACCCTCGGCGGGTTCGTTCAGCTTCCACCAGACATGGGCCTTGCGCTGGCCCTCGGGCGTCGCCCCGCCGCTTTCCACCACCATGGTCGGCGGGCCGAGATGGCGCTCGAGATGGGCGCGCTTGGCGGCGATGTTGCCGGTGTCGATATCGACCACCACAGTCTGCATCTGCAGGATGTCGGTGGCTTTGGCCTGACCCTTGGCAGCAACGGTGCCGGGGATCACATAGACGGCCGCACCCTCGCGATCGGCCCATGCGGCAAAGGTCGCCATCTTGTCGGCAACCGAGCGGTCGGCATCGATCCAGATGTTATGCGGGCGGCCATCAAACCCCTGACCCTTGTCGATGAAGCTGCGGACCGGGATCAGACCTTCGCAATAGCCGAACACCACCTCCATGAACTGCGCGATCTGGTCAGGATCCGGCTCGTCGCCGAACACATCGACTTGCACCGGCGCGTCATTGAAGTCGCGCCAGGGATTGAAATGAACGATCTCGCCGGCCGCGGGCTGCTCGGCAGAACTGGTCATGTCGTCGTCACACTCGCCGCTCATGCGGGCTGCTCCCAGCAGCGGCTGGCCCACGGGCAGAAGCGGCATTCGTAGAAATCGCGATTGCTGGCGATGCGCGGCAGCAATTCGCCGGCATCGGTCGCCTCCAGGATGCGCACGCCACGGTCGGACATGCGCTGCGCGAGATCGGCATCGAACGGCACCAGCTCATGGTGGAGTTCGGCTGTGTCCTTGTTGATGGCGGTGAACAGCGCCGACGCGGCAGAAATGCCGGGCACCGAGGCTTCCATGTAAGCCTGGTAGAGCGCGATCTGGGCGGCATAGACCGGCTTCGACTTCGTCACGCCGTCCTTGACACAGGCGCGCCAGTTCTTCGCGTTCATGGTCTTGCATTCCCACAGCGCGGGAACGGCGAGGCCAAAGCCTTGAGGCCCGGCGGTGATAATGCCGTCGACATGGCCACGGATGCGGCCGCCAGCGGCGGAAAAACCGAACTGGCCGCCATCGGGTCGATTGCCCTTGCGCGTATAGAGATCGAAACCGGCGGCACGCAGCCAGCTGATGGCGAGGCCTTCGAGCGCATGGCCGATGGCGAAGATGCGTAGCGTCTGTCCGGAAAATCCGACGCCCTCGTCTTTGGGCGTCGCGGTGAACTCGAACTGCAGGGCGCGCTCGCAGGCAACACCGAGGCGGGAACCGCCAAGGTAATCGCGCGGCGGCGTGGCTGCGTGCTCCGCCTCGAGGGCGCTATCGATCAGGTTGGTAATCCGCTCGCCCGGCTTCGGTTTGTGATTGAAGTCCAGCATCAGAAGGGCACCTCGGGATCAGCGGTGCGATTGGCGGCGACGTATTCACGAAGTGCGCCCTGGTAACCCGTCACGGTCACCTCGATCAGGGTGAGCACCTGCGGCTCCGAGAGATCGGCGAGTCGGGTCTGCCAGCCGATCTCCTCCATGATCTCGGCGACGGGCTTCGTGGTGCTGCGGATCGCAGCCTGTTCGGCGAGCGTCGGGTCGATCATCATGCCGCCCTCGCCAGGTCCTGCCGGTCGGCACCGAAGACGAGGCTGCGGATGGCGGCGCGGTTGAACTGGAAGGAGAGCAGCGCCGAGGCCTGATAGCGGGTCAGCCCAAAATCGTGTCGGTAGTCGGCCGGCAGCCAGGCGAGTTGCCTGTCTGTCGGCGGTTGCGACAACCAGCGCTGGGTCTTGTGGGCGCTCTCGTCGGTTTCGTGCTCGTTCAGCCAATCGTCGGCAGCGGCGAGGCCGACCATGCGCTCGCCGATGGCCAGCAGACGCGGCGCGACCCCTTTTGCGGCGCCAACGCCGTACCAGCGGCCGTTGAGGAAGAAGACGCCGGCCCATGCGGAGAACCCGTTGGCCATCAGTGCGGCATCGTCACCGAACAGGTCACACCAGCGGAAGCTGGAGCATTTCAGGAGGTCGATCTCCGACATCACGAAATCGCTGAGCGGAATGTCGCCGCCGCCGTCGATGCTCTCGAAGACGAAGCCGCAAAGCGGGCATTCATGGCAACCGAGCGGAATATCAGCCTCGCATTGCGGGCAGGTCCTGGTCGGTGCATCGCCGGACGCCTCGTGTCCGGCAAGGTCGACCTCCTGCTCGAGCGAGCCGTGCATCAGGCTGGAGGTGCCGAAGTCCAGCACCACGCAGTCGGTCTTGACGATACCGGGGTGCTCGTTGGGATTAACGGTGCGCAAGCCCCGCCCGACCATCTGGATCATGGTCGACTTGTAAGAGGATGGGCGCAGCAGCACGACGCAGGAGGTTGGCGGATGATCCCAGCCTTCGGTCAGCACGGCGACATTGACGATGACCTGAACGTCACCGACGGCATAGGCGGCAAGCACAGCCTTGCGCTCGGCGTCGCCCATCTCGCCATGAACGAGAGCCGCGGCAATGCCGGCGGCGTTGAACGCGTCGGTCACGCCGCGTGCGTGGTCGACGGTCGAGCAGAACACCACGGTCTGCCGATCGGCGGCCTTCTCCCGCCAGTTCCGGATGACGGCATCGGTGACCGGCGTGCGGTTCATGATGCGCTCGACTTCGCCCATGTCGAAATCGCTGGCAGTCTTCCTGACCCTGGCCAGCTCATCCCGGACGCCGACATCGATGACGAAGGTGCGCGGCGCCACCAGATGGCCGGAGCGGATCAACTCACCGATGCGGATCTGGTCTGAAACATTGGAGAAGACCTCGCGCAGCCCTTTGCGGTCCCCGCGATTGGGCGTGGCGGTGACGCCGAAGATGCGGCAGGAGGGGTTGGTCTTCAGCGCCTGGTCGATGATGCGGCGATAGCTGTCGGCCGTCGCATGATGCGCCTCGTCGATGACCAGCAGATCGAGCGCCGGCATGGCGTTGAGGTTGGTGCTGCGCGACAGCGTCGGGACCATGGCGAAGGTGACCCGGCCACCCCAGGACTTGCCGCTGGCGTCGACCACCGAGGTGGTGATCGCAGGATTGACCCGGGCGAACTTCTCGCGGTTCTGCGCGGTCAGCTCGTCGCGATGAGCGAGGACGGCGGCCCTGGCGTCTGTGTCGCCGATCATGCGGCCGGCGACGGCGGACAGCATCACGGTTTTGCCGGCACCTGTCGGGGCCACGCCGAGCGTGTTGGCGTGAGCGCCGAGCGCAGCGACACTGCGCTCGACAAAGAGTTTCTGGCGAGGGCGAAGCAGCATGGCTGGCTCCTCGCTCTACTGAGCCCAGGACGGGCGCGACGACGGTGTTGCGCCATGCTGCCTGGCCGCGGCATAGGCGTTGGTCTGCGCGGCGTTGGTCTGCAGCGTCGCCGTGACCATCCCCATGATGGCGGCGTAGTCCTTGTGGCTGGCGGTGACGGCGGAACGGACCTCGTTCTTGTCGTCGCCGTTGGTGTCGGTGCTGATGTCGATACGGGCGACGAACTCCAGCCCGTCGAGATCGGCAAATCCGGAGATGCGGCGCGCAGCCTGGGCCGCTTCGCTCTGATCCTTGTCGGAAAGGCCGCGGGCCGAATTGAGCATGCCGCGGATCAGGCCGCGCCCCATATTGGCCCATTCCGGACCCTTGGGGCTGTAGAGCCCGATCAGGGTGAAGATCTTGCGGCGTGCATATGGGCCCTCAAGCACCGTGAACTCACCGTTGAGATAGACCGCGCCGGTCGATCCGCGCGTGGCATAGCCACCGGTCCAGCCCTGCGAGCCATCATCAAAGCCGCCGGGGCGGATGGTCAGCCGCACTTTGGCCAGCGTGCCCTTGGGGATGAGGTTGGTGTTGGTCTGCGCGTCGTTGAAATCGTTCCATGCCGACATGGGTCAGGCTCCTTGTTCCTGGACTGGGGTGGAGGATGTTTGGGGGGAGGCAGTCGATACGGCCGCGAAAGTCTGGCGCGCGGCGTTGCGGATCTTGTCCATCAGCCGCCCGAGATCGGGCTGCTCGACCATGTCGAGCCGGCCGGAGCGGTCCTTTGCCGGAAAGCCGAAGGGATTGAGCGTCTGGCAGACGAAGGCGCGGTAGGGCTCGCCCTGGTCGTCCTTCAGCTCAACCATGCTGATGACTTCATCGACGATGCCGGGCAGTTCGAGGCCGGTCTTCGAACCGTCGATCTGCGGGACGAACAGCTTGCGATTGAAGTCGTCGAGCTTCTCGTCGAGAATGCCGACGAACCAGATGTTCTTCGAACGCGTATGCTGCAGGTGGGTCAGCCAGGCGATCATCTCGCGGCCATGCAGGCCATAGGCGCCACGAATGTCCGGCTTGCCGGTCTTGTCGGAGAATGCCTCCGGTTGACCCTTGGCCCACTGGAAGCAGAGCCGACCGGCCACAGTGATCGAGTCGACGAAGACCGTCCGGTAGCGGTCGAGCTGAGCCGGATCGCCGAGACGTGCGATGACGGCGTCGAAATGCGCCAGGCTATAGGGCTGGTCGTCACGCAACGCCGGATTGGCGCCACCGATGAACACCGCAAAATCGCGGCATTCATCCCAGGTCCGGGGACGGATCGTGTCGCCGGCCCAACCCTCGATGGCGAGATCGCCGGCTTCCAGATCCATGAACAGCGTGGTGGCGGGGTCGAGCGTCCACAACAGCGACGTCTTGCCGATGCCGGATTTGCCGAAGATGCAACCCTTGATGCTGCGGGGTGCCGCCAGACGCTGATCGGCTGAGATGATGGGGAGTGCGGCCGTCATTGGGCACCCCCATTCAGTTCGAGCTTCACCTTGAGTGCGCCGGTCCTGACCGTGCGGGCGGGCTCGAAGGTCTGGCGGATCGACTCGGGCCAGGCGGCGTATTTGCGCTCGGCTACCTTGAAGCTGACGTCGACATATTCGGTGGGATCGTCACCGGCGGCGCTGATACGCTCCACCAGTTGTGCAAGCTGTGCCTGGTCCCAATCGACGCGCTTGGGCAGGTCGGCGATCACGGTAACCGCCCCGTCATCGAAGCGGACGGTTCCGGTGTCCTTGCTCGCCTCCATGCGCGCCATCACGGCGCGATCGGTGTATTTGAGCGCGATGGCGCTTTCGAGCCAGTCGCTGATTGCCTTCGCGCTGCGGACGTTCGCGTCGGTCGCCTCCTGCAGGAGGGCGAGCTGTTCGGCCGGCAGAGCAACGATCTCTCCGATCTGCATCTTGCGCAGATCATCGAGGGTGATGTGGTTGGGGATCGTCATCACCGCATCCTCACGCCGTAGCCTGGTGGCGGTGGCCGGCGGTGCTCTGGCGGATCTGCTCGGCCTCGTAGGCTTCGACATCCTCGAGGCGATAGACGACGCGGCCGCCGAGCTTGACGAATTGCGGGCCTTCACCCGTCCAGCGCCAGCGTTCCAGCGTGCGATGCGAAATGTTCCAGCGAGCAGCCAGCTCGATCTGAGAGAGGTGTCTGGTAGCCATCTCGTTCTCCTTGGGTCCTTGAGAAAATCTGCGGAGAGGATGGCGGAGGATCAGAATGGTGTCTTCGGGATGGAAAGTGGATCGTCAGGGGATCAGAATCACCGTTTCTTGCGCATGAAGGGGGATGGACAAGGGGATGACAGGGGGATGCGCCGGCGTGGGCATACGGAAAAGCCCGGCAGAACCGGGCTTGGGAGAAGGGGATCAGAAGAACCGGATATTGAGCCGGTAACGGCCGCGCCGGTCGGACTGGATCAATCTGCGCCACTCCGGCTGTGTCTTGAACAGATCCGACAGGCGCGTGCAGGAAGAGCCGGCTTCGGCCAGGACCGCCTTGCCGTGCTGCCAGGGAACGCCACGCATGGCCGCCTCATGAAGGATGCGCACGACGCGCGCCTGGATCTGGCCGAGCATGAAGGTCCGCTCCCCGAGTACGATCTCGCTGAAATCATGCCGTTGCTCGAAGACGATTTCGGATGTCCGCCGCGTACCGGCCAGTCCGTGCTTGGCTTCGGCGCGGTCGCGCTCATCGCGCCGGACGACCAGCTCCTCCTTCCGGATCAGGATTCCATCCTCGGGCCGTAGCACGACACAATAGCGATCCTTCGGGGCGTCGAAGCGATCGATCCGCAGCGCGCCCTCGTGAAACAGGCGGTAGGCGTCATGGGTGCGCAGATCCTGAAGCCCGTGAAAGTGGGCCTGGCTCTCGGGAATGCTGCACCACTGGCCCTCGTCGATCTCCTCGTAGCTGCCATGTTCGAGCTGGGCCCCATAGAGGCGGACAGAGACCTTCAGCAGGCCGTTCTCGGCGAGATAGGCCAGATCGCGCTGCGGCACCTCCCATCGCTCCTCCAGCTCGTCCAGTGCGAAATAATCCTTCTCGATCGACGCCATTCCACGCACCCGTCCCGCAGATTTTCGTTCCTGTTATGTTCTATTTGCTTGACGCGGATGAATCAATCCTCTCTAATCCACAAAATCCACATGCCGGACGAAACCATGAGCATCACCATCGCCGACAGACTGAGAGCCCGAGCCGAACAGCTGGGGCTGAATGCGCGTGAGGTGGCCGAGCAGGCGCGTGTCAACAGGTCCTTCGTCTACGACATCATGCGCGGGCGTTCGGAGCGCCCGAACCTGGAAAAGCTCGACAAGGTCGCGGCGATCATCAAGGTCGATCGAAACTGGCTCCTGCATGGCAAGGGCATGATCGAGGGAGACGAGCCGACCCTGGAGGAGGAGGCCGATTCCTTTGTGGCAATCCCCTCCGTCGAGGTGACCGCGTCGATGGGCGGCGGCAAGATCGTCGCGGACGAAGTGGAAAACGGTGAACCCTACCACTTCAGGAGTTCGTGGATCACGCATCGGCTGCGCGCCAGCCCGGCAAACCTGCGCATCATGCACGTCGAGGGCGACAGCATGATGCCGACCCTGCACGACGGGGACGTCGTGCTCGTCGACCTCGCGCGCTGCATGCCGACCCCTCCAGGCATCTTCGTGCTGTTCGATGGCATGGGACTGGTGGCCAAGCGTCTCGAGCACATCCCGAACTCGGAGCCGCCGCAGGTGCGCATCATCTCTGACAACACGTTCTACAGCCCCTATGAGCGCACCGCCGAAGAGATCAGGATCATCGGCCGGATCCGCTGGTTCGGCCGGGAGATCTGAGATGATCTCGTTTCGGGAAGTGGACGATGCCAATCCGGCGCTTGCCCATTCACCCATGGTGCGTGCGCTCGAAAAAACATTCGCCTATATCGGCGAACATGGTGGGATCCCTCTGACCCCGTCCAAGGCCTTCAAACGTGCCTTCGTCCATTGGGCCGCTGCCGAGTTCGAATGGCCAGAATATTCGGAAACCGACCTCTTCTCCATCAACAAGGTGCTCAACGAAACAGATTTCGGGCCGCTGATGGAACTGCACGACCTGATGATCGCCCTGAAGATCGGGCGTCACTACAAGGGGCGGTTCGCGTTGTCGCGGGCGGGCGAGTCCCTGATAGATCGTCCTGGTCGCCTTTTCGGGATCGTCACGCCATTCTACCTCTTCGAGGTCGACCACCTGCGGTTTTCGCGGCGGCAGGAGCGACCGCTGGGCAACTGGGACACTTTCCTCAATGTGCTGAATGTTGAGGCCGAGAACGGTGTTACGGGCGCAGAAATCCGGCGCACATTCTATGGGCCGGCAGAGCAGGCAGGAGGGTTCGATGGGGTCCTTGGAGACCTCTATATCCACGTGCTGCGCCCTCTCTGCTGGACGGGATTGTTGCACGAGGAACGCGCGGACGGCGCAAGACGATTCGAGCAACGCATGTTCATGAAGACGCCGCTATGGCGCGCGGCGCTCCATCTGAGCACCGACAACGAGGTACGGCAGGCGGTACGCCACTAAAACAAACACGATCTGGCTCGCATGATTTCGCAGCAGTTCGACAAGCATTTGAAATCGCTTGTATTTTAGGATTTTACGCCCACCGTTCGCTCATCATCTCCTGTTGCGAACGGTCTCATGCACGACATCTCCTCCGCCCCGAACCCCTTGTCGCCCGAGCGCATGACGAGCGATGAGCGGCTTGCCGAACTCGGCCGGATTCTCGCCGCTGGGCTGAGGCGGGTTCTGCCCGAACAGTCCAGTCATTTATCTGCCGCCGGCAAAGACAGTTCATTCGACATTCTCGCCCTCAAACGCCGTGTTGGTCGTCGCAAACCGAGCAACCGAGTTGGAGGACAATGATGTCGGAAACGACGAAACGGGCTGGATCGAAACAGAACCAGCAGCATGAAAAAATGGCGGCGGACACGCCGGTGCTGGCCAGGCTGGCGGCGCTGAAGCGCATGTCGGTTAGGGAGCTGAAAGCCGAGTGGGAGGCCTTGTTCGCGGCGCCAGCGCCGAACAACAGCCGCGGCTATCTCGAAATGCGGCTGGCCTGGCGCATCCAGGAACTGGCCCTTGGCGGGCTTTCCCGTGAGACTCGCAAGATACTGGACCTGCTGGCCGACGAGATCGACGGCAATTCCGGTCGCAAGGCGATCATTGCCGATCCGCGCAATCCGGTCATCGGCACGCGGCTGGTCCGCGAGTGGGATGGTATCGAACACACTGTCACCGTAATGAAGGACGGGTTCGATTGGCAGGGCCGCCGGTTCAAGTCGCTGTCGGCGGCAGCGCGCGCGATCACCGGCACGCAATGGAACGGCTACCGCTTCTTCGGCCTCCGCGAGCCGCGGAGGGATGACCGATGAGCCGTCATCAGGAAACCGCCGCACCCGTTCCGCGCCGTTTGCGCTGCGCCATCTACACCCGCAAGTCGAGCGAGGAAGGGCTCGACATGGAATTCAACTCGCTCGATGCCCAGCGCGAATCCTGCGAGGCCTATGTCGCCAGCCAGCGTTCGGAGGGGTTTGCCGCCATCCGCGAACGCTATGACGATGGCGGTCATTCCGGCGGCACCCTGGAGCGACCGGCGCTGCAGCGTCTGCTCGTCGATGTGGAAGCCGGGCTGATCGACGTGATCGTGGTCTACAAGATCGACAGGCTCAGCCGATCGCTGATGGATTTCGCCAAGCTGGTGGAAATCTTTGACCGCAATCAGGTGACCTTCGTGTCGGTCACCCAGTCGTTCAACACCACGACCTCGATGGGGCGGCTGACGCTCAACATCCTGCTGTCCTTCGCCCAGTTCGAGCGCGAGGTGATCGGTGAGCGCATCCGCGACAAGATTGCCGCCTCGCGCAAGCGCGGCATGTGGATGGGCGGCTTCGTGCCGCTCGGCTACCGTGTCGAAAATCGCAAGCTGCTGATCGAAGAGACGGAAGCCGAGACGGTGCGTATGATCTTCGAGCGGTTCGTTGCCATCGGCTCGGCCACGGTGCTGGCGAAGACGCTTGCCGCCGAGGGCGTGCGCACGCGGCGCGGCAAGCCGATCGACAAGGGCTTTCTCTACAAGCTCCTCAACAACCGCGTCTATATTGGCGAGGCTGTGCATAAGGGCGCGAGCTATCCCGGTGAGCACGAGCCGATCATCGACCGTGCGCTGTGGGACAAGGTCCACACCATCCTGCAAACCAGCCCGCGCCAGCGTGCCGCCAACACACGTGCGCAGACACCGGCCCTGCTCAAGGGGCTGATCTTCACCGACACCCGCACGGCGATGACGCCGACGGCGACGAAAAAGGGAGTCAAGCTCTATCGCTACTATACCTCGATGGACCTGATCCGGAACCGCACGGTCGATGCCGCTGGGCCGCAGCGCCTTCCCGCCGGCATGGTCGAGGATGCCGTCATCGGCGAAATCCGCCGCATGATCGCGACGCCCGAGGTCCGGGCGCGGGCGCTTTCCGCCCTGAAGGCGGACATGCCGGACGTCGACGACAAGGCAGTCATCGCCGCTCTTGGCGAGTTCGATGCTTTGTGGGCGTCGCTGTTTCCGGCCGAACAGGCACGCATCGTCCAGCTTCTGGTGGCCCGCGTCACGGTCGGTACCGCAGGGCTGGCGATCGATCTGCGCCATGACGGAATCGGCTCGCTGGCGCGTCAGATGATGGCGTCACAGACCCGAATGGATGCAGCATGACGGACCGGACCATCCGTGTGGTCATTCCGCTGGCCGTGCGCAAGAAGAATGGTCGTCCGAAGATCCTGCCGCCGGCCGACCACATGCCCGCCGAGACGCGGGCGCAGGATACGCATGTGCTGCGCGCCATCGCTCGTGCATGGAACTGGCGGCGCAGGCTGGAACGCGGTGAGGCCTCGACCATTGCCGACATCGCCACCGCCGACAAGGTCACCGACCGCTTCGTCAGCCGCATGATGCGATTGGCTTACCTTGCCCCAGACGTGCTGGAGAAGCTGCTGATCCACCGCATTCCGCCGGCGCTATCGCTCAACGATCTGATCGCCGCAGCAGATCTGCCATGGGCGGAGCAGATGGAGGCAGTGTTCGAATCAGCATAGCGGATACTGCTTTTCTGAAAAGCGTTTGATACGGTCGGAAGATTATCTTCGCAGTGAATTATCCTGGTCATTATAGGTGAGACATCAGAAATCACGGAGGGGGAATGCCGGCGTATTGGTGGGTGAACCACAAGCAGACTTTCGATCAGGAGGTCGGCGGAAACTATATCTGGTCGCCGCTCACCAGAAGCGATGGCGGTCGCAATGTGTTCTATGAGAACATGAAGCGCGTAGAGCTCGGTGACATCGTATTCTCTTTTGCGGATGCGCGCATACAGGCCGTTGGTGTGTGCGTCGCACCGGCAGTTTTGGCTCCAAAGCCCGACGAGTTCGGTGCGGCAGGTTCAGCTTGGCATGATCAAGGGTGGCAAGTGTCCGTTCGCTTTAAGCGACTGAACGTTCCGGTTCGCCCTAAAGACCAAATGGATATCTTGGGGCCGCTCCTGCCCGAAAAATACTCTCCTATTCGGTCAACGGGAGATGGCAATCAAGGTGCCTATCTGGCGTCTATCCCGGCAGCAATGGCAGCCCAACTTATCAAACTGATCGGCAATGAATGGACCGGGCTTGGGTTGGAATTAAGCGTCGATGCCAATGCGGCCGTAGAGCGCGCCGAGCGGCAAGTAGCCACGGCAATAAAGAATAGAACGGATATAGGCGACACCGCGAAGCGGCAACTCATACGGGCCCGGCGTGGTCAGGGTGTATATCGCCAGAATCTTCAAGGTTTCGAGAAAACCTGTCGCGTCACAGGTATTTCAAACCCACGTCATTTGCGTGCCAGCCATATCAAGCCATGGCGGCTTTCAAGCGATTTTGAGAAGCTCGATGGCAATAATGGATTGTTTCTCAGCCCCCATGTCGATCATCTATTTGACCAGGGGTATATCAGCTTCTCCGATACGGGGACGCTCATTATATCATCGAGAATGGACCAAGACGTATTGTTGCGATGGCATATAGTGCCGGACACGCTGGGTGGCCGGTTTCGCGCGAGCCAATTACTGTACATCGCATTCCACAGAGAGTTTGTCTTCAAGCATTAGTTCCGGGCCATGCGCCATCCGGCTGCCTGCGCTTCATCCTCGGTGCAGAACCAGCGCTCACCCGTGTTCTCCGTGATCCTGGTCCGGTCGTAATCCTGCTGACCCGGCATATGGTAGATTCGGGCGCCGTTGCGGCTGATATTGCCCTTGATTCGACAGCCAGATGTTGGGCTTGCAGACGCCACCGGTTGCGGCAGGAGATGTTGCTGCGCATTGATCGGCACCGACAGGGCGCCCAGAATCTCGGTCTGTGTGCCGCGATGGCGCCAATCCCATGGCGCAATGAACGCGCCGGACCACAGACCTGCTTGCCTGGTGCGCGCGATCTGTTCTTCGCCAACATAGATATCGGAATAACGCCGGAAGGCGAGCGCCCAACCACCGGCTACCATCGCCGCGTTGATGTCCATCTCGCCAGCAACGCAGGACATGATGCGTCGGCCATAGCGGTCTATGTCATTGCCCGTGCAGGTGACCGAGCGTCCCTCAACCAGCCGAGCCAGCGCATCGCGGGCGGCGATCCCGCAAGTGTAGTTCTTTCCGGCCTTGTTGATACAGACCTGGTCGGTTTCCGGCGCATCGATACCGTTCAACCGGATCCTCGTGCCCTTTATTGTAATGGTGTCGCCGTCGGAAATTCTTGCGAAGCCTGTTATTGTCGCTGCCGTTGCTGCGGCAATCGGACCTGCAAGCAGTAAAGTAGCGATCAGAAGAATCAGGGCAGGGCGATGAATCATGGGGGTCTTGTCTGACGTAAAAGCATGGATTGAAAGGCGGCGACAATTGAGGCGGCTTTTCCAGGATGATGCCCGCCAACTGGTCGAGCGGGATCCCGTGACAGCCTACTATGATGCGCAACGGGCCGCAGCTCGGGCCCGTTTTGCAGGTGACGGCCGCTCCTTTTTGCATTGGGCGAAAGTGGCGGCCGAGGTCGCGCGGATCAGCAATGCGCCGATGGACTACGAAATCGTTAAAAGAATGGTCGACGAAGAGGAAAGGCGGACGAAGAGGGGAAAGTAGTGGGTGGCCGTGCCACTGGAGCGACTGGGGGAAGTGGTACAGATGATCAACAATCGCGGGCGAATCATTATCCCCACGGCCCGCGGTCAGCATCCGCACGCTCAATCAACGTCGCCATAGGTACGGAGTGCAAGTGGTGCTCGGAGTTTGACATCAGCAACAGCCGATTGATGGTGTTGTCTTGAAAGCCTCCGAAGCGAAATTCGGTCGTGATGCGCGCGGCAACGGAAGGGACCTTGGCGCGGGTGATTAAGGATTGCATCGAACCCCGCTGCCGCCGGAAGCGTGCGGCGAGCTGTGCCTCGAAGTTCGGTTTCAGGGTCTCCGCGGTACGGGAAGCCGTGTAGGCGAAGGCGGCTCCAAATAGCGACTCCATCTCGCGAAATGAGCGGTCGTCTAACACTCGGAAAATTGCTTGGTGGCCCACCGGAAATGTGACTGGGGTCGATGCGACCTCGCGTTGCAATTGGATCAGGGCAGGCGTGGTTCCGATATGTCGCCTGGCGAGCGCTGCCTGAAGCTCTCTCCAGCGGAAGATACTATCGGTCAGTATCTGCGCGCCGGTCGCTTGGGCCAGGTACATCGCTATCTCAAAGTTAGGAGCCATCTTCATCACTTCGAACTGGCCGCCATTCGTAAGCGGGTCGTCCTGAAGGATAGCCAGCTTATCTTCGACCTTCATCTGCTCGATGAGATCGACGAGGGTATCCATCCTGACTGGCTCGTCATTGCCGACCGACTCCAATATGCGCTTGGCGAGGGCATCTTTTGGCATGTTCAACATCATGCGGCGCATGTCTTCTTGCATCACCGCCTCGAGCCTCGGGTCGTCGGAGGGGCTAAACTTGATGGCCCTGGACCGGGCCCGAGCCATGGCCATCATCTGATCACGGAGGTGAAAATCGAAGTCGCACGGATCCGGGATCAGGGTGACCAGCCCGGCCTCGACGAGCGGCATGAGGTGTAGGAACGTCATCAGGGTCTTGAGGGCTTCGCCACGGTATTGGCGGGGGTACTCCGTGGGTCGCTTCTCCTTCCGTAGGGTTCGTGAGATCATGAAAGGGTTCTGAATGATGACCTCACCGAAATACAGTGGCGCCCCCAGCGCGAACTCCATAATCAGCTTGGGATGGAGTGAGCCGGTATAGACGGAACGCATCTTGCGATCCGGCTTGGGCAGGAGCGATAGCAGGTCGGTCTCGAGCGGCCAGAGGGCCTCGTATAAGCCGTACATCCGCGCGATCCTGTCGTCAGTCATCTCGCCGCCGTATCCCAGTCCTTGCTCCTCAACTCGAAGAGCTGAGCCAGGGCGTCCATGAACATCATGTTGCGCTCGCGGGTACTCTTCTGCGTCCACGACATGCGCAGGTGTGCCGGCTTGTCCCGACAGCAGTCTCCAAACGACTGCCCGGATCCACACGGACAGTAATCGCGTGGCCGAAGTGGGGTCTTCGGCTCGGCCTTCAGCAGCCATACCCTCGGCTTTTCGGTTCGCCCGAATTCGTCCTGATAGTGGACATCACCGTTCTCGAATCTGGCAAACATCTCGCCACCGAACTGGTAGAGCCCATCCGCCGGTGGCAGGAACGTCGCGCGAAGGTCGGCCCAGGACTTCGACACCACCTGTTCGGGATAAAGGTCCTCTCGGCGCGCCCCGGCGACATAGCGGTTTGCGCGTGCCTTGATCACGAAGTTCACCTCGACGACCTGATCGTCGGTTAGGTACCGCGTCTTGATGAAATTGATGGTCGATACCATCGTCGACTGGTAGTTCCGCGCGAACGTCCTCTTTGCGTCAGGGCGCACCTCAGGGTTCTTGGCGTACTCGAGGTTCGTCAGGATCAGGAGGTGATCCGGCCCCAACGGAAAAAGCGTCTGCGAGCCCTTAAGCGCAGTCGACGGATCTTCGGGGTATTGGTTGCGCGCGTCGGACGGCGGTACGCCATGGTTGTAGGCCGTGACCGGATGATCGCTCAGGATGAACTTGACGCTGGCCCGCTCCGCCGAGACAATTTCCCGAACCCCGGTCGTCCAAGTCGTCACGTTGAGCATGTGGATACTCTGCATCTCCAACATCAACTGGTTCTGGGCTACGCCCGGTAACGTCTCGCCGAGCCGACCAATTTCCGGATACTGCTGCCGTAGCCATGCGAGACCCTTTGGCGTTCGCAATTTCTGGATGTCCAGAAAATCGAAGAGATCTTCGAAATGTTCATGCCAAGCACGCTGGTTATCACCGCAGAATGCCCGGACCGCGTCGGCGCCCCGCCGGTCGATGTCACCGAAAAGCTTTCTCTCAATCTCGTCGTCCACATCGACTCCAAAGAACGTGGAGTAGAGGTCCTGCTCGACAAACGCGCGCGACGTGGGCGAATTGAACAAGCTGCGAGCGTTCGACACCGTTCCGTCCCGGCCCTTGTAGCTAGGCGGCTTCAGGTCGAGCAGGAAGTGAGTCTTCCTGCCCGGAGTAAAGAACCTTTCCTGATGCCATTGGGGAACATAATGGTTCTTCCTCGTGACCGACATAAATGCTCGCTACGTAAGTTATGGATATTCAACCAGCATGATCCGTTGACTGTCCAACCGACAATATCCGCTATCAATGATAGTAAGAAGCTTGCCGAGCGTCTGTAGTGGGGGCGCATTTTGCTAAAGGCCGTCGGGCATCTGAATGTCAGCTTTTCGGCAAGAAGCCGTTCGAAAGCGGCCTGCCCGTTTTCCACCCCCATCGCCGACTTTGATCTACAGACACGATATCGCCTCGCTGTACTGCGTCCCAATCCGCCGGAGAACGTCCATCTCCGGTGTCTCTGGGCGAGATGGCTGGCGGCGGCGGCCATTGCAACTTGAGCGCAGCCCCGAATGCCATCGTATTGAAATCACACAGACTTTTTCGGCCGAACCAAATCGCGTAAGGTTCGCATGGTTTGAGACAAAAGCCGTTCAGAGACCGAAAATCGACGCCAAGGCAGTCTCCGAGGTTCGGTCGGCGTTGCTAACCCTTTTGAAATCAAAAGGAATTTTGCCACTCAAATCGGGATGTAAGGAGTTCGCAATTTGATAGTGGCGGAGAGGGAGACCGCCATATCTATTTCCGTAGGTGTTCGTGGGTGACTTTCAGTGTGGTGTAAGTCTCGGACTTTAAACGACTTTTCATCGGTTCCGTTCGCGCGCGTTCGTGGGTGTCTCTTGCAATCCGCAAAAATAGGGTGGCTCATAAGGTGGCTGACGGGCACCAGCCACCTTATTCGCTGCCCTGGATACCAGAATGACCGCCTTCGACCTCTCGCAAGACACGACCTCTGCTGACATTCCAATCCAGCTATCGGCTCCGTGCTGGGACTTGTTGACCGCCATGGTTCAACAACTGGTGGCACAGGCCACATTCCCCGCGCACATGATCACCAACGCCTGGGTGTGTGAGCACAGCCACCAACCAACCCTTCTGCTGACGATCGGTCGTCAGCCGCCCGCAACGATGCATTGACGGGGAGGAAAGACATGTCTGACGCCGACAAGACTTCGGGCTCCCGGAGCCGCGCCCTGCACCGACTGACGGCGCGCAAGGTTGAAACGCTTACAGCGCCGGGTGCTTATATGGATGGGGGCGGGCTCCTGCTGCGTTTGGGAGATGGCGGCACCAAGAAATGGCTGTTCCGCTTCAAGTCGCCCAGCACGGGGAAGCGCCGCGAAATGGGCCTTGGGCGTGCCGACAAGGGCACGGGCTTCGTGTCACTGGCCGACGCGCGGGCCAAGGCAGATAGTGCTCGCCAGCAGCTTGCCCGCGACCTCGATCCACTGGACGAGGCGGAGCGCGAAGCAGCTGCCCGGACTGCCGAGGCGCAGAAGAAGGCCCCAAAGACCTTCGGTGCCGTTTCCGACGCATGGCTGGATGAAAACGACATGCGCTTTCGGAACGAGAAACACCGCGCGCAATGGCGTATGACGATGCGCGAATACGCGGGTCCGTTGAGGGGCAAGCTGCCCGGCGAAATCACCACGGATGATATCCTGAGCATCCTAAAGCCGCTGTGGCAAAGCAAGCCGGAAACGGCGAAGCGGACCCAGGGGCGTATTGAGCGCATTCTTGATGCCGCGTCCGCACAGGGGCTTTTCGATAGCCGCAACCCCGCCCGCTGGCGCGGACACCTGGACAAGCTGCTTCCGTCGCGCCGCAAGTTGTCGCGCGGGCACCACGCTGCCTTGCCGCACGCAGACCTGCCGTCGTTCATGGTGGCCCTGCGGGATCAATCGGCGGTGGCCGCGCAGGCGCTGGAATTTCTCATCCTCACTGCCGCTCGGTCCGGCGAAGTCCGCAATATGACGTGGGGCGAACTGGATGCGGACCGGACCCGCTGGACGGTTCCCGCCAAGCGCATGAAAGCCGGGCGCGAACATCGTGTGCCGCTCACCAACCGGGCACGGGCGATCCTTGCAGAGGTTGGGCGGCTGCGGCGGAACGACGATGATCCTGCCGAGCTTGTTTTCCCTGGCCAGAGGCGGCACGCCGATGGAAGCGCGAAGCCAATGTCCGACATGACGCTGGCTGCCGTCCTGCGCCGCATGAAAATGAAGGAACCGGGCGGGCAGGGGATCACGGTCCACGGGTTCCGTTCGACCTTCCGCGATTGGGCGGGCGACCGGACCAACTTCGCGAGGGACATTGTGGAGCAGGCACTGGCACATCGCGTAGGCGATGCCACGGAGCAGGCATATCGTCGGGGCGATGCACTTGACCGGCGCGCCAAGCTGATGACGGCATGGGAAGCGTATGCCGCGTCCGGCACTGCTGGGGCGAACATTGTCCAGATGAAGCGAACGCCCCTTTGACAGAAATCCCTGGCCCCACGGCCCGCTTTGCTGCGCTAGGGATCAGCCGATGGTGCGGCGGCTCGATCGGAGCCGTTGGCAATACTAGGTCGCTGGGGGCGTGCCCAAGCCGCCATTGTGCGAAGCAAACCGGAGGTGCCGACAGGAGCCGGGCGAAGCGGTAGAGAGAAGGCGTGAACGGGTTAGTTTGCCAGGTCTGTCAGACTTCTGACGAGCTTGGCGGGAATACCCATTTTGTCCTCAATTTTCCGCGTTTTTATTTTGCAGAAGCTGGGCGTTTCGGTCCTACTGGTGTTGGCGCAGGCGGTTGCCTGAAACCAGCAGAGAAACGGAACGGAGCGCACGTATGCCCAACCACGCCGCGACAAACGCCTGTGAAAATTTGTTGTACGACAAACTCGTCCCGTGCCGGGACGTAGAAGCCGTGACAGGCTTAAGCAAGGCGACAATTTACCGGCTGATGGCAGCCAAGAGCTTCCCAAAACCGGCGCGGGTTGGAAGCGCTTCGCGCTGGTCTTGGATCGCTGTCCAGAATTGGATTGCGGATCAGTTGCGCGCGGAAGCCGCCGAGTAAGGGGGCCGGGCCTTGAACCTCACACACGACAACCAGAACACCCCTTTTCGCGACCGCCTGATCCGTTGCCCGGAGGTCAAGAACCTTACGGGCCTGGGCCGCACAACCATCTACAAGATGATGGGCACGGGGGCTTTCCCCAAGTCGGTCAACGTGGGCCGTGCGGCTCTTTGGTCCGAAGGCGAGGTGTTCGCCTGGATTGAAGCGCAAAAATTGCGGGCGCGTGCTGCCTGAATAGAAAACGGCCCGCCGATTGGCGGACCGCGCTCAATACCGTCCCCCGGTCATCACCCCAGGGGCCTCAAGTGACAAGGAAATATAGCACATGACCCAAGCCGCGCGCAAAGCAGTTGGTGGGGCGCTCGCCCCTGCCGACGCCAAAGGCACCGACGTGCCACATCCTTCTGCCCCCAAGGGTTCGGACGTTGCTCGCAAGATCGCAGCAGCGCTTGGCAGCGCGCCGGGTACGAAAGAAGTTCGCGCGCTCTTTGCCGCCCATTCGCTTCACAGGCTTCTTTCCGATGGCCCGGGAGACATCGCGCTGGTCAATTCGTTCGGCAGCGCTCTCCGGGCGGGCAACGAAGCGGAAGCCTATTCCGTCCTCGTGGACCTTCGTCACCGTGGTCCTGCACTGGACCGGGCGTTGGACGCGGTGGTGGCGCTGTTTGGCCCGGACGTGGACGTCGAGCTCCGCGCTCTTGCCCCAGCCGCAAAGGCATCCTGGAGCTTCACCTGGCTGACAGGATCGGACCGCGTTTCCGTTCTGGAATGGCTGCGCCAGCATGACGGGCTCCGGAACCTCTATGTCGGCGTGAACCCGCGCAAAGCGCACCTTCGCGGCACCGCCCGTGCCTCCAATGAGGCGGACGTGGCTATGCGCCGGTTCGTCGTGTTTGATCACGACAATAAAGACGCGCCGGACAGCGACCCAGGATGGAAGGCGGCAACCCGCCTCATGCTGGGCGCGAAGCCGCAGATGCAGGTCGCAAGCGGCAATGGTATCCAGACCTGGTTCCAAATCGAGGAAGTAAGTGGCGAGGCTACCATCACCGCAACCACCAAGCCGATCAATGATCTGTTGCGGGCGGCGGGGTCCGACCCCGTTGGTGACGCACCCCGTGTGATGCGCCTTCCTTGGACGATCAATATTCCGAACGCAGCGAAGCGCGCGCGGGGCTGCAGCCTTGCGCTTGCAACCGTGATGCACGGTCCTGATCCGCAGGTGACGGTTTGGCAGTGGCCGGACTTGGCAGTTTATGTCCAGCGGGTGCTGGGCCTGGACCTCACAGCTTCCCTCTCGGCTACCGCTCTCGGTGCAAGCGGCGGCGGGGATGCGCTTCCAGCGGACATGCTGCGCGCGCCGAACTCTGACCTGCTGGTTGCGGCGCTGGACCTGCTTCCGAACGACGCCAATACCGAACGTCAGTTCCAGGTGGATTTGGCTCACGCGGTCCGTGGCGCGTCGGCAGGTACGCCGTTTGAGGCAGAGGCGAAGGACGCTTTTCTCCGGTGGTCGGACAAATTTCCAACCGCCGACACGGACGCAGATGAACGGGTTTACGACACGATCCGCTCCACCAAACGCGGTTGGCCGCACATCGTTGGCGCTCTGCGCACGACGAACCCCAGCGGATATCGGATGATTTTGGACAGGGAAGCGCCCCTTCGTGTGGCGGCAGCGGGGCACGCGTTCGCTGACACCCCGGTATCGGACGACCAAAAGTTCCTGATTTCGCTTCCTGCGAACGACAATCACGACGCCGACCACGCTGACCGCGCGGTTGCGGCATTGGCGGCCAGCGATGCGGCACCGGATGCCAAGGCGGCGCGGCGCTCCGTGGCACAGAACGCCGTGGAAGCGTTGCGCAGGGCCGGAGCCGAGTTCTTCCAAAGCCCAAATGCGCGGGCGTGGATCGTGCTTGCCGGGCGTATCTATCGTATCGACAGCGAGGCCGGTTTCCGCGCTGTGGTTTCTTGGCTCACGGTCCACACCGATCTGTCCATCACCGGCAGTGCAAAGGCCGATCTGAAAGAGCTGTTGCTGAACCGCGCCTTCGTTGGCGAGCAACACCCAGTCCACTACCGGCAGACACAGGACGCGGCCCCGGCGAACCCCGTGGCATTTGTCAACATGATGGACGGGCACGGCAACGGCATCTGTGTGGATGGCAAGGGCTGGCGTGTCTTTCCTACCGCTGCCATGCCGGTTCGCTTCACCGACCGCACTGGCGGGCGGGCAATGCCCCAGCCCGTCCGCCCGAACGATGGTGTTTCCATGTTCGACCGGCTTGGGCGTCACGTCCCGCTGCAACCTGTCCAAACGCAGGTTGACCCGGAAGATGCGGGCACCCAGCAGCGGGCCGGATTGCTGATGTTCCTGCTGAACCAGTTCTTCCGGGCTGGATCGGCGGTGCATCTGTCTGTTCACGCGCCCCAGGGGTCGGGCAAAACGATGGCAACGCTGCGGCTGAAAGACTTGCTGGACCCGGACGAGGCACCGCTAGTGCCGTCGCTCCCATCGGATGAAGCGATGCTGTTCTCGATTGCGCAGCAGCAGCCGTTGCTGGGCCTGGACAACTTGAGTTCGATGAAGGGCGACGTTGCCGACCTGTTCTGCGGGCTTGCGACGGGCACGTTCCAGCAGAAACGCGGACTTTATACGAACGACGACCGCGTGATCTACGGCGCGAAAACCAGCCTCATGTTCGGGTCCATCCGTGAAGACCTGATCCAGCGCCCGGATTTGTTGGACCGGACCGTAGTGATGGACCTGCCGCCGCTGGGCCCGAAAGGTCGCAAGACGGAGCAGGACTTGAACGCGGCCTGGGAGCACGACAAACCGCGCCTGCTCGCGGACGTGCTCGATACGTTGGCCGGGGGCTTGGCGCTCCTTCAAGTCGTCCGCGCGATCACCCCGCCCGAAGCACTGCCTCGGCTTACGGATGCGGCCCTACTGGCCGAAGCCGCAGCGCAGGGGCTTGGATGGAAGCCGGGTCTTTGCCTCGCCGCGATCAAGGCCTCGCGGCGCGGCGCGAACGAACGCCAGCTTGAAGAAAATCCATATACGGCCCGCGTCCGGGAAATGCTCAATGCAGAAGGCGGCACCTGGACCGGGACGGTCGCCGAACTTCGGGACAAGCTTCAGTTCGTAGATGGACCGGAATGGGGCACGGCGGGGCGCAGCATTCAGGCGTTCACTTCGGCGGTCAACCGCATGGAGAGTCCGCTCGCCGAGGCATGGAACATCCGCACCAGCCGGACCCGCAGTCGCGGGGTTCGCCGGGTCAAGTTCGACCGGGTGCCGTGAAGCACGGCACCGGGGTGCCGTGGGTGGAACTGATTAAGTGTTTGTTTTTGCACGGTCGGGTGCCATGGTGCCGTGGGGGTGGCGAAATGCCAAGACTTCTAGCGTCTTCCGGCACCGCCTGTCTGCCTCCTGCCTCTTTCTACACTCTTGCATAAAGTGACCCCACGGCCCCCACGGCACCCGACCTTCGCAAAGCCTTATGCCGCAAGGGGTTGCGGACTTGAGGCCACGGCACCCGCCACGGCACGTTCACGGCACCCCCAAGGCACCCGACAGATACCAGCGCGATATTCTTTCCGGTCCGCCACCGCGCAGCGGACCATCGAATAGGAAAGATTGAAAACATGGACCAAGCGCAAGAAACGACCCCCAAGCCCATCGACCTGTCACAGGAGCCGAAGATCGCGGCGGCTCTGCCGACTGTCGAAATGGGAGTGAAGGATGTGACGCCCGCGTCCGGGGCGAAAATCGACGGCAAGCCGGTGCGGGTGCTGTACGCACTTGCCCACATCGAATACCCCGCCAACGGTTCCGGCGGGCGGTGCATCCGTTGTAACCACGGGATCGGCTGGGACGACCTTCAAGGCTTCCTGGTCGAGCACGAGGGGCGCGTGAGCCCGCTGTGCCGCACCTGCGTGACTACCGCCTGCAACGGCGGGCTTGGCGCTATCTCGTCCTAGCACCAACGACTGTAGGGCTGGTCAAACTCTGATCGGCCCTACGCCTCCACTCGACGTTCTTCAGCGTTTGGATGGTCGTCATCCAGCGAGCCCGTGCCGTGCCGTCATCGGGGCGGCGATAATCGCTCGCAGTGCTTCAACGACCACTCTTTGTTCATTGTCACTGCGACACCGTTCGATAGGGAGCCCAGGGGGGCTTCTTCCACGTGTCGCGCAGCTTGTTCACAGCGCGCTTACCTTCCGCGCGAGTCCAGTCCGAATGCGTGATACGCCCGGCGCAGTAGCTCGGCGGTTTCGAATACGACATCATCTTGGCGACGCTGTCGCGCGATATGTTGTAATGCTTTCCAGCCTGACGACGGCTCATCCCTTCCGAGCAAGCCAGTCGAACCTTCAGATAAAGTTCCACGGTGTAGATCCCCAAGCCCCCTCCTGCATTCTTCGCAGAAGGGAAATAGGTGGCCGGGTTATACGCCGTCCGAAGCGGGACCATCCCGCCGCTACCGGATCGTAAGGCACGGTGGCCTTTCCTGTTGCGAACACCTGAGAACACGATGCTCAGAGACTAGAACGAATGGGCCCGTAGCTTCATCTTCCTAATTCGAAGGCCGGAAACGATTGTGGGTCAAGGCGTAGGCGATCGGTCGCTGAAGGCCACCGCTCTGTCCAGGCGGTCCATCAATGAGCCCGCGCACTGACTCTCCCATTTAAGATTGAGCCCACGTCAGTTCTCGGATAGCTTGATCAAACGTCAAGTAACTGGGCTCGCATAGTTACAAGACGGATCATGTCGCTGGGAGTGCATGGTGGAAACAGAGAAGGCAGACCTTCGGTGGGGAGTCGAGCAGCGGCTCGAATTCATCGACTTCCGCCTGTTTTGGGAGGGGCATGTGAATCGAGTCGATCTGATGAGCACGTTCGGGGTGTCGGTGAACCAGGCGTCCACCGACCTGAACCGCTATATCGGAATGGCGCCGGAGAACATGCAGTACGACAAGAGCGCGCGTGCGTATGTCCGCGGCGCAGCATTCGCGCCGCTTTACCTGAAGCCGGACGCCAGTCGATATCTCGCGCAACTTAGGTCCGTCGCCGATGGCATCCTAGACAGGGCTGACGGATGGATCGGTCAGTTTCCATCCTCTGACGCCGCACCGACGCCCATCCGCGGCGTCAACGCCAAGACACTGCGTTCGGTGATCGCCGCGATCCGACGATCCGAAGCGATTGAGGTCAAGTACCAGTCGCTCTCCCGGCCCGAGCCTCGCTGGAGGTGGATCGCGCCACACGCCTTGGGATTCGACGGGTTCCGCTGGCACACGCGAGCCTTCTGCCTCATCGACCAGAGCTTCAAGGACTTCCTGCTTTCGCGGATCATCGAGACTCGCGGTACCAAGTTGAGCGAGGTGGGGCCTGACGCGGACACAGACTGGAACGAGCAGGTAACCCTGGAAATAGGGCCGCATCCGGAGCTTTCCGCCACACAGCAGAAAGTGATCGCCCTCGATTACGGTATGCGCAGCGGCAGGGCCAAGGTCCTCGTCCGGAAGGCTCTTCTTTCCTACGCGCTCAAACGGCTCGGTCTGGACACGGATCCCGCTGGGCGGCGTCCCCAGGATCAACAGATCGTTCTCATCAACCGCTCTCAGGTACATGCCGCGAGCACGTCTACGAGCAGTACGGATTGATATGGCGCACCTCGAAGAACTCCTTCCCAACACGTCAGTCCGCGGGATCTTGCCCGATGGATTGGTGACTGTCGTCAATGTCCAGTGGTACGGCTCCGAGGCTCTTGAGCTCACGTACAAGGACGCGCGTGGAAAAGTTGCGAACGAGTTGCTCTACCGGCACGACGAAACGCGGCTGGATGTCGTCGAAGAGGGGCGGCCGTGGAGCCTTGACGGTGATGGGCGTCTGTTCAGGCTTGTGTCCGAAGCTCATCGGATAAGGCTCGCCCATCTGTTTGACCCGGTACTCGCGGTTCACACCTCGCTTGTTGAACCTCTGCCTCATCAGATCACTGCGGTCTATGAGGAAATGTTGCCTCGTCAGCCACTGCGCTTTCTGTTGGCGGATGACCCCGGTGCGGGCAAGACCATCATGGCCGGCCTTCTCATCAAGGAACTTATCGCTAGGGGCGACCTACAACGTTGCTTGGTTGTCTGCCCGGGTAGCCTGGCCGAACAGTGGCAAGATGAGCTGTACCGGCGCTTTCAGCTTCCGTTCGAAATCATGACGAACGACAAACTCGAAGCGGCACGAACAGGAAACTGGTTTCTTGAGAACAATCTCGTCATAGCACGGCTCGACAAGCTCAGCCGAAACGAAGACGTCCAAGCAAAACTCGAGGTCCCGGATGCAAGGTGGGACCTCGTGGTGTGCGACGAAGCTCATAAGATGTCCGCGAGCTTTTTCGGCGGCGAGATCAAATACACGAAACGATATCAGCTCGGCCAGAAGCTATCTGCACTGACCCGTCACTTCCTCTTGATGACCGCCACTCCCCACAACGGTAAGGAGGCAGACTTCCAGCTGTTCATGGCCCTTATTGACGGGGATCGTTTCGAGGGACGATTTCGCGACGGCGTGCATGCAAGCGACGTCTCTGACCTGATGCGGCGGATGGTCAAGGAAAACCTGCTGAAGTTCGATGCCACCCCATTGTTTCCACCCCGAGTAGCGAAGACTGTTCCGTACCGACTCTCGGACAAGGAGGCCGAACTCTACAAGGCTGTGACGGCCTATGTGCGCGAGGAATTCAACCGCGCAGAAGCGCTGCAGAACGACAAGCGTGCTGGAACCGTGGGCTTTGCTCTCACAATTCTGCAGCGTCGGCTCGCCTCGTCGCCAGAAGCAATTTATCAGTCGCTGCGCCGCCGTCGTGAGCGCCTCGAAGGCCGCCTTCGCGAACTTGAGCTCCTTCAGCGGGGGGCAGCGGTTCATGCTCTCACAAGCTTCGGGCCCTCGTTCGATGCCGAGGATCTGGACGACCTCGAAGACGCACCTGACCAAGAGATCGAAGACACTGAGGATCAGATTCTCGATCAAGCCACTGCTGCTCGCACCATCGACGAGCTCAAGGCAGAGATCTCAACGCTCGTAGACCTCGAACAACTCGCACTTGGTGTTCGCCGGGGCGGCCAAGACAAAAAATGGCGCGAGTTGGCCGAGCTCCTTACCGAAATATTTAAGCCAGCTGCCGTGGCCAATCAGCTTGCTGAAGACCCCGCTGATTATGATGCGGCGACTCCAATTCCAAAATCATCACCGCATCAGAAACTCGTAATCTTTACCGAGCATCGCGATACCCTCTCGTACCTGGTCAACCGCGTTAGCACGCTTCTTGGCCAAAGAGAGGCTGTGGTCACCATTCATGGCGGCGTGGGCCGAGAAGACCGCTTGAAGGCCCAAGAAGCATTTCGCCACGACCCGGAAGTGAAGGTGCTCATCGCCACCGACGCAGCCGGTGAAGGCATCAATCTTCAGCGCGCCCATCTGATGGTCAACTACGATCTGCCGTGGAATCCGAACCGCCTCGAACAACGGTTCGGCCGAATTCACCGCATTGGGCAGACGGAGGTCTGTTTTCTCTGGAACCTCGTCGCTGATGAGACGCGGGAGGGCGATGTCTACCGAACCCTGCTCGAAAAACTTGAGAGGGCGCGCGAGGCTTTAGGAGGTCAGGTTTTTGATGTCCTCGGCAAGGTAGTTTTTGACGGCAAGCCACTCCGAGAGCTGCTTATCGAGGCCGTACGTTTTGGCGAACGCCCCGACATCAAAGAACACCTTACGAAGGTGGTGGAGGGTGCTCTCGATCACGAAAAGCTTCGTTCGCTGCTGGAAGATCGCGTTCTTGCGCCCGAATCCATGGACGCGAGCCGCGTGCACCGGGTGCGAGAGGAGATGGAGCGGGCTGACGCACGTCGCCTCCAGCCTCATTACATCGAGTCTTTCTTCTTAGAGGCGTTTAAGGAACTAGGTGGGGCTGCGCGTCAACGCGAGCATCGACGCTATGAAGCGACTCGTGTCCCCGCACCGATCCGCAATCGGGACCGCCTGATCGGACTAGGTGAGCCGGTACTCTCCCGATACGAGCGCATCGTCTTTGACAAAGCTCTGATAGCTCCACAAGGACAGCCACTCGCCGCCTTCGTGTGTCCAGGCCATCCGTTACTCGACGCTACGCTTGGTCTAACGCTTGAGCGACACCGTGACCTGATGCGGCGCGGGGCCATACTTATCGACGAACGTGACGGTGGTGAAAGCCCGAGGATGCTGTTCTATTTAGAGCACGCGATCCAGGACGGCAGTGAAACCCGCTCTGGTGAACGTCGTGTCGTTTCGAAGCGAATGCTTTATGTGGAGATGGATGTCGAAAGCAATGCGCGCCACTTGAACTATGCGCCCTACCTAGACTACCGGCCGCTTCAGGAGGGCGAACCCACTTCTGCCGAAATCCTCCAGCGGCCAGAGTGTTCGTGGCTCAGTCGCGACCTTGAAGCAAAGGCGCAGGCGCATGCAATCGGAAGCGTGGTTCCCGAGCATGTACGCGAAGTGTCGGGACGGCGTCTGGAACTTATCGCCAAGACGGAAGCCGCGGTGAAGGAGCGACTGACGAAGGAAATAAGCTATTGGGATCATCGGGCTGAGGAGCTCAAACTCCAAGAGCAGTCAGGCAAGGCCAACGCTCGCCTCAACTCGAACGAGGCACGACGCCGGGCAGACCAGTTGCAGGCACGCCTTGAGAAGAGAACTGCGGAACTGAAGTTGGAGGCGAAGCTGTCGCCGCTTCCGCCGGTCGTCATGGGCGGGATGCTCGTTGTTCCTCTTGGTCTGCTCGCGAAAATGGCTCCTGATCGAGTTCCGAAGCCCAAGGTCTCGGCAGATACACAGGCTGCAGCAGCTCGTGCTCGGCAGATAGTCATGGAGGTCGAGCGTCAGCTCGGCTTTGACCCTACCGATCGAGAATTTGAAAAACTTGGCTACGACATTGAAAGTCGGATGGAGGGCACGGGCCGCCTGCGCTTCATTGAGGTCAAAGGACGCGCGCAGGATGCAGCCACGATCACAGTGACCAAGAATGAGGTCCTGTATTCGCTAAATAAGCCTGACGACTTCATTCTAGCGATCGTCGAGTTCAAGGGTGATCTGCATAACGGTGATCACCAAGTTCACTACTTGCGACGTCCGTTCCAGCGGGAGCCTGATTTTGGCGTCACCAGTATCAACTATGACTTTGCTGAGCTTCTTGCCCGTGCGGAGCCGCCCAAATGAAAGGTAGCCCAGCATACTTCGAAGCCATTCGTCAGAAGGCTTCGAAGCGATGGGACCAGTTGGAGAAGGACCCGGAGTTGGCCGGCCCGTGGCACCAGCTTTTCAAGCAGGTCCAAAGCCCGCGACATATCCTGTCGGAGCTTCTTCAGAACGCCGACGATGCTGGCGCGACAGCTGCTGCTGTTTGGGTTGAAGATGGGGTTTTCATTTTCGAACATGACGGAGAGGATTTTGCAGAGGAGCATTTTGCATCGCTATGCCGCTTCGGATACTCCAACAAGCGCGCGCTCCACACCATCGGTTTCCGAGGAATAGGCTTTAAGAGCACGTTCAGTCTTGGAGACCAGGTCGAACTGCACACTCCCTCCCTCGGCGTGGCGTTTCATCGTCGACGATTCACGGAGCCGGTCTGGCTGTCGGCGGCGACGGGAACCGACGGGAACACGAGGATCCGCGTCGAGATCAGCGATCTTCACAGGCAGCGAGAGGTCGAAAAGAACCTCTCTGAGTGGATCAAGAGCCCTGTTTCCCTACTATTCTTCAAGAACATCCGCCGCATGCGGATCGGTGATCACGAGGTCCATTGGGGGAGTCTCGGTCCAGGTCCCGTCCCCGATAGCGAATGGATGGCTCTCTACGAGAAGGAAGATGAGGCATACCTGCTGATCAGGTCGGAGCCCGAGGCATTCCCGGAGGAGGCGCTCGCCGAGATCCGGCAGGAGAGGATGCTCGGATCCGAAGAAGGCGCAGAGTTTCCTCCGTGCAAGGTGGAAGTAGTTCTCGGTGCAGAGGGGCGCCTCTATGTCGTCCTTCCCACAGGTGTGGAGACGGAGCTGCCTTTTGCCTGCAACGCGCCATTCATTCAGGATCCTGCCCGTCTAAAAATCAAAGACCCTGAGACATCCCCAACGAACCGTTGGCTCCTCGAGCGGGCAGGCAAACTTGCTGCGTCGGCCATGCTTCACTGGCTTGCCGATGGAAGTGCGGCGCTCGTCGAGCGCGCTCGGGCCTACGGCCTGCTCCCGGACGTTGACAGGGAAGACAGCTCACTGGAAGGCGTCTGTGGCACAGTCGTAGAGGAGGCCTTCGCCGAGGCGATTGACAATAAAGAGCTTCTGCTCACCGAGGGTGGAAAGCTCGTCCCGGAGAAGCAAAGCGTCATCGTCCCCCGAGCAGTGCTCAATGTCTGGCCGGCGGCGCAGGCGGCAGCGCTACTGGACGCGGAGGGCAGACCGGCGCTCTGCCACAATGTCGACGCGCTCGATAAAAAGAAGCTGCTTCGATGGGGGGTTGTTGAGGAAATCGACAAGCAGACGCTTCTCGGCATCCTGCAGGAAAAGCATCTCCCGAAGCCAGAGACGTGGCGCCAGCTTCTGATCTTGTGGGCTTATGTAGCACCCGAGATTACCGGCTATCGCCATTATGTGAACGCTGAGGATGTCAAGATCGTGCCCGCTCAGGGCAAGGACGTCCTGTATGCCGCGAGCGAAGTCGTCCGTCTGGGCGAGAAGAAGCTCCTACAATCGGACGACGACTGGGAGTTTCTTGCGAAATATTTGATCGTCGTGAATCAGAAATGGCCGCGTTTTCTCGCAGAGCAGCGCCGCAGCACATCCGAGAAATCGGGCGTGTTTCTGAAGGACGATGTAGAGGGAGCCTACGCCGTTCTGGAGGAGATAGGCCTCGAACACACGAGCGACGTGAACAAGGTGATCGAGCAGGTCGCCACCGAATTTTTCCGTCAGGATGGAATTGCTCTCTCCGGTTGCGTCCAGCTCGCACAGATCGCGGCGAAACTCGGGGCAAGCGTTGGTGATGGATTTCGATATGCCACGCGGGATCGACACCTAAGGTCGATCGACAAGGGCATCCTTCTTGATGATGACGGAAAGCTACAGGATCTGCTCCCAGAGAATCTGAACCAGACACAGCTCCTCCATTCAGACTATACCTCGAGCTATAAATCTTGCTCACGTGAAGACTGGCTACAATGGATTTCCTCGGGCAGGTCGGGCTTGAGGACATTTGTGCCCCTTGTCGAGGCACGAACTTTCTCTGGTCGCCGAAGAGGCCTCGATGATGAATTGACTAAGCGCGCGTTCGCTGGACGGGTCGAGCCACGATACAAGGACCCATGGTTTTACATCTATGACTGGGATTTCGATTCGGCTGTTTGGGTCCACTGGCAGGCTAATGCCAAAGAGGACCCATCATTGTGGGCAGCGGTTATTGAGCGCCTTCTGCAAGAGAAGTCGGACTACTGGTCGCAAAAAACGTCCGCCCGGATCGTTGAGGAGGCATCGAACGGTCATCAGCGGACCGTTGTGCGTCGCGATCTGACACCGTCGTGGGCACTGCGACTTGGCGCTCTTCCCTGTCTTCCCGACACTCGCGGCTTTCACAGAAGGCCTGACGATCTCCTTCGGCGCACGCCAGAGACTGAGTCCCTGATGGACGTTGAACCGTTCGTCCACGGCCTTCTTGATCGTGAGACGACGCGGCCTCTTCTCGATCTCCTTGGCGTCCGAAGCACCCCAACCGGTCCTGACCGGCTTCTCGATTGCCTTCGAGCCTTGGGGAAGGCGGACAAGCCGCCTGTCCATGAGGTCGAGAAATGGTATCGCCGCCTCGATCAGATGTTGGAAACCTGCGCGACGGCCGACTTTCAGAAGATCCGACAGGCGCTACGCACGGAAAAACTAATCTTCACGCAGGACGGTGTCTGGGCGACGGCACCGTCGGTATTCCTCTCGTCCGACAATGACGATGTCCCTGACGCCGCAGTGGTCAGAGACTCTGTCCGCGATCTGACGCTCTGGCGCAAGATCGGCGTGGCCGAACGCCCCACCGCCGATCTTGCGATCGAATGGCTGAAAAGCCTCGCATCCGGAGAAGGTCTTTCCCAGGAAGACGCGCGCCGAGTTCGCTCATTGCTAACGCGGCATCCCATTCGGATCTGGGAAGAATGCGGGCATTGGCTGAACCTGGCGGGAGAATGGGCGCCGGTCGAAAGTCTCGCCTACGCCCTGACGATGCAGTCGCTCATTCCGTGGCGCCACCTTCACCAGTGGGTGAAGCAGAAGACGGCTGATCTGCAGCGACTTCCTGGCGACTCAACGAGCAATCCGCCGTTTTCGGATCTGCCGCCCTTGGCGGCGCACATTGAGGAGCGCTTCCAGCACGATCCGTTGTTTGCGGGCCAGCCCCTCAAGAAGGACTGGCTGAGAACCTTCGGCGCGGAGCTATGCCGAATTGAACTCGACGGCGAGGACGAGACGGATCGGGTCCGCGCCCTCGCGGACTGCCTTGCGATGACCCAGTGGTTGGAAACGCCGGGTCTCGAAATCTTACCTTACATCGACGGAACGCCGGCAGGGACGCCGCGCCAGGCGGATGTCGTGTGGCTTGATGACCGCCTCTATGTGGAGCAACTGTCGAAGGCAAAATTGGCACGCCGGGTGCCGGAGGAGATCGGAAAGGCATTCGCTAGGCCGGATATCAAGGCCGCGCTCGACTACAGCTTCGAACGGTCGTCGCAGGACGTGCGGGAATACCTTGAGGAGAACTTTTCGCTATCGGCTGTCGCTCCGCGAGCGGTTGAGCCGATAGACGCAAGGGCCGAAGAAGTGGGAGGCCACGAGCCGGAGAGTTCCGTCACGCCGAACCCCAACGACGAGCGCACCGATGACCCGACCGCGCCTCAGAATGACCCGCTCGTTAGGCCTGACCCTGAGACCGCAGACGTGGCGCCCGAGACCGGCGATGAAACTGGAGTGGAGCAGCAGCCACTCGACGGTATGGATCCGCGCGACGCCCGCCCCCGGCAAGCGCCAAAGCCCTCGAAGCCGAGCATCATGGAGCGCTTTGCCAAGGCACTGGGGTTCCGGGGGGACGGCGAGGACCGCTTCTTCCATGAAAGCGGCAGCTGGATCGGAAAGGCGAACGCGGGCCGCTTCCCATGGGAGCACCGCACCGCGGGCGGCGATCTGGTCCGTTATTACTGGCCCAAGGACCACTGCCTTCAGCAGGAGCCGCTCCAACTCGAGGTCGACGTCTGGGGGCTGATCGACCAGCACCCAGAGACCTACGCACTCATTCTATCCGACATCGAGGGTGGCCCGGTCGAAGTGACCGGCGCCCGCCTACGCGCGATGCGCGACGAGGGCGAAGTCACCCTTTTTCCAGCAACTTACAGGCTTGTATACGATCATGACCGCCACGCATAAGAAGAAACTCATCGAGGCGGCGCTCCCGCTGCCGGAGATCAACGACGCTTCTGCCTACGACAAGATGCCGGGAATTGGTCCGCATCCCAAGGGTATCCATCACTGGTGGGCGCGCCTGCCATTGCCGACCGCGCGGGCGATCCTCTTCGCTTCGGTCGTGGACGACCCGGAATCTCATCCCGAAAAATGGCCAACAGAGGAAGAGCAGAACGCCGAACGCGAGCGCCTGTTCGACATCCTGCGCCTGATGATGAGCAAAAAGCTGCACGAAGCGCCTGAGATTTATGCCGAGGCGCGCCTCGAGATGCTGAAACATTGCGACGGCGAGCTACCCACCGTTTTCGATCCCTTCTCTGGAGGCGGATCAATCCCTCTCGAGGCAAATCGCATGGGGTTCGAGGCACATGCGGGCGACCTCAATCCCGTCGCTGTGCTATTGAACAAGTGTAATCTCGAAATCGCGCCACGATGGGTGAAATACCCGCCCGCAAATCCTGTGGATCGGAAGCGGATCGGCGGTGGCGAAGCATGGCAGGGCACTGACGGCATTGCTGCCGATATCCGACACTACGGCGCACAGATAAAAAAGGATGCCGAGAAGAGACTCGCGCAACTTTACCCCCAAGCCAAACTAAATGATGCGCTCGGAGGCAGGAAGGCTGATGTGATTGCTTGGATCTGGGCGCGCACGGTCGCAAGCCCCAACCCAGCCTTTAGGGGAAAGCATGTACCGCTGGTAAATTCGTTCTGGCTTTCAAACAAAAATGGAAACGTGGCATGGCTGTCCCCTCAAGTAGACCGCCAGAAGGGGACATTTAATTTCCAGGTACGCACTGACAAGCCTGATGATGCGACAACAATAGCCTCCGGGACCAAGGCAAAGAAAGGAGGGTTCCGGTGTTTGCTCAGCGACGATCCAATACCTTTCGAGTACATTCGGGAAGAAGGAAAGCAAGGTCGACTGGGTGAGATACTGCTGACCACAATTGCCGACACCGGACGAGGACGCATTTATCTGCCGCCTGATGACAGCCAGATACAAGCCGCTGCGGGCGCCGACCCGACGGATTATCCTGACACAGATCTTCCTGCTGAAGCCCTCGGCTTTCGAATTCAGAACTATGGTGTGCGACACCATTGGCAGATGTTTACCCCACGCCAGCTTGAAGCCACTGTCGTGCTGAGCGACCTGATCCGAGCGTCTTGCGGCAAAATACTTGATGACGCGCGGGACTCCGGAATGTCATCCGATGACGCTGGCCTATACGCGAGCCACATTACAACGTTCCTAGCACTTTCTCTCGATCGACTTGCATCGTTCAACAACAGATTTTCAAAGTGGAACGGCAATCAAACAGTATTCATGTTTACGCGTCAGGCGATCCCCATGCTTTGGGACTTCGCTGAAGCGAACGTATTGGGCAAACGATCTGTATGCTGGGAGACATCAGTAAATATTTGCGCCGATGCTGTTCAGACTATTTCACCTAGAGACGGAATTGACGCAAGCGCTAGACAACTCGACGCCGCTACCGGTGCAAATGGCTTGAAGAATCTGCTCGTTAGCACTGATCCACCATATTACGACAACATCGGATATGCAGCTCTATCTGACTTTTTCTATGTATGGTTGCGCCGAACCGTCGGGGACATCCATAAGCAAATTTTTGACACTGTCCTCGTGCCGAAGGGACCAGAGCTGATCGCGTCGGCGGAGGTCTTCGATGGAGACAAATCAAAAGCCAAAGAGCATTTTGAGTCTGGATTTAAGCGCGCATTTTCTGCTTTGAAGAACAAAATGAACCCGGAGTTCCCACTGACCGTTTACTATGCCTTCAAGCAAGATGACGAAGGCGCTGGACAAGTAGACGAAGAGGAAGACGACGGTGTCGATCTCACGACGGGATGGGAGACGCTGCTCGCCTCGTTGGTGGAGAGCGGCTTCCAGATCACAGCAACTTGGCCTGTTCGAGCTTCATTCAGTTGGCGGGTGAGAGCACTGCGCTCAAACGCGCTGGCCTCCTACATCGTTCTGGCCTGCCGTCCACGTGCAGATGATGCGCCTCAGATCGGGAGTAATCAGTTCCGAAACGAGCTGAAACGCACCCTACCACCAGCATTGCGCCATCTACAGCAGGGCAACATAGCGCCGGTGGACTTTGCGCAGGCCGCGATTGGGCCAGGCATGGCAGTCTATTCACGCTACAGCCGGATTATCGACTCGTCCGGCAGGCCGATGACCGTGCGGACCGCCCTCGGCATCATCAACCAGGCGCTCACCGAGGTGCTGAGCGAGCTGGAAGACGACTTTGACGCGGATACCCGCTGGGCGATCTCCTGGTTCGAGCAGAATGGCTTCGGCGAAGGTGACTACGGCGACGCGGAGCTGCTGAGCAAGGCGAAGGTCACCTCGGTCACCGGTCTCAGGCAGGCCGGAGTGGTCGACTCTAAGAGCGGCAAGGTGCGCCTGCTTGCACCTGCCGAATTGCCCGCCGATTGGGATCCGACGAGCGACAAGCGGCCGACGGTGTGGGAGATGACGCATCATCTGCTGCGCCTTTATCATGTCGAAAAGGCTGGTGACGAAGCAACCGCAACTCTGCTGCGAAAGATCGGGAGCCAGGGGGAGGTCGCACGCGAGCTTGCCTATCGTCTGCACAATATCAGCGAACGCAAGAGGTGGTCGCAGGAAGCGCAGGGCTACAACGCCCTCGTACTCGGCTGGCCGGAGATCGCGCGGCTTGCCCGTGAAATGCCTGGGACGGCATTGCCGACGCCTTCCCAGGGCACACTCATCTGACGGAGGGCATGCGCCATGGCGATCACCAATCACGAACGTGTCGGCAACGCTCTTGACCTGCTCCGCGCCGGTCTCGGGCCCTTCGTCGAGCGAGAGATCAAGGCGGCTATGAAGGACGGGACCAGTGTACCCGCATTGCAGTCGCTCGCGAGTGATCCGCTGATCAAGGACAAGCCGATCACGGAATGGGACGCTGCTCTGCTGCTGAAGGTCATGTGGGAATCCTGGAACGAGGTCTTCCGCAAAACACTCGGTCCCGCAGAACGCGGCATCGTTGGTGAGTTGCGAGGCCACAGGAATAAGTGGGCGCATCAGGAAGCGTTCACCAGCGACGACGCATATCGTGCACTCGACAGCGCCGGTCGGCTTCTCACCGCTGTGTCGGCTCCGCAGTCGCGGGATCTGGAACGCATCAAGATGGAACTGTTGCGTGTTCGGTTCGACGAACAGGCGCGCAATGAGAAGCGGAAGGCTGCGGGGACCGCAATCGAGAGTCAGGCGACCGGCACGCTGAAGCCGTGGCGTGAAGTTGTCAGCCCCCACCGTGACGTAGCGAGCGGCCGCTATCAGCAGGCGGAATTCGCCGCAGACCTGTGGCAGGTACACATCGGCGAGGGCGTCGACGAGTACAGAAAGCCGGTGGAGTTCTTCCGCCGGACATTCCTGACTGACAGCCTCCAACAATTGCTGGTGGGTGCGGTTCGCCGCCTGTCGTCAGACGGCGGCGATCCGGTCATCCAGCTGCAGACCAACTTTGGCGGTGGCAAGACCCACTCGATGCTGGCGCTGTACCATCTGTTCTCAGGCGCTACGCCAAGCGAGCTACTGGGCGTTGAGGGCGTCGTGAAAGAGGCGGGCATCGGCGACCTGCCTGCGGTCAAGCGAGTGGTTCTTGTCGGGAACAAGATCTCGCCGGGGAATCCGGTGAGGAAAGACGATGGGACGATCGTCCATACGCTGTGGGGTGAACTCGCCTGGCAGCTCGGCGGCCGAGCAGCCTATGATCGGATTCGAGCCGACGATGAGAAGGCCACCAGCCCCGGTGACGTTCTCCGTGATCTCTTCAACGAGTACGGACCGGCGCTCGTCCTGATTGATGAGTGGGTGGCCTACGCACGGCAGCTTCATGACCAGAGCGACCTCCCAGCCGGCAGTTTCGAGACCCACTTTACTTTCGCACAGGCGCTGACGGAGTCGGCCAAGCTGGCGAAGCACTGCCTTCTGGTCGTCAGTCTACCCGCATCAGATACGGCCGGATCACCCCATACCCAAGCCGACGATGTCGAGGTCGGCGGCCGACGCGGGCGCGAAGCGCTGGATCGCCTCCGCAACGCCATTGGTCGTGTCGAATCATCATGGCGTCCGGCCAGTGCAGAAGAAGGCTTCGAGATCGTACGCAGACGCCTATTCGAGCCCCTCATCGAGCAGTCGCAGTTTGTTGCCCGCGATACCGTTGCGAAAGCTTATTTCGACCTCTATCGAAGCCAGCATCAGGAGTTCCCGCCAGAATGCCGGGACTCCGAGTACGAAGGGCGCCTGAAGGCTGCTTATCCCATCCACCCCGAGGTGTTCGATCGCTTGTACACGGAGTGGTCGACGCTGGTGAAATTCCAGCGGACCCGCGGCGTCCTTCGTCTCATGGCGGCAGTGATCCACAGCCTCTGGGAAAAAGGCGATCGCAACCCGTTGATCCAGCCGGCCAACATCCCGATTGACGATCCGCGCGTTCAGTTCGAGCTGACCCGCTATCTGTCCGACAACTGGACACCGATCATCGAGAAGGACGTGGACGGACCGAATTCGCTGCCACTCCGGATCGACGGTGAGGTGCCCAATCTCGGGAAGTTCTCGGCGTGTCGCCGGATCGCACGCACCATCTATCTGGGCTCGGCGCCGGGATCGACGGTTTCGAACCGGGGGATTGAGGACCGGAGAATTAAGCTCGGATGCGTAATGCCGTCCGAGTCGCCCGCGATCTTCGGTGACGCTCTGCGCCGCCTCAGCGGTGCCGCGACCTACCTTTACCAGGACGGTGCGCGGTACTGGTACTCGACGCAGCCAACTGTCACGAAGCTGGCCGAGGACCGGACGGAACAATTGAAGTCAGATCCTGATCGGATCAATCGAGAACTTGATACGCGGCTGCGCGCTGATCTACGGAAGCAGGGTGACTTTGCGAGGATCCATGCGCTTCCGCAGTCCGGGCAAGACGTGCCAGACGACTTTGATGCCCGGCTCGTCGTTTTAGGAGCGGACCATCCGCATAGCCGCGACACAAACAGCGCCGCGGAGGCGGCCGCCAAGGCCATTCTTGAAACACGCGGTAGCGCGCCGCGCCTTTACAGGAACACGCTCGTTTTTCTCGCGGCTGACAAGACGCGGCTTCAGGACCTTGATGAATCTATCCGCCGGTATCTTGCTTGGCAGTCGGTCCTCGACGAGAAGGACGAGCTGGACCTGACGCCGCACCAGGTGCGGCAAGCGGAAACCCAGAAGGCAAGCGCGGACAGCGCAGCCAATGCTCGTCTGCCTGAGGCATTCCAATGGCTGCTTGTGCCTCAACAGCCGACGCCGCAGTCTCCGATTGAGTGGCAAAGTTTCCGCCTGAGCGGGCAAGAGCCATTGGCCGCCCGGGCTAGCCGTAAGCTCAAGAACGACGAGCTCTTAGTGACTGGCCTCGCGGCTACTCGGCTTCGTCTCGAGCTCGATCAAGTTCCGCTTTGGCGTGGGGATCACGTCCTGGTCAAACAGCTGGTCGAGGATTTTGCGCGATACCTCTACCTCCCGCGCCTTCGCGATACGGCAATTCTGCTCGACGCGATCCGTGAGGGCTTGGGACTGTTGACGTGGGGCAAGGATTCATTTGCCTACGCAGAGAGCTTTGATGAAGCGGCGTCCAGATACCGAGGGCTCCGCTGTGGGCAGATGGTCTCCCTCTCGCCGGATAATCCTCTAGGTCTGCTTGTGAAGCCCGAACCGGCCGTCAAGCAGCAGGATGATGAGGCGCCCCGCCCTGCAAGTGGCGGCATGCCTACCGGAACAATCTCCGTGAATCCCGTTGGTGATTCACCGACGGCGACAGGAGGGGGCACCACAACTGCGGAACTGCCGAAACAGGGGCAACCTAAACGCTTCCATGGCTCCATCACCCTGGATCCAGCACGCGTGGGACGAGATGCGAGCCGCGTGGCAGATGAGGTAATCTCTCACCTATCGGGATTGATGGGCACGAATGTCCGTGTAACACTTGAAATCGAAGCGGAAATTCCCGATGGAGCCCCGGAAAACGTCGTCCGGACCGTCACCGAGAACAGCCGGACGCTGAAGTTCGACAATCAGGGCTTTGAACTGGAGTGAGGAAGCGCAGGCAAGAGTCAGAGCCAACGGCTGGCGAGAACGGAGTTCACTCATCATCGCGAACATGCCCGCGCCTGATTCGGCATGACGCTGTAGTCGGCGAGCATGTCGGCAATCGCCGTCCCTCCGGCAGGGAGACGAGCTCCTCGGCCGCGCGCGCCTGGAACTGGCGGGTGAACGACATGACGCTCGTCACGGCGAGCCCGGGCGGTTGATCTACTACGTCCAGGATATCGAGAACCCAGCCGACGGGTCATCGAGGCACGGCGCCCTCTGTGGCTGCCAAATTGATTGGGGTGCGGTTCTTCAAGGGTTCCTGGTCGAGCATGATGGGCACGTAAACCATTTGTGTCGCACCTGGGCCACAGCCTACAACGGCGGCGCTGGGGCTATCTCGTCGTAAGCATCCGCCGCGGTGGGTCCGGTCAAAGATCGGCCCTACGCCTACCTCTCGACGGTGTTCAGCGTTTGGATAGTGGTCATCCAACGAACGCGCGCCGCGCCGTCGTCGGGTGCTGCGATGATCGCCTGCAGCGCTTCAACAACGGCCTTCCGCTCGTTGTCGCTGCGGCAACGGTCCAGGAGCGGCACCAGCACTTGCCGGTGTTCGTGGATCATCATTGCGAATGCATCCCCGGCCAATCCCTCGTCCTGGTGGCTGGAACGCCGCAGCAAGCGCGGCGGCTTCTGTTTCCGAGCCGCCCTTGGCCTGTCCAGTTGCCCGCGCTTGAACAGCCCGGCCTTGGCGTCGCTCCACAAAGGCACGGGTGCGCGTGGCATCGGTTCAGCCTTGGGCGTTGCGGGAGCCGGACCCGCCTCCTGGACCCGGCGCGTGAATTCGCCGCGAAGCACCGAAAGCCATTCGGCATCGCGCTTGCGGTCAATTTGCAGCCGTCGATACTTCCATCGGAGGAAGTCCAGCGCCGCAGGCGGGAGGCGAGCGTCCGCACTGCCGCCAAGACCCGCCGCCACGCGGAAGGTCGTTTCGTGTTCGGCAAGATCGATTGTCGCGCCGGGGGCCCAGGGGTTCTTCTTCCACGTGTCGCGCAGCTTGTTCACGGTGCGCTTGCCTTCGGCGCGGGTCCAGTCCCCGTGCGAGATACGTCCCGCGCAATAGTCCTGCTTCTGCCGCTCGCGCAGTTCCCGCGCCGCCTTCGGTCCGCAGTGGCGGATGCAGCGCTTTGACCCTTTCAGTGGCAGAGCCCGACAAGCCCCGCCCGTGCGGGTTTGGGCACCGCAAGTTGGCGCATCAGGCCCGCCACGCCGGACCCGGACGTTGGCTTCGCGGAAATTGCGCTCTTGCTCGGCGCCATAAAACCCTGCACCGCCCAATCTGACGCCTCACTGCATGACACATCAATCGCCCATGGGTAGTAATGGTATTACATTGCAAACGCGACGACAAGGGTTTGGTTCGTTCGTCGGCAGCGCTCGGTGTGACGCACATCGCGCGGTTCTAAGGCCCTTAAAGTCGGTCATCCACCGTACAACGATTGTCGGGACAGCTACCGACAGGACTGCTAATACCCGGTTCGTGAACAGGATGGATCCGGCATCGCTGACCCTAACAGTGTTTCTGGTTGCAATGGGCGTTTTTGGTTGAGGGGCTATCCGAATGAAAATTGTACTCGTACTCGCCGCCGTGCTTCTGAGTGGCTGCGGGCCAAGCGATCCGTCCTACTGGAACGAGACGATGGACCGAGTGTACGCCTGTCACGTAGAAGCCGCTCAGACAGTTGGCGTCGATTTCACTGAGCCGGTGACGTTTCGCGATCTGGAAACCATTGCGGAGATACGCGCCCAGTGCATTGTGGACGCGGGCATAGTGGACGAAAAGGCTGCAGCTCTGTGTCTGGTGCTGCACGACAACTACAGCGATTATGCTGATTGTTTGGACGAAAGCGGCCCGCAAGACAGAACGGCTAATTGTCGGAATGAGCACGAGAACGACGACGAAGAGTACCAGGAATGCATGGAACGGCCCCTCGTGACATTGCGCTCGAGCTATGAGCCGCGATCGAAACGGTAAGCCATTCGCCACGCGCGGCAGGGGCGCCAGTGAAGCGTTCGGGGAAGATCGGGCTGCCAGGAAGCACTCCGTCGTTTCGTCTGTCTGGATTGTCAGGAGGTCCAGCAACCCCACGCTTTTGATGGATGGGTGATAGCCATAACCTGGGTCGCCGCCGGCAAGAGGAGAGGCGCGGGGTCCTGCTGCGAGGCCGTGGCTTGCGGCGAGACAAGCTTGGGGGCGGAACGCATAGGAGCCGGACCGACCCCATGGGCCCCGCGCCCGAACTCGCCTCGTAGATTCGCAATCCAGTCAGCATTTACGCGCCGTCGCCAATAGCACTAATCACTCGAATGGGGGCAATGGCCTGGTCCACTCGTTGGCACCGCCTGGGTGCTTCGGGGCATCGCGAGGAATTTCGTGGCCGGTAAAGCCGTCACGGACCCAACGAAAGATTATCGGGACAGCGAAAGGTAGGGCTGCCAGCACCGGAAACATGAATAAGACAACTACCGCTTCGCTGAACCCCATGCTTCGGTTGCCGCCCATACCGTTGCTCGTGCCAGCACGGTCAATCACGTCAATCGCAGCGACCAGAAGCCACATTATGGACACGACTACCCACAGTCGAACGTAACCTCTTTTCCAATTCGTCCGCGCGCGCGGTGCAAAAATATCTGCCTTCATGGTGTCGCCCCCTTTGCCCTAAGGCGCTGTATCGTGAACGGGGCGGCTGGCAACGGCAAGCTCCTATCCGTCGTCTCGTCCTTTCAGGACTGTCAAAAGTCCAGATCGCCAAGCAAAGAGGGACGCGTTGCGCTTTGTTCCGTCTGTCTAAAATGTCAGAAAAGTCCAGACGCCCCGCGATTTGTGCGAAAGGGTAATAGGTGAAATCGAGGTCGCGCCGGGCGACGGAGAGGGGCGCGGGTTCGGCCCGGTTCACATAGGCCCAACTAGCCCGCTAGACCGCGCTCACTGCGCATGCAAACTTGACGCAATTCCTTTGGAGGGCTTGGCGATTTTCAGGTACTTCTTTTCCGTGCGCGCGAACTAGAAAGTGCACCGCGCGCTTATCAATGCGATGTTACAAGGGTCTACCTGCCTCCGCGTGGGATACCTTGAAGGCACCGCCCTTTGCTGGGTTTCTGATAGTAACCGAATTGGGGCTTATCGCACCTGCCGGATCAGGCGGGCGGCTCAAGGCGCGGGACGTTACTTGGATTGTGGCGATGGAAATTGCCTCCGCATGGAAAACACTATCGCACTGGTGTGGATAACCAAAAACCGCAGGCAAGGGTCTACTCGCAGGTCGCTTTCCAAGCGGCTGTCAATGCGCTTCTAGAAATCATGCCACAGAAGACGCCCGAAGAAGTGGGCCGCATCATTGGCGAAAGTCTGCAGCAGCGCACAGAGCACTATTCAGCACTGCTTGTGATTGGTCAGTCACCGTTAGTCTCTTGACCGCTACCATGCCAGCGCCGCGCCCATCCGAGCCACGCGTCGAGGCGTTGCGCTTAGCGGTCGATGCGCTCTTGGTTGACTATCCGCGTTCGGCGAAGGACTCGCGATAAGGTGGCGTAGAGGGTGGCTCAGGCGACTTCGATCCGGTCGCACATAAAATCGCAAATGAAATCAATGGGTTGCTGAAGGTACTGGCGGAGAGGGAGGGATTCGAACCCCCGATGGGCTTGCACCCATGCCGCATTTCGAGTGCGGTGCATTCAACCACTCTGCCACCTCTCCGCGGGGCGTGGTCCGCTCTTTCGAACGCGGCGCACACATAGCCATTGTGATGGATCGGCACAAGTGGTTTTGTCGAGGAATTGGGGGCACTCGGGCGAGTGGGTGCGAAAGCGCGGCAGCGCGCTGCTTTGCGTTGACTTCAAGGCGGCGCTGACGTATGAGCAGCCTCGAAAATCCGGTGTGGCGTCTCGCCGCGCCGGTTCTCTGCTGGAAAAAACGCCCGCAGGGACAGTTTCAACCGACTGAACAAGAAGCCGGCCGGGTGCTCGCGCATCCAGAGCCGGAACCGAACAGAAAGGACAAAAAATGTTCGCAGTCATCAAGACCGGTGGCAAGCAGTATCGCGTCGCCGCCGACCAGGTTCTGGAAATCGGCCGCGTCGCCGGCGAGATCGGCGACATCGTCGAGATCGGCCACGTGCTCGCGCACGGCAACGGCGACGACGTGACGATCGGTGCGCCGCTCGTGTCGGGCGCTTCGGTCTCCGCCGAGATCATCGACCAGAACCGCGCCGAGAAGGTCATCGCGTTCAAGAAGCGCCGCCGCCAGAATTCGCGCCGCAAGCGCGGCCACCGTCAGCTTCTGACGACGGTCCGCATCTCGGAGATCCTGCTCGACGGCGCCAAGCCCTCGAAAAAGGCTTCCGAGAAGAAGGCTGCGAAGGCTGAAGCCGGCGACGAGACGCCGAAGGCCGCCAAGAAGGCAGCGCCGAAGAAGGCTGCCGCCAAGACCGAAGCTGCCGAAGCCGGCGAATAAGAACAAGGCATAAAGGAGAACTCCTATGGCACATAAGAAAGCTGGCGGTTCCTCGCGCAACGGTCGCGATTCCGAATCCAAGCGCCTTGGCGTGAAGAAGTTCGGTGGCGAAGCCGTCATTCCGGGCAACATCATCATTCGCCAGCGCGGCACCAAGTGGCACCCGGGTACCAATGTCGGCCTCGGCAAGGACCACACGATTTTTGCGATGCAAGAAGGCGTCGTGTCGTTCGCGCGTAAAGCCAACGGCCGAACCTACGTATCCGTGGATGCGGTCAAGGAAGCAGCGGAGTAGTCGGTTCCGCACCACAACACCGGCGCCCCATCTCGGGTCCGGTGTCTGGTCGACAATCCAGAGCAAAGCACAGGGGAGATGGGTCGCCATCTCCCCTTTTGCCGTTTTGATCTGGAGGAAGACCCATGGTTCTGGAAAAGGAAGACCTCGAGGAGGAATGTTGGCGGATCGACTGCCCCGTCCTCGTCACCGAAAGGCTGGTCCTGCGCCCGCCGCATGAAGACGATCTCGAGGAGTTGGCGGAACTCGCCAACAACCGCCGCGTCGCCGAAATGCTCGGCCGCATGCCGCATCCCTACGGCCCGGCCGAGGCGCGCCAGTTCCTTGATTCCACGCGCGCGGATCGCGAAGCGGGCTGCGTCTACGCCATCGCGCTCGGGGCCAATGGCGCGTTCATCGGCTGCGCGGGGCTCAACGCCACGGCGCGCGGGCTCGAGCTCGGCTACTGGATCGGCGAGCCCTATTGGGGCCGCGGCTATGCGACGGAAGCCGCGCACGCGCTGGTCGATCTCGCCTTCCGGGCGACGCCGATCGACGTGCTGCACGTCTCGTGCCGCGTCATCAACGCCGGCTCGCGCGGCGTCATCCACAAATGCGGGTTTCAGTATTCGGGCCAGGGAATGCTGGATTCGCGCGTCGTCGGGCGCGTTCCCGTCGAACGCTACCGGCTCGACCGCAAGACGTGGGTGAGCCTTAGAAGCTGGGGCATGGCTTGACCGGCAAATCCGGCGGCGAGACGTCTGCGTAGACTGGTGAAATCCGGACTGGAGATCACCGTCATGCGCCGTCTCGCCGCTTTCGCATCGATCATGCTGGCCGCCTTGCTCTCGCTTGGGCATGCGGAGGCCAAGAATTTCCTGCTCGAAGATTACTTCGCCGGCAAGACAGTCGCCGAAGGTCCGTTTCGGGCGATCAATTTCACGAGCCGCAAATTCACCGTCGATCTGACGGGGACGTGGAACGGGCGCACGCTGACCTTGCGTGAAGACTTCGTCTACGACGATGGCGAGCGCGATACCAAGACGTGGCGGTTCACGAAGACCTCGCCAACGACCTATACCGGAACACGCGAGGACGTCGTCGGGCAGACGCTGGTGACGATCGACGGCAATGTCGCGACGTTCTCCTATCAGGTCTATCTGACGCCTGAAACGCAGGAAAACCTCGTCACCTTTTTCGACCGAATGGTCCTCAATGAGGACGGCACTGTTTTGAACAAGGCCACGGTGATGAAATACGGCTTTCCCGTAGCGTGGACACGTGTCGATTTCCGTCGCGACTAAAGCGCAAGTTCCCAGTCTTCGCCGACCATTTCCTGTCCGAAGGAAGAATGCGGCTTACGCGCGACGCATGTGAAACCCGCTGCCTGATAGATGTGCAGCGCCGACGACAAGATGTCGTTCGTCCAGAGCAGCAGACGTGAATAGCCGGCCTCGCGCGCGCCCTCGATACAGGCATCGACGAGCCTTCGTCCCAGTTTTTGCCCACGCAATGCGGGTTCGACGTAAAGAAGCCGCAGGCGTCCGACGTCTGCGCTGTCGCGCATCAGGAAGACCGAGCCAACCGTTGCGCCGCCGCGATCGGCGATCCAGGCGCGCTCCCCAAGTTCGCGTGGGCGCCGCGTGAATGCGACGAGGATTTCTGCCACCAGCGCCTCGAACGTGGCATCGAAGCCGTATTCGTGGTGGTAGAGCAGGCCCTGCCGATGCGCGATCCAGCCAAGATCACCGACTTCGAAATCACGCAGACGGATCGGCGGCTCTGCGATTCCAGGCTCCAGGAGAGAGCGGACCTCCGACATGGCGCGCACCAGACGACTGCGGTCAGAGGACGCCAATCCATCGACGAGTTCGGCGGCCTGCATTTGCGAGGCGCGATCGAGCGGGGCAAACGCGGCGCGACCGGCTGCGGTCAGTTCGAGAATGGAGCGGCGACCGTCCTTGGTCGATGGGGTCGCCTCAAGCAAGCCGGCTGCCTTGAACCGCGTCAGGATGCGGCTCAGATATCCGGCGTCTAGCCCAAGTTCGCGAGCGATCGTGCTTGCCACCAGGCCGTCGCGCGTGGCGAGTTCGTAGAGGATGCGTGCTTGCGTCAGGGTGAAATTGCTTGCCAGAAATCCATGTTCGAGCAAGCCCATGCGCCTTGTGTAGAAGCGGCCAAATGCCCGCAATGCCTCTTCCGGTGACGGTTCCGTATCAGTGGGGCGAGCGTCCATGGCAGATCCTCCGCCACGAGCATTCGCGCATTAAGTTGACGGAGTCAACTATTATACTGCAAGGTCCAGCCATAGCGGCAGGTGGTCCGAGCCTTGTGCGTCGATATCGACATGGGATGAAGCAAGATGGGCGGCGAGGGTGGCCGTGACGAATGCGTAGTCGATGCGCTTATGACGCGCAGCGTCTGTCGGTCGTTCCGGATCGACCCAGCTATGCGATTCCGATTTGAGGTGCGCTGCCGCGTCCACGAACTTGTCCGCCACCAGCGGCAGACCAAACTCGTGGTCGATGCTGCCGGTCATTTCGAGATATTCGGGCGAGCCGGGGAGCATGTTGAAATCGCCCATCAGCACTGCGCTTTCGGGTCGCGGCGGTTCGGGGAAGCCCATTTCCGCGACGCCGGTCAGGCCGCCACCTTCATGCGGGTAGGCAAGGACGCGTTCCATCAGGTGCCGGATTTGCATCAGCCGTTCGTCGGGCGAGCGATGGTCGAGATGGGTCGAATAGAACCGGATCGGGCCGAGCGGTGTGTCGACCAGGGTCTCCAGCGCGCTGCGCTGGAAATTCATCTTCGCGATCGAGCGCCGGCGCGGCAGGAGAAGGTTGCGCGAGGCGAGGATCGGCGTTTTCGACAGGATCATGTTGCCAAACTGGAAGCGCAGATCATGCGCCTTTCCGTCCTTCACATGCGAGCCCATGTCGATCTCGAAGGAGGGGCCGTAGACGGAGAAATGATCCGGCAGCAAGGCGCGGATTTCGGCCGGCATGTCGCGGCCCTGATTGCTGGGGTTGTTGCGCGAGACCTCCTGCAGCGCGATCAGGTCGGCGCCGCGCACGGCGTCGACGATGCGCGCAATGTCGTATTCCTTGTCCAGACCGATACCGTACTGGATGTTGTAGGACACGCATTTCATCGGTTTCGCCCCCGCGCCCCTCGCACTTGAGCGCGCAATGGGCTAGATGAGCGCCCAAAGACCAAATCCCCTCAACGATTGTCAATGCGATGAAATTTCTCGACCAGGCCAAGGTGTATATTCGATCCGGCGACGGCGGTGCCGGCGCCGTCTCGTTCCGGCGCGAGAAGTTCATCGAATTCGGCGGGCCGGATGGGGGCGATGGCGGGCGTGGCGGCGATGTCTGGGCGGAGGCGGTCGACGGGCTCAACACGCTGATCGACTATCGCTACCAGCAGCACTTCAAGGCGCAGACGGGGGTGCACGGCATGGGCCGCAACCGCACCGGCGCGGGCGGCTCGGACGTGGTGCTGAAAGTGCCGGTCGGCACGCAGATCTACGAGGACGACAACGAGACGCTGATCTGCGACCTTACGCGGATCGGCGAGCGCTACCGGCTTGCCAAGGGCGGCAATGGCGGTTTCGGCAACCAGCATTTCAAGACCTCGACGAACCAGGCGCCGCGCAGGGCCAATCCGGGCCTCGAAGGCGAGGAGCGCACGATCTGGCTGCGGCTGAAGCTGATCGCCGATGCCGGGCTCGTCGGCCTGCCCAATGCCGGCAAGTCGACCTTCCTCGCCACCGTGACGGCGGCCAAGCCCAAGATCGCCGACTATCCCTTCACCACGCTGCATCCGGGCCTCGGCGTCGCGCGGGTCGATGCGCGCGAATTCGTCATCGCCGACATTCCGGGCCTGATCGAGGGCGCGCATGAAGGCGTCGGCATCGGTGATCGTTTCCTCGGCCATGTGGAGCGCACGCGGGTGCTGCTGCATCTCGTCTCCGCGCGCGAAGAGGATGTCGCAGACGCCTACGAGACCGTGCGCGGCGAGCTCGAAGCCTATGGCAACGGTCTCGACGAGAAACCGGAAATCCTGGCGCTGAGCCAGGCCGATACGGTCGACGGCGAGACGCTGGCCGAGAAGGCCGCCGCACTCGAAGAGGTTGCCGGCCACGCACCGATGATCCTGTCGGCCGCGACGGGGCAGGGCGTGCAGAACGTGCTGCGCGCGCTGATTGCCAACGTCGAAACCGCCCGCGCCGTCGAGACGCCGCCGGCGGACGATCCGCGGTGGCAGACGGAGTAAGCGCGATGAAGGCGCTATCGTCTCACCGCCGCATCACGGTCAAGATCGGCTCGGCTCTTCTCGTCGACCGCGCGAGCGGGTTGAAGCGGGAATGGCTGGCCTCGCTTGCGGAGGATATTGGCAAACTGGCGGCAGACGGCTGCGAGGTTCTCGTCGTTTCCTCTGGAGCCATCGCGCTCGGCCGCAACATTCTGGGCCTCGGGCGGCGTGCCTTGCGGTTGGAGGAAAGCCAGGCGGCGGCGGCTGCCGGGCAGATCGCGCTTGCGGGTGCCTGGGCCGAGGAATTGGGCCGCGTCGGGCTCAAATCCGGGCAGGTGCTCGTCACGCTCGGCGACACCGAGGAGCGGCGCCGCTATCTCAATGCCCGCGCGACGATCTCGACGCTTCTGAAGCTCAACGCGGTTCCCGTCATCAACGAGAACGACACGGTCGCGACCTCAGAAATCCGCTACGGCGACAACGACCGGCTCGCCGCGCGCGTCGCCACCATGATGGGCGCGGACCTGCTCGTGCTTCTCTCCGACATCGACGGGCTCTACACCGCGCCGCCGCAACTCGATCCCGGCGCGACGTTCATCCCCCATGTCGAGGCGATCACGCCGCAGATCGAGGCGATGGCGGGCGCGGCCGCGTCCGAACTCTCGCGCGGCGGGATGCGCACCAAGATCGATGCCGGCAAGATCGCGACGGCTGCGGGAACCGCGATGATCATCACCTCCGGCGCGCGGCAGAACCCGCTTGCCGCGATCGATGCCGGCGAGCGGTCGACCTATTTCGAGGCGAGCGCCCATCCGGTGCGCGGCTACAAGACGTGGATCGCGGGCCAGCTTGAGCCGGCGGGCCGCATCACCGTCGATGCGGGCGCGGTGCGGGCGCTCGGCCAGGGCAAGTCGCTGCTGCCGGCGGGCGTCACGCTCGTCTCCGGCCAGTTCGCGCGCGGCGACACGGTCGCGATCCTGGGGCCAGACGGTGCTGAGGTCGCGCGCGGACTTGTTGCCTATGACGCAACGGATGCCGTAAAGATCGCAGGATTGAAGACGGCCGAGATCGAGACGGTTCTCGGCTATGAAGCGCGCGCGGCGATGGTGCATCGGGACGATCTCGTCATGTCCCGCGCGGTGGTTGCAGGATAAGGAGAGCATCATGCTCCAGGCGCATGAAGGATCGCGAAACGACGTCGCAGCGCTGATGGCCGATATCGGCCGCCGCGCGCGGACGGCGGCGCGACCGTTGGCGCTGGCCTCGGCGGAGCGCAAGCATGCGGCGCTGGTGGGCATGGCGCAGGCCGTTGCGCGGCAGGAGCAGGCGATCTTGTCTGCCAATGCACTCGATATGGCCAATGGTGAAGAGGCCGGGCTGTCGCCTGCGATGCTCGACCGCCTCAAGCTCGATGCCGGCCGCATCCGCGCGATCGCCGACGGCATCCGCGCGATCGCCGAACTGAGGGACCCGATCGGCGAAATCATCGCCGAATGGGACCGGCCGAACGGGCTTCACATCGAACGGGTGCGCACGCCGCTCGGCGTCATCGGCGTCATCTACGAAAGCCGCCCGAACGTGACGGCCGATGCCGGCGCGTTGTGCCTCAAGGCCGGCAATGCCGTCATCCTGCGCGGGGGATCGGATTCGCTCAATTCCTCGCAGGCGATCCACGCCTGCCTCGTCGAAGGCCTGAAGTCTGCCGGCCTGCCGGGCGACGCGATCCAGCTCGTCCCGACCACGGACCGCGCCGCCGTCGGCGAGATGCTGACCGGGCTGTCGGGCAATCTCGACGTCATCGTGCCGCGCGGCGGCAAGAGCCTCGTCGGCCGCGTGCAGACGGAAGCGCGGGTGCCGGTGTTCGCGCACCTCGAAGGCATCTGCCATCTCTACATCGACCGCAGCGCCGATCTCGACATGGCAGTGAAGATAGCCGTCAACGCCAAGATGCGGCGCACCGGCATCTGCGGTTCGGCCGAGACGCTGCTCGTCGACCGGGCAGTGAAGGACACGCACCTGTTGCCGGTTCTCGAGGCGCTCGATGCGGCCGGCTGCGAAATCCGCGCCGAGGACGAGGTGCGTTCCGTTTTCGCCAAGGCCGTGCCGGCGAGCAAGGACGACTGGTCGACCGAGTATCTCGACGCGATCATATCCGTGAAGCTGGTCGACGGCGTTTCCGGGGCAATCGACCATATCGAGCACTATTCCTCGCATCATACCGAGGCGATCGTCGCGAACGATGCGGCGACGGCGGAGCGGTTCTTCAACGAGATCGATTCGGCCATCCTGCTGCACAACGCCTCGACCCAGTTCGCCGATGGCGGCGAGTTCGGCATGGGCGCGGAGATCGGCATCGCGACAGGGCGCATGCACGCGCGCGGGCCGGTGGGTGTCGAGCAGTTGACGTCGTTCAAATATCGCGTGCGCGGGGCCGGACAGGTGCGGCCATAGCAGGTTCTGGTCAGTCTGCGCCAGGCACCCCCCTCTGCCCTGCCGGGCATCTCCCCCTCAAGGGGGGAGATCATGCTGTGGCGGTGGGTTCGCCAAGCATTGAACGTCGCAGAACGGGCGCGAGCTTGACGCGAATGATCTCCCCCCTTGGGGGGGAGATGGCCGGCAGGCCAGAGGGGGGTGCCTCGCGATGAGCCAGACCCCCATCTCCCCAAAACACCTGCGCATGCCGCACGTCGAAAAAGGCATGGCCGTCGGCCTTTTCGGCGGGTCGTTCAACCCACCGCATGGCGGACATGCACTCGTCGCCGAGATCGCGCTGCGTGCGCTTCGCCTCGACCAGCTCTGGTGGATCGTGACGCCCGGCAATCCGCTGAAGGCCGGGCGCGAGGCGTTGCCGCTGTCCGAGCGCATCGCGCTGTCCGAAACGCTGACTGAGAATCCCCGCATCAAGGTCACCGCATTCGAAGCCGGGTCGGCGATCCGCTACACGGCCGACGTGATCGACCATGTGACGACGCGCAATCCCGGCGTCGATTTCGTCTGGATCATGGGAGCCGACAATCTGCGCGATTTTCACCTCTGGCAGCGCTGGCGCGAGATCGCGCGGACCGTGCCGATCGCGGTGATCGACAGGCCGGGCGCGACGCTTGCATTCCTGTCGTCGAAGATGGCGCAGACCTTCAGCCGCTCTCGCGTCGACGAAAGCGATGCGGCCACGCTCGCGCGCACCCGGCCGCCGGCCTGGACCTTCATCCACGGTCCGCGATCCTCGCTTTCCTCCACCGCCATCCGCTCGGCCGAACGATCGTGATTGGATCGTGTCTTCGCGTGTCTTGAAACCTTAACGGGACTCTGCCTATCTATAGTGCGGGCAAGATCATCGGATTCGAATTCACGGACCGACATTAGATCGCCCCACTGTTGTTCTTGATCGAAAGGAAAAACGCTGAGAACAGCACTCCAAGGGAAGGCCGAACACGTGCCTTCGTCGTCCGGGATGACCCGCATGGTCGAGCCGTCCCAGATCCTGAACTCGGTCCTTGCCAGTCTGGAAGACTCCAAGGCCGAAAACATTGTCCCCATCGACATTCAGCGCAAGTCCAGCCTCGGCGACTTCATGGTCGTCGCGTCGGGCCGCTCCCATCGTCATGTCGCCGCCGTCGCCGATCATCTGATCAAGGCGGTCAAGGAGGCAGGGCTGGGTACGCCGCGCGTGGAGGGCCTGGCCAGTGCGGACTGGGTGCTCGTCGATACGGGCGACATCATCGTGCACATCTTCCGGCCCGAGGTGCGTGAGTTCTACAACATCGAAAAGATGTGGCAGGCTCCCGATCTCGACGACGAGACCGTGCACTAGGCCGCGGGCGTAGACCTCCGCCGGCTCGAAATGCCCGCATCCGGCGGGGATCGACATGTTCGGCTTGAAACCGGAGCGCCCGCTTGCGCCTCTCCATACATGCTGTCGGCCGCATGAAGGCCGGGCCCGAACGCGACCTCGTTGCGCGCTATCTCGACCGCCTCGCCAAGACGGGCTCCGCCGTCGGCATGGAATTTTCCGGCGTCACGGAGATCGCGGAGAGCCAGGCGCGCAGTGCCGAGCAACGCATGCGCGAAGAAGCCGAAAGGCTCGAAGGTACATTGGGCGACGCCGCCCTGGTGCTTCTCGACGAGCGCGGCAAGAACATGACGTCGCCGGCCTTCGCCGGCTATCTGTCGCGCCACATCGATGGCGGGCGCAAGGCGATGGTCGTCGCGATCGGCGGTGCCGACGGGCATGATCCGGCCCTGCGCGGCAAGGCTGACCTGCTCCTGTCCTTCGGGGCACTGACATGGCCGCATCAGCTCGTGCGGGTGCTTCTTGCCGAACAGCTCTACCGCGCCTCGACCATCCTTTCGAACCATCCCTACCACCGGATCTGACATGGTTGATCGTTCCTTAACGATCGCGCCCCAGGATCGGCATCGACGATTCGGGTTGGACGGAATTCAGTGCGGCAGCTTTCGACGATTGGCAGGACGGGCGGCCTTGCATTGGCATTAATGATGCTGTGCCAGTTCGCCTCGCCGTCGCTGGCGAGCCCGGAAGCCGACGACATCGCGGCGATGGAGCTTCGGCACGCGCAGTCGACCGACGAATATAAGGAAATCCAGTCGCAGATCGCGCTGACGAGCGAGCGGCTGTCGGAACTGGAAGTCGAGATCGAGGCCGTGCGCAAGGACCACACCGCGCTTTCGGCCGCGCTGGTTCAGGCGGCCAAGACGGAGCGCAAGCTTCAGCAGGATATCGAGGACATCGCCGCCCGGCTGGACGGGATGCGGCACCAGGAAGACCGGCTGCGCTTATCGCTCGGCGAGCGGCGTGAATTGCTGGGCGAGGTTCTGGCTGCGCTGCAGCGCATGGGCCTCAACCCGCCGCCCGCAATCCTGGTGCAGCCGGAGGATGCGCTCGCCTCCGTTCGCAGCGCCATCCTGCTCGGCTCGGTCGTACCGGAAATGCGCCACGAGACAGCCGAACTCCTCGCCGACCTCAAGGAATTGTCGTCGCTGAAGGCGTCGATCGAAGGCGAGCGCGCGCGCCTCTTTCGGACCGTCGCCGATCAGGCCGGCGAAAAACATCGGCTGGCGGGCCTGATCTCGGAAAAGCAGAAGCTCGAAGAGCAGTCGGCGGCCGATCTCGCCGAGCAACAGGCGCGCTCCGAGGAGATGGCCGGGCGGGCGGGAACGCTCCAGGACCTGATCGCTTCACTGGAAAGTGACATTTCGGGCGCGCGCGACGCGGTGGAAGAGGCTGCGAAGGCGGCAGAGGAAGCGCGGCGCCAGCTACCCCCCGCACGGGAGCCGAACCTCGCCGCCAGCCTTCCCTTCGAGGCCCTCAAGAATCAGGTCGCATTGCCGGTTTTCGGCCAGATCGGACAGCGCTTCGGCGAGTCGGACGCGGCTGGAAGGCCCCTCATGGGCGACATGGTTAAAACACATTCGGGCGCAATCGTCACGGCTCCGGCGGCCGGGGCCGTTCTCTATGCGGGGCCGTTCAGATCCTATGGACAACTCTTGATCCTGAATGTGGGCGAGGGCTATCATGTCGTCCTGGCGGGATTGGGTCGGGTGAGCGTGTCGCTCGGCCAGACCCTGATGGCGGGTGAGCCGGTCGGAGCCATGGGAGAGGCGAGGGTGGCAAGCACTGCCGCCTTCGGGAGTACGAACAACGGCCCGGAACTCTACGTGGAGTTCCGCAGGCAAGGAAAACCCGTCGATCCCTCACCATGGTGGGCGGAGCGCAGTTCTGGAAGGACAGGAAATGATACGTAGAATGTCTCTTCTGATTGCCGGTGCGTTGATGGGCGCGTCCGCGATGAGCCTCGTCCACGGCGGTGCCGGGACGTCGGCGAACGCGGCCGGCTCCGAGACCTACCGGCAACTGGCGATTTTCGGAGACATCTTCGAACGCGTGCGTGCCCAGTATGTGACCGAGCCCGAGGACGCAAAGCTGATCGAGAACGCGATCAACGGCATGCTGACCTCGCTCGATCCGCATTCCTCCTATCTGACGCCCGACGCGGCGCAGGACATGCGCGTGCAGACCCGCGGCGAATTCGGTGGCCTCGGCATCGAGGTGACGATGGAAAACGACCTCGTGAAGGTCATTTCCCCGATCGAGGATACGCCCGCCGCTCGCGCAGGCGTCCTGGCAGGCGACTTCATCTCGGCGATCGATGGCGAAGAGGTTCGTGGACTGACGCTCGCCGATGCCGTCGACAAGATGCGCGGCAAGGTCGATACCTCGATCGAGCTGACGATCCTGCGCGAAGGCGCTTCCGAACCGATCAAGATCGAGATCGTGCGCGACATCATCAAGGTGCGTGCGGTGCGTCACCGCGTCGAGGAAGACATCGGCTACATCAAGATCAATTCCTTCACCGAGAAGACGCAGGACGACCTCAATGCCGCGATCGAGGCGATCAAGGCCGAGATTCCGGATGAGAACCTCAAGGGCTACGTGCTCGACCTGCGTCTCAATCCGGGCGGTCTGCTCGACCAGTCGGTCAGCGTGACGGACACGTTCCTCGATCGCGGCGAGATCGTCTCGACCCGCGGCCGGGAGGCATCCAACGTGACGCGCTTCGATTCGCGGCCGGGCGATGCGATCGACGGCAAGCCGCTGATCGTGCTCGTCAATGGCGGTTCGGCCAGCGCGTCCGAGATTGTCGCCGGAGCGTTGCAGGATCACCGTCGCGCCACCGTCGTCGGCTCGCAGTCCTTCGGCAAGGGCTCGGTCCAGACGATCATCCCGCTCGGCGAGAGCGGTGCGCTGCGGCTGACGACGGCGCTCTACTACACGCCGGCCGGCACCTCGATCCAGGGCAAGGGCATCACGCCCGACATCTCGGTCGACCAGCCGCTGCCGGAAGAACTCAGGAGCGCTGCCGCCGAGGCGACGCGCGGTGAATCGGCCCTGCCGGGCCATATCCGCGGCGCCGAGGAAGGCGAGGAAGGTTCGGGCTCTTCGGCCTATGTGCCGCCGGAGCCGGAAGACGACATCCAGCTCAACTACGCCTACGACCTGATCCGCGGCGAGAAGACCGATCCGGCCTTCCCGCCCAATCCGGACCGCGCCGTCCTGCAGCAGTAAAGCGGGCGCAATCAAAACAAGGCCGGCGAGGGCGACTTCGCCGGCCTTTTGCATATTCGCGACGAATGCACGATCTTCGCGACAGTGATTCGGGGCTGAGGGCGCGCGGTGCTGGACTTTGGCGACAGGGAGATCGACCGGCCGATCGGCCAGGGGCCGCGGCGAAGATCGCCGCGTGATCCCGGCAGCCGCCGGGTGGCCATCGGTGCGGGAGCCGCCGCGGTCGTTCTTTTCGGGCTTTCAGTCCTCGCAACGCTTCACGATGACGGGTTGCGCTCGCCGCTGCCGCTGGTCGTTGCCACCCCCACGGTAGAGCCCGAGCCGGAAGCGCCGGCTGCCGAGACGCCGCGCGCGTCCGGCCCGTCCATCACGCGGATCGAGCCACGCAGCGACACGGACAGTCCGAGCGTCGTCACCATCCGCGATCCGGCGGGCCTGTCCCGCAATGCCGCGACCGCGCATCTGCCCGATCCCGATCTCGTCGAGCCCTCCGACTACGGTCCGCTACCGCGGCGTTCGGCTGACGGCACGCGGCCTTTCGATGCCTACGCGCGTCCCTGGTCGGGCGCGCGCGGGGCGCGAATCGCCATCGTCGTCGGCGGGCTCGGCCTGTCGCAGACCGGTACGCAGCGCGCCATCGAGGTTTTGCCGGCCGAGGTGACGCTCGCCTTCGCGCCAGCCGGCAACAGCCTCGATCGCTGGATGCAGACGGCGCGGCGCAAGGGGCACGAACTCTTGATGCAGGTGCCGCTGGAGCCGTTCGACTATCCCAATGTCGATCCGGGACGTGGCACGCTGACGGTCGATGCCGATCCGATGACCTTTCGCGAAGACCTGCAATGGACCCTCGGCCGGATGACCAACTATACCGGCATCATGAACTATATGGGCGCGCGCTTCGTGGCCGACCCGGGCGCGATGCAGGCGCTGATGCGCGAGCTCGCCGATCGCGGCCTCGGCTATCTCGACGACGGCTCGTCCGCACGCAGCATTGCCGATGCGCAGGCGGCGTCGGCCGGCGTGCCGTTCGCAGCCGCGTCCGTCGCCATCGACACGGTGCGCGAGCGTGGCGATATCCTGCGAAAGCTCGACGAGGCGGAGCGGGTGGCGCGCGCGACGGGCTCCGCCATCGCCATCGGGGCCGGCTTCGACGTGACGGTCGATGCCGTTTCGGCGTGGATTTCGGAGGCGCGGCTGCGCGGCATCGAGATCGTCGGCTATTCCGCACTCGCCAACGATCCGGAACGCAGATAGGCAGGGCGGATGAAGAACAAGCTTCCCTATCGCCCCTGCGTCGGCATCATGGTTCTCAATCGCGACGGCCTCGTCTGGGTCGGACGGCGCATCGCCGAGCCTGATGGTGAAATGGCGGGTGCCGCGCAACTGTGGCAAATGCCGCAGGGCGGGATCGATGCCGGCGAGGACCCGCTCGAGGCGGCGCATCGCGAACTCTACGAAGAAACCGGCATGAAGACCGTGTCGCTCATCGAAGAGGCGCCGGACTGGATCAATTACGACCTTCCGCCGCATCTCGTCGGCGTGGCGTTCAAGGGCAAGTATTGCGGCCAGATGCAGCGCTGGTTCGCCTTTCGCTTCGAGGGCGACGAAAGCGAGATCGCCATCGATCCTCCGCCCGGCGGCCATGCGGCCGAGTTCGATGCTTGGGACTGGAAGCCAATGTCGGACCTGCCCGACCTGATCGTTCCGTTCAAGCGCGACGTCTACCGGGCGGTGGTCGACGCGTTCGGGCATCTGGCCGATCTGCGGCAGGGCGCATGACATTCTCGCTCACCGCACGCTGCCCGCGCACCGGCCAGTTCGGCATCGGCGCCGTTACCGCCATGCCGGCGGTCGGCAAGCTGTTGACCTATGCCTGGCCGGGCAAGGGGGCGGTCGCCACGCAGGCGCTGGTCAATCCCTATCTGGGGATCGACGGGATCGAATTGCTGCGCGCGGGTCATTCGTCCGACGAGGTTCTGGAAATCCTGAAAAAGGACGATCCGGAAATCGAGAACCGGCAATTCGCGGTGATGGATTCGACGGGACACGGCGCGGTGTGGACCGGCAGCAAGTGCATCGACTGGCGCGGCCATGCCGTCTTTCCAAATCTCACCGTTCAGGGCAATCGGCTGGAGGGCCCTCAGGTCATCGCGGCGATCCGCGACGCGTTCGAGGCCCATGCCGACCTGCCGCTTGCCGGACGCCTCGTGGAGGCGATCGCCGCCGGCGACGCGCATGGCGGCGACCGCAAGGAAGAACTGTCGTCCACCGTCTACGTGGTCGATACGGAAGAATATCCGCTATGGGATGTTCGGGTCGATCACCATCACGACCCCATCGCCGAGTTGCGGCGCGTCTACGGCGTCTTTTCGCGCGATCTCTATCCGCACATCAAACGCATGTCGACGCGGGCGAAGCCCATGGGCGAGATCGACGATCGCGCGGTCTGACCTTTCGCGTTTGAAGAATTGTTCAGCAATCGGGATCAAACTTGTCGCGCATGTATTTTGGCGTCTATAGCACCGTTACAAATATTGATGCTCCTTCGCAGCTCAGCCATGGCAAGAGTTGGCCATACCAGACAGCAGGACGAAACGGATGACGAGACGTTATTTCGGTACCGACGGGATTCGCGGCCGTGCCAACAAATTCCCGATGACGGCCGAAACCGCGATGCGCGTGGGCATGGCAACGGGCATGTCGTTCCAGCGCGGCACCCATCGCCACCGCGTGGTGATCGGCAAGGATACGCGCCTGTCCGGCTACATGATCGAGAACGCGATGGTCGCGGGCTTCTGTGCGGCCGGAATGGACGTCTTTCTGCTCGGTCCGATCCCCACCCCCGCCGTCGCCATGCTGGCGCGCTCGCTGCGCGCCGACATTGGCGTGATGATCTCGGCCTCGCACAATCCCTTCTACGACAACGGCATCAAGCTGTTCGGCCCTGACGGCTACAAGCTGTCCGACGCGATCGAGCAGGGCATCGAAGACATGGTCGATGGCGATCTCGACCAGGCGCTGGCGAGTTCGGACGGGCTCGGCCGGGCCAAGCGGATCGATGGCGTGCAGGACCGCTACATCGAATTCGCCAAGCGCACCCTGCCGCGCGCCATGTCGCTGACCGGGCTGCGCGTCGTCGTCGACTGCGCCAATGGCGCGGCCTACAAGGTCGCACCCAATGCGCTTTGGGAACTGGGCGCCGAAGTCATCACCATCAATGACGAGCCGAACGGCTTCAACATCAACGAGGATTGCGGCTCGACGCATCCCCTGACCCTGTCCAAGAAGGTCCACGAAGTGCGCGCCGACATCGGCATCGCGCTCGACGGCGACGCCGACCGCGTCGTCATCGTCGACGAGAACGGGACCGTCATCGACGGCGACCAGATCATGGCGCTGATCGCCGAGACCTGGCATCAGGCGGGCCGGTTGAATGGCGGCGGCCTCGTCGCCACCATCATGTCCAATCTCGGGCTCGAACGCTTCATCAAGGACAAGGGCCTCGAGCTTCACCGCACCAAGGTCGGCGACCGCTATGTCGTCGAGCACATGCGTGCCCATGGGTTCAATGTCGGCGGCGAACAATCGGGGCACGTCGTGCTGACCGATTTCTCGACCACCGGCGACGGGCTCGTCTGCGCACTTCAGGTCCTCGCCTGCGTCAAGCGCGCGGGCAAGCCGGTCAGCGAAGTGTGCCGCAAGTTCGAGCCGGTGCCGCAGATCCTGAAGAATGTCCGGTTTTCCGGCGGCTCGCCGCTCGAGACGGATGTCGTCAAGGAGGCGATAAACGATGCCCAGTCGATGCTCGGCGCGTCGGGCCGCGTCGTCATCCGTCCTTCGGGAACCGAACCGCTGATCCGCGTCATGGCCGAGGCTGACGATCGTTCGATGGTGGAGAAGGTTGTCGACGATCTGGTCGGCGTCATCGGAAGCACCCGCAGCGCCGCCTGATTCCCGCGCCCGTCCGAACCCGAAGGCCTCCCTGCACAGGGGAGGCCTTGTTCGTTTTCGGGCCGCGCCAAGCAAAAGTAACTGTCGATTAAGGTAAAGAATTAGGGTTAAGCGGCATTTAACCTTTCTGAGCGATCTTCCTCCAGGTGCAATTCCCGGGGGTAATCAGACGAGCCCGGCGTCTGTGAGGATGAAGATCATGAAACTCAGCATTGTCGCGGCCTTGACGGCCGGTGCAGTTCTCGCTTTGCCGGTCGTCCCGTCGATCGCCGCAGACATCTACGTTCCGCCGGTCTACGAAGCGCCCGTTCCCGTGCCGCAGTTCGGCGGCTGGTATCTGCGCGGCCATGTCGGCATGAGCAACCAGCGCTATGATGGGCTGGACTATCGCTACTTTGGAACCAACAGCCCCGGCTTCACGCAATCCTGGCTCGACGAGGGCGGTTTCGGCTCCGCGCCGATCTTCGGCGGCGGTTTCGGCTATGCCTTCAACGACTGGCTGCGCGCAGACGTAACGGCCGAGTATCGCGGCAAGGCTTCGTTCAGCGCGCTCGACATCTTCACTGAAGATGCCACGGGCGACGTCTTCTCCAGCAACGACTACACCGCGCAGAAATCCGAAATTCTGCTGCTGGCGAATGCCTACGCGGATCTTGGCAATTTCGGCGGTGTCTCGCCTTATGTCGGAGCGGGCATCGGTGCCTCGCGCAACACCATCTCGCACTTCAACGACACCAATGTCATCCAGGGTGGAGGCGGATTTGCGCCGTCCAACTCGCAATGGGAACTGGCCTGGGCGCTGCATGCCGGTCTCGGCTATGCAGTCACCGACCAGCTTACGCTCGACTTCGGCTACAGCTACACGCATCTGGGTGACGGCAAGACCGGCACCGCGCGCAACTACGATCCTGATCCGACGGCAACGCGTGAGAATGACGGCTTCACCTTCAAGGATCTTCATTCGCACGACCTGAAGCTCGGCTTCCGCTACAAGTTCAACTGACCCGCCTTCGCGCAACGTGAAAAGGCCCGGCATGCGCCGGGCCTTTTTCGTTGACGGCACACGCTCCGGTTTATGCTTAACCGCGAATTAACCGGCATGGTTAATGATCGTTCGCATCAGGGGTTCGGCACTGTTAGCCGCCGTCATTGGGAGTTCACGCTGATGCCAACGATTCTGCGCCTTGCCGCCTCCGCGGCGTTGCTTGCGGCGCTCGCCGGCCCGTCTCTGGCGGCCGACTACGATCCGCCGATCTTCATCGAACAGGCGCCCGAATATGTGCCGGTCGAGGTCGGCTCGGGCTGGTATCTGCGCGGCGATGTTGGCTACAACTTTGACAGCCGGTTTGAGAATTACCGCGTTGCCGTCGTTCCTGGGCTCAGCTTTGCCGAGAACAACACCTCCATTTTCGGAGGTGTCGGTGTTGGCTATCATGTCAACGATCTGTTCCGTCTGGAAACCAACGTGTCCTTCCTGGGCAAGGAAAAGGCCCTGCTTCGATTTGTTGATCCGACAGGCGTACTTCCCAGCGCCGAGGCGGAGATAGATTCGCAACTTTGGTCGGGTCTGGTTCATGGCTATTTCGATTTGGGTACCGTAGCGGGCTTCACACCCTATGTCGGCGCGGGTGCTGGCGTCGCCTACGTACGCTCCGGTGTCGATGGCGCCATGAGCGTGCCTGGCGTCGGTTCGTTCGCGGGTCAGATGCGCGAAAATCATTTCTCGTTCGCCTACGCACTGGGCGCTGGCGTCAACTATCAGGTCAGTGACAATTTCTCCGTCGATCTTGGCTACCAGTACTTCAATGCTCCCAACGCCCACTACGTCTCCATCGACGAGCCGTTCATCTCCGGCGAGGGCATAGACACACACCAGATCAAGGTCGGCCTGCGCTACGATCTCTGGTAGACGACACTTCACCGGCTTCCAAAGGGCGGGCTTCGGCTCGCCCTTTTCGTTTCTCGTGCTCCAAAAGCGACGCCAACAATCCTCTTGACGCCGCATGAGGGAAAGAATATCGCCGTCAGTGGGCCACCCCTCCCCAACGAGGGGCCAGCTATCTGGAAGGATAGAACCATGACGACGAGCAATTCCACGCCCGCAATCCGTGCGGCGTCGAAGCCGGAAGTGCGTCCGGCAAACCCCAATTTCTCCTCAGGTCCCTGCTCCAAGCGTCCCGGCTGGTCGCTCGATGCGCTTGCCGACGCGCCGCTAGGCCGCTCGCATCGCGCCAAGATCGGCAAGACGAAGCTGCAACAGGCGATCGATCTGACCCGCGAAATCCTCCAGGTGCCGGCGGACTACCGCATCGGCATCGTGCCGGCTTCCGACACCGGCGCCGTCGAGATGGCGCTCTGGTCGCTGCTCGGCGAGCGCGGCGTCGACATGGTCGCGTGGGAATCGTTCGGCTCGGGCTGGGTCACCGACGTCCTGAAGCAGCTCAAGCTCGATGATGCGCGCAAGATCGAGGCGCCCTATGGCGAACTGCCCGACCTTTCGCAGATCGATTTCGACCGCGACGTGGTGTTCACCTGGAACGGCACCACTTCGGGCGTGCGCGTGCCGAATGGCGATTTCATTCCGGCCGACCGTAAGGGTCTGACCATCTGCGATGCGACATCGGCCGCCTTTGCTCAAAGGCTCGATTTCGCCAAGCTCGATGTCGTCACCTTCTCCTGGCAGAAGGTGCTCGGCGGCGAGGCGGCGCACGGCATGCTGATCCTCAGCCCACGTGCCGTCGAGCGTCTGGAGAGCTACAAGCCGGCCTGGCCGCTGCCGAAGATTTTCCGCCTGACCTCTGGCGGCAAGCTGATCGAAGGCATCTTCAAGGGCGAGACGATCAACACGCCGTCGATGCTTTGCGTCGAGGACTATATCGACGCGCTCCAATGGGCGAAGTCGGTCGGCGGGCTCGACGGGCTGGTCGCCCGCGCCGATGCCAATTTCAAGGTGCTCGACGATTTCGTCGCCGGTTCGACCTGGGCAGGTCACCTTGCCGTCGCGCCCGAGACGCGCTCGAACACGTCGGTCTGCCTGTCGATCGTCGATCCCGAGTTCACCGCGCTCTCCGACGATGCGCAGCAGGCTTTTGCGAAAGCGATGGTCTCCGCGCTCGACAAGGAAGGCGTCGCCTTCGACATCGGCGCCTATCGCGACGCACCCGCAGGCCTGCGCATCTGGGCCGGCGCGACCGTCGAGACGGCCGATCTCGAGGCGCTGACGCCTTGGCTCGACTGGGCTTTCGCCACGCAGAAGGCCGCGCTCAAGGCGGCTGCCTGACATCTTTCCCGGAAGCCGCCAGGCGGCTTCCGCTTTCCCCCATCTCGCATCGTTTCAAGGAGGCCAGCCATGGCGCCCCGCGTACTCGTATCCGACAAGCTTTCGCCCACCGCCGTCCAGATTTTCAAGGATCGCGGCGTCGAGGTCGACTATCTGCCCGATCTCGGCAAGGACAAGGAAAAGCTGCTCGAAGTCATCGGCCAGTATGACGGACTTGCCATCCGCTCGGCCACCAAGGTCACCGAGAAGCTGATCGCCGCCGCGACCAACCTCAAGGTCGTCGGCCGCGCCGGCATCGGCGTCGACAATGTCGACATCCCCGCCGCCAGCCGCCGCGGTATCATCGTGATGAACACGCCCTTCGGCAATTCCATCACCACCGCCGAGCATGCGATTGCGCTAATGTTCGCACTGGCCCGCCAGATCCCCGAGGCCAACGCCTCCACCCAGGCCGGCAAGTGGGAGAAGAACCGCTTCATGGGCGTGGAGATCACCAGCAAGACGCTCGGCGTGATCGGCTGCGGCAATATCGGCTCCATCGTGGCCTCGCGCGGCGTGGGCCTGAAGATGCATGTCATCGCCTACGACCCGTTCCTGTCGGAGGACCGCGCCGCCGAGCTTGGCGTCGAAAAGGTCGAACTCGATGATCTGTTCGCGCGCGCCGACTTCATCACGCTGCACACGCCGCTGACCGACAAGACCCGCCACATCATCAACGCCGACGCCATCGCCAAGATGAAGAAGGGCGTGCGCATCATCAACTGCGCGCGCGGCGGCCTGATCGTCGAGCAGGACCTCATCGCCGCGCTGAAGAGCGGCAAGGTGGCTGGCGCCGGCATCGACGTGTTCGAAGTCGAGCCGGCCACGGAAAGCCCGCTCTTCGGCATGGAGAACGTGGTCACGACCCCGCATCTGGGCGCCTCGACCACCGAGGCGCAAGAGAATGTGGCGCTGCAGATCGCCGAGCAGATGTCGGACTATCTGATCAAGGGCGCGGTTTCCAACGCCATCAACATGCCTTCGATCACGGCCGAGGAAGCGCCGCGACTGAAGCCGTTCGTCAAGCTCGCCGAAGTGCTCGGCGCCTTCGTCGGCCAGGTGACGGAAGACCCGATCAAGGAGGTCGAGATCCTGTTCGACGGCTCGACCGCCGGCATGAACACCAAGGCGCTGATCAGCGCCGCCCTTGCCGGGCTGATCCGCCCGCAGGTGGCCGACGTCAACATGGTGTCGGCGCCGATCATGGTGAAGGAGCGCGGCATCATCGTCGCCGAGGTCAAGCGCGACAAGTCGGGCGTGTTCGACGGCTATATCAAGCTGACGGTGAAGACCGAAAAGCAGACCCGCTCGATCGCCGGCACCTGCTTCTCCGACCACAAGCCGCGCTTCATCCAGATCAAGGGCATCAATCTCGACGCCGAGGTGGGGCAGCACATGCTCTACACCACCAATGCCGACGCGCCGGGCATCATCGGCCTTCTGGGCACGGTGTGCGGCGAGAACGGCGTCAACATCGCCAACTTCGCGCTCGGCCGCGACCGGCCCGGCGGCAACGCTATCGCGCTGCTCTATCTTGACGCGCCGTTCCCGGAGGAGGTGCTGGTCAAGGTGCGCGCGCACCACGCGATCGACTCCGCCAGGCCGCTGCATTTCGACGTCAACAGCAACTGAGGCGAGCCGAACTGGCATCGCCAAAAAAGCGCCGGGCAACCGGCGCTTTTTTCTTGGTCAAAGAGCGCTTCCTGAAGTGCTAGTGCCGTACTCACGTCGCACACTACATATCCGTCGGGCGGCGTTCCTGCTAGGCTCACGCAGCTTCGGAGGCAGAACATGAAACTGATCGTTGATGCACGCTGGGACGCAGAAGCTTCTGTCTGGTATGCCGTTTCGAGAGACAGCACGGGATTGGCAACAGAAAGCGAAAGCCTTGACGGGTTGCGGCAACGTATCCTGGCCGTCCTGCCGGGCCTGCTGGATTTGAAAGATCCATCCGAAGTCGAAGTGGAACTGGTCGTACACGGAATTTCGACCGCAAACGGGTCTATCGCGGCAGAGTAGTTGCCGGCAAAAATCGCGCATCGTAGCTTGCGAGCCGGCAAATTGGACCCGGTCGCGATATCGATGCAGAATTTTGCGAAGCCCTTGAAAAAGCTGCTGGCGGATGCTGGTTGGGAATTGCTCCGACGGGGCAAGGGCGATCACGAGATTTGGCATCACCCCGGAACAGGGCAGCGCGTCACGATCGTCACCTTCCTGAAGTCCCGACACCTGGCCAATGCGATCCTCAAGGAGGCAGGCTTGCCCAAGGCATTCTGAACAACGTGCCATCTTCAATGGGCAGGGCGCCGAGACACCGGGCGCGACGAAATTGTTGGGCCCGAAACCCCAAAGAATGGTCGCGTTCCGGGCTTCTTGCGATTATAGAGGCCTGTCGTTCTATACGTTTGCGCCGCACGCGCGGCATGGAAGGGATGAAGTCATGGCCAATGTGGTTGTCGTCGGCTCGCAGTGGGGCGACGAAGGCAAGGGCAAGATCGTCGACTGGCTGTCGGAACGCGCCGATGTGGTGGTGCGCTTTCAGGGCGGGCACAATGCCGGCCACACGCTGGTGATCGACAGCAAGGTCTACAAACTTTCGCTGCTCCCCTCCGGCATCGTGCGCAGCGGCAAGCTCTCCGTAATCGGCAACGGCGTGGTCTTCGACCCGCACGCCTTCGTGGCGGAGGCCGAAAAACTCCGCGAACAGGGCGTGGAAGTGACGCCGGATTGCCTGAAAATAGCCGAAAATACCTCGCTTATCCTGTCGCTCCACCGGGAGCTCGATGGATTCCGCGAAGACGCGGCCTCCAGTTCGGGCACCAAGATCGGCACCACCCGCCGGGGCATCGGCCCCGCCTATGAGGACAAGGTCGGGCGCCGCGCCATTCGCGTGATGGATTTGGCAGACTTGAACACATTGCCCGCAAAGGTCGACCGCCTGCTGACGCACCACAATGCGCTGCGGCGCGGGCTGGGCCATGCCGAGGTGGCGCATGAGACGATCATGCAGGAGCTGACCTCCGTCGCCGACAAGATCCTGCCCTATATGGACCGGGTCTGGAAGATCCTCGACGATCGCCGCCGTGCGGGCGAGCGCATCCTGTTCGAAGGCGCGCAGGGCACGCTGCTCGACATTGACCACGGCACCTACCCCTTCGTCACCTCCTCCAACACCGTGGCCGGCCAGGCTGCACCCGGCTCGGGCATGGGGCCAAGCGCCATCGACTATGTGCTCGGCATCACCAAGGCCTACACCACCCGCGTCGGCGAAGGTCCGTTCCCGACCGAGCAGCAGAACGAGATCGGCGAGTTCCTCGGCACCAAGGGACATGAGTTCGGCGTGGTCACCGGGCGCAAGCGGCGCTGCGGCTGGTTCGACGCGGTGCTGGTGCGCCAGGCGGTCGCCGTCAACGGCATCAAGGGCATCGCGCTGACCAAGCTCGACGTGCTCGACGGCCTTGACGAGATCAAGGTCTGCACCGGCTACATGCTCGACGGCGAGCTGATCGACTACCTGCCCGCGAGCCAGGGTGCGCAGGCGCGCGTGGAGCCGGTCTACGAGACGCTGGAAGGCTGGAAGGGCACGACCAAGGGCGCGCGCAGCTGGAACGACCTTCCGGCCCAGGCGGTCAAATATGTGCGCCACATCGAGGAACTGATCGGAGCGCCGGTGGCGCTGCTGTCGACCAGCCCTGAGCGGGACGACACCATACTTGTGACCGATCCGTTTCAAGACTAGTTTTTGCCCATTCCCGGCCGGGGTCAAACCGGCCGGGATGGAAACCTACAGGTCGAAAGAAGCATGGCAGATTTCGTTGCGGTTCTGAAGAAGACGCTGGACGGGCTGACCGATCCGACGCCCGTCTTGCGGCAGAAGGTCTACGACAAGGCCCGTGCGACCATTGACGCCAAGCTGGCGGCGATCAACCCGCCGCCGCCGCAAGCCGTCGTGGACCGCCAGAAGCGTGCGCTGGAAGATGCCATCGCAACGATCGAGAAGGATTATTCGGACCACGCCCGCCCCAAGATAAGCGACGACCCGCTAGACGAACTGGACAGCGTCTTCGCTTCGATCGAGCAGCGGAAGAGCACTCCGCTCGAGCCCGCGCGCCCGCAGCCCGCGGCGCCGGCCTCCCAAGCGCCGGCACCCAAACCGGTTGCTGCGCCAAAACCCGAGGCAATCCAGCAGCCGGCCGTTCCCTTGCCGGAGCCCGCAAAGACCGAGCCCGCAACCGCTGCAGAGACCCGGCCTCAGACCTCGCCGGCCGGCATGCCGCCCCGCCCTGCCAAGACAGAAAGCGCCGCGCCGCCAGCGCTAGAGCGCGCGGAGCCGGCAAAGCGCGGGTTTTATCCTCCCGTCAGCGATGAAAGCGATGATGATGAATTCGCCGATGTCGCGGAGGCGGAAGGCGGACCCGACAAGCGCCGGCTGATCACGATCGCAGCAGCGGCAGCCGTCGGGCTGGTCGTTATCGCAGGCGGCGGCTACGCTCTTTTCGGCGGCAAGTCATCCGACACCGAGCCCACCGGGCAGGAGGCCACGGCGCCTGCTCCTTCAGCCGAGACGGAACCGACAACGCCGGGCAGCGAGCCCGAGGCGGCGCAGCCCGCCCAGGCGGCCGGCGAACCCGAGACCGAACCCAAGTTCACGCAGCGGCTGAACGCCGACGGCACGGAGATCGACGCCGGCCCGGCCGGCGGCTCGGCAGCAATCGGCGAAGGCACTTCCGTTGCCGCGGCGACCCAGCCGCCGCAGGACGCAGGCGCTGCCACCGCGCCGGCGCCCGCGGGCACGACCGCTCCCGCCGCCGGCAGCACGCCGGCCGCGCAGCCCGGCGTCGCGGTCGGCCAGCGCGCGATCTTCTACGAGGAGCG
>JAEWET010000032.1:0-96231 GCA_023389195.1 Pseudomonadota bacterium
CCCTTGAGCCGTGCGGCGGCCGACCTTCAGGTCCCACCCCTCGCATGAACCCGGCAGGGCCGCCGCCGACCAGCCTCCCAAACGCAAAAAAGGGAGCGATCAGATCGCTCCCCGAGACGCAGCAACAAGAACGCTTCAGAGCGCCTTTTTGATCTTTTCCTTGGCGTCACCAAAGCCCTTCTGGACTTTGCCGGCCACCTTTTCGGCCTTTCCCTTGGCCTCGGTCTTCTTCGAGCCGGTGGCCTTGCCGACGGCTTCCTTCACCGAACCCTTGGCCTGCTTTGCGACACCCTTGACCTGATCCTTGTTGACCATCTGCCTGGTTCCTTTCGAGCAACCGCGCGCTTGCGGCGTCAGACAACGCAGGATGCGGCTTTGGTTGCCTGGGCACAAAAGAAAAGGGACGGCATTGCTGCCGCCCCTTCGTAATCACAGAGCTTTATGGACTTCTTAGAAGTCCATGCCGCCCATACCGCCCATGCCGCCGCCGGGCATTGCCGGCATCGGGGCGTCCTTCTTCGGAGCCTCGGCGATCATGGCCTCGGTGGTGACCAGCAGGCCGGCAACCGAAGCGGCATCCTGCAGCGCGGTGCGAACGACCTTGGTCGGGTCGACGATGCCGAGCTGGATCATGTCGCCATACTCACCGGTCTGCGCGTTGTAGCCGTAGGTCTGCGACTTGTTGTCGAGGATCTTGCCAGCCACGATCGAAGCCTCGGCACCGGCGTTGGTCGCGATCTGGCGAGCCGGAGCCTGAAGGGCGCGACGAACGATGTTGATGCCGGCGTCCTGGTCGGCATTCTCGCCCTTGGCCTTCAGGTTGCCCGAAGCGCGCAGGAGAGCGGTGCCGCCGCCCGGAACGATGCCTTCCTCGACGGCCGCGCGGGTCGCGTTGAGGGCGTCGTCGACGCGGTCCTTCTTTTCCTTGACCTCGACCTCGGTCGCGCCGCCGACACGGATGACGGCAACGCCGCCAGCCAGCTTGGCGAGACGCTCCTGGAGCTTCTCACGGTCGTAGTCCGAGGTGGTCTCCTCGATCTGCTGCTTGATCTGGCCGACGCGGCCCTGGATTTCGGCCTTCTTGCCGGCGCCGTCGACGATGGTGGTGTTCTCCTTGGAGATCTGCACCTTCTTCGCACGGCCGAGCATGTTGAGACCGACATTCTCAAGCTTGATGCCGAGGTCTTCCGAGATCACCTGGCCGCCGGTGAGGATAGCGATGTCCTCGAGCATGGCCTTGCGGCGGTCGCCGAAGCCGGGAGCCTTGACGGCAGCGATCTTGAGGCCGCCGCGCAGCTTGTTGACGACGAGCGTGGCAAGGGCCTCGCCTTCGACGTCTTCCGAGATGATGACGAGCGGCTTGGAGGTCTGAACGACGGCTTCCAGAACCGGCAGCATGGCCTGCAGGTTGGACAGCTTCTTCTCGTGCAGCAGGATGTAGGCGTCTTCCAGCTCGGCAACCATCTTGTCCGGGTTGGTGACGAAGTACGGCGACAGGTAGCCGCGGTCGAACTGCATGCCTTCGACGACTTCGAGTTCGGTCTCGGCGGTCTTGGCTTCCTCGACGGTGATGACGCCTTCGTTGCCGACCTTCTGCATGGCCTCGGCGATCATCTCGCCGATTTCCTTCTCGCCATTGGCCGAGATGGTGCCGACCTGGGCGACTTCAGCCGAGGTGTTGATCTTGGCAGCCGAGCCGACGAGGTTCTTGACGACTTCCGAGACGGCCATGTCGATGCCGCGCTTCAGGTCCATCGGGTTCATGCCGGCGGCAACCGCCTTGGCGCCTTCCTGGACGATCGACTGGGCGAGAACGGTCGCGGTCGTGGTGCCGTCGCCGGCGATGTCGTTGGTCTTCGAGGCCACTTCGCGCACCATCTGGGCGCCCATGTTCTCGAACTTGTCTTCCAGCTCGATCTCCTTGGCGACGGTGACGCCGTCCTTGGTGATGCGCGGCGCGCCAAACGACTTGTCGATGACGACGTTACGGCCCTTCGGGCCGAGCGTGACCTTCACCGCATTGGCGAGAATGTCCACGCCGCGCAGCATGCGCTCGCGGGCGTCGCGGGAAAACTTGACTTCTTTTGCAGCCATTTGTCTCTGCTCCCGGGCTTATCAGCCCATTGAATGAGTGGATGGTTGGACGGGACCGGCTATCAGCCGATGATGCCCATGATGTCGGCTTCCTTCATGATCAGAAGGTCTTCGCCGTTGAGCTTGACTTCGGTGCCGGACCACTTGCCGAACAGCACGCGGTCGCCCTGCTTGACGTCCAGCGGAACGAGCTTGCCGGCTTCGTCACGGGCGCCCGAGCCGACGGCGATGACTTCGCCTTCCTGCGGCTTCTCCTTGGCGGTGTCCGGAATGATGATGCCGCCCTTGGTCTTTTCCTCGGAATCGACCCGGCGGACAACCACGCGGTCGTGAAGCGGGCGGAACGTCGACTGTGTCATGTGACTTTGATCCTCGATACGGATGATGGTAGGGGTTCCCTCCGTCCGGAGAACCGGACTTCGTTAGCACTCCCATCAGGTGAGTGCCAACTGGCCGGTGAGATAGGCCCGCCGCAAACGGGAGTCAAGAAGCTGGCAACGCTAAGACGATCCTCCTTCGGCTTTTTCGGAATGTTCGGCCGTTCGTCCGACCTGCGCCAGCTCGACGCTGCGCTGCGCGGGGTCGACCTGCATCCCGCGCTCGTGCCCGAAGGGGTCAAGATGACCATCGTCAACCTGATGAAGGACCACGGCATCGACGAGATGCCGGAAGCCTATCCGGCGGTGGCCGAGATGTTCGGCTATTCGGTGATGGGCGCCAACGCCTTCGAGGCCGTGCATGGCGGCGAACGGCTGGCGGCGATCGAGGCGCGCGTGGAAAAGGCGCTGGAAGCGGGCGAGGGGATGGACGCGCAACTCATCCTGCTCGCCGTCCATGCGAAGTTGATCCAGCCCGAACTCGTCGAGCGCTACGGGATCGAGGCGACTTGAAAGCGGGTGACTCGGGCGCGGTGTTCCGCTAGATGCGAGGCCAACTTCAATCGCGCCGACGAGCCTGAAATGCCCAATCTGATCGACACCCTGGACGACCTTGCCGACGGTTATTCGGTCATTTTGAGCGATGTCTGGGGCGTGGTCCACAACGGCGTCGACCCCTTTCCCGATGCCTGCGCGGCACTGAAGCGCGCGCGCCAGAAGGGCAAGATCGTCGTCCTCATCACCAATTCGCCGCGCGTGCGCGATGACGTGGAAGACCAGCTCGCCGCGATCGGCGTGCCGCGCGACTGCTGGGACTATCTGGTCACCTCCGGCGACGTGACGCGCGATCTGATCGCCGAAGGCCCGCGCCGCATCTTCCATCTCGGCCTCGACCGCGACTTGTCGCTCTATGACGGGCTCGACGTCGAACTCGTCGAGGAGCAGGAGGCGTCGGGCGTCGTGTGCACCGGCATGTTCGATGACGAGACCGAAACGCCCGAGGACTATGCGCAGATGCTGCGGCGCTTCCGCTCGCGCGACCTGCCCTTCATCTGCGCCAATCCCGACATCGTGGTGGAGCGCGGCGACAAGCTCGTCTGGTGCGCCGGCGCGCTCGCCCGTGACTATGCGCAGCTCGGCGGCCGCTCCTTCGTTGCCGGCAAGCCGCACCAGCCGATCTACGTCGCAGCGCTGATCCTCGCCGCGCAGGCGCTCGGCCGGCAGGTCAAGCCGCGCGACGTTCTGGCGATCGGCGACGGCGTGATGACCGACGTGAAGGGTGCGGTGTCGAACGACATCGATATCCTGTTCGTCACCGCCGGCATCCACGCCCGCGAATACGATGCCGACGGCGCACCGGATGTGGCGCGCCTCGCGACCTTCCTCGACAGCCACGGCTATGCGCCCGTCGCTTCCATTCCACGACTTCGTTAGGTGACCCTAGGCCATGCCCGGCGATTTCGCCCATATCTGCGGAAGCGATGCGCTGCCTGAACGCTTGCGCGGCGCGGTCGTCGCGATCGGCAATTTCGACGGCGTCCATCGCGGCCACCGCGCCGTGCTCGACCGGGCGCTGGAGGAAGCGCGGCGGCTCGGCGCGCCGGCGCTGGTGCTGACCTTCGACCCGCACCCGCGCACGCTCTTCCGCCCCGACACCCCGCTCTTTCGCCTGACCTCGTCGGCGATGAAGGCGCGGCTTCTCGCAGCCTGCGGCTTCGACGGCATGGTCGAGCAGCGCTTCGACAGAAATTTCGCCGAACTGTCCGCCGAGGAGTTCGTCGCGACGATCCTCGTGGAGCGGCTCGGCATCGCCCATGCGGTGACCGGCTTCGATTTCCACTTCGGCAAGGCGCGCTCCGGCGGCCCTGCCTACCTGATGGAGGCAGGCGGACGCCACGGCTTCGGCGTCACGCTGGTCGACGCCTTTCGCGACGAGGGGGCGGAGATCGTCTCGTCGAGCCGCATCCGCGAATTGCTGGCTGAGGGCGATGTGGCGGAGGCCGCCGGGCTGCTCGGCTATCGCTTCGCGGTGGAGGCCGAAATCGTCGGCGGAGAAAAGCTCGGCCGCACGCTCGGCTACCCGACCGCGAACATGGTGCTTTCGCCGGACGTGCATCTTGCCCATGGCATCTATGCCGTGCGGATGAAGCGCGCGGATGGCAAGCTCCATGACGGCGTCGCGAGCTTCGGACGACGTCCGACCGTCACCCAGGACGGCGCGCCGCTGCTCGAGACCTTCCTGTTCGACTTTTCCGGCGAGCTCTACGGCGAGACCTGCCAGGTCGGTTTCTTCGCCCGGCTGCGCGGCGAGGAGAAGTTCGACGGGCTCGACGCGCTGACCGCGCAGATGAAGCGCGACGAGGAAGAGGCGCGCGCCGTGATGGAAAAGGCACAGCCGGTGGGCGAACTCGACGCGGCGCTTCACTTCGCCGCGCTCTAAACATTTGTTTACTTGTGAAGGTGCCTCGTAGCGGGCATGGGCGATTGATCGCGTGACGTGCGCGGCGAGGAGATCAAGAATGTCGAAATTCGCAGTTGCCGGTCTGGCTCTTTCCGTCTCGACCATGCTGGCGACGCCGTCGCTCGCGCAATCGGGCTGGTTTTCCGGCGACTGGAGCCTGACGCTCGGCGTCGCGGCGATTTCGCTCCCGGAATATGAAGGCGACGACAAGTATCGCTTCGTCGCCCAGCCGATCGTCTCCTTCGGCCGCCAGGGCACCGAGCGGCGCTTTTCCTCGCGCAACGACAATATCTCCATCGGCCTGTTCGACAACGGCGTCGTCCGCGCCGGCCCGACCGGCAAGCTCGTCTTCGAGCGCGACGGCGGCGATTCGGACGACCTCGTCGGCCTCGACCCGATCCGCTTCGGCGTCGAACTCGGCGGGTTCGCCGAAGTCTATCCGACCGACTGGCTGCGCGTGCGCGGCGAAGTGCGCCACGGCATCCGTTCGCATGACGGTATCGTCGCCGACCTTTCCGCCGACGCCTTCATGAACCTCTCGCCCACCGTGCAGATTTCGGCCGGCCCGCGCGTCTCGATGGCCTCGAGCGACTATTTCGACGCCTATTACGGCGTCTCGGCATCCGAATCGCTGGCCTCCGGCCTTGCGCCCTACACGCCCGAAGGCGGCTTCCGCTCGGTCGGCGTCGGCGCCGCGATCAAGTGGGACGTGACGGACAAGGTGGAGACGAGCCTCTTCGGTGAGTATTCGCGCCTCGTCGGCCCGGCGGCAGATTCGAGCCTAGTGCGTGAGCGCGGCGACGAGAACCAGTTCATGATCGGTGTCTCGGCAACGTACCGGTTCGATTTTTCGCTCTGAGATTCTCTGGAAGGGGAGTCCGGCTGGAGACCCCCTCTCCGTCTCGGCTTCGCCTCGACACCTCTCCCCCGAAGGGGGCGAGGAACCCGGACTGGATAAGCATCGGCGTTTCAGCAGCGCTTCCTCGCCCCCGCGCAGCGGGGGAGAGGTGCCGAACGCAGTGAGGCGGAGAGGGGGAACGCCGGTGCCCTCCCCATGCCGCCGGAAGGAAACCCCTTTATTCCCGTCCGAGCCTCCGCTAAAAGCGCCCGATGTCTGACTTGCCGACCATGATCGCGCGGACGATACGAATTATTGGCCCGGCTGTCCGGGTGGCCTGATGGCTGCCGGACGGTCCGGGTTTCTGCCGTTGCCGCGCCGCCCTTTGCGCGCGCTCCCTTTACCGACATTGATTGACGCGCGAACCTTGCTGTTCGCCACAGGGCCATGACGATGACCGACGCTGCCGAGAAGATCGACTATTCGAAGACGCTTTACCTGCCGCAGACGGAGTTTCCGATGCGCGCGGGCCTGCCCGAGAAGGAGCCGCAGATCGTGGCGCGCTGGCAGGAGATGGGGCTTTACAAGAAGCTGCGGAAGGAGGCCGAGGGCCGTCCGCTCTTCGTGCTTCACGACGGCCCGCCCTATGCCAACGGCAACATCCATATCGGCCATGCGCTCAACAAGATCCTGAAGGACGTCATCACGCGCTCGTTCCAGATGCGCGGCTACGATTCCAACTACGTGCCGGGCTGGGACTGCCACGGCCTGCCGATCGAATGGAAGATCGAGGAGCAGTATCGCGCCAAGGGGCTCGACAAGGATCAGGTGCCGGTCAACGAATTCCGCCGCGAGTGCCGCGAATTCGCGCAGAAATGGATCGACGTGCAGGCCGAAGAGTTCAAGCGCCTCGGCGTCGAGGGCGATTTCGACAATCCCTATACGACCATGAACTTCCACGCCGAGGCGCGGATCGCCGGCGAACTGCTGAAGTTCGCAAGCTCGGGCCAGCTTTATCGCGGATCGAAGCCGGTGATGTGGAGCGTGGTCGAGCGCACCGCGTTGGCCGAGGCCGAGGTCGAGTATCAGGATTATGAGAGCGATACTGTCTGGGTGAAGTTTCCGGTGGTTCCGCTAAATTCTTCCAGCATGCCGAAAGACACGGAGCAACAAATAGTTGCTGCCGTTGATATTGCGATGGGGCTCCGCGACGACTTTGAGAATACATTCGTAGTTATCTGGACCACAACGCCGTGGACAATCCCAGGCAATCGCGCGGTCGCTTATTCGCCGCGGGTAGAGTATGGCCTCTACGAAGTGACCTCGGCAGAGAACGAGTTCGGCCCGCAGCCGGGTGAAAAGCTGATTTTCGCTAAGAAGTTGGCAGACGAGTCATTCGCAAAGGCGAAGCTCGGTTTCGAGAAACTGAGCGATGTTCCTGCCGACATGCTTGAGACCTTTGAATTGAGCCATCCGCTCAAAGGCCTCGGCGGCGGTTATGACTTCGTCGTGCCGATGCTCGCCGGCGACCATGTCACCGACGACGCCGGCACCGGCTTCGTCCACACCGCGCCGGGCCATGGCCGCGAGGATTTTGACGCCTGGATGGACGGCGCGCGCGATCTGGAAGCGCGCGGCATCCCGACGAAGATCCCCTTCACCGTCGACGACGCCGGCTTCTTCACCAAGGACGCGCCGGGCTTCGGGCCGGATCGCGAGGGCGGCGCGGCGCGCGTCATCGACGACAACGGCAAGAAGGGCGACGCCAACAAGGCCGTCATCGAGGCGCTGATCACTGCCAACATGCTGTTCGCGCGCGGCCGGCTGAAGCACTCCTATCCGCATTCCTGGCGCTCCAAGAAGCCGGTGATCTTCCGCAACACACCGCAATGGTTCGTCCACATGGACAAGGAGCTGGGTGATGGCACGACCTTGCGCTCCCGGGCGCTGAAGGCGATCGACGACACGCGCTTCGTGCCCGCCGCAGGCCAGACACGGCTGCGGGCGATGATCGAGGACCGGCCCGACTGGGTGCTGTCGCGCCAGCGCGCCTGGGGCGTGCCGATCTGCGTCTTCGCCGACGAGAATGGCGAGGTGCTGATCGACGAGGAGGTCAACCAGCGCATCCTCGACGCGTTCGAGGCCGAAGGCGCGGATGCCTGGTTTGCGGCCGGAGCGCGCGAGCGCTTCCTCGGCTCGCACGCCAACGAGAACTGGTCGATGGTCACCGACATTCTCGACGTCTGGTTCGATTCGGGCTCGACCCATACCTTCACGCTGGAGGACCGCCCGGACCTGAAATGGCCGGCCGACGTCTATCTGGAAGGCTCCGACCAGCATCGCGGCTGGTTCCATTCCTCGCTTCTGGAAAGCTGCGGAACACGCGGCCGCGCGCCCTACGACACCGTCGTCACCCATGGATTCACCATGGACGAAGACGGCCGCAAGATGTCGAAATCATTGGGCAATACGGTCACGCCGCAGGACGTGATGTCAAAGTCCGGCGCAGACATCCTGCGCCTGTGGGTCATGACGACCGACTATTGGGAGGACCAGCGGCTCGGCAAGAACGTGCTGCAGACCAATATCGACGCCTATCGCAAGCTCCGGAATACGATCCGCTGGATGCTCGGCACGCTCGCCCATGACGAGGGCGAGGAGGTCGCGTTCGCCGACATGCCCGAACTCGAATGGCTGATGCTGCACCGGATCGCCGAACTCGACGAGGTCGTGCGCAAGGGCTACGACGCGTTCGACTTCAAGCGCGTCACCCGCACGCTGATCGACTTCATGGTCGTCGAGCTTTCGGCCTTCTATTTCGACATCCGCAAGGACACGCTCTATTGCGACGCGCCCTCGAGCACGCGGCGCAAGGCGGCGATCGTGGTGGTGCGCAAGCTGTTCGATAATCTGGTCAAGTGGCTCGCGCCGATGCTGCCGTTTACCTGCGAGGAAGCCTGGCTGGAGCGATATCCGGATGCGGTGTCGGTGCATCTTACGCAGTTCGACGCGGTGCCCGCCGAGTGGCGCGATGCGGCGCTGGCGGAAAAGTGGCGCAAGGTGCGCCAGGTCCGCCGCGTCGTCACTGGCGCGCTGGAAATCGAGCGCAAGAACAAGACCATCGGCTCCTCGCTCGAGGCGGCACCGGTCGTCTACGTCGCTGATGCGGATTTGCTCGCGGCGATCGCCGACCGCGACATGGCCGAAATCTCGATCACCAGCGGCATCGAGATCGTCGAGGGCGCGGCGCCGGAAGACGCGTTCGTACTGGACGATGTCAAGGGCGTCGGCGTCGTGTTCAAGCGTGCGTCGGGCGAGAAATGCGCGCGCTCCTGGCGCTTCACCGACGATGTCGGGCAGGACGCCGACTTCCCCGACGTATCCGCACGCGATGCGGCTGCGCTGCAGGAATTGCGCAGGCTCGGCCGTCTGGGTTGATGGCTGGGCGCTGCGGCGCTATATTCGGTTCTGGAGTGGAGACCCGGCGGTAACCGGGCCTCCTTTTCTTGGATTATACGAATAGAACCCGGACGCGCACTAGCCAGCTTGTCCGGGTTTTTCGTATTTCCAAGGTCACGACGATGGGTATCACCGCAAACCTCCAGTTTGGAGGCAAAGCCGTTGCCACGGCCGGGTCGGCTCATCCTCCCGGTCGCGCCGGCTGGCTCGACGCTGCTGCTTCTGCGCCCAACGAGTTGATTTTAGACGTAGATTTTCGAACCGCAAGGACGGGAATTACGCTTGCTCGCCGGCTGGCTTGATGGCTGGGCGCTGTGGCGCTATATTCGGTTCTGGAGTGGAGACCCGGCGGTAACCGGGCCTCCGTTTCGCCTTAGATAATGAGATTGACCCGGAGGTGCAGTGACCAGCCCCTCCGGGTTTTATTCATTCTAAAGCTGACACTCAGCGGCAAGAACCACATCGCGTCACTCCTTGTTGAAAGCAAAGCCGTTGCCACGGCCGGGTTGGCTCATCCTCCCGGTCGCGCCGGCTGGCGCGGCGCTGCTGCTTTTGCCCCCAACGATTTGCATGTAGACCGCATTTCGTTCCTGCAACAAGCGGTTGTGCTGATGCCAGCGAAGTGTGTTGGCAATGGCGGGCCTGCCGTTGCGCGGGCAGGCGCGTCATGCGATACAGGCACCCCGAGATTGGACGCCTTGTTGTCGCCGCGTTTGCGGGCGAAGGCGCGCTGGGGCTGCAGCCACGACGGAAGAGGGTATGATGAGCAATGCAAGACTGACGGCGAACCGGATGCTGCCGGCCGGACTGGCCCTTGCTTCCGCCTTGACGCTGGCCGGCTGCATGGGGCCGACCTATGGCACCGGCACACCTTCGGACCAGCAACTTCTCGAGGACGTCACCGGCATCCTTTCCCTGGCGCCCGAACAGCGCGAGCCGATCAACTACCAGCCGCGCGGCGATCTCGTGCGCCCTGCTTCCACGGCGGTCCTGCCTCAGCCGCAGCAGAGCGCGGCGAGCGGCCAGGCATGGCCGGAATCGCCCGAGGCGCGGCTTGCCCGCGTTCGCGAGGAGGCGACGCTCAACCAGGACGACAATTCGTACAATTCCGGCCTGCGCGGAGCGCGGATGGCCGGTGGCACGACGGACTGGGACAGTTCGAAGGGCATCGCGATGAACGACGTCGATCGCGTCAACCAGCGTGAGGAGTTCAACCGCCGGCTTGCCCAGTCGCAGTCCCGCGATCCGAACCAGCGGCGCTTCCTGTCCGAGCCGCCGATCCAGTATCGCCAGCCCGCCGAATCCGCACCCGTCGGCGATGTCGGCGAAGACGAATGGCGCAAGGAACGCGCTGCCCGCCAGGCGCAGGGCAAGGTGACCTGGCGCGACATGATCCCCGGCCTTTGATCGGCTAACCGCGCTGCGACCTGAAAAAGGCGCGCAGCAGCGTTGCGGATTTCTGCTCCGAAAAGCCCGAATAGGTTTCGGGCGCGTGGTGACAGGTGGGTGAGGAATAAAAGCGCGGCCCGTTGACGACGGCGCCGCCTTTTTCGTCTTCCGCGCCGAAATAGAGCCGCCGGATGCGCGCGAAGGAAATCGCCGCTGCGCACATGGCGCATGGCTCCAGCGTGACGTAGAGATCGAGCCCGGTAAGGCGTTCCTGGCCGAGAGCCGCGCAGGCTTCACGGATGGCGAGCATCTCGGCATGGGCGGTCGGATCGTTGAGCTCGCGGGTGCGGTTGCCGGCGCGTGCCACGACCTCGCCGTCGCGGACGATGACGGCGCCGACCGGCACTTCGCCGCGCGCGGCGGCGGCCTCGGCTTCGCCGAAGGCCAGCGCCATGAAGTCCGGCCGCGCGGATTGGGACTGATTCTGAGACATTTCACTCGCAGAGCTGAAAACGCTCTGATAGTTACCCGCGCTGAAAGGCAAAGGCCACATGACCAACGACAATAAGAACAAGGGCCGCTCCGGCGACCGCACGGGCAACCGCAAGCCGTACGCGGCGCGCGACGGTGAGCGCAGCGAACGTCCGCAGGGCGCGCGCGGCAAGCCCTTCGTCAAGCGCGAAGGCGCGGGCTCCGGCGAGGATCGGCCGAAGCGTCGCTTCGACGGCGACAAGAAGCCCTTTGCCAAGCGCGAGGACGGTGACCGCAAGCCTTTCCAGAAACGCGACGGAGACCGCAAGCCCTATGCGGCGCGAGATGGCGAGAAGAAGCCGTTCGTGAAGCGCGACGGGGATCGCAAGCCGTTCGTAAAGCGCGACGGGGATCGCAAGCCCTATGCCGCGCGCGATGGCGACAAGAAGCCATTTGCGCGTCGCGAGGACGGCGACCGCAAACCCTTCCAGAAGCGTGACGGCGACCGCAAGCCGTATCAGAAGCGCGATGACGACCGTCGCCCGCCAGCCGACAATGTGGCCGAAGCCGCGCGCGGCGAGGAGCGGATCGCCAAGCGGCTGGCGCGCGCGGGCGTCGCCTCGCGCCGCGACGCCGAGGACATGATCGCCGCCGGCCGCGTGTCGGTGAACGGCAAGGTGCTCGACAGCCCGGCTTTGAACGTCACCGGAAAGGATCGCATCGAGGTCGATGGCGAGCCGATCCCGGCGATCGAGCGCACGCGGCTCTTTTTGTTCCACAAGCCGTCCGGCGTGGTGACGACCAACAAGGACCCGGAAGGCCGTCAGACCGTTTTCGACGTGCTGCCGAAGGGCCTGCCGCGCCTGCTGACGGTCGGCCGTCTCGACATCAACACAGAGGGGCTCCTGCTCCTGACCAACGATGGCGGCCTTGCGCGCACGCTGGAACTGCCGGCGACGGGCTGGTTGCGCCGTTATCGCGTGCGCGTCCACGGCAAGGTCGAGCCGGAGAAGCTGGAGGCGCTGAAGGACGGCATCGCGGTCGACGGCGTCTTCTACGGCGCGATCGAGGCGGTGCTGGAGCGCGAGCAGGGCACCAATGCCTGGATTTCCGTCGGCCTGCGCGAGGGCAAGAACCGCGAGGTCAAGAACGTGATGGGCGCGCTCGGCCTCGAGGTCACGCGCCTGATCCGCGTCTCTTATGGGCCGTTCCAGCTTGGCGAACTCGCCGAGGGCGAGATCCAGGAACTGCGCGGACGCCATTTGCGCGACCAGCTCGGCGACAAGCTGATCGCCGAATCGGGCGCCGATTTCGACGCGCCGGTGATCAAGGAATTCTCCAACCAGCCGGTGGCGCAGCGCGTCAGCGAAGAGGATGTGCGCAAGCCCGCGCCGCGCAAGCGCGACAAGGACGAGCGGCGCGAGGACGCGCTGGGGCGCTTGCAGACATCGAAACCCGGCGGGCGCGGCGGCCCGAAGGGCGCAGGCTTCAAGGGTGCCGGCGGCAAGGGCGCGGATTCGAAGGGCGGCAAGGCCGGCTTCGAAAAGAAGGCCGAGCCGCAGCGCTCGCGCACGGCCAATGTCTGGATGGCGCCGGGCGCCAAGGCGGTGGGGCCGAAGAAGGCCGCCCGCCGCGCCGAGGAGACCGAGGGCAAGCGCTATGCCGGCAAGCCGCGGCCGCAGGGTGCCGAGGGTCCGAAAGGCCCGCGTCGTGACGATCGGGATGGTCGGCCCGGCGGCAACAGGCCATCCGGTGGACGTCCGGGCGGCAATCGTGGAGATCGCGGGCGATGAGGATCGTCGGCGGCGCGTTTCGCGGCCGACCTCTGGCGACACCCAAGACCAGCGCGATCAGACCGACGAGCGACCGCGCACGGGAGGCCGTCTTCAACGTCATCGCGCATCGCTACGCTGAACACCTCGACGGCGCGCGCGTGCTCGACCTTTTCGCCGGAACCGGTGCGCTTGGCCTCGAAGCCCTGTCGCGCGGCGCGTCCTATGGCGTCTTCATCGAGGAATCGGCGGAAGGCCGCGGATTGATCCGCACCAATGTCGAGGCGTTCGGCCTGTCCGGCCGGACCAAGATCTTCCGCCGCGACGCGACGAAGCTCGGCGAGGCGGGTACGCTCCAGGCCTTCGACCTCGTTTTTGCCGATCCGCCCTATGGCAAGGGTCTTGGCGAACTGGCGCTTGTTGCCGCGCGCGACGGCGGCTGGCTGAAGCCCGGCGCGCTCTGCCTCGTCGAGGAAGCGGCCGCAACGCCCTTCCAGCCGCCGGCCGGTTTCACGCTCGACGAACGGCGCGACTATGGCGACACGACCATCGCCTTTTGCCTCGCTGCCTGATTTCGGCCTCTCTCGGTCTCCAGACATGACGAAGATTTAATCGGCGCGCCGGTTCTTCGCCGTGGGCGAACGCGCTATCTGTCGTCCAACGCATATCAAACCGAGGACAAGCGAATGCACTTGATGCCCGCCGCAATGGCGAGAGGTCTCGCAGGAACGGCGATCGGTCTCGCGCTTCTGTCGGGCGCAGCGTCCGCGCAGGACGCGAGCGCCGCTCCGGCCGAAAACCAGATCGCTGACTTCACGCTCGACAACGGGCTCGAAGTGGTGGTGATCCCCGATCGCCGCGCCCCCGTCGTCACGCACATGCTGTGGTTCAAGGTCGGTTCGGCCGACGAGGAGCCGGGCAAGTCGGGCATCGCGCATTTCCTCGAACATCTGATGTTCAAGGGCACGGACGAGCATCCGCAAGGTGAGTTCTCGGCCCGCATCGCCGAGGTGGGCGGGCGCGAGAACGCGTTCACCTCCTACGACTACACCGCCTATTTCCAGCAGATCGCGCCCGAGCATCTGGAAACCATGATGGAGTTCGAGGCGGACCGGATGACCGGCCTCGTCCTGACCGACGCGGTGGTCGATCCCGAGCGGCAGGTGGTGATCGAGGAACGCAATTCGCGCATCGAGACGCAGCCCAATTCCATTCTCGGTGAATCGGTCAACGCCACGCTCTACCAGAACCACGGCTACGGCGTGCCGATCATCGGCTGGATGCACGAGATCGAGAAGCTGAACCGCGCCGACGCGCTGGAATTCTACCAGCGCTACTACGCGCCGAACAATGCGGTGCTGGTCGTCGCCGGCGATGTCGATGTCGAGGAGGTGCGCGAGCTTGCGACCGAATATTACGGCGCGATCCCGTCCAACCCGGAACTGGGAGCACGCACGCGCACCGAGGAGCCGGCGCAGCGCACCGCGCGCACGGTGACCTATCGCGACGAGCGCGTGACGGTGCCGGGCTATTCGAAATCCTGGGTGGTGCCGTCCTATACGACCGCCGAGGACGGCGAGGCCGAGGCGCTCGACCTTCTGGCCGAAATTCTCGGCGGCGGCATCCGCTCGCGGCTTTATCAGTCGCTGGTGGTGGAGCAGGGCATCGCATCGTCGGCTGGTGCATATTTCCGCGGGACGTCGCTCGACGCGACGATCTTCGGCGTCTATGGCGCGCCGCGCGGCGAGGCGACGCTCGAAGACGTCGAGGCGGCCGCAGATGCCGAAATCCGCAAGATCGCCGAAGAGGGCATCACCGCCGACGAGCTCGAAGCGGCGAAGAACCGCTACCTGCGCTCGATCATCTTCGCGCGTGACGACCAGTCCGGCATGGCGAACCTTTACGGTTCGGCACTGACGACGGGCTCGACCGTCGCGGATGTCGAGGAATGGCCCGAGCGCATCCGCGCCGTCGAGGCCGATGCCATCAAGGCCGCCGCCGCGCGCTATCTCGACCAGAACCGCTCGGTGACGGGCTATCTTCTGCCCCAAGAGGAGGGCCGCTCGTGAGCTTCCCATTCAAGGCATCGACTTTCACCACGGCGCTGGCAAAGGCCGTCGGCGCGACCGCACTGGCGCTGACCATCGCCTGGCCCGCCTCGGCCGCCGTCGACATTCAGGAAGTGCGCTCGGATTCGGGCGTCACGGCCTGGCTCGTCGAGGATTACACGATCCCGATGATCGCCATCAATTTCGCCTTCGAGGGCGGCTCGATCCAGGACCCGGACGGCAAGGGCGGGCTCGTCAATTTGATGAGCGCGCTGTTCGACGAGGGCGCGGGTGACCTGGAATCGAACGCGTTCCAGGAAGCGCTCGACAATGCCGGCGCCGAAATGTCGTTCGAGGCCTCGACCGACGCGCTCTATGGCTCGATGCGGCTCTTGTCCGACAACAAGGACGAGGCGCTCGACCTTCTGGCACTCGCGGTCAACGAGCCGCGCTTCGACGACAACCCGGTCGAGCGCATGCGCCAGCAGATTCTGACGGGCATCCGCGCCAATTCGCGCGATCCGCAGCGACAGGGCATGCGCGAATTCTCACGCACGCTTTATGGCGACCATCCTTATGCGCTCGAGCGCGAAGGCACCGAGGCGACGATCACCACCGTGACGCCGGACGATCTGCGCGCCACGCATGGCGATCTCCTAGCGAAGTCGAACCTGCATGTCGCCGTCGTCGGCGCGATCGATGCGGAAACGCTGAAGGCCGATCTCGACCGCATTTTCGGCGATCTGCCCGACGAGGCGCAATTGAAGGACATCGCCCGCGTCGAGCCGAAACTCGGCGAGGAAGTGCTCTACGAGTTCGCCTTGCCGCAAAGCACGCTTCAGCTCGTCTATCCGGGCATCGAGCGCGACGACCCGGAATTCTTCGCCGCCTATCTGATGAACCATATCCTCGGTGGCGGCACGTTCTCCTCGCGCCTCTTCAACGAGGTGCGCGAGGTGCGGGGCCTGACCTACGGCATCGGTTCGTGGCTCCAGGGCCGCGAATACTCGAACGCGCTTGCCATCTCCACCTCGACGCGGGCCGACCAGGTCACGCAGGCGCTCGACGTGATCAAGGACCAGGTGGCGAAGTTCATCGAGGAGGGGCCGACCGAAGAGGAACTGGCCAAGGCCAAGACCTATGTCGTCGGCGCCTATGCGATCAACAATCTGGACTCGTCCGCCTCCATCGCGCGCACGCTTCTTGAACTGCAGCGCGACGATCTGGGCATGGACTATATCGAAACGCGCGTCGGCGAGATCGAATCGGTAACGCTTGACCAGGTAAGGGCATCGGCGCAACGCTTGCTCACCGCCGAGCCGTCGCTCTTGGTGATCGGGCCGCAGGCACAGGAAACCGACACCGGCAACGGCGCGGCGGCCGGCGAGGAAGACACCGACACGTCGAACTGAGAACTGCCATGGATGCGCCCGTTCCGACCCTGATCGAAAGCGAACATGCCCGGCCCGCCGCCACGAGCGGGCCGACATTCGCGCTGGCGCTCGGCGGCGGCGGTGCGCGCGGGCTGGCGCATATCCACGTCATCGAGACGCTGGACGAACTCGGCATCCGGCCGACCATGATTTCGGGCTCCTCGATCGGGGCGATCATGGGCGCGGGCATGGCGGCGGGCATGACGGGTCGCGACATCCGCGACTATGCCCGGGCCGTGCTCGGCAAGCGCGCCGAGGTGGCGAGCCGGCTCTGGCGCTCGCGCCCGCAATCGCTCGCCGAGATGCTGGAAGGCGGGATCAGGTTCGGCCAGTTCAACCTCGAGCGCATCCTGCGATCCTTCCTGCCGGGCGAGATTCCCGAGACGTTCGAGCAGTTGCAGATCCCCCTCAAGGTGACCGGGACGGACTTCTTCGCCCACGACCTCGCCGTGCTCGACACGGGCGACCTGCGCTCCGCGCTCGCCGCCTCGGCGGCCCTGCCGGCGGTGTTCCGCCCGGTGCGGCGCGAGGGCAAACTGCTGATCGACGGCGGCTTCTACGATCCGGTGCCCTTCGATCTCGTCCAGGACGCCGCCGACATCGTCATCGCGGTCGACGTCGTCGGCTATCCGACGAAGGAGACGCCGAAGGGGCCGGATTCGATCGACCTCCTGTTCGGCACCAGCCAGATCATGATGCAGTCGATCATCGCCCTCAATTTGACCCGCTGCCAGCCGCAAATCCTCATCCGCCCGCCGGTTTCAGAGTTCCGGGTGCTGGACTTCATGAAGATGGAGCTGGTGATGGCGGCGACGGAATCGATCCGCGATGAGCTGAAGCGGTCGATCGATGCGGCGGTGGAGGCGCGGGAAGGGAAGTAGGGTTTTTTCTGAAGTGACCCCCACCCTTTATCCCTCCCCACAAGGGGGAGGGAGTTCGTCGGCGTGGCGATCATTTCGTCAACATTGCGCCAGGATTAAAGATGTGGCGCGACGCTCACGTCTTCCCTCCCCCTTGTGGGGAGGGATAAAGGGTGGGGGTCCTCTTCGCAGAAACCCTACTGCAACGTCGACGCCTTGCCCGTCGAAAAGGCCGAGTTCGCGGCCGGGGGCGCGTCGGGCAGGACTTCGCCGGCCATCATGCGCGGGCCGATGCCGCGGACGGTGCGGAAGGCGATGATGACGGCGGCGATGCCGAAGAAGACGGCGCCGAGCGCCCAGCCGGCGATGACGCCCTTGGCGCCGAAATACTGCGCGCCGAGCCAAACGAACGGGATGACGCCGAGCGTCGAGCGGCCCCAGTTGAGCAGCGTCGAATAGGTCGGGTAGCCGAGGTTGTTGAAGGCGGCGTTGGCGACGAAAAGCGCGCCGTTGAAGAGGAACGAACCGGCCGCGAACAGGCAGAAGAAGACGACGAGTTCGCGGGCCTCGCCCGTCGCGCCGAAAAGATCGGCGATCGGGCCGGCGAAGATGGCGAGCAGGGCCCAGATGGCCAGGACGTAGAGCAGGGTGAAAAGCAGCGCGTCGCGCAGCGCATCGTTCAGCCGGTCGTAGCGCCGCGCGCCGTAATTCTGGCCGAGGATCGGGCCGATCGCGCCCGACAGTGCGAAGATGACGCCGAAGGCGACCGGCAGGATGCGGCCGACGATGGCCCAGCCGGCGACCGCCTCGTCTCCGAACGCCGCCATTTCGACGGTGACGTAAGCATTGCCGACCGGCGTCGCGAGTTGGGTGAGGACGGCGGGCACGCCGATGCCGAAGAAGGGGCGCAGCGCCGCCTTGAAGCCTGAAAGGTCCGGCATCTTCATCAGCCGGTGGACCTTGTGCGCGCCGTAGAGGCCGACGGCCAGCAGAAGGGCCCGCGAGATGACGGTCGAGATCGCCGCGCCGTCGAGGCCGAGCCCGAAACCGAAGATGAAGATCGGATCGAGGATGGCGGCCGCGATGCCGCCGGCGAGCGTGACATACATGGCGCGGCGCGCATCGCCGACGCCGCGCATGATGCCGGTCGTCGCCATGCCGACGGCGACCATGGGCATGGAGGGAATGACGATCTGCAGGAAGCGCGTCGCCAGTTCCTGCGTTTCGCCGCGCGCGCCGAGCAATCCGACGAGTTGGTGCAGGAAGGGCCACATGCAAGCGGCGATCAGGATCGTGGTGGCGGCCATGTAGAGGACCGACGCGCCGCCCATGCGCGCGGCCTCTTCGCGGTCGCCGCGCCCGAGGGCGCGCGACACGACGGCCGAGGTCGCGATGGTGAAGCCGATCGCCACCGAGATGGTGAAGAACATCAGCGTCGAGGCGAAGCCGATGGCGGCGGCGAGTTCCTGCACGCCGAGCATCGAGATGTAGAAGAGATTGAGCGCGTCGACGAAGAAGACGGCGATCAGCCCGATCGAGCCGGTCGCCGTCATCGTCACGACATGGCGCATGGTCGAGCCGGTGACGAACTTGCCCTGTTCGCGCGGTGGCGGCGCGTCGGGGACAGGGGCGTCAGCCGGCGTGTCGGTCAATGGGCGAAGACCTTGTCCATCGAATTGAAGCCCTTGAATTCGAGCGCGTTGCCGGACGGATCGCAGATGAAGAGCGTCGCCTGCTCGCCCGGCTCGCCCTTGAAGCGAACCTGCGGCTTTTCGATCCATTCGACGTCATCGCGCGCTTCGAGCCGCTCTGCGAGCGCCGTCCAGTCGGCCATTTCGAGGACGACGCCAAAATGCGGGATCGGAACGACGATGCCGCCGACCTGGCCGTCGCGCGCCGCCTCCTGGACGCCGGGGCGCAGATGCGCCGACATCTGGTGGCCGTAAAGGTCGAAATCGACCCAGGTGTCGGAAGAGCGGCCGATGGCGCAGCCGAGCACGTCGGCATAAAAGGCCCGCGTCTGTTCGAGATCGCGGACCGGGAAGGCGAGGTGGAAAGGCGTCACGTCGATTGTCCTTGCATGTTTTCGTCTGCTGCGGGTGGGCACGGCAAGGCGCCCGAACGCGGCTCAGCCATTGCACATGTCGGGCGCGAACAATAGATGGGGCGGATATGTCGCCCGCCAATGCCGCCCGCCACTGCATTCGACCAATCAGGACATTTCCATGAGCCAGATCGAGACCGCCAGGCTGCAAGACCTCGTCGCATCGCTGGTCGAGGCGGCGAAGCGCGCCGGCGCCGACGCGGCCGATGCGGTGGCGGTGCGCTCGCGCTCCGCCGACGTGACGGTGCGGCTCGGCAAGGTCGAGGGCACGGAAGCGGCCGAAAGCGACGACATCGCGCTGCGCGTCTTCATCGGCCGGCGCGTGGCGAGCGTATCGGCGGCAGCCGGCGCGCATGCGGACGAATTGGCGAGCCGCGCGGTGGCGATGGCGAAAGTGTCGCCGGAAGACCCGGTGCAGGGCCTTGCCGACAGGGACCGCCTAGCGCGCACGATCCGCGACCTCGACCTGTTCGACGGAACCGAGATCGACGCTGCGCGCATGCGCGAGGATGCGCTTGCCATGGAGGATGCGGCGCGCGCGGTGACGGGCGTCACGAATTCCGGCGGTGCCTCGGCGAGCGCGGGCATGGGCGGGCTGGTGCTGGCGACCTCGGACGGGTTTCTCGGCCAGTACATGGCGACGCGCTTCGGCCGCTCGGTGAGCGTCATCGCCGGCGAAGGCACCGGCATGGAGCGCGACTACGACTTTTGCTCGCGGCTGCATTTCGCCGACCTCGACGCACCGGAAGCGATCGGCCGGCGGGCGGGCGAGCGGACGGTGCGGCGGTTGGGAGCACGCAAGGCGAAGACCGGCCCGGTCGATGTGATCTTCGATCCGCGCGTCGCGCGCGGCATCGCGGGCCATCTGGCCGGCGCGATCAATGGCGCTGCCGTCGCGCGCAAGACGAGCTTCCTGCGCGACAGGATGGGCGAGAAGATCGCCTCCGCTGCCATTTCCGTAACCGACGACCCGCTGCGCGTGCGCGGGCCGTCGTCGCGGCCCTTCGACGGCGAGGGTGTGGAGGGCGAGGTGCTGACCATGGTCGAGGACGGCGTGCTCAAGCACTGGCTCCTGTCGACCTCGGCAGCGCGTGAACTGGGGCTGACGACGAATGGGCGCGGCTCGCGGGCGGGCACTTCGGTCAACCCGACCTCGACCAATTTCGCCATCGAGCCGGGAACGGCGTCGCCGCAGGACATGATCTCCGGGCTGAAGCGAGGCTTCTACGTCACCGAAGTGTTCGGCCAGGGGGTCAACATGGTGACCGGCGAATACAGCCGCGGCGCCTCGGGCTTCTGGATCGAGAATGGCGAATTGACCCACCCGGTCTCCGAAGTGACCATCGCCTCGAATTTGAAGACGATGTTTCTGGGCATGGTGCCGGCGAACGACGTCGACCGCAATTTCGGCACCGCGGCCCCCACGCTGCTGATCGAAGGAATGACGCTTGCTGGCGAATGACGACAACGCCGAACTGGCGCTGATCCGCGAAGCCGCGCGCGAGGCGGGGCGCATTGCCATGCGCTATTTCGGCAAGACGCCGGACGTGTGGATGAAGACCGGCCAGTCGCCGGTTACCGAAGCCGACATCGCCGTCGATCGCTTCCTGAAGGCCGAACTTCTGGCCGCGCGGCCGGACTATGGCTGGCTGTCGGAGGAGACGGTTGCCGACACGTCGCGGCTTTCCGCGCGGCGCACCTTCGTCGTCGATCCGATCGACGGCACGCGCGGTTTCATCAACGGCCTCGACATGTGGTGCGTGTCGATCGCGATCGTGGAAGACGGGCGCCCCATCGCCGGCGTGCTCGACGCGCCGGTGAAGGAACAGATTTTCGAGGCGACGCGCGACGGCCCGGCGCTGCGGGACGGCGAGGCGATCAAGGTGCGCGTGGCGGGCGACGTGCCGATCGTCGCCGGCCCCAAGACCATGACGAAGACGCTTCTGCCCGGCATCGGCCAGACGGTGAAGGTGCCCTACATTCCCTCGCTCGCGTACCGCATCGCGATGGTCGCGGACGGCGAGATCGACGCCACCTTTGTCAAGCCCAACGCGCATGACTGGGACCTGGCGGCGGCCGACCTGATCCTGCGCCGCGCCGGCGGCGAGGTGTTGACGCCGCAGGGCGTCGCGCCGCTTTACGCCGGGAAGAGCCCGCGCCACGGCTCGCTGGTCGCCGGTTCCGGCGCGCTCCTGGCCGCGATGGTTCAAGAGGCGCGCGATCCCGACTGGTCCCAAGGCTGGTAGTGGGCTGGCTGGTAGGTTCCAAAAATCCGCGAACTGATCTAAGCATTGCCCGCCGGGTGCTTCGCGCGCCCGAACCCGTTTCATGAATAGCAAAAGCGATTGTCCGATGGCTGAAGAAAGCTCCAACCAACAACTCCTGCATCTCGTGTTCGGCGGCGAACTCACCTCGCTCAAGGGCGTGCAGTTCAAGGATCTGGCGAGCCTTGATGTCGTCGGAATCTTCCCCGACTACAAATCCGCCGAGGCCGCATGGCGCGCCAAGGCGCAGGAAACCGTGGACAACGCCCAGATGCGCTACTTTATCGTGCATCTGCACCGCCTGCTCGAACCGCAGAGCTGATTTGCCCGCCGGATGGGAAAGAAGACCATCAGCAATACCGACAGCATCGATGGCGCCGCAGCGCCGCGCCGCCGGCCGCTGAAGGCGGCATGGAAAAAGCTGCGCGGGCCGCTCGCCGAAACGCCGGCCGCCAAGAATGCGCTCGCAGCCGGCGTCGTCGCGCTGTTGCGCGCGATCAAGGCGACCAACCCGGTTGCCGCCGGTTCGGACGATCCGATCGCCGCGATCCAGCCGCACGAGCCGGTGATCCTTGCGCTGTGGCACGGCCAGCATCTGCTCGCGCCGGCCTATCTGCCGCGCGAACTGCGCTTTACGGCGCTGTTCTCGAAGAGCCGGGACGCCGAACTCAACGCGCTGGTTGCCGAACGGCTCGGCTTCGGCATCGTGCGCGGTTCGGGCGGACGCGAGGGGCATGACACGGACAAGGGCGGCGCGCGGGCGCTGATCATGCTGAAGCGCATTCTCGACCAGGGCCGCAACGTCGCGATGATCGCCGACATTCCGCACGGCACGCCGCGCGACGCAGGGCTCGGCATCGTCACGTTGGCGCGCATTTCCGGCCGACCGATCATTCCCGCCGCGCTGGCGACCAGCCGCCGCAAGGTGCTCGACAGAAGCTGGGACAAGACCGCCATCAATCTGCCATTCGGCCGGGCCGGCATCGCGATCGGCGAGGCCATCCACGTGCCCGCCGATGCCGACGACGCGGCGATGGAAGTCGCGCGCCGCGATGTGACGGCCGCGCTGAACCGGGTCACGGCAAGGGCCTACGGGCTGGTGGGAGCGGCGGCATGAGCGAACGCTGGGCGCGCGCGCTGCTCACCACCTACCGGCTCGCCGGCGCGGCTGCCTACCCGCTGATCGGCGGCTATGTCGCCTATCGCGCGAGCCGCGGCAAGGAAGACCGCAAGCGCCGGCGCGAGCGCTATGGCGTCACGCAAGTCGCAAGGCCGGACGGGCCGCTGGTCTGGGTCCACGCCGCGAGCGTCGGCGAGACGCTGGCGGTCGTGCCGCTGGTCAAGAAGATCGCCGCCGATGGCATCCATGTCGTGCTGACGACGGGAACGGTCACCTCCGCCGGCGTCGCTGACGAACGTCTCGGCGACGCGATCATCCACCAATATGTGCCGCTCGACCTGAAACCCGCCGTCGACCGTTTCCTCGACCATTGGGAGCCCGACCTCGCCATCATCGCCGAATCCGAGATCTGGCCGATGACGATCCTCGAACTCGGCGCGCGGAGGGTGCCGCAGGTGCTGGTCAACGGCCGGCTTTCCGATCGCTCCTTCGCGCGCTGGAGCAAGCGCGCGCACCTCGCCGAGGCGCTGTTCGAGAACCTCGCCCATGTCGTCGCGCAATCCGAAACGGACGGCGAACGCTTCCTCGCGCTCGGCGCGCGGCCGGTGACGGTTTCGGGCAATCTGAAGGTCGACACCGTTCCGCCGCCGGCCGATCTTGCCGCGCTGCAGGCGCTGAAGGACGCCGTCAGCGCACGGCCGACCTGGGCCGCCGTCTCGACCCATGAGGGCGAGGAGGAAATCGCGGCCAACGTCCATCTGGCGCTGAAGAAGCGGCATCGCAACGTCGCGACCATCATCGTGCCCCGCCACCCCGACCGCGCCGACGCGGTTGCCGAGATGTGCGCGGCCAAGGGGCTGAAGGTTGCGCGGCGCTCGAAGGGCGAGCCCATCGCGCCCGATACCGACGTCTATCTGGGCGATACGATCGGCGAGATGGGGCTCTATCTGCGCCTGACCGAGATCGCTTTCGTCGGCCGTTCGCTGACGGGCGAGGGCGGGCAGAACCCGCTCGAACCGGCGATGCTCGATACGGCCGTGCTGTCGGGCAAGAACGTGCAGAACTTCCGCGACGCCTACCAGACGCTGATGCAGGCCGGCGGCGCCAAGCTGGTGCGCGACGAGGCGATGCTGGCGGGTGCGGTGAACTATCTCCTGACCAACGATGCGGCGCGCAGCGAGATGATCCGTTCCGGCGCCAATGCCGTCGCCGATATGCGCGGGGCACTATCGAAGACGCTCGCCGCGCTCGATCCCTGGATCACGCCGCTCGTGGTCAAGGCGCGCCTGACGAGCGGCGCGCGTCCGAACGGCAAGGGCTGACCGGTGAGCGAGGCGCCTCCCTTCTGGTGGCACAAGGCGGACTGGCGCGCCTGGTCGCTCTGGCCGCTGTCGAAGCTCTACGGCCTCGCCGCCCGCCATCGCCTCCAGACCGCGCCGCGCAAGCGGATCGATGTGCCGGTGCTGTGCATCGGCAATCTGACGGTCGGCGGAACCGGCAAGACGCCCGTGGCGATCGCCTTCGCGAAGCAGGCAAAGGCGATGCGCCTGAAGCCCGGCTTCCTGTCGCGCGGCCATGGCGGCTCGGTGACCGGCGCGCATCTCGTCAACCTCCACCATGACGGCGCGCGCTATGTCGGTGACGAGCCGCTGCTTCTGGCCGCCCACGCGCCGGTCGCGGTGTCGGCAAACCGCGCCGAGGGCGTCAAGCTGCTGCTGGGCGAAGGCTGCGACTTCGTCATCATGGATGACGGCTTCCAGAGCGCTCAGATCCATATCGATTACGCGCTCGTCGTGGTCGACGCCGAACGCGGCATCGGCAACGGCCACACCATCCCCGGCGGCCCGATGCGCGCCTCGCTGGTCGACCAGATGCGCCATCTGACCGCCCTGCTCGAAATGGGCGAGGGGAATGCGGCTTCGACCGTCGTGCGCCACGCGGCGCGCGCGGGCCGGCCGGTCTATCGGGCGAAGACCCGACCGCTGCCGCTGGAAGCGATCTGCGGCAAGCGGTGCCTCGCCTTCGCGGGCATCGGCAATCCGGACAAGTTCTACCGCACGGTGCGTGAACTCGGCGGCGAGGTGGCCGTGACCCGCAGCTTTGCCGACCACCATTTCTACAGCGCCGACGAAGCGCGCGACCTGATGCAGGACGCCGACAAGGACGGCCTTGTACTTGTCACCACCGCCAAGGACGCCATCCGGCTGGCGCACGGATCGCAGGCGCTGGAGGAACTGCACCATCGGGCAGAAGTGGTGGAGATCGACGTGGCGTTCGAGACGGAGGTGACGCCCGGCGCGGTGATCGGGGAGACGCTGAAGGCATGGCGGAGGCGGCGGCTGGAGGGGTGATTCTTGCGTCGATCCGACGTGCGCCCCCTCCGACCCTTCGGGCCACCTCCCCCGCTTCGCAGGGGAGGATCAAAATCGCGGCCGTCATCGACGGTGGTCCTCACCCGTTTACGGGGGAGGTGGCCCGAAGGGTCGGAGGGGGCGCGGCGGAAGCCTACCCCTTCGCCCGCGCCCTCAAACCCGGATTTTCCTGCAATTCCCGGTTCAGCGAAATCTCGGCATTCGCATAAGGCTCCTGCCGCGCGACGCTCCAGTATTTGAGCTCGTCGAGCGGGATAGATTCGCCCGTCACCGCGCAGCGCACGAACGATCCCGGCGTCATCACCTGGAAATCGCCGTCGAGATAACGGATGCGGGCTTCCTTGCCGCCGGGGCCTTCGAAACGGTTCATGGGATGCGCCTTCTGGTCCCGGTGGTTCCGCCACAAATGCCGACGAACGTCAAGTTCATCTGCGCCCGAAAAGCCGCTCGATGTCCGCAAGCTTGAGCTCGACATAGGTCGGGCGGCCGTGATTGCAGGTGGCCGAACCCGGCGTCGCCTCCATCTGGCGCAGCAGCGCGTTCATCTCGTCGGGCTTCAGCCGCCGGCCCGAGCGCACCGAACCGTGGCAGGCCATGGTGGCGGCGATGTGGTGGAGGCGGGCGGTGAGCGTCTCGACGGTGTCGTTGTCGGCGATCTCGTCGGCAAGGTCGCGCACGAGTTGCTGCACGTCCATCTCGCCGAGCATCGCCGGCGTCTCGCGCACGGCGACCGCGCCCGGCCCGAAACGCTCGATCGAAAGCCCGAAGCGGGCGAGCGTTTCGGTCTGCGCGACGAGGCGTGATGCGTCGTCTTCGGATAGGTCGACGATCTCGGGCAGGAGCAGCATCTGCGCGGGAAGCGGCCTCGAATGAAGCGCCGTCTTCAGCGCCTCGTAGACGAGGCGTTCATGCGCGGCGTGCTGGTCGACGATGATGAGCGAGCGGTCGGTCTGGGCGATTATGTAGTTTTCGTGGACTTGCGCGCGCGCCGCGCCGAGCGGCTGGGCGAGGGCTTCCGGGGCGGGCTCCGAAAGGCCCGCGCGATGGTCTGCAGATGTGGCGGTCTCTGCGAAAACGCTCTGTGCGGCTTCGGCGAAGCCGGCGTCGAGCGGGCGCTGGAATGAAGTCGCAGCATCCAAGCCGGGCGACAGGCGCGGCGGCGGCGCGCGGAACATCTCGGCCATCGAACTCGCGGCCGACGTCGAGGCGCGGATGCCGGCGGTGCCGAGCGCCTGCCGGATCGCGCCGACCATCAACCCGCGCACCAGACCCGGATCGCGAAACCGCACGTCTGCCTTGGCCGGATGCACGTTGACGTCGACCAGCGCCGGTTCGATGTCGACGAAGAGCGCGGTGACCGCGTGGCGGTCGCGCGGCAGCACGTCGGCATAGGCGCCGCGAATGGCGCCGGTGAGCATCTTGTCGCGCACCGGGCGGCCGTTGACATAGACATATTGCTGCAGCGCGTTCGCCCGCGTGAAGGACGGGATCGAGGCATGGCCGGCGAGACGGACGTCGGTGCGCTCGGCGCGGATTTCGAGCGCATTGTCGGAAAAGTCGCGGCCCATCACCTGCGCGATGCGCTCGCGCTGGCCGGCGGCGTCGTCGCTCGAGGCGGCGAGGTCGAGCGTCGTGCGGTCGGGGCCGGAGAGCGTGAAGCGGACATGCGGGAAGGCGATGGCGATGCGCTTGACCATCTCGGAAATGGCGGCGGTCTCGGCCCGCTCGCTCTTCATGAATTTCAGCCGCGCGGGCGTCGCGAAGAAGAGGTCGCGCACCTCGACCATCGTGCCCGGATTGGCCGCGGCGGGCCGCACCGGCGAAACGCGCCCGCCCTCGACGACGATCTCCGCGCCGTCGCCGCCCTGCGTGCGCGAGCGGATCGTCAGCTTGGCGATCGAGCCGATGGAGGGCAGCGCCTCGCCGCGAAAGCCGAGCGAGCGGATGTCGAGAATGTCGTCGGTGAGCTTCGACGTGCAGTGCCGCCCGATGGCGAGCGCCAAGTCGGCAGCATTCATGCCGATGCCGTCATCGGTCACGCGTATGAGCTGCAGCCCGCCGCCGGCTGTCGCGATCTCGACCCGGCGGGCACCGGCATCGAGCGCGTTTTCGACCAGTTCCTTCACCACGCTGGCAGGCCGTTCGATGACCTCGCCGGCGGCGATCTGGTTGACGATGGTTTCGGACAATTGGCGGATGGGCATCGGCGAAATCTAGCCGGAATCGACAGGCCGCGCGAGGGCGCGGCGGCGCTTATGGACAGGTTCGGGTCGGTTCACGCCCTTGGCGGGGCGTCTGCAATGCGCCTAGTGTGAGCTTACGCAGGGAGAGGAGCCCGACATGCTGGACGAAGTGCAGGGCAAGAGGCGCGAGCGCGGCGGACGCGAAGCGCGGCGCGAGGCGCGCGCGGGCGGGCAGGCGGGGCCGGGCAGGCCCTACATCGTCCGCAACATCCCGACTTACGACATTCTCTCGGAGGAAAACCTACTCCGCATCGAGGCGACGGCCGACCGCATCCTGGCCGAAATCGGCATCGAGTTCCGCGACGACGAAATCGCGCTCGCCCATTGGCGCAAGGCTGGCGCGAAGGTCGATGGCGTTCTGGTCAAGTTCGAGCCGGGGATGCTGCGCGAAATCCTGAAGACCGCGCCGGCGGAGTTCACGCAACACGCGCGCAATCCGGCGAATTCGGTGCGCATCGGCGGGCCGAACGTCGTCTTCTCCCCCGCCTACGGCTCGCCCTTCGTGATGGATATCGAGCGCGGCCGGCGCTACGGCACGCTTGAGGATTTCGAGAATTTCATCAAGCTGGCGCAGGCCTCGCCCTTTTTGCACCATTCCGGCGGCACGATCTGCGAGCCCGTCGACGTGCCGGTGAACAAGCGCCATCTCGACATGGTCTACGCCCATATCCGCTATTCCGACCGGCCCTTCATGGGCTCGGTGACGGCCGAGAGCCGCGCCGAGGAATCGATCGATATGGCGCGGCTCGTCTTCGGCCGCGACTTCGTCGACCAGAACTGCGTCATCCTCGGCAACGTCAACGTCAACTCGCCGCTCGTCTGGGACGGCACGATGACGAACGCCCTGCGCGCCTATGCCCGCGCCAACCAGGCGGCCGTGATCGTGCCGTTCATCCTCGGCGGCGCGATGGGGCCAGTGACGAATGCCGGCGCGATCGCGCAATCGCTGGCCGAAACCATGGCCGGCTGCGCGCTGACGCAATTGGAGCGGCCCGGCGCGCCGGTGATCTTCGGCAATTTCCTGTCATCCATGTCGCTCAGGTCCGGCTCGCCGACCTTCGGCACGCCGGAGCCGGCGATCGGCTCGATGGTGATCGGGCAACTCGCGCGCAGGCTGAACCTGCCGCTCAGATGTTCGGGCAATTTCACCACGTCGAAACTGCCCGACGGCCAGGCGATGAACGAGGGCACCATGTCGATGCTCGCCGCCGTCCATTGCGGCGCGAACTTCATCCTGCATTCGGCCGGCTTCCTCGACGGGCTCCTGTCGATGTCCTACGAGAAATTCGTCATGGACGCCGATTTCTGCGGCGCGCTCCACACCTATCTCGAGGGCGTCAAAGTCGACGACAACGAACTCGCCTTCGATGCCTTCGCCGAGGTCGGGCCCGGCAGCCATTTCTTCGGCTGCGCGCACACGATGGCGAATTATGAAGCCGCGTTCTGGGATTCGAGCCTCGCCGACAACGAGGCCTTCGAGAAATGGGAAGACGCCGGCGCCGAAGACGCCATGGACCGCGCCAACCGGCTCTGGAAGAAGCAACTCGCGGAGTTCGAGGCACCGCCGCTGGACGTCGCGGTGGACGATGCGCTGAAGGATTTCATCGCCAGGCGCAAGGCGGCGAATGACGATGCGTGGTATTGAGGAGAGCGTTTGTGCGGCCGCTCCGTCGTGCTATGATTCCTGCATGACCAAGCTATTCGAAATGGCGGTGGAAGCCGCGCAGCGTCTGTCTGCGGACGAGCAAGATGAGCTTGCGCGGACGATTCTGGAGATCGTCGGAGATGAAAAGTCCGACATCTATGTCCTTTCGGATGATGAGAGACAGGCGATCGAAGCTTCGCGCGCCCAAATTGCTCGCGGGGAATTTGCAACCGAGGACGAAATCGAGGCGGTACTGAACAAGTATGCGCAATGAAGGCGCGGCTTTCGCCGGCGGCGCTGGAAGATCTTGATGGCATCCTGCAATTTCTGGCGTCACAGTCTCCGTCAGCCGCAGCGGGGTTTCGCGATAAATTTAAGCAGATAAGGCAGTTGCTCGGCGTCTATCCACATCGCGGTCGGCGAACCGATCAGGAAAATCTGCGCTACGTGAACGCCCGACCGTATCCGTACCTTGTCTTCTACGACGTAATTGACGGTCAGGCGGTCATTCAACGGCTGATCCACGGGGCACGCAATCCGCTCTCCATGCCGGGCCGCCCGAGCTAAGTCAGGCCAACTACCGCTCCCCCAGCCCCTCCAACTCCTCCGCCCGCGTGCGGGTCAATTCCACCATGCACGAATTGCCCTCGATCGCCGCGATCGTCCCTTCGCCGGAGCGATAGTACCCGCAGCTTGCGTCGCGATAGGCGATCCAGGCGCGCTGGACGTCACGGAATTGCGTGCGGCGTTCGCCTTCGAGCGGGTCGATGGCGGCGCGGTAGGCGGTGTTGAGGCGCGCGTCCCAGTCCTCGTAGGTCTCGGTCAGGCATTCGACGATGTCGGCGGTGGTGACGGCGTCGGGGCAGGTCTCTTCATCCTGGGCGAACGCGGGCGTTGCGAAAAGAAGAAGGGCGGGAATGATCATCGAAATGGCGCGCATGGACTTGCTCCGTTGGTCTGGAGCGTCGAACAATGCGATGCCCGCCTACGCATCGCAAGCGAGACCCGATGTCGAACGATCCGCTGCTCCAGCCTTTCCGTCTCAAGCATTTGACGCTCAAGAACCGGGTGATGTCGACGTCGCACGAGCCGGCCTATTCGGAAGACGGGATGCCGAAGGAGCGCTACCGGCTCTATCACGCGGAAAAGGCCAAGGGCGGCATGGCGCTGACGATGACGGCCGGCTCGGCGCTCGTTTCGCGCGACAGCCCGGCTGCCTTCGGCAATCTGGAAGCCTATCGCGACGAGATCGTTCCGTGGATGCGCGAGCTGGCGGATGCCTGCCACGAACATGACTGCAAGGTCATGATCCAGTTGACGCATCTGGGTCGTCGGACGGGCTGGAACCGGGCCGACTGGCTGCCGGTCCTCTCCGCCTCGCCGGTTCGCGAGGCGGCGCATCGGGCCTTTCCGAAGGAGGCGGAGGAGTGGGACATCGAGCGCATCGTCGCCGACTATGCGTCGGCGGCTGAGCGCATGAAGGAAGCCGGGCTCGACGGCATCGAGTTCGAGGCCTATGGCCATCTGATGGACGGGTTCTGGTCGCCCGCGACGAACCGGCGCGAAGACGCCTATGGCGGCTCGCTGGAAAACCGGATGCGGTTTTCGATGCGGGTGCTGGATGCGGTGCGGGACGCCGTCGGGCCGGATTTCATCGTCGGCATTCGCATGGTGGCGGACGAGGATCTGGAGACGGGACTCTCCCGCGCCGAAGGCGTCGAGATCGCGCAGATGCTGGCGCGGTTGGGGAAAGTAGATTTCCTCAACATCATTCGCGGCCATATCGACACCGATGCGGCACTGGTCGACGTCATCCCGGTGACGGGAATGCGCTCCGCGCCGCATCTCGATTTCGCAGGCGAGGTGCGCGCCGCAACGAAGTTCCCGGTCTTCCATGCCGCGCGCATTTCCGACGTCGCGACCGCGCGCCATGCGATAGCCGAGGGCAAGCTCGACATGGTCGGCATGACGCGCGCGCATATCGCCGAGCCGCATATCGTCGCGAAGGTGAGGGCAGGGGCGGAGCACCGCATCCGCCCCTGCGTCGGCGCGACCTACTGCCTCGATCGCATCTATGAGGGCGGCGGCGCGCTGTGCATCCACAATGCCGCGACGGGCCGCGAGGCGCAGATCCCTCATGTCATCGCACGGACCGACGGGCCGCTGAAGCATGTCGTCGTGGTCGGCGCGGGGCCGGGTGGGCTGGAGGCGGCGCGCGTTGCGGCCGAGCGCGGGCACGAGGTGACGGTTCTGGAGGCGTCGGGCAAGGCCGGCGGGCAGATCGGGCTCGCGGTGCAGAATCCGCGCCGGCGTGAACTCGTCGGCATCGTCGACTGGCGGCTGGCCGAACTCGACCATCTCGGCGTGACGATCCGCTACGACTGCTGGGCGGAAGCGGGGGACGTGCTGGAACTGGCGCCCGACGTGGTGGTGATCGCGACCGGCGGTCTGCCGCAGAACCCGCCGCTTCAAGCTGGCGACGACCTCGTCGTGTCGAGCTGGGATATCCTGTCGGGCGCGGTGAAGCCGGCCGAAAACGTGCTTCTCTACGACGACAATGGCGGGCATCAAGGCATGTCGGCGGCCGAGATGATCGGCAATGCCGGCGCGAGGCTCGAACTGGTCTCGCCCGAGCGGCTGTTCGCGCCGGAAATGGGTGGCATGAACCACGTGCCCTACATGCGCGCCTTCCACGAGCGCCATGTGCGGGTGACGATCAACACGCGGCTTCTGGTCGTCCGGCGCGAGGGCAATGCGCTCGTGGCGACGCTCGGCTCCGACTATGCGAAGGGTTTTTCGGAGGAGCGGCGGGTCGACCAGGTGGTGGTCGAGCACGGCACCATGGCCAATGACGAGCTCTACCACGCGCTGAGAACCCATTCGAGGAATGGCGGCGCGGTGGACTACGAAAGCCTCGTCGGCGGGCAGGGGGCGCTTTTTCCGCAGTCGAACGTCGACGGACGTTTCGACCTCTTCCGGATCGGCGACGCGGTCGCGGCGCGCAACATCCACGCGGCGATCTATGATGGAATCCGCTACGCCATCCGGTTGTAATTCCGCCGCTTGCCGCCGGTCGGGCACAAAAACTGTTTCGCGCCGCGTCCAATGGCACTAAGTTGCCGCCCAAATGGCAATTTTCGCAATCTGCAACTCCGGACGGTGACGAAATGAACATGGAAGTTAGAGCCAAGGACACGTCCGCGGCTTTCGCGTGGAACGATCCTTTCCTTCTCGACGATCAACTGACCGAAGACGAGCGGATGATCCGCGACACGGCGGCTGCGTTTGCGGCCGACAAGCTCGCCCCGCGCGTGCAGGAGGCGTATCTGGAGGAAAAGACCGATCCTGCGATCTTCCGCGAGATGGGCGAATCCGGCCTTTTGGGCGTCACGATCCCCGAGGAATATGGCGGCGTCGGCGCCGGCTACGTGGCCTACGGCCTCGTCGCGCGCGAGGTCGAACGCATCGATTCGGGCTACCGCTCGATGATGAGCGTCCAGTCCTCGCTCGTCATGCACCCGATCTATGCCTATGGCTCGGAAGAGCAGCGCAAGAAGTACCTGCCCAAGCTCGCCTCGGGCGAATGGATCGGCTGCTTTGGCCTGACCGAGCCGGATGCCGGCTCCGACCCCAACGGCATGAAGACGCGCGCGGTGAAGACCGCTGACGGCTACCGCCTGTCGGGCTCCAAGATGTGGATCTCGAACTCGCCGATCGCCGACGTCTTCGTCGTCTGGGCGAAGTCGGAAGCCCATGACAACAAGATTCGCGGCTTCGTGCTCGAAAAGGGCATGAAGGGCCTTTCTGCGCCCAAGATCGGCGGCAAGCTCTCGCTGCGCGCGTCGATCACCGGCGAAATCGTCATGGAAGGCGTCGAGGTCGGCGAGGACGCGCTGTTGCCGAACATTTCGGGCCTTTCCGGCCCGTTCGGCTGCCTGAACCGTGCCCGCTACGGCATTTCCTGGGGCGCGATGGGCGCCGCCGAGGATTGCTGGTTCCGCGCCCGCCAATACGGCCTCGACCGCAAGCAGTTCGGCAAGCCGCTCGCCGGCATGCAGCTCTTCCAGAAGAAGCTCGCCGACATGCAGACGGAAATCGCGCTCGGCCTCCAGGCCTCGCTGCGCGTCGGCCGCCTGATGGACGAGCACAAGTTCGCGCCCGAGATGATCTCGCTCGTCAAGCGCAACAATTGCGGCAAGGCGCTCGACATCGCTCGCCAGGCCCGCGACATGCACGGCGGCAACGGCATCCAGGTCGAGTACCACGTGATGCGCCACGCGCAGAACCTCGAGACGGTCAACACCTATGAGGGCACGCACGACGTCCACGCGCTGATCCTCGGACGCGCGCAGACCGGCCTGCAGGCGTTCTTCTAGGCGCCGCTCGCGACAGCAGATCGGGCGCTTCGGCGCCCGATTTCACAAGCAAGAAACTTCAAAAAGAAAATAGGAGAACACTCTCATGGCAATGGGAAAAATTGCAGCCCTGACGACCGTTCTAGCGATGCTCGGCTCGCCGGTGATCGCAGGCGAAACGCTCGACCGCGTGACCTCGGCCGGCAAGCTGGTCATGTCGAGCGACCCCGAATATCCGCCGCAGTCCTTCCTGAACGACGCCAACGAGATGGACGGTTTCGACATCGATGTCGGCAAGGCGATCGCCGAGAAGATGGGCGTGGAACTCGAAATCGTGACCCCCTCCTGGGAAGTGATCACGGCAGGTAGCTGGGCCGGGCGCTGGGACATGTCCGTCGGCTCGATGACGCCGACCACTGCGCGCGCGCAGGTGCTCGATTTCCCCGCCATCTATTATTACACGCCGGCCACCTTCGCCGTTCACACCGATTCCGACGTGCAGTCGATCGACGAACTGAACGACAAAATCATCGGCTCGTGCGGCGGCTGCACCTACGACGCCTATCTCAACCGCGAACTGGTGATCGATGCCGAGGGCGTGCCCGAGTTCGAATACCAGGTGACGGCGGCCGAAATCCGCACCTACGAGACCGACACCAACGCCTTCGACGATCTGCGCCTCGGCGACGGCGTGCGCGTCGATGCGGTATTCTCCGCGCTGCCGACGATCCAGGCGGCGATCGACGCCGGCTATCCGATGCGCATCGTCGGCGAGCCGGCCTTCTACGAGCCGCTGTCGGTCGCGACCGACAAGGGCGACGAGGAGTTCAACGCCCGCATCGCCGAGATCGTCGAGGAGCTGCACGCCGACGGCACCCTCTCCGAACTGTCGGAGAAGTGGTACAAGGTTGACCTGACGACCGTCGAGTAATGTCAGCAACCGACACGATAAACGACGCGCCGGCTCTCCCACCGGAGAGTTGGCTCGTCCGTGCCCGCCCGTCGCGGATCGAGGCGGGCATCGTTTTCCTGATCGTGGTCGTCCTGGTCTGGATGGGGCTGGGCGGCACGCGCGCCGGCGGTCTCGTCGCGCCGCTTCTGGGCGGGGCGACGGGCGAGGGGCAGGAGGTCGGCTTCGGGCTGCACCTTGCGACCGGCATCCTGCTCGGCGGCGCGATCTGGGCAAACCTGATCCTCCTGCGGCTGGTGCCGTTCAAGATTCAGGTGCTGATCGTCTGGGTCGAACTCGTCCTGCTTTTCGGTCTCTTCATCACCAGCTTCGACCGCAATCTGGGCGTCTGGTTCGCACCGACCCGCGACGGCGGGACGAACCTGTCCTACATGATCACGACGGGCGCGGTGACGACGCTCTACGTCTCGCTGATCTCGATCGTCATCGCCTCGGTCATCGCGCTCGCCGCCGCGCTCGGGAAGCTGTCGAGATCGGGCCCAGCCTATGCGATCGCGACCTTCTACATCTCGTTCTTTCGCGGCACGCCGCTTTTGCTGCAGGTCTATCTCATCTATCTCGGACTGCCGCAGATCGGGCCGCAATTCGCGCTCGACGCGGTGCCGTCCGGCATCATCGCGCTGTCGCTGTGCTACGGCGCCTATCTGGCCGAAATCTTCCGCGCCGGCATCGTCGGCGTCGCGCACGGCCAGCACGATGCGGCCAAGGCACTGGGCTTTACGGAGCGCCAGACCTTCCGGCTGATCATCTTCCCGCAGGCGATGCGCCTCATCGTGCCGCCGACCGGCAACCAGTTCATCGCCATGCTGAAGGATTCCTCGCTCGTCTCGGTGATGGGCGTGTGGGAGCTGACGCGCACCGCGCAGATCATCGGCCGGCGGGACTTCACCGTCTTCGAGATGCTGATCGCGGCCGCGCTGATCTACTGGGCGATGTCGATCTGCTTCGAACTGATCCAGTCGCGGCTGGAGAAGCATTACGGCAAGGGGCATGTGAGGTAGGGTTCGAGGTGGCGCTTTACGGCGCCCCCCCTCTGGCCTGCCGGCCATCTCCCCCGCAAGGGGGGAGATCACGCACGGCGATGACGAGACTAGTCTCCCCCCTTGCGGGGGAGATGGCCGGCAGGCCAGAGGGGGGCGACGTAGGGCACTCGATTCGGAGATAAGCGTGACAAACACCTTCCTTTCCCACCTCTCCACCGAACTCGACGGCCTGAAATCCCAGGGCCTCTACAAGTCCGAGCGCGTGATCTCGTCGATGCAGTCGGCGCAAATCACCGCCGACGGGCGCGAGGTGCTGAACTTCTGCGCCAACAACTATCTCGGCCTCGCCGACAATGCCGAACTGCGCGAGACGGCCAAGCAGGCGCTCGACCGCTACGGCTACGGCATGGCCTCGGTGCGCTTCATCTGCGGCACGCAGGAGGAGCACAAGGCGCTCGAGGCGCGCATCTCGTCCTTCCTCGGCTTCGAGGACACGATCCTCTATGGCTCCTGTTTTGACGCCAATGCGGGCCTGTTCGAAACGCTTCTGTCGGACGAGGACGCCATCATCTCCGACGCGCTCAACCACGCCTCGATCATCGACGGCGTGCGGCTGTCGAAGGCGAAGCGCTACCGCTACGCCAACAACGACATGGGCGAACTCGAAGCGCGGCTGAAGGAAGCCGCCGATGCGCGCTTCCGGCTGATCGCGACCGACGGCGTGTTCTCGATGGACGGCATCATCGCCAACCTTCAGGGCGTTTGCGACCTTGCGGAAAAATACGACGCGATGGTGATGGTCGACGACAGCCACGCGGTCGGTTTCGTCGGGACCCATGGCCGCGGCTCGATCGAGCATTGCGGCGTCGAGGGCCGGGTCGACATCGTCACCGGAACGCTCGGCAAGGCGCTCGGCGGCGCGTCGGGCGGCTATACGTCGGCCAGGCGCGAGGTCGTCGACTGGCTGCGCCAGCGCTCGCGGCCCTATCTGTTCTCCAACACACTCGCACCGGTGATCGCGGCGACCTCGCTCAAGGTGTTCGACATGGTCGAAAACGGCGATGCGCTTCGCCGGCACTTGAACGACAATGCCGCGCGTTTCCGCGCCGGCATGCAAAAGGCCGGCTTCACGCTCGCCGGCGCCGACCATGCGATCATCCCGGTCATGCTCGGCGACGCGCAGGTGGCCAAGGACATGGCCGACCGGCTGATGGACCACGGCATCTACGTCATCGGCTTCTCGTTTCCGGTGGTGCCGAAGGGGCAGGCGCGGATCAGGACGCAGATGTCGGCAGCACATTCGGTCGAGGATATCGATCGGGCGGTGGAGGCGTTTGCGGCGGTCGGGAAAGAGATGGGGGTGGTTTGATGTTCAGTTGCGCGCCCCCTCCACCGCCTTCGGCGGTCCCCCTCCCCCGTGAACGGGGGAGGATCAACGTCGCCAGCGGCCGCGACCTCAACTCCTCCCCTGCGCAGCGGGGGAGGTGGCCCGAAGGGACGGAGGGGGCGCCGTCCGGTTCGCTGTTGCAAGGATCATTCCCATGTCCAACATGATGCGCGCACTCGTCAAAGCCAAAGCCGAGCCCGGCATCTGGATGGAACAGGTGCCGCTGCCCGAAGTCGGCCCCAACGACGTCCTCATCAAGGTCAGGAAATCGGCCATCTGCGGCACCGACGTCCACATCTTCAACTGGGATCAGTGGGCGCAGAAGACCGTGCCGGTGCCGATGGTGACGGGGCATGAGTTCGTCGGCGAGGTCGCCGATTTCGGGGCGGCCGTCACCGAATACAAGGTCGGCCAGCGCGTCTCGGGCGAGGGGCATATCGTGTGCGGCCATTGCCGCAACTGCCGTGCGGGGCGCGGGCATCTGTGCCGCAACACGCTCGGCGTCGGCGTCAACCGGCCGGGCTCGTTCGCCGAATATCTGGTCCTGCCCAAGCACAATGTCGTGCCGATTCCCGATGACGTGCCTGACGAGATCGCCGCGATCTTCGACCCGCTCGGCAATGCCGTCCACACCGCGCTCTCCTTCGACCTCGTCGGCGAGGACGTGTTGGTAACGGGCGCAGGGCCGATCGGCATCATGGGCGCGCTGGTGGCGCAGGCGGTGGGTGCGCGGAAAGTCGTCATCACCGACATCAATCCGGTGCGTCTTGACCTCGCCCGCAAGATGAAGATCCACCACGTCGTCGATGCCTCGAAGGAAAACCTGCGCGACGTCATGCGCGACGAAGGCATGACCGAGGGGTTCGACGTCGGGCTCGAAATGTCGGGCTCGGCAGCGGCCTTCCGAGACATGATCGACACGATGAACAATGGCGGCAAGATCGCCATCCTCGGCATCGCGCCGACCGGCTTCGAGATCGACTGGAACAAGGTCATCTTCAAGATGTTGACGCTGAAGGGCATCTACGGCCGCGAGATGTTCGAGACCTGGTACAAGATGATCGCGCTCGTGCAGGGACCGCTCGACGTGTCGGGGCTGATCACGCACCGCATCGGCATCGACGACTATGCCGCAGGCTTCGAGGCGATGCGCTCGGGCAATTCCGGCAAGGTCGTGATGGACTGGTAGGCGGCAGGCGATGCGGCGGTTTGCGCGTATATTGCTGACACGGCACGAAACGCCCGTCGGGCTCGGCTCCAACGTCGAGGCCGGGATCGGCGCGGCGCTGGGCATGTGCTTCGTCGGCTATCTGGCATCGACGACAGACCTGCCGCTGCTGCTCGCCCCGCTGGGTGCGAGTTCGGCGCTCCTGTTCGGCCAGCCGTCGAGCCCGCTCGCCCAGCCGCTGAACGTGATGGCGGGCTTCTTCATCTCGGCCGTCATATGCGAGGCCAGCTTCTCGCTGTTCCCCGGCGTCTGGATCGCCGCCGCACTTTCGGTGGGCATGGCGATCGTGGTGATGCGCGCGCTGCGCGTCACCCATCCGCCGGCCTGCGCGCTGCCGATCCTCGCCTTCGGCAACGGCCTTCACGGCATCCAGCTCTTTGTCGTCGTCCTGATCGGTTGCCTCGTCCTGATCTCGCTCGCAATCATCGTCCACAACATCCCACCCAGGCGCGAATACCCGCATCGGGTGGAGTGACGCAACGCGGGACCATTACATTCCCGGCACGCCATGCGACTTGGCTGCCGCTGCCATGGCGCGATCAAGGGTCGCAAGCGGCAATCGGCGGCGCACTGCGAGTTCGACATAGGCGGCATCGTAGAAGGTCAGCATGTTCGTGTGCGCGATGTGAAGAGTTTCGGCCTCGTCGCCATGTTGATCGATGGCAATTGGATAGGTTGCGATATCGGCGAGGATGCGATTGCTATTGTGGGCATTCAGTCGTTGGCGTCTTTCCGACATGACGAGCAGATTGCGAATTTCATACCACCAGATTATGGGGACGAACGCTTGCTTCGTCGCGAGCAGATCAAGCACGTGCTCCGCTTCGGCATTCGATTCATCCGGAAGAAACCAGGATGCGGTCACCGATGCGTCCAGGACGAAAGACATCAGTACCGGTGCCCGGCGTGGCGCATCTCGAGAATTTCCTCGATCGTGATGCCTGCCTTGGGCAGAGTTTCCCGCAATTTGCGAAGCCCGTCGATCGCCCGCTGAACCTCTTCGCGATTGATCACCCTCTCGGGCTCCATGCGCGCGATTACCTTGCCGTGGCGTGTAATTTCGACGGTTTCGCCACGTTCGACATCGCCGAGTATGACCGACACGTTCGCCTTGAGCTCAGTCGCAGATACAGTTTTCATGTCTTTTGTCCATTTTAACCGGACAAAATGTACGATTTCTTTGCCGCATGTTCAACCGCCCTCCTGTTCCAGCGCGGCGAGGCCGCGCAGGACGGCGTCGCGGTCGGCGGGCGACATGTTGGCGAGGAGGTTTTCCTCGAAGGATTTGGCGAAGGGCACGAGTTCGCGATAGGCGGCCTGGCCGGCCTTCGTCAGCGCCAGATGTTCGACGCGGCGGTCCTCCGCGCTCGGTGACCGCTTCAGCCAGAGCCGCTTTTCGAGCGCCGAGACGGCGCGCGACACCTTGGTCTTGTGCATCGCCGAATGCTGGCCAACGGCGGTTGCCGTCATCCTCTCATATTGGCCGAGCGCGGCCAGCAGCCGCCATTCGGGGCGGGTGAGGCCGTAGCGGTCGCGGTAGATTTTCGCGAAATCGCGGCTGACGACGTCCGCCAGCCGGTTCAGCCGATAGGGGAGGAAGCGTTCGAGCTCGAGCGTCATCGGCACCGTTGATGGTTACATTTTCAATGGTTACGAATGCAACGAAATGCACGGAACGTCAAATCCGGGAGGTCGCCATGAACGAGATGAGCAAAGTGCTCGGCCACACGTCGCCGGCGAAGAAGCCGAAGGCGCGCTTCGACTACATGCCGGGCTTCGGCAACGACTTCGAGACCGAGAGCCTGCCCGGTGCGCTGCCGCAGGGCATGAATTCGCCGCAGCGGCCGGCCTATGGGCTCTATGCCGAGCAATTGTCCGGCTCGCCCTTCACCGCACCGCGCGGAACGAATGAGCGCTCCTGGCTCTACCGCATCCGCCCGTCCGTCAAGCACCACCGCCGCTTCAAGCCTTACGATCTGCCGCTCTGGCTGTCGGCGCCGTCGAAGGGCGAGCATGAGCTGCCGCTCGGCCAGTTCCGCTGGAACCCGGTGCCGATCCCGGCCGAGAAGACCGATTTCATCTCCGGCATGCGCACGATGACGCTGGCCGGCGACGTGCTCGGCCAGGCGGGCATGGCGGCGCATGTCTACGTCGCCAATGCCGACATGGTGGACGACCATTTCTTCAATGCGGACGGCGAGATGCTGGTCGTGCCGCAGGATGGCGGCGTGCGCTTTTTGACCGAGATGGGCGTGATCGAGGTCGAGCCGGGCGAAATCTGCATCCTGCCGCGCGGCCTGACCTTCAAGGTCGAGCTGATGGGAAAGACCGCGCGCGGCTACATGTGCGAAAACTACGGCGCCAAGTTCACGCTGCCCGATCGCGGGCCGATCGGCGCGAACTGCCTGGCCAATCCGCGCGACTTCAAGACGCCGGTCGCCTGGTACGAGGACAAGGAGACGCCGTGCCGCATCGTCGTCAAATGGTGCGGCCAGTTCCACGTTACGGAGATCGGCCATTCGCCGCTCGACGTCGTCGCGTGGCACGGCAATTACGCGCCCTACAAGTATGATCTCTCTACGTTCTCCCCGGTCGGTGCGATCCTGTTCGACCATCCCGACCCGTCGATCTTCACCGTGCTGACGGCGCCCTCGGGCGAGGAGGGGACGGCGAATATCGACTTCGTCATCTTCCCGCCGCGCTGGATGGTGGCCGAGAACACGTTCCGCCCGCCCTGGTATCACCGCAACATCATGTCCGAGTTCATGGGCCTGATCCGCGGCCAGTACGACGCCAAGGAGGAGGGCTTCGTGCCCGGCGGCATGAGCCTTCACAACATGATGCTGGCGCATGGGCCGGACGCGGGCGGCTTCGAGAAGGCCTCGCGTGCGGAACTGAAGGCCGTGAAGCTGGAAAACACCTTGGCCTTCATGTTCGAAACGCGATTTCCCCAGCTCGTGACGAAATACGGGCTCGGGCTGGAGACGCTTCAGGACGACTACATCGACTGCTGGAGCGACCTGAAGAAGCGCTTCGACGGGACGATCGAAGGCGACTGGAGTTAAGGCGCGCCGGCTGCAATGATGGCGCGACGACAAGAGAGCCCATGCCGGGCCAAGGGGATGGAGACCGCATGAAACTTGCCACGCTCAAGAACGGCACGCGCGACGGAAAACTGGTGCTCGTGTCGCGCGATCTGACGCGCTCGACGGATGCGTCGTTTCTCGCCCCGACGCTGCAGGCTGCGCTCGACAACTGGCGCCGGATCGCGCCGCATCTCGAAGCGCTGGCCGAAAGCCTGGAACATGGCGCGGTGCCGACTGAGCGCTTCCACGAGCACGACGCGATGTCGCCCCTGCCGCGCGCCTATCAATGGGCGGACGGCTCGGCCTACGTCAACCACGTGGAACTCGTGCGCAAGGCGCGCAATGCAGAGATGCCGGACACCTTCTGGACCGACCCGCTGATGTATCAGGGGGGGGCGGATTCGTTCCTCGGGCCGCGCGACCCGATCGTGATGGCCGACGAAGCCTATGGCATCGACATGGAAGGCGAGATCGCAATCATCGTCGACGACGTGCCGATGGGGGCGAGCCCCGACCAGGCGCGCGAGGCGATCCGGCTGGTCATGCTGGTCAATGACGTGTCGCTGCGCGGCCTGATCCCGGCCGAACTCGGCAAGGGCTTCGGCTTCTTCCAGTCCAAGCCGTCCTCCGCCTTCTCGCCGGTCGCGGTGACGCCTGACGAACTCGGCGACGCCTGGGACGGCGGCAAGCTCTCGCTGCCCTTGATGGTCGATTACAACGGCAAGCCGTTCGGCCGCGCGAACGCCGGCGTCGACATGACGTTCGACTTCCCGACCCTGATCGCCCACGCGGCGAAGACGCGCCCGCTTAGCGCCGGCTCGATCATCGGCTCGGGCACGGTGTCGAACAAGCAGGGCGGCGGGCCGGGCAAGCCGGTCGACGCCGGCGGCGTCGGCTATTCCTGCATCGCCGAAATCCGCACCATCGAGACGATCGAGGCCGGAAAGGCGACGACGCCCTTCATGCGCTTCGGCGACACGGTGCGGATCGAGATGAAGGACAAGTCGGGCCATTCGATCTTCGGCGCGATCGAGCAGGTGGTGGAGAGGTACGAGCCGGAAAACAATTGACCACAAAGCACCCCCACTCCGTCGCGCTTTGCGCGCCACCTCTCCCCCTGCCCGGGGGAGAGGAACCCAGGCTGGATGAGTGCTGAGATTGATGAAGCGCATTTCCTCTCCCCCGGGCAGGGGGAGAGGTGGCCCGAAGGGACGGAGTGGGGGTGCTTCGCGACGCGGAAAACAAACTGGAGCACACATGACCAAGAACTTCGCATCGACCGGCGACATGGCCGACAAGAAAATCTCCTTCACCGAGATCGGCCGTGACCTGTGGGCGTTCACCGCCGAGGGTGATCCGAACACCGGGGTCATCATCGGCGACGATTCGGTCATGATCATCGACGCGCAGGCGACACCGCGCCTGGCGAACAAGGTCATCGAGAAGATCCGCACCGTCACCGACAAGCCGATCAAATATGTGACGCTGTCGCACTATCACGCGGTGCGCGTGCTCGGCGCATCGGCCTATGGCGCGTCGGAAATCTTCATGTCGGAAAAGGCGCGGTCCATGGTGGTCGAGCGCGGGCAGGAGGACTGGGATTCCGAGTTCGGCCGCTTTCCCCGCCTCTTCCAGGGTCGTGAATCGATCCCGGGCCTGACCTGGCCGACCATGACCTTCAACGACCGGCTGACCGTCCACATGGGCAAGCGCCGCGTCGACCTGATGTTCCTCGGCCGCGCGCATACGGCGGGCGACATCGTCGCCTACGTGCCGGACGAGAACGTGATGTTCACCGGCGACATCGTCGAATACCACTCCGCCTGCTATTGCGGCGACGGCCACTTTGGCGAATGGCCGATGACGCTGGAGGAAATCCGCGCCTTCGACCTCGACGCCATCGCGCCCGGCCGCGGCGATGCGCTGGTGGGCCCCGCCATGGTCAACGACGCGATCGACAACACCGCCGATTTCGTCATGTCCACCTACCGCCCGATCGCGCGTGTGGCGCAGGGCGGTGGCTCGCTGAAGGAAGCCTGGGACGCATGCCGCGAAGTCTGCGACCCGAAATTCGGCGACTACGCCATCTACGAGCACTGCCTGCCCTTCAACGTCGCCCGCGCCTATGACGAGGCGCTGGGAATCGACACGCCGCGGATCTGGACGGCGGAACGGGACAAGGCGATGTGGGGAGAGTTGCAGGGGTGATTGGGGGCGGTGGGCTTCAGGTACCCCCACCTTCTATTCCTCCCCACAAGGGGGAGGAAGGATGTCAGCGTCGCACCGCACCTCGGATGGATTGATCTGATTTGAACAGTGGCTCGACGCCGACGTCTCCCTCCCCCTTGTGGGGAGGGGTGCGGGGTGGGGGTATTGAAGCCCGAATTGCTTCAGTAACGGGAGGATCAAGTGACCAACCTACAGCGACATTTCTCCGCCATGGCGCGCAACAATCGCTGGTCGAACCACGTCCTCCTGCGCGCCTGCGAAAATCTCGACAGCGCATCCTTCACCGCAATCCGCACCTCCTTCTTCCCCTCCATCGCCGCGACCCTCTCCCACAACCACTTCGTCGACCTCTACTACATCGACGCGCTGGAAGAGGGCGGGCGCGGAGAGCAGGTCTATGACGACGAGATCGTGTTCGCCCACGCATCCGAACTCCAGCCGCTGCAACAGGCCGCTGACGAACGCCTGATCGCGTTCTGCGACCGGCTCTCGGATGACGACGCTGGGCGGACCGTCATCACGGATCGCGGCCAGAAGGGACAATTCCCCGAGCGCATCGACGATCTCCTCGCTCATCTCTTCCAGCACCAGATTCACCATCGCGGACAGGCCCATGCAATGCTCGCCGGCACCGATGTGAAGCCGCCGCAACTCGACGAATTCTTCCTCACCTTCGAGCGCGACCCCGAGATCGGCCGCATGGGGCTTGCCTGATGCCGCGCTACCAGTACCAGCCGTTCGAATACAAGACGCCGCCGGAACTCTCCGGCGAGGCGGGTGCACGCAGGAAGATCGTCATCGTCGGAGCCGGACCGGTGGGCCTCGCGGCTGCGATCGACTGCGCGCTGCACGGCATCGAATGCGTGGTGCTGGACGACAACGACGTCGTCTCGCTGGGCAGCCGCGCGATCTGCTGGTCGAAACGCACGCTGGAGATCATGGACCGGCTCGGCATCGGCGAGCGGATGGTCGAAAAGGGCGTGACGTGGAAGGTCGGGCGGTTGTTTCACCGCGACCGCGAGGTCTGGAATTTCGACCTCCTGCCCGAGCCCGGCCACAAGATGCCGGCCTTCATCAACCTGCAGCAATATTATGTCGAGCAGTATCTGGTCGAACGCGCGGCCGAGTTTCCGGACCTGATCGACCTCAGATGGAAGAACCGTGTGACGGGTGTCGAGCCATCCGCCGACAACGTGCGGGTCGCGGTCGAGACGCCGGAAGGCAGCTACGAAATCGAGACTGACTGGTTGATCGCCTGCGACGGCGCGCGCTCGCCCGTCCGCGCGATGATGGGGCTGGATTTCGCCGGTCGCGTCTTCGAGGAGCGGTTCCTGATCGCCGATGTCGAGATGAAGGCGGATTTTCCGCCAGAGCGCTGGTTCTGGTTCGATCCGCCCTTCCACAAGGGCCAGTCGGCGCTGCTGCACAAGCAGCCCGACGACATCTACCGCATCGACCTGCAACTCGGCTGGGACGCCGATCCGGAGGTGGAGAAGCGGCCTGAAAACGTCATCCCGCGCATCGAGTCGATCGTCGGCCATCGCGATTTCACGCTCGACTGGGTGTCGGTCTACACCTTCCAGTGCCGCCGGCTCGACCGTTTCGTCCACGGCCGCGTCGTCTTCGCGGGCGATAGCGCGCACATCGTCTCCCCCTTCGGCGCGCGCGGCGGCAACGGCGGCATCCAGGACGTCGACAATCTGATCTGGAAGCTGGCGATGGTGGTGAAAGGCGAGGCACCCGAAAGCCTGATCGCCACCTATGATGAAGAGCGCATCCACGGCGCCGATGAGAACATCCTGAACTCCGCACGCGCCACCGGCTTCATGACGCCGAAGAGCGAGATGGAGCGCATCTTCCGCGACGCGGTGCTGGACTTGGCCGGCGATCACGAATTCGCGCGGCGGTTGGTGAATTCGGGACGTCTGTCGCGGCCCTGTTCGCTGGCGGGACTGTCGCTGCAAGGAGAGGGGGATGGCGTCGGGCAGGCGATGTCCGATGCGCCCGTCGAAGGCGGCTGGCTGCTCGATCGTTTCGGCGGACGATTTGCGGTGATGGCGACCGAGGCGGACCTGCCGGACGGCCTGCCGGCGGAAATCGACCGCATCGTCGTCACGTCGCGGCGCGGCGGGACGGCGCTGTTCGACGCCGAAGGGCTGGTGGCCAAGCGCTACGGCGCCGGCACGGTCTGGCTGGTCCGGCCCGACCAGCATCTCGCAGCCCGGTTCGAAAACCCATCGGCGGCGGAGATCGTCGCTGCATATGAGCGCGCGAGGGGGATGGCATGAGCGGGATCGGCAAGGACCGACTGGGTGCAGCGGGCGACGATGTCTACGCCGCGCTGATGGCCGCGCATGACGGCTTAAGCCTCGAGGAAAGCACGCGGCTGAATGCGAGGCTGGTGTTGTTGCTGGCGAACGAGGTTGGAGATTTGGAGCGGGTGAGGCAGGCGATCGAGGCGGCGAAGGGGTAACAGCGCCGGGCGTCATCCCGGCCGAAATCGAGCGCAGCGAGATGAGAGCCGGGACCCATTCCGTGACTATTGGAGAGGTCACGGAATGGGTCCCGGATATCGCTGCTTCGCTTCGCTTCGCAGCGATTCCGGGATGACGCCCGCTTGAGACGCAGCATGGAGAGATGCTGCCCGGCTGCGCGGCTACTCCGCCGCTTCCACCTTGATCACGCCACGCCTAATCTGGTCTTCCTCGATGCTCTCGAACAGCGCGCGGAAATTGCCCTCGCCAAAGCCTTCGTCGCCCTTTCGCTGGATGAACTCGAAAAAGATCGGGCCGATGACGGTCTTCGAGAAGATCTGCAGCAGGATCTTGGTCGTGCCGCCATCGACCACGCCTTCGCCGTCGATCAGGATGCCGTGCTTCATCATCCGGTCGATCGGCTCGTCATGGCCGGCGACGCGGTCGTGGCTCTTTTCGTAATAGGTTTCGGGCGGCTTGGGCATGAATTTGAGGCCGTTCGCGTCGAGCCTGTCGGTGGCATCGTAGATGCCGTCCGTGCCGACCGCGAAGTGCTGGATGCCTTCGCCCTTGTACTTGCGCAGATACTCCTCGATCTGGCTCGACTCGTCCTTGGACTCATTGAGCGGGATGCGGATTTTTCCGCAAGGTGACGTGATCGCGCGGCTCATCAGGCCGGTGATGCGGCCGTCGATGTTGAAGAAGTGGATCTGCTTGAAGCCGAAGAGCTCGCGGTAGAAGGCCCACCATTTGTCCATGTTGCCGCGAAAGACGTTGTGGGTGAGGTGGTCGAGATAATAGAAGCCGACGCCCTCGGGCTTCGGGTTCTTCTCGCCCAGCCACTCGAATTCGGCGTCATAGGCCGAACCGCGGTCGCCATAGGTCTCGACGAAATAGAGAAGCGAGCCACCGATGCCGACGATGGCGGGCACGTCGAGCGTCTTGTCGTCGCCGTCATAGGGCGTCGCGCCCTTGGAAACGGCATGGTCGAAGGCGTGTTTCGCATCGACGACGCGCCAGGCCATGGCGGGGGCGCAGGGGCCGTGCTCGTCGACGAAGCGCATCGCGTGCGAGCCGGCTTCGGCATTGACGACATAGTTGATGTCGCCCTGCCGCCAAACGTCGATCTTCTTGGTCTTGTGGGTCGCGACCTTGGCGTAGCCCATGCGCGTGAAGAGTTCGGCGAGCTTTTCGGGCTCGGGATGCGCGAACTCGACGAATTCGAAGCCGTCGGTGCCGGCAGGGTTGGCGCGGGTGATCTCGGCGGGCGGCGCGTCGTGCGGGAAGGGACCCATTTCATCCTCCTGGATTGATTGGCCCGATCCTACGCCGAAGGTCGTGCAAGCGGCTTGCATTTTGGTGCGCGAAACGGACATGTTATGCACGAGGCATGCACGCACGGTGACATAATGGCTGATAGCGATCTTGTAGACGCATTCGACCGCAAGATACTCGCGCTTTTGCAGGCGGATGCGCGGCTGACGAATAACGACCTTTCCGAACGCGTCCACCTCTCACCCTCGCAATGCTCGCGGCGACGACAGCGGCTGGAAGAGGCCGGTTTCATCAAGGGCTATCGCGCGACGCTCGACCGCGACCGATTGGGGTTTCCGCTCGTCAACGTCATCTCGGTCACGCTCGCCACCCACAATCGCGACAATGCGCAGCGCTTTTCCGAGCTTCTCGCCCGCCTGCCGCAGGTGCAGGAAGCCTATGCGCTGACGGGCGAGATGGACTATTTCCTCAAGGTCGTCACGCCCGACCTGAAGTCGCTCGCCGACTTCGTCAACGAAGTGCTTCTGCCGCATGAATCGGTGCAGCACGTGAAGACCGCGATCGTGCTGCAGACGTTGAAGGAGACGGATGCCCTCCCTCTATGACATGTTACGAAAATGACGCGTGACGGCTCTTTATTGTTACATAAATCCATGTAGGATCGCTGCCTGAAGACCGGTTATCGTGGGAGAGCGGCCGGTCCGCAGCATCAGGGAGGAAATCGATGCAGATGAAGTCTTTCAGGGCGGCGCTTGCCGCCGGTTTGCTGGCCTCGGCGACGTGGCTGGCCGGTTCCACATCCGTGCTGGCGCAGGAGGTGACGCTGCGGCTGCACCACTTCCTGCCGGCGCAGGCCAATGTGCCGACGCACGTCCTCGACGTGTGGGCCGACAAGATTGAGGACGCTTCCGGCGACCGCATCAAGATCGAGCGCTATCCGGCCATGCAACTCGGCGGCACGCCGCCCCAGCTTTATGACCAGGCCGCCGAGGGCACGGTCGACATCGTCTGGACGCTGCCCGGCAACACGCCCGGCCGCTTTCCCTCGGTCGAGGTCTTCGAACTGCCCTTCATGATGACCAATGCCGAGGCGACCTCGCGCGCCTATTGGGACATCTTCGACGCCAAGCTGCGCGACACCGAATTCGCCGACACGCACATTCTCGGCACCTGGGTCCACGGTCCCGGCATCATCCATTCGAAGGAGCCGGTCGAGACGATGGAGGATCTGTCGGGCATGACGGTCCGCGCGCCGACGCGCGTGATCACGGCCCTCCTGACCGAGCTTGGCGCCAATCCGATCGGCATGCCGATACCGCAGGTGCCAGAAGCGCTGTCGAAAGGTGTGATCCAGGGTGCGGTGGTTCCGTGGGAGGTCACGACCGCGCTGCGCGTTCCCGAACTCGTCGACAACCACACCGAATTCGGCGGCGACCACGCGCTTTATACCACGACCTTCGTGCTGGCGATGAACAAGGCCAAGTATGACAGCCTGCCGGACGACCTGAAGGCGATCCTCGATGAGAATTCGGGCGCCGAGTTTTCCGCCTTCGCCGGCCGCACCCAGCAGGAATACGACGCGCCGGGCCGCAAGCTGGCCGAGGGCAACAACATCATCGAACTGTCGGCCGAGGAATCGGCCAAGTGGCAGGAAGCCGCGCAGCCGGTGATCGACAACTGGGTCGCCGAGATGGACGGCAGGGGCATCGAAGGGCAGGCGCTGCTCGACGAGGCGCGCGGTCTGATCGAGAAATACACCGCCGAATAGGATTGCCGTTGCGCGGAGCGGAAGCCGTGGGTTTCCGCTCCGCGCGTCTTTCCTTTTCCGCCTCGTGGGTGCACGGTCGGCATGGCGGCGGGACAACCGCCGTCAGCTTGATTCTCAACGTTATGTTCTATAACAATCCGCCTCAGGGAGTTCGTTGCTCCAGGCTGGGCACGGCTGTAGCCTGCCTGCCGGAGCGGTGTTGATGAGGGAGGAGAGGATGAACCTCTCGCGATTCATGGCGGGGCTCGCGCGCGGGCTGGCGATCATCGGTGGGCTGGCGCTGGTGGCGATCACGGTCATCACCGTGGTCTCGATCACCGGCCGCGGGCTGACGGCGTTCGGGCTGAGGCCGGTGCCGGGCGATTTCGAGCTGGTCGAGGCGGGCACCGCCTTTGCGGTCTTCGCCTTCCTGCCCTGGTGCCAGTTGACGCGCGGCCACGCGACCGTCGACGTCTTCACGAGCTTCCTGTCGCCGGCAATCAACCGCGTCATCGATCTCGTTGCAGAACTGCTGATGACGGCGGTGATCGTTCTCATCGCGCTGCAGCTCTGGCGCGGCATGTGGGACAAGATCCGCTACCAGGAAACCACCTTCATCCTGCAGTTCCCCGTCTGGTGGGGCTTTGCAGCGGCGATGGTTGCGGCGTGCGTCGCGGTCGTCATCTCGATCTACGTCCTTATCGTGCGCGTGCAGGAAGTGCGGACCGGCCGCACCATTCTCGGTCCCGGCCAGGGAGCAGTCCATTGAGCAATCTCGAACTCGGCCTCTGGTCGTTCCCGGCGCTTCTTTTCCTGATTTTCCTGCGCATTCCGATCGCGCTTGCCATGCTGGTGACGGGCCTTGTCGGAACCTATCTCATCATGGGCTCGCCGGCGCCGATCCTGTCGCGGCTGAAGGGCGAGACCTATTCGACCTTCTCCAGCTATTCGCTGTCGATCATCCCGCTGTTCCTGCTGATGGGCCAGTTCGCCTCGCTTGGCGGCATGTCGCAGTCGCTGTTCAACGCCGCCAATTCCTGGCTCGGCCACCGCAAGGGCGGCGTCGCCATGTCGGCCATCGGCGCCTGCGCCGGCTTCGGGGCCATCTGCGGTTCCTCGCTGGCGACGGCGGCCACCATGGCGCAGGTCGCGCTGCCCGAACTCAAGCGCTACGGCTATTCCGGCGCGCTGGCGACGGGAACGCTTGCGGCCGGCGGTACGCTCGGCATCCTGATCCCGCCTTCGGTGGTTCTGGTCATCTATGCCATCCTCGCCGAGCAGAACATAGCCAAGCTCTTCGTCGCCGCCTTCATTCCCGGCATCCTCGCGGCCATCGGCTACATGATCGCAATCGCGATCTACGTCCGCCTCTATCCCGACTCGGCAGGATCGAGCGAGCGCCAGCCCTATGCCCAGCGCTTCCGCGCATTGTTCGACGTCTGGCCGGTGTTGCTGGTGTTCATCGCCGTCGTCGGCGGCATCTATACGGGCTGGTTCACGCCGACCGAGGCGGCCGCCGTTGGCGCTGCCGGCACGGGCCTCATCGCCTGGGTCAGCGGTGGGCTGACGCGCAGGACGCTGATCGATTCCATCCTGATGACGGCGTCGGCGACGGCGATGATCTTCTTCATCGTCTTCGGCGCGGCGTTCTACAATTCCTTCCTGGCGCTTTCGCAGATGCCGGTCGCTGCCGCGACGTTCATCACCAGCCAGGGCTTCGAGCCGATGATGGTTCTGATCGGCATCCTGTTCTTCTACGTCGTGCTCGGCTGCTTCATGGATTCGCTGTCCATGATCCTCCTGACGATCCCGATCTTCTTCCCGATCGTCTCGGCCCTCGATTTCGGCCTCGGGCCGGAAGAGTTCGCGCTGTGGTTCGGCATCCTCGTCCTGATCGTCGTCGAGGTGGGGCTGATCACGCCGCCGGTTGGCATGAACCTCTTCGTCATCAACTCGATGGATCGATCGACGCCCATCATGCAGACCTACAAGGGCGTCATGCCCTTCGTGATGAGCGACATGTTCCGCACGATCATCCTCCTGGCCTTCCCGGTGATCACGCTGTTCCTGGTGCGGGTGCTGTACTGAGCGCGAAATAAAAAAGGGCCGCTTCGAGTGGCCCTTTTCAATTCCGGTGATTGGACCTACAGCCCCATCTGCTGGATCGCGGCGTGGAGGTTGGCGCAGCGCGTGCCGGAACGGCAATAGGCGAGGACGGGCTTGGGCAGCTCCTTCAGGAGCGCGGCCTGGTCGCGGGCGTTGTCCTCGGTCATCTGGCCCGAGATAACCGGCAGATGGCGGAAGGCGAGGCCGGCTTCCTCGGCGGCTTGGCGGATCGTGTCGACCGAAGGCTGGCCGGGGTCCTCGTCGTCGGGGCGGTTGCACACGATGCTCTTGAAGCCTGCGCCGGCGATGAGCGGCACATGCTCGACACCGATCTGCGGGGAGACCGAATAGTCCTCGGTGATCTGGCGGATTTGCATGTCTCGTCTCCTGCGGGCGTCTGTCGGGGCCGCAGATGTGGCATGGCCGGCCGCACGAGGCAACCGGCCATCAATGGCTCAGGCAGCCTCGAACAGCCCTTGCCCGCGGGCAAGCGCGCGCAGGTGGAAGTCGGCGTCGCCGAACTGCGTGTCGATCATCGTCATGCGCTTGAAATAGTGCCCGACGGCATATTCCATCGTCATGCCGACGCCGCCGTGAAGCTGGATCGCGTTCTCGCCGCACACGCGTCCGCCGCGCCCGATCTCGGCCTTGGCCGCGTGCATCGCCTGAGCGCGGGCCGTCGCATCGTCGCTGCCCGCCATCATCGTGGCGTAAAGCGTGATCGAGCGCGCCTGCTCGATGGCGACGAACATGTCGACAGCCTTGTGCTGCAACACCTGGAAGGCGCCGATGGCGACGCCGAACTGCTTGCGGACCTTCAGATAGTCGACCGTCAATTCCTGCATCGCCGACATGACGCCGATGGATTCGGCCGACAGGGCCGCGATGGCGCCGTCGATGGTTTTTTGCAGCGCCGGCAAGCCGTTGGCCGGATCGCCGAGCGCTTCGGCGGCCACGTTGTCGAGGCTGAGTTCGGCCGCGCGCGAACCGTCCTGCGTCGGATATCCGCGCCGCGTCAGGCCCTCGGCGGAAGCGTCGACAAGGAAGAGGCCGATGCCGTTCTCGTCGCGGACCTCGCCGGCCGTGCGGGCGACGACGATGATCTTATCGGCAGCCTCGCCATGCAGCACGACGCTTTTCTGGCCGGTGAGTCGCCAGCCGTCGCCGTCCTTCACCGCCTTCGTCTCGACATGGTGGAGGTCGTAGCGTGAATTGCGCTCGGTGTGGGCGAGCGCGAGCTTGAGCGAACCCTCGGCGATTTGCGGCACCAGTTCGGCCCGCTGGTCGGCGGAAGCGGCCGCTTTGAGCGCGCCGCCGCCGAGGATCACGGTGGCGAAGTAGGGCTCGAGCGCCAGCGCGCGGCCGAGAGATTCCATCACGATCATGGTCTCGACCGGCGTGCCGTCCAGCCCGCCATCTTCCTCCGAAAAAGGCAGCGCCATCAGCCCCATCTCGGCATAGGCGTTCCACATCTCGGCGCTGAAGCCGGCGGGGTCGGCCATGTATTTCTTGCGCTGCTCGAAACCGTAGGAGTCTTTCAGCAGGCGGTCGAGAGAGTCCTTGAGCATGGATTGCTCGTCGGAAAGGTCAAAGTCCATGGTAGCTCCTGAATGTGTCTGCCGTTAGCGCCCTATGGCGCCCCCCTCTGGCCTGCCGGCCATCTCCCCCGCATGGGGGGAGATTAGTCTCGTCGTCGACACCGCGTGATCTCCCCCCTCGCGGGGGAGATGCCCGGCAGGGCAGAGGGGGGCAACGTCGAGCGCCTGCATGGCCGAGCGTCATCACAACCCCAGCACCGCCTTGGCGATGATGTTCTTCTGGATCTCGTTCGAGCCGCCATAGATCGAGACCTTGCGGAAGTTGAAATAGCCCGGCGCGGCGGTGGCGGCGTAGTCGGGCTCGATCGGCAGTTCGTTCGAGCCGTCCATGTCGCCCGAATGGAACGGCATGGCGTGCGGGCCCATCACCTGCATCAGGAGATGCGTGGTCGCCTGCTGGATTTCCGAGCCCTTGATCTTGAGGATCGACGACGCCGGGTCCGGCTTGCCCGTATTGCCGCGCTTGGCATCGGCGGCAACGACGCGCAACTGCGTCAGCTCCAGCGCCTTCAAATCGATCTCGACCGAAGCGAGCTTCTCGCGGAAGCGCTCGTCCTCGATCAGCGGCCGGCCCGACGACATCTCCTTTGCCGCCAGTTCGCGGATGCGGGCGAGGCGCTGCTTCGACATGCCGACGCGCGCGATGTTGATGCGCTCATTGCCGAGCAGGAACTTGGCATAGTCCCAGCCCTTGTTCTCCTCGCCGACGAGATTTTCGACCGGCACCTTCACGTCGGTCAGGAACACCTCGTTGATCTCGCGTCCGCCGTCGATGGTGACGATGGGGCGAACTTCGATGCCCGGCGTCTTCATGTCGATCAAAAGGAACGAGATGCCCGATTGCTTCTTGGCTTCCGGATCGGTGCGCACGAGGCAGAAGATCCAGTCGGCATATTGCGCCAGCGTCGTCCAGGTCTTCTGGCCGTTGACGATGTAGTGGTCGCCGTCACGCACGGCCTTGGTCTTCAGCGAGGCGAGATCGGAGCCGGCGCCCGGCTCGGAAAAGCCCTGGCACCACCAGTCGTCGAGATTGGCGATGCGCGGCAGATAATGTGCCTTCTGCGCCGCGTTGCCGAAGGTGTAGATGACCGGCCCGACCATGTTGACGCCGAAGGCGAGCGGTTGCGGCGCCGGCCATTTCTGCGTTTCCTCGAGGAAGATGTACTGCCGCATCGGGTCCCACCCCGTGCCGCCATACTCAGTCGGCCAGTGCGGCACGGCCCATCCCTTATCGTTGAGGATGCGCGACCAGGTGACGAGGTCGTCCTTGTCCATGTGCTCGCCGTCGATCAGCTTCTGGCGAATGTCGGCCGGCAGCTTGTCCTTGAGGAACTGGCGCACCTCGTCGCGGAAGGCGAGTTCCTCGGATGTGTAGCGAAGGTCCATTTTCTATCCTTCCAGGCGTTGAGCTTTACCCCCACTCCGACCCTTCGGGCCACCTCTCCCCCTCAAAAGGGGAGAGGAAACCAGGCTGGAGAAGCGCCGACGTCGCGGCAGCCATTCCTCTCCCCCGGGCAGGGGGAGAGGTGGCACGCGAAGCGTGACGGAGTGGGGGTGGTTCACCAAGGTCAAACGATCTCGAACAATCCCGCCGCGCCCATGCCGCCGCCGACGCACATGGTCACCACGGCATATTTGACGCCGCGGCGCTTGCCTTCAATGAGGGCGTGGCCGGAAAGGCGCGCGCCGGACATGCCGTAAGGGTGGCCGAGCGCGATGGCGCCGCCATTGACGTTGAGCTTGGCCGGATCGATGCCGAGCTTGTCGCGGCAGTAGATGACCTGCACGGCGAAGGCTTCGTTCAGTTCCCAAAGGCCGATGTCGTCGACGGTGAGGCCGTGGCGCTCCAGCAGGCGCGGCACGGCGAAGACGGGGCCGATGCCCATCTCGTCGGGCTCGCAGCCGGCGACGTTGAAGCCGCGCATGATGCCGAGCGGGGTGAGGCCGCGGCGCTGCGCCTCCTTGTCGCTCATCATGACGTGGGCCGACGCGCCGTCGGAAAGCTGGCTGGCGTTGCCGGCGGTGATGGTGCCGCCCTCGCGCACCGGCTTCAGGCCGGCAAGGCCCTCGGCGGTCGTCTCGGCGCGCGGGCCTTCGTCATGGGCGATCTCGACGTCGCGATGCGAGATTTCCTTGGTCTCCTTGTCGACGACGGCCATGCGCGTCTTCATCGGCGCGATCTCGTCGGCGAACTTGCCCGCCTCGCGGGCGGCGGCGACGCGGCGCTGGCTTTCGAGGCCGTATTCGTCCTGTTGCTCGCGGGTGATGCCGTAGCGCTTGCCGACGTTCTCGGCCGTGTCGATCATCGGCAGGTAGACGTCGCCGACCGAGCCCGTCAGCGACTTGTCGACGAGGCGGAAGGTGTTGCGGTGGTCGTTCTGGACGAGCGAAATGGATTCCACGCCGCCGGCGATGCCCACCGGCACGCCGTCATTGCGAATGGCATTGGCCAGAAGTGCCATGGACTGCATGCCGGACGAGCACTGCCGGTCGATCGTGGTGCCGGCTGCGGTGACGGGAAGCCCGGCGACGAGCGCGGCGCGGCGCGCGACGTTGAGGCCGGTCGTGCCCTCCTGCATCGCGCATCCCATGATGACGTCCTCGATCTCGCTGCCGTCGACCTTTGCGCGGGAGAGCGCATTGCGGATGGCGTGGGCGGCAAGGTCCGCGCCCGACGTGTCGTTGAAGCCGCCGCGATAGGCCTTGCCGATCGGCGTCCTGGCGGTCGAGACGATGACTGCGTCTGTCATGAATTCCTCCTCATTGGGCGGCCTTTGCGGCCACCTCGCGTTTCAGTTCGAGTTTCGAAAGCTTGCCGACGGGCGTGCGCGGCAGCGCGTCGCGGATTTCCAGCGCGCCCGGCAGTTCGTGCGGGCCGATCTTGCCCTTGAGAAAAGCGCGCAAGGCCTCGAGCGTCAATTCCGGCGCGCCGTCATGGAGCTTGGCGAACACTTTGGGCGTCTCGCCGCGATAGGCGTCGGGAATGCCGATCACCAGCGCTTCCTCGATGTCGGGATGCGTATAGACGGCCTGCTCGATAAGCTGCGGATAGACGTTGAAGCCGCCGCAGATGATCATGTCCTTCTTGCGGTCGACGATGGTGAAGAACCCGTCGGCGTCCATGAAGCCGATATCGCCGGTCAGGAACCCGCCGTCCGAATAGATCGTGTCGTTGTCGCCTTCGCGCCGCCAGTAGCCCGACATGACGTTCGGCCCGAAGATGCGCAACTCGCCCGTCTCGCCGGCCGGCAGGACGCGGCTCGGATCGTCGAGCGCGACGATGTCGACATAGATGCCCGGCAACGGCACGCCGATCGTGTCGACCCGGTCCGGGTGGGTGACGGGGATGTTGGTGCCGGCAGGCGACGTCTCGGTCATGCCCCAGCCGCCGAGAATGTCGTGGCCGGTGGCGCGCTTCAGCTTGCGCGCGACCTCGACGGGAAGCGGCGCGCCGCCCGAGGCGCAGTAGCGCAGCGAGGAGAGGTTCCGTTTCTCGAAGCCCGGCGTCGCGGCGATGGCGATCCACATGGTCGGCACGCCCGGAAAGCTCGTCGCGCCGGCCTCGATTTCGGCCAGCGCCGTCTCGGCGTCGAAGCGGGTGTGGAGAAGGAGCGTCAGCCCGTTCTTCACCCCGCGCAGCATGACGGCGGTCAGCGCGTAGATGTGGAAGAGCGGCAGGAAGAGAAGCACGCGGTCCTCGCCCGGCCGGATGAGGCCATGGGCGGAAAACCAGGAATCGTAGCTGGAAACGGCGGCGGAAAGATTGGCATGCGTCAGCATCGCGCCCTTGGGCAGGCCCGTCGTCCCGCCCGTATATTGCAGGACCGCGAGGTCGCCGGCCTGGACTTCGGGGAGGGCGGCAGCGGCGCCGATCTCGATGCCGTCCCATTCCGGCCCCGAACCATCGAGCGCCGCATCGCTGCCGATGATGACGCGCTCGACCAGCCCTGCCTCGCGCAGCGCCTCGGCCTTGGCCGACAGCCCGCCGAGATCGGTCGTTATGATCGCCCGCGCGCCGCTGTCGGCGATCTTGTGCTTGAGCACGATCTCGCCGTCGAGCGGCGACAGATGCACGACGGTCAGCCCCGCCTTCAGCGCGCCGAAAAAGGCAATCGGATGGTAGAGCGTGTTGGGCAGGAGAAGCGCAATGCGCTCGCCTTTCGCATAGCCCGCTGCGGCGAGCGCATTCGCGAATGCGTCGACCGCGCGCGCCAGGTCGCGATGCGAAAAGTCCCGGCCGCGAAAGACGAAGGCCGCCTTGTCGCCCCATGTGTTCGCCGAGCGCTCGACCAGCTCGTGCACCGGATAGGTGTCGAGCGGCACGTCCGGCGAGAGGCCCGCCGGATAGATGCCTTTCCAGGGCGCGTCGGCGAGCCGGATCATGACGCCTTCTTTTTCGGCGCGGTGAAGCCTGCGCCCTCGTCGGCGAGGCGGCGCAGGAGCGCGGACGGCTTGAACACGTCCTTGCCGGTCTTGCCGTGCCAGTGGTCGAGACGCTCGACGATCTTCTTCAGCCCGACCGTATCGGCATAGAACATCGGCCCGCCCTTGCCGATCGGGAAGCCGTAGCCGTTGGTCCAGACGATGTCGATGTCGGACGGTCGCGCGGCGATTTCCTCCTCGAGGATCAGCGCGCCCTCGTTGATCAGCGGATAGAGCGTGCGCTCGGTGATCTCCTCGTCGGAAATGGCGTGGCGGTTGACGCCCTTTTCGCGCGCCTTGTCCTCGATCAGCTTCTCGACCTCAGGGTCGGTCTTCGGCGCGCGCGACCCGGCTTCATAGAGATAAAAACCCTTGCCGGTCTTCTGGCCGAAGCGCCCCTGTTCGCAGAGCGCATCGGCGATCGCCGCCGTCTTGCCGAGCGCCTTGCGGTTGCGCCAGCCGATGTCGAGGCCGGCAAGGTCGCCCATCGCAAACGGGCCCATCGGCCAGCCGAAATCGGTGAACACCTTGTCGATCTGCGCCGGCGTCGCGCCTTCCATCAGAAGGTCCTCGTTTTCCGCAGAGCGCGCCGAGAGCATCCGGTTGCCGACGAAGCCGTGGCAGACGCCGACGACGACCGGCACCTTGCCGATCTTCTTGGCGACGGCAAGCGCGGTGGCGAGCACGTCCGGCGCGGTCTTGGCGCCGCGCACGATTTCGAGCAGCTTCATCACATTGGCGGGCGAGAAGAAGTGTAGGCCGACGACGTCCTGCGGCCGCGAGGTGGATGCAGCGATTTCGTCGACGTCGAGATAGGAGGTGTTGGAGGCGAGGATCGCGCCGGGCTTGGCGATCTGGTCGAGCTTGCCGAACACCTCCTTCTTCACCGACATCTCCTCGAACACGGCCTCGATGATGAGGTCGCATTCGGCAAGATCGGCATAGTCGGTGGTCGGCTTGAAGGCGGCGAGACGCTGGTCCTTTGCCTCCGCGCTCATCGAGCCGCGCTGGACGGAGATGTCGTAGTTCTTCGCGATGGTCGCGAGGCCGCGGTCGAGCGCGTCCTTGTTCATCTCCAGGAGCGTGACCGGGATGCCGCCATTGACGAAGGACATGGCGATGCCGCCGCCCATCGTGCCGGCGCCGATGACGCCGACGCGCGCGACGGGGCGCGGCTTCACGTCGCCATCGACGCCCTTGACCTTGGCCGCCTCGCGCTGCGCGAAGAACAGATGCCGCTGGGCCTGCGACTGGACACCCTGCACCAGGTCGAGGAAGAACTGGCGTTCGGCCTTGAGCGCGGCGTCGAAATCCATGGTGATGGCGTTGCGGACCGCCTGCGCGCAGGCGACCGGTGCGTCAAGCCCGCGCGCCTTCTTCTTCACCTCGCCGACCGCGGCATCGAATTCCGCCATGTCGACATTCTCGATCCTGTCCGTGCGGTCGCGGACGGCGACGAGCTTTTCGCCGATCTTCGAACGGGCGAAGGCGATGGCGGCCTCGACCAGATCGCCATCCGCAATCTGGTCCACGACGCCGAGCTTCAACGCCTTGTCGGCCGAAATCGGATTGCCGGTGGTGATGATCTTCAACGCCTCGACAGGCCCTGTCAGGCGCGGCAGGCGCACCGTGCCGCCCGAGCCAGGCAAGATGCCGAGCTTGACTTCCGGCAGGCCGACCAGCGCCGACTTGACCGCGACGCGATAATGGCAGGAAAGCGCGAGTTCGAGCCCGCCGCCGAACGCCGTGCCGTGAATGGCGGCGACGGCCGGCTTCGGCAGGGTTTCGAGCAGGCGACACAGTTCGGGCAGCGACGGCGAGGCGAGCGCCTTGGGCGAGCCGAATTCGGTGATGTCCGCGCCCGAAATGAAGGTGCGGCCCGCGCAGGCGATGACGATCCCCTTGACCGCATCATCGTCGCGCGCGGCCTCGATCGCGGCGAACAGCGGCTCGCGCAGATGGTGGCTGAGCGCGTTGACGGGCGGGTTGTCGAGCGTGATGACGGCGATCTCGTCCGCGTTCGTCACCTTTACATAGTCAGTCATGGTGCTTCCTTGTCAGTTCGGCGCCCCGTCGCGCCCCCCTCTGTCCTGCCGGACATCTCCCCCGCGAGGGGGGAGATCACACGGTGTCGATGACGAGCGTAATCTCCCCACCTGCGGGGGAGATGTCCGGCAGGACAGAGGGGGGCAACGTAGAGCGCTTTCTCCGCATGTCAGTTCTGCGTCACAAATGTCTTGATGAGCCGCGCCGTCTCCTCCGGCTTCTCGATACACGGCAGATGCCCCGCGCCTTCGATGATCTCGAAGCGCGACCCTTCCACCAGATCGGCCGTCGAGCGCACGAGGTCGGGCGGTGTGGAGCCGTCCTGGTCGCCGACGATGCACATCAGCGGCATCTTGAGCGCGGCGGTGGACTGCGTCAGGTCGGCATCGCGCAAGGCCGCGCAGGTGCCGGCATAACCGTCGACCGTGGTGCGGGTCAGCATGGCGGTGTAGCCGGTGAAATCGGCGTTGTCGGCGCGGCGGTAGGCCGGCGTGAACCAGCGCTCCATGATGGCGTCCGACATGGCGCCGATGCCCTTCGACGTCACCGTGTCGATGCGCTGGTTCCACATGTCGGCGGTGCCGATCTTGTGCGCGGTGTCCATAAGGACGAGGGCGGAAACGAGGTCGGGACGCTTGGCGGCGAGGCCCTGTGCGATCATGCCGCCGACCGAAAGGCCGACGATGCTCGCCTTCGTCACGCCGAGATGGTCGAGCAGCGCGGAGAGGTCGCCGATATGGTCGTCGAGTCGGTAAGGCGCGCGCGTCGCTTCCGAAAGGCCGTGGCCGCGCTTGTCGTAGAGAACGACGCGGAACGCATCGCCGAGAAGCGCGACGACATCGTTCCAGATGCGGAAATCGGTGCCGAGCGAATTGGAAAAGACGAGCACCGGCGCCGTTTGCGGGCCGCGGACTTCGTGATGCAGGACTACGCCGTTGACGCGCGAAAACGCCATCCCGGACCTCCCTTCCGGTTTGAACATACCGCAAAGTATGTCGCAAGCGCGGGCCGCGTCAACGGCGCGCGCCGAAATTCACGCGCGCTCGAGCCCGGTCAGGTCGAGTTCATCGGGCAGCGGCGCGAAATAGGCGTCGATATCGGCATCGCTCACCTCGGCGAGCGCGGCCGGGAGCCAGTCGGGCCGGTTGTCCTTGTCGATGATGACCGCGCGCACGCCCTCGAAGAATTCATGACCTTCGACGACCCGCGAGACGATCCGGAATTCGATCTTCATGCACGTCTCGAAATCCGCCTTCGCACCCTCCTGCATCTGGCGCAGCGCGATCTTGAGGCTGGTCGGCGATTTCGTGCGGATGATCGACGCCTGCTTTGCCGCCCATTCGCCGCCATCGCCGTCGAGCGCGGCGAGAATGGCCTCGACCGTATCGCCGGCGAAGCAGCGCTCGATCGTCGAGGCGAGATCGGGCAGCGTCGCTCCTTCAGGCGAGGCGGCGAAGGGGGCGAGGGCATCGTCAGGCGCGGCGCCGTTCGCAAGCGCAGCCTCGATCGCGTCGAAGCGCTCGGTCGGCGCGGCATGGGTGGTCAGGCCGCACCACAGCGCATCGGCCTGGCTGAGCCGTGCGCCGGTGAGCGCCAGCCAGGTGCCGATCCGGTGCGGAAGGCGCGGGAGGAAATATGTGCCCCCGACATCGGGAAAGAGACCGATCCCCGTTTCGGGCATCGCGAACATCAGCTTCGAGCCGCCGACGCGGTGGCTGCCGTGGAAGGACACGCCGACCCCGCCGCCCATCACGATGCCCTCGATCAGCGCGACATAGGGTTTCGGATACGTCTTGATGAAGGTGTTGAGCCGGTATTCCTCGCGGTAGAAATCGCGGATCGCCGGGTTTTTCTGCTGGCCCCAATCATAGAGCTGGCGAATGTCGCCGCCGGCCGAAAACGCCTTCTCGCCCGCCGCCTTGACGACGATCATTTCGATCGCGGGATCGTTCGCCCATTCGATCAGCTTCGCGTGGAGTTCGCCGACCATCAGCCGCGTCACCGCGTTCAGCGCCTTCGGGCGGTTCAGCGTAACGATGCCGGCCTTGCCGCGCGTTTCGAACAGGATTTCGGCCTCGGACATCGTCACCTCCACTGCGTCGTCAGACTAAGGGTGAATAGCCGGTTCGCCCATCGGTGGCTATGCGCAGCGGATGTGCAGAAAACGACGTGCGCGTATCGAGCGCAACCCGGCTTTCTGCTCTTGATCGTCCGAAGGTCCGGGAATTGTGGCAAGAAGCGTTGTGCGCGTATCGACCAATGACGGCCGGGCCACCGGGCGAAAATCGCGCCGCTGTCGCCGGCCGCCCTTCCCACGACGGGAAATCGCCGCTAATCGGAATGACCGTGAATTGAGGGAGGAGTTTGCGATGGCGATGTCCTTGCCCGGAAGTGAGGGGAAGTCCCGCTGATGCGCGCAGTTCTCGAACAATTGGAGGAGCGGCGCGGCCAGGCGCGGCTCGGCGGCGGCCAGAAGCGCATCGACGCGCAGCACGCCAAGGGCAAGCTGACGGCGCGCGAACGCGTCGAGGTGCTGCTCGACGAAGGCTCGTTCGAGGAATACGACATGTATGTCGTGCACCGGACGACCGATTTCGGCATGGCCGAGCAGAAATTCTCCGGCGACGGCGTCGTCACCGGCTGGGGCACGATCAACGGCCGCCTGGTCTATGTCTTCTCCCAGGATTTCACCGTCCTCGGCGGCTCACTCTCCGAAACGCACGCGCAGAAGATCTGCAAGATCATGGACATGGCGGTGCGCAACGGCGCGCCGGTGATCGGCCTCAACGATTCAGGCGGCGCGCGCATCCAGGAAGGCGTCGCCTCGCTCGGCGGCTATGCCGACGTCTTCAAGCGCAATGTCGACGCTTCGGGCGTGGTGCCGCAGATTTCCGTCATCATGGGGCCATGCGCGGGCGGCGCCGTCTATTCGCCGGCCATGACCGACTTCATCTTCATGGTGCGCGATAGCTCCTACATGTTCGTGACCGGCCCGGACGTGGTGAAGACGGTGACGAACGAGATCGTCACGGCCGAGGAACTCGGCGGCGCAAGGACGCACACACAGAAATCCTCGGTCGCCGACGGCGCGTTCGACAATGACGTGATCGCGCTGGAGGAAGTGCGCCGGCTGTTCGACTTCCTGCCGCTCAACAACCGCGAGAAGCCGCCGGTCCGTCCGTTCCACGACGACCCGGCCCGTATCGAGGACCGGCTCGACACGCTGATCCCCGACTCGGCCAACAAGCCCTACGACATGAAGGAACTGATCCACGCGCTCGGCGACGAGGGCGAGTTCTTCGAGATCCAGGAAGCCTTCGCCCGCAACATCATCACCGGCTTCATGCGCATGGAAGGCCAGACGGTCGGCGTCGTTGCCAACCAGCCCATGGTGCTCGCCGGCTGCCTCGACATCGATTCATCGCGCAAGGCCGCGCGCTTCGTCCGCTTCTGCGACGCCTTCTCGATCCCGATCCTGACGCTGGTCGACGTGCCGGGCTTCCTGCCGGGCACGGCGCAGGAATATGGCGGCGTAATCAAGCATGGCGCAAAGCTGCTCTTCGCCTATTCGCAGGCGACGGTTCCCATGGTCACGCTGATCACCCGCAAGGCCTATGGCGGCGCCTATGACGTCATGGCCTCCAAGCACATCGGCGCCGACGTCAACTATGCCTGGCCCACCGCCGAGATCGCCGTGATGGGCGCCAAGGGCGCGACCGAAATTCTCTACCGTTCCGAGCTCGGAGACCCGGAAAAGATCGCCGCCCGCACGAAGGAATACGAGACCAACTTCGCCAACCCGTTCAAGGCGGCGGAGCGCGGCTTCATCGACGAAGTGATCATGCCGCATTCCTCCCGCAAGCGCATCGCCCGCGCCTTCGCCATGCTGCGCTCCAAGAAGCTGGAGCAGCCATGGAAGAAGCACGACACGATCCCGCTTTAAGGGCGGGTGATGCCGACCGTCTTCGAATGGAAGGGATGGAAGTTTCTATTCTATAGTGACGAAGGCACGGAGCCGCCGCATATCCACGCACGCAAGGATCGCAAGGAAACGAAGATTTGGCTCAAAAGCCTTGAGATAGCGCGAAACAAGCGGTGCACGGCGCATGAACTGGCCGCTCTCGCGAAGATTGTAGAAGAGCATCAAAGCGAATTTCTGGAGCGATGGCATGAGCACTTTGGAAATTGACGAAGACCTGATCGAACCCGTCGCGGCGCACTGCACGGACCACGACCTCGTGGTGACGCTTGCCGATGGCGTGAGGCTGGTCATGCCGCTCTGGTGGTATCCCCGTCTGCTGCGCGCCGGCGAGCGGGAACGCAACGAAATCGAGCTGTCGCCTTATGGCATTCACTGGCCGACAATCGACGAGGATTTGAGTATCGAGGGAATGCTCAAAGGCCGCAAGGCACCTGATGCCGTGCCGCCGGCACAAGCCGCCGAATGACCATTTCACCTCCTTCTCCCGCGATGTGAGACCCAAAAGAATGTTCAAGAAAATCCTCATCGCCAATCGCGGCGAGATCGCCTGCCGGGTCATCAAGACGGCGAAAAAGCTCGGCATCGCGACGGTCGCGGTCTACTCCGATGCAGACCGCGATGCGCTGCATGTGAAGATGGCGGACGAAGCGGTGCATATCGGGCCGGCGCCGTCGAACCAGTCCTATATCGTCATCGACAAGATCATCGAAGCGATCCGCAAGACCGGCGCCGATGCGGTACATCCGGGCTATGGGTTCCTGTCGGAGAACCCGCTGTTCGCGCAGGCGCTCGCGAAAGAGGGCGTTGCCTTCATCGGTCCGCCGGTGCGCGCGATCGAGGCGATGGGTGACAAGATCACGTCGAAGAAGCTCGCCGCCGAGGCGGGCGTATCGACCGTGCCCGGCCATATGGGCTTGATCGCCGACGTCGACGAGGCGGTGAAGATTTCCGCCCAGATCGGCTATCCGGTGATGATCAAGGCGTCGGCCGGCGGCGGTGGCAAGGGGATGCGCATCGCCTGGAACGACGCGGAGGCGCGCGAGGGCTTTCAGTCGTCCAAGAACGAGGCGAAGAACTCCTTCGGCGACGACCGCATCTTCATCGAAAAATTCGTCACCCAGCCGCGCCATATCGAGATCCAGGTGCTCGGCGACCAGCATGGCAACGTGCTCTATCTGGGCGAGCGCGAATGCTCGATCCAGCGGCGCAACCAGAAGGTCATCGAGGAGGCGCCGTCGCCATTTCTCGACGAGGCGACGCGCAAGGCGATGGGCGAGCAGTCGGTCGCGCTGGCGAAGGCCGTCGGCTATTTCTCGGCCGGCACGGTCGAATTCATCGTCGATGGCGAGCGCAATTTCTACTTCCTCGAGATGAACACGCGCCTGCAGGTCGAGCATCCGGTGACCGAGCTGATCACTGGCATCGACCTCGTCGAGGAGATGATCCGCGTCGCCGCCGGCGAGAAACTTCGGATGGCGCAGGATGATATCGAGTTGAACGGCTGGGCGATCGAAAGCCGGCTCTATGCCGAGGACCCGTTCCGCAACTTCCTGCCGTCGATCGGCCGGCTGACGCGCTATCGCCCGCCAGCCGAAGGCAAGCTGGATGACGGCACGATCGTGCGCAACGACACCGGTGTGTTCGAGGGCGGCGAGATCTCGATGTATTATGATCCGATGATCGCCAAGCTCTGCACATGTGCTCCTGATCGCCTCGCCGCCATCGACGCGATGAGCGCCGCGCTCGACGATTTCGAGGTCGAGGGCATCGGCCACAACCTGCCGTTCCTGTCGGCGGTGATGGAGCACGAGCGCTTCCGCGACGGCCGCCTGACGACGGCCTTCATCGCCGAGGAATTTCCCGAAGGCTTTCAGGGCGTCACGCCTGACGCGTCCGACGGCCGCGTCCTCGCCGCCGTCGCCGCCTTCGTCAACTGGCGCAGTCAGAAGCGCGACGTGCTGATTTCCGGCGGCATGGACAATCACCGCCGCGCCGTCGGCCGCGACTGGGTCGTCGCGATGGGCGAGAGCGAATTCGAATGCTTCCTGCGCGAGGAGGGCGGCAAGGTGCTGGTCTCCTTCGGTCCCGACAAGGCGGTCGAAATCCGATCGGACTGGCTGCCGGGCAAGAGCCATGCGCGCTTCACCGTCGACGGCGAGCCGGTCGGCGTCAAGATCGACCGCGTCAATTCGGCCTGGCGGCTGCGCTGGAAGGGCATCGACGAGAAGGTCCATGTCCGCACCCCGCGCATCGCCGCGCTGGCGCGCCTGATGCCCGAAAAGCTGCCGCCTGACACCTCCAAGATGCTGCTCTGCCCGATGCCGGGCGTGATAACCTCGATCGCGGTCAAGCCCGGCGACACCGTCGAGGACGGCCAGCCGCTGGCCACCGTCGAGGCGATGAAGATGGAAAACGTCCTGCGGGCCGAACGTCGCGGCGTGGTGAAGTCGGTCGCCGTCGAGGCCGGCGCGAGCCTGGCGGTGGACGAGATGATTTTGGAGTTCGAGTAAGGTCATGACCAACCCCAAGCTCGACCAATGGCGCAAGGCCGCCGAAAAGGAAGTCAAGCGCGACCCGGACACGCTCGTCTGGAACACGCCCGAAGGCATCGCGGTCAAGCCGGTCTACACCGCCGACGACGTCGCCGGCCTCGACCACATCCACTCGCTGCCGGGCCAAAAACCCTTCCTGCGCGGGCCGCGCGCGACGATGTATACGGGCCGGCCGTGGACCATCCGCCAGTATGCCGGCTTCTCGACCGCCGAGGCGTCGAACGCCTTCTACCGCAAGGCGCTGGCGGCGGGGCAGCAGGGCGTGTCGGTCGCCTTCGATCTGGCCACCCATCGCGGCTATGACTCAGACCATCCGCGCGTCGAGGGCGACGTCGGCAAGGCGGGCGTCGCGATCGATTCGGTCGAGGACATGAAGATCCTCTTCGACGGCATCCCGCTCGGCGAGATTTCCGTCTCGATGACCATGAACGGCGCGGTGATCCCGATCCTCGCGAACTTCATCGTCGCGGGCGAGGAGCAGGGCGTCTCACGCGCCGAACTTTCCGGCACCATCCAGAACGACATTCTCAAGGAGTTCATGGTCCGCAACACCTACATCTATCCGCCCGAGCCCTCGATGCGGATCATCGCGGACATCATCGAATACACCGCCAAGGAGATGCCGAAGTTCAACTCGATCTCCATTTCCGGCTACCACATGCAGGAAGCCGGCGCGACGCTCGTGCAGGAACTCGCCTTCACGCTGGCCGACGGGCGCGAATATGTCCGCGCCGCGCTCGCCAAGGGGCTGGACGTCGATGCGTTCGCGGGGCGCCTGTCCTTCTTCTTCGCCATCGGCATGAATTTCTTCATGGAAGCCGCCAAGCTGCGTGCCGCGCGCTTGCTTTGGACGCGGATCATGGAGGAGTTCGAGCCGAAGAAGGAGTCCTCACTCATGCTGCGCACCCACTGCCAGACGTCCGGCGTGTCGCTGCAGGAACAGGACCCCTACAACAACGTCATCCGCACGGCCTACGAGGCGCTGTCCGCCGCGCTCGGCGGCACGCAGTCGCTGCACACCAATGCGCTCGACGAGGCGATTGCGCTGCCGACCGAATTTTCCGCCCGCATCGCGCGCAACACGCAGTTGATCCTCCAGCACGAGACGGGCGTGACGAAGGTCGTCGATCCGCTCGCCGGCTCCTACTATGTCGAGAGCCTGACCAACGACCTCGCCGAAAAGGCCTGGGCGCTGATCGGCGAGATCGAGGCGATGGGCGGCATGACCAAGGCGGTCAATGACGGCTATCCCAAGCGCCTGATCGAGGAGGCGGCGACGCGCAAGCAGGCGGCGATCGACCGCGGCGACGAGGTCATCGTCGGCGTCAACAAGTACCGGCTAGAGACCGAGGACGACCTCGACATTCTCGACATCGACAACAAGGCGGTGCGCGAGGCGCAGATCGCGCGCATCGAAAAGACCCGCCGCCAGCGCGACCCGAAGAAGTGGGAAGAATCGATCGCCGCGCTGCGCGACGTCGCCCGCACGGGCAAGGGCAACATCCTCGAAGCCGCCGTCGAGGCGGCCCGCGCCCGCGCCACGCTCGGCGAGATTTCCGATGCGCTGCGCGAGGCCTTCGGCGACCACACGGCGGTGCCGAAGGTGGTGCGCAACGTCTACGGCCCCGCCTATGAGGGCGAGCCGGAATACGAGACGCTGGTCGAGCGGCTGGACGGTCTGGCAAAGGTCCTGGGCGAAACCCCGAAGGTGATGGTCGCCAAGCTCGGCCAGGACGGCCACGACCGCGGCGCCAAGATCATCGCGTCCGCCTTCGGTGATATCGGCTTCGACGTTCTGGCCGGCCCGCTCTTCCAGACGCCGGGCGAGGCGGCGGAGCTGGCGGTCGCGCAGAAGGTGCATGTCGTCGGCATGTCGTCGCTGGCCGCCGGCCACAAGACGCTGGCGCCCCAGCTCGTCGAGGCGCTGAAAAAGAAGGGCGCGGAGGACGTCATCGTGGTCGTCGGCGGCGTCATCCCGCGCCAGGACTACCAGTTCCTGATCGACAGCGGCGTGGCGGCGGTCTTCGGCCCCGGCACCAACGTTCTCGACGCCGCCCGCGCGGTGATCGACCTGATGGAAGGCAAGCGCCGCAACGTTTGAGGCGTTACGTTTCGAACGGATCGCGCGCCGGCGCATGCGGATAGGTTCCCGCCGCGCGGCGTCGCTCGATCTGCTTCATCGAGCACGCGGGCGAACACAGGATGCCTTCGTCGCAGAAATAGGCCGGGCCGTCTTCGATCCGGCCGTAGTAGTACCAGAAGCCCGGATCGCCGTATCGGCGGCGGCATTCGACGCAGAAATTCGTTTCGGGGCGCGCCAGCATTATGGTCTCCGTTTTGCTTCCAGTTTGACGTAAACGTCAAAAAAATCTAGCCATGGTTCCCACGCATTCGAGCCGGAGGAAAGCCTATGTATCGCGCGCCAGTCGACGACATCGCATTCACCTTGAAACATGTCGCGGGGCTCGACGGGGCGATGGCTGATGGCCGTCTCGGTGATCTTTCCGACGATCTGGTCGACGCGATCCTCGGCGAAGCCGGCCGCTTCGCCTCCGAAGAACTGGCGCCGCTTTACAAGGTCGGCGACGAGGTCGGCGCGGTCTGGAAGGATGCCGCGGTAACGACGCCGCCCGGCTGGCGCGAGGCCTACCGCCACTGGATCGAGGGCGGCTGGAACGGGCTTTCCGGTCCCGAGGAATTCGGCGGCCAGGGCCTGCCGACCATGCTCGCCATGGCCGCGATGGAGATGTGGAACTCTGCTTCCATCGCCTTCGCGCTCTGCCCGACGCTGACCGCCGGCGCGGCGGAAGCCGTTGCGAAACACGGATCGGACGACCTCAAGGCGACCTATCTCGAAAAGCTCGTCACCGGCGAATGGACCGGCACGATGAACCTGACCGAGCCGCAGGCGGGCTCCGACCTTGCCGCACTGCGCACCCGCGCGACCCGCGCCGATGACGGCACCTACCGCGTCTTCGGCAGCAAGATCTTCATCACCTATGGCGAGCACGACTATACGGACAACATCGTGCACCTCGTCCTCGCGCGCCTGCCCGACGCGCCGGCCGGCACGCGCGGCATCTCGCTCTTCCTGGTGCCGAAATTCCTCGTTAACGCGGACGGGTCGCTCGGCCGGCGCAACGACGCTTTCTGCGCCTCGATCGAGCACAAGCTCGGCATCCACGCCTCGCCCACCTGCACCATGATCTTCGGCGACGGCTTCGTCGACGGCGAGGAAAAGGGCGCGGTCGGCTATCTTATCGGCGAGGAGAATCGCGGCCTCGCCTGCATGTTCACCATGATGAACAATGCCCGCCTCGCGGTCGGCATCGAGGGCGTCGCGGTCGCCGAAGCCGCGTTCCAGAAGGCGCATGCCTATGCGCTCGACCGTCGCCAGGGCAAGGCGCCGGGACACACCGGCGACGGCATGGCGCCGATCGTCCTGCACCCCGACGTCCAGCGCAATCTCCTGACCATGAAAGCGTTGACGCAGGTCGCGCGCGCCATCTGTTATTCCTGCGCCCACGCGATCGACATGAGTCATTCGGGCGGCGACGACGCGGCCGAATGGGCCGACCGCGCCGGCCTCCTGACGCCGCTCGCCAAGGCCTTCTCGACCGATATCGGCGTCGAGATGGCCTCGGTCGGGCTGCAAATCCATGGCGGCATGGGCTTCATCGAGGAGACGGGCGCGGCCGCGCTCTACCGCGACGCGCGCATCGCTCCGATCTACGAAGGCACTAACGGCATCCAGGCCATCGACCTCGTCACGCGCAAGCTGCCGCTTGGGCACGGCAAGCACGTGCTGCGCTTCATCGACGAGCTGCACGCCGACATCGAGGCCGTGCGCCTTTCGAACCGCGACGGTTTCGGCGCGACGGCGGAAAAATGCGAGGCGGCGCTGAACGATCTGTCCGAGGCGACGGCCTGGCTGCAGGAAGCGCTCGATGGCGGCCGCACCGACGAGGCGCTGGCCGGCGCGACGCCCTATCTGCGGCTCTTCGCGCTCGCCGCCGGCGGCGCGTATCTCGCGCGCGGCGCGGTGGCCGACGAGAGCGGCAAGCGCATCGCGCTTTGCCGCTTCTACGCCGAAAACCTGATCGAGGAGACCGCCGCGCTTCGCCGCCGGGTCGTCGAGGGCGCCGTCAGCCTTCGCGAAGCCGGCGCGGCACTTGTAGCTTGAGCGAGATGAACATGAGCGAACACATCCAGATCGAGCGCCGTGGCGCCATCCAGTCCATCCGCATGAACCGGCCGGACAAGAAGAATGCCATCACGCGGGCGATGTATGCCGCGATGGCCGAGGCGCTGACGGCGGGCGACGGCGACCCGGAAATCCACTGCCACGTAATTCTCGGCGTGCCGGGCGCGTTCTCGTCGGGCAACGACCTCGCCGACTTCATGACGGTCGCGACGGGCGGGGAGGGCGGCCGCGAGGTCTACGACTTCCTGCTCGCGCTGGCGAAGTCGCAAAAGCCGATCGTCTCGGGCGTCGACGGCATCGCCGTCGGCATCGGCACGACGATCAATCTCCACTGCGACCTGACCTTCGCCACCCCGCGCACCGAATTCCGTACCCCCTTCGTCGATCTCGGCCTCGTCCCCGAAGCAGGTTCCAGCCTGCTCGCACCGGCCGTCATCGGCCGCCAGCAGGCGTTCGCCCTGTTAGGCCTGGGCGAAGGCTTTTCGGCCGAACGCGCGAAGGAGGCCGGCCTGATCTATGCCGTGGTGTCCGAAGCCAAACTCGAAGCGGCCGTCGTCGAAGCCGCCGAACGCATCGCGTCGAAACCGCCCGAAGCGCTGAAGATCGCCCGCGACTTCCTCCTCGGCGACCGCGCCCCACTCATCGCCCGCATCGAGGAAGAAGGCGTCCAGTTCCGCAACCGCCTCAAATCCGACGAAGCGCGCAACGCCTTCATGGCCTTCATGAGCCGGAAGAAGTAGGCAGATAAGCTGCGCGTTTGCGCGTCATCCCACCCCCACTCCGTCGCGCTTCGCGCGCCACCTCTCCCCCTCGAAAGGGGAGAGGAAGCCAAGCTGGACAAGCGTCGCCAATGCGGCAGCGTTTCCTCTCCCCCGGGCAGGGGGAGAGGTGGCGCGCGAAGCGCGACGGAGTGGGGGTGCTTCTCCCCGCTTGATTTCGTTGGTTACGGATAAAGCCTCGTCTTCCCCCAGCCATCGCCCTCGCGCCGGAACTGCACGCGGTCGTGAAGGCGGAAGGGGCGGTCGTGCCAGAATTCGATCTCGACCGGCTTGATGCGAAAGCCCGACCAGTGCGCGGGGCGGGGGATTTCGCCGATGGCATGTTTCGCAGTGTATTCGGCGACCGCCTTTTCCAGCGCGAAGCGGCCTTCGAGCGGGCGCGACTGTGCCGATGCCCACGCCCCGATGCGGCTGCCGCGCGGGCGCGTCGCGTAATAGGCGTCGGCTTCTGCGTCGGTGACGATCTCGACCGGCCCGCGCACGCGCACCTGCCGGCGCTGGCTCTTCCAGTGGAAGCACATGGCGGCTTTCATCGAGCCCAGGATTTCGCGGCCCTTGGCGCTTTCGAAATTGGTGTAGAAGACGAAGCCCTGTTCGTCGAAACCCTTCAAAAGCACCATGCGCACATTCGGCAGGCCGTCGGCGTCGACCGTCGCGAGCGCCAGCGCTGTGGGATCGTTGATCTCGCTCTTCTCGGCGTCCTTCAGCCAGTCGGCGAAGAGGCGATAGGGTTCGGTCGCTTCGGTGAAATCAGTGTTTGTTAACTGTGCATCCGACATTCTAAACCTCTGCGCATGATTCGAGCATCGGACCGAAAAGTGGAAACCGGTTTTCGGACTTTTCGATGCTCTAACAACAAATGTGGATCGTCCTTTGCGCGTCCTTGGACGCGCGGCGATCCATCGGGAGATGACGCATTGTTGCACCCGTTGCAAGCGATGGCGATGACGGCACGGCGGGCCATTTTGCTGGCCACGATGGCGTCGTGCCTTGCCGCCTGCGGCTCGCGCGGCGTCACGCTCGAGGACGTCGCCAAGGATACGTCGATCATCACCGGTTCGGTGCAGAAGACCGAAGCGCCGAAGGATGCGACGGAGCTTTCCGACGCAGCGACCATCCGCAACGTCGTCTCCGCCCTCGACCTCGATGCCGGCGCGCCCGATGCGCTCGCCTGGGCAAATGCAGAGACGGGTTCGCGCGGGGCGTTGCGCCAGATCAGCGAATACAACGAACAGGGCACGCGCTGCCGCCGCTTCGAGGCGACACGCGAAAGCTTCGACGGTATCGCGCTCTATCAGGGCGAATCCTGCCTCGCCTCGGGCGGCATGTGGGCGATGACGGCCTTCGACAAGCTTTGACCGGCGCCCGGAAAATCTGGAAACTTCGCGCCGACATGCTCATATAGCGGGCGACCAATTCTCAATTCGGGCAGGCAATTCATGCGCGATCCCTACCAGGTGCTGGGCGTTGCCAAGAACGCCTCGGCCAAGGACATCAAGTCGGCATACCGGAAGCTGGCGAAGAAATATCATCCGGACCAGAACGCCAATGATCCGAAGGCGCAGGAACGTTTCGCCGAGGCGAGCCAGGCCTATGAGATCGTCGGCGACGACGAAAAGCGCGGCCAGTTCGACCGCGGCGAAATCGACGCGACCGGCAAGCCGCGCTTCACCGGTTTCGAGGGCGCAGGCGGTGGCGGCGACCCGTTCGGCGGTTTCCGGCGGGCAGGCGCCGGCCCGGGCGGCGGGCGCTACGAGTTCCGCTCGTCGGGCGGCGCCGATCCGTTCGGCGATGCCGGCGAAGACATCTTTTCGCACATATTCGGCCAGGCGTTTCGCCAAGGTGGGGGCGCGCAGGCAGGCCCCCAGCCAGGGGCCGGCCAGCGCCGCCAGCCGCGCGGCAGCGACCTGCAGGTGACGCTCGACGTGTCGATCGAGGAAGCGGCGACGGCCGCCAAGGTCACCGCCGCCTTTCCCGACGGGCGCAAGATCGCGGTCAAGCTGCCGGCCTTTCTCGAGGACGGGCAGACGATCCGCCTGAAAGGGCAGGGCGAGCAACTCGGCATCGGCGAGCCGGGCGACGCTCTTGTCAAAGTCCGCTTCAAGCCGCATCCGCTCTACCGTGTCGAGGGCCGCGACCTCCATGTCGATCTGCCCGTTCCGCTGGAAGACGCGGTGCTCGGCGCCAAGCTGCCGGTGGAAACCCCGACTGGCCGGCTCGCCGTTGCCATTCCCGCCTGGTCGAGTTCGGACAAGCGCCTGCGCCTCAAGGGCAAGGGCCTGCCGACGAAGCATGGCGGCCATGGCGATCTCTACGTGCACGTGGCCGTGATGCTGCCGGAGGACCGCGATGACGACCTCGAAGCGCTGATGCGCGCGCGTCGCGCTTCCTGACCACCGGCGCCGTTCAGCGGTCTCGCGGCTTGATGCCGCACACCCTCTATGCGATAGGCTCGGTCCAAACGTGATCGGGTCGAGGGAATGACATGGCAGGTGGGAATGGATTGATGGCCGGCAAGCGCGGCCTCATCATGGGCGTGGCGAACAATCGTTCGATCGCCTGGGGCATCGCGAAGGCCTGCGCCGAGCAGGGCGCCGAACTCGCCTTCACCTGGCAGGGTGACGCGCTGAAAAAACGCGTCGAGCCGCTCGCCGCCGAACTGGGCGCGCATCTGGCCGGCCATTGCGACGTCTCCGACATGGCGACCATCGACGCCGTCTTCGCAGACCTCGAAGCCAAGTGGGGCAAGCTCGATTTCGTCGTCCACGCCATCGGCTTTTCCGACAAGGACGAACTCGTCGGCCGCTATGTCGACACCAGCCATGGCAATTTCGTGAAGACGATGGACATCTCGGTCTATTCCTTCACCGCCGTCGCGCAGCGCGCCGAAAAGCTCATGGCCGAGGGCGGCTCGCTCCTGACCATGACCTATTACGGCGCCGAAAAGGTCATGCCGAACTACAACGTCATGGGCGTCGCCAAGGCGGCGCTCGAAGCGTCCGTCCAGTATCTGGCGGTCGATCTTGGCCCGAAGAACATCCGCGTCAACGCGATCTCGGCCGGCCCGATCAAGACGCTTGCCGCTTCGGGCATCGGCGATTTCCGCTACATCCTGAAGTGGAACGAGTACAACGCCCCGCTGCGCCGCACGGTCACCATCGAGGAAGTTGGCCAGACCGGCGTCTATCTACTCTCCGACATGTCGAAGGGCATGACGGGCGAGGTGCTGCACGTCGATTCGGGCTATCACGTCGTCGGCATGAAGGCGGTCGACGCGCCGGACATCTCGACGGTCTGACGGTCCTCACCAACAAATGACCGCATGCAACTTGCGGCCCGGCGACGGGTCGCGCTAATCCAAGCGCATGGCAACGCTCATCTATTTCATCCGGCACGGCCAGACCGACTGGAACGCGACGATGCGCCTGCAGGGGCAGGCCGACACGGATCTGAATGCTATCGGCCGTGCGCAGGCCGACCGCAATGGCGAACGGCTGGCGAAGGTCCAGCCCGACATCGCCTCCTTCCGCTTCGTCGCCAGCCCGCTGAAGCGCACCCGCGAAACGATGGAGCGCGTGCGCGCCGGCGCCGGCCTGCCGCGCCGCGGCTACCTCACCGACCCGCGCCTGATCGAGGTTCATTTCGGCGACTGGCAAGGCAAGACGCTGGAAGAGGTCGAAGCCGGTAGGCCCGGCGCGACGGCCGAGCGCGATGCCGACAAATGGCACTTCGTGCCGCCCGGCACCGCCGGCGAGAGCTACGACCGCCTGATGTCCCGCTTCCGGCCGTTCCTCGACGAGATCGCGCACCCGACCGTCTGCGTCACCCATGGCGGCATCATCCGCGCCGTCTTCCGCATCGCAGGCGGAATGGGTGCGGCGGAAGCCGCGGCGCTGGTCGTCCCGCAGGACAAGATCTTGCGGTGGAACGGCGATAAGCTGGAGTGGCTGTAGCTGCTGGGTGCCGCGTCATCCCGGCCGAAGTCCGAGCGAAGCGAGGCGAGAGCCGGGATCCATTCCGTGACATTGAAACGCACGGAATGGATCCCGCACAGCCGATCTCCGCTACGCTGCGATCAGCTTCCGGGATGACCCTGGACCGGCCTAATTCCCCACATCCATATCCGTGATCTGCTTCTCGCCTTCGATCTCCTCGTAGGCGAGCAGCACGTCCATTCCCTCGGAAATCGCCTCGACGTCGAACTCGCCCGGCAGCTTGTAGACATTGCCGTTTTCGAGCGTGATCGTCATCGCCTCGCGGTCGATGGCGGTGATCGGGCCTTCGTCGTTGGCGGCGAGGGCGACCGAGGCAAAGAGAGTGGCGGCGGCGGTGAAAAGGGCGAGCTTGCGCATCAGATGGAATCCTCCGGAGGGTCGCGAGAGGATGTTTGAATCGAAACAATGTGTCAAAACTCCGCGTGGTTTGACCCTCCGGCAAAACGCCAATAGAAGCGGTGGCGAAACGGCCTTTGAAGGGTCGGCGGGGCAGGGACCAGCATGTCGCACAACACGTTCGGGCATCTCTTTCGCGTGACGACCTGGGGCGAGAGCCACGGGCCGGCGCTCGGCTGCGTGGTCGATGGCTGCCCGCCCGGCATCAGGTTCCAGCTTTCCGACATCCAGGCCGATCTCGACCGGCGCCGTCCCGGCAAGTCGCGCTTCGTCACCCAGCGGCAGGAACCCGACCAGGTGAAGATCCTGTCCGGCGTGCTCGAGGACGGCGACGAACTCATCACCACCGGGACGCCCGTTTCGATGCTGATCGAGAACGTCGACCAGCGCTCCAAGGACTATGGCGAAATCGCCCGGCAATACCGCCCCGGCCACGCCGACTACACCTATGACGTCAAATACGGCCTGCGCGACTATCGCGGCGGGGGCCGGTCCTCGGCCCGCGAGACCGCAGCCCGCGTCGCCGCCGGCGCACTCGCCCGCAAGGTGGTGCCCGGCATGGTCGTGCGCGGCGCGCTCGTCTCGATGGGAACGAAGGACATCGACCGCGCCAACTGGGACTGGGATTTCGTCCAGTCCATCGACAACCCGTTCTTCACGCCCGACCCCAAATCCGTGTCCGTCTTCGAGGACTATCTCGACGGCATCCGCAAGGCTGGCTCCTCCGTCGGCGCCATCGTCGAGATCGTCGCAGACGGCGTCCCCGCCGGCCTCGGCGCGCCGATCTATGCCAAGCTCGATCAGGAGATCGCGTCGGGCCTGATGTCGATCAACGCCGTCAAAGGCGTCGAGATCGGCAATGGCTTCGAGGCCGCGCGCATTACCGGCGAGGAAAACGCTGACGAGATGCGCATGGGCAATGACGGCCCGCGCTTCCTGTCCAACAAGGCCGGCGGCGTTCTGGGCGGCATCTCGACGGGCCAGCCGGTGGTCGCCCGCTTCGCCGTCAAGCCGACCTCGTCGATCCTCAACACCCGCCAGTCGATCGACGTCGACGGCCAGGAAGTGGACGTCCGCACCAAGGGCCGCCACGACCCCTGCGTCGGCATCCGCGCCGTGCCGATCGGCGAAGCGATGGTCGCCTGCGCGATCGCCGATCACTATCTGAGACATCGCGGCCAGACGGGCCGGGTCAATTAAGGGAGTAGGGGAGTAGGGGAGTAAGGGAGTAGGTGAAATTCTAGGATGAAGCCCGCGGCGCTCAACCTTCATTTTTCCCTACTCCCTTACTCCCCTATCTCCCTTACTCCCCCACTCCCCCCACTTCGAAAGACGCTACATGCCCTACGACCAGCAAAAAACCGTCGAAGCCATCCGCGCCTTCGAGCGTGGCGAGATCGTCGTCGTCATGGACGATGATGGCCGCGAAAACGAGGGCGATCTGATCGTCGCCGCCGTTCACTGCACGCCCGAGAAGATGGCCTTCATCGTGCGCCACACTTCGGGCATCGTCTGCACGCCGATGACGCGCGAGGACGCCAAGCGGCTGAACCTCAACCCGATGGTCGCCGACAACGACGCGCCGCATTCGACGGCCTTCACCGTGTCCGTCGACTTCAAGCACGGCACCACCACCGGCATTTCGGCCGAGGACCGCACGCTGACGGCGCGCAACCTTGCCAACGGCAATGTCGGCGCGTCCGATTTCGTCCGTCCCGGCCACATCTTCCCGCTCGTCGCGCGCGAGGGCGGGGTGCTCATGCGCTCCGGCCACACGGAAGCCGCCGTCGATCTGTGCAAGCTCGCCGGCCTGCCGGCGGTCGGCGTCATCTGCGAACTCGTCAACGACGACGGCACGGTGATGCGCGGCCCGCAGGTGCAGGGCTTCGCCCGCCAGCACGGCCTGAAGGAAGTCTCCGTCGCCGACCTGATCGCCTATCGCCAGCGCCAGGAAACGCTGATCGAGCGCATCTCCGATTTCGAGATCGAGACGCCGGGCGGCAAGGCGCGGGCGCTGACCTACCGCCTGCCATGGGACACGATGCACCACCTCGCCATCGTCTTCGGCGACATCCGCGACGGCCGCGACGTGCCGGTCCGCCTCCACACCGAGGATGTCGTCGCCGATGTCTTCGGCGCCGGGACCGAACTCAAGGATCTCCTGTCGAAGTTCGGAGCCGAGCGCGGCGTCCTCGTCTATCTGCGCGAGGGCTCGGTCGGCGTGGCGCACAATGCGCGCAACCGGCCGATGGGCGAGCGCGAGGCGCATGAGGAGGCAATGGTGCGCGAGGACGAATGGCGTGAGATCGGCCTCGGCGCGCAGATTCTGCGCGATCTCGGCATCTCGTCGATCCGGCTGCTCGCCTCCCGCCCGCGCCACTATATCGGCCTCGAGGGCTTCGGCATCGAAATCGCCTCGACCGAGATCATCCAGAGCTGATCGCTGTTGATCGTCTGCGCGAAGTGAAATCGGGGCGTGGTCACGCGCCCTGATCGGCCCTATATCAAGCGCCCATGGTCACACGTCTCTACACGCACCCGATCTATCTCGAACATCTGATGCCCGCCGGACACCCCGAGCGGCCGGATCGCCTGCGCGCGCTGGAGCGTGCGCTGGAGGCCGAGGCCTTTGAACGGCTCGACCGGCATTTGTCGCCGATGGGCGACATCGAGACCGTGCTCTACGCCCACCCGCAAAGCCATGTCGACAAGATCCGCGCCCTGATCCCCTCCGAGGGTCTGGCGAGCATCGACGGCGACACGACGGTCAGCCCGAAGAGCCTCGAAGCCGCGCTCACCGCCGTAGGCGCGGCCAATGCGGCGGTGGATGACGTCTTCGCCGGCCGCGCCGACAACGTCTTCGTCGCCTCGCGCCCACCCGGGCACCATGCTGAGAAGATCACGGCGATGGGCTTCTGCCTCTTCAACCACGCCGCCATCGCCGCCCGCCACGCCCAGAAGACGCATGGCGCCGAGCGCGTCGCGATCGTCGACTGGGACGTCCATCACGGCAACGGCACGCAGGACATCTTCTACGACGACCCGACCGTCCTCTACTGCTCGACGCACCAGATGCCGCTCTATCCCGGCACCGGCGCGAAGTCGGAGACCGGCGCCGGCAACATCGTCAACGCGCCGCTCGATCCGGGCACCGGCAGTCAAACCTTCCGCGAGGCGTTCAACAGCCGCGTCCTCCCCGCGCTCGACGAATTCCGCCCCGACCTCATCATCATCTCCGCCGGCTTCGACGCCCACCACCGCGACCCGCTGGCCGAGATCAACCTGACCGAAGACGATTTCGACTGGGCGACGGGCGAGTTGATGGAGCGGGCGACACGCCACTCCGGCAACCGCCTCGTCTCGCTGCTCGAAGGCGGTTACGATTTGCAGGGCCTGGCCTTCTCGGCCGCCGTCCACATCGCCCGCCTGATGAAGGGATGACCATGACCGACCAGACCACCCCGAATGCCGACATCAAGGCGATGAGCTTCGAACAGGCGCTCGAAGCGCTTGAACGCATCGTCGACGATCTGGAGCGCGGCGACGTCCCCCTCGACCAGTCGATCCGCATCTACGAGCGCGGAGAGGCCTTGAAGGCGCATTGCGATCAGCTCCTGAAGGCCGCCGAGGACAAGGTGGAGAAGATCAGGATGTCGCGCGACGGCAAGCCGATGGGCACCGAACCGCTTGACGGGGAGTAGGGGTCAAGCTTGAAAATTGTGGCATGCAACGCTATCTTAGCCAGGATTAGCTAAGGAGCGTGTGATGTCCACCGTCAATATGCTTGAAGCCAAGACCTCGTTGTCCCGTCTCGTGGAAGCGGTCGAGAGCGGCTTGGAAAGCGAAATCGTCATCGCTCGCAATGGCAAACCGGCGGCGAAGCTTGTTCCGCTCGGCGCGCCCGTTGCGAAGACAATTCGCTTTGGGCACGCCAGAGAGAAGTATCCGCCGCTGGACTATGAAGCCTTCCAGGCGCTCGACGCGGATGTCGAGGCAATGTTCTTCGGCGAAGAAAAGCAGAAGACGTGAGGCTCCTGCTCGACACCCACGTCGCGATCTGGGCGGCCACGACACCGGAGCGAATACCCCAACACATCCGGGATACAATTGTTGCGAACTCCGGCTCGGTATGGGTTTCGGCCGCTGCGATTTGGGAAATTGCAATCAAGCATCCGTTGATGCGCCCGGACGCGCCGCCGTTTTCGGGCTACGAGGCAGCTATTGAATTTCAGGCGACTGGCTTCGATCTTCTGGATGTGACGTCTGAACACGCCGCCTTCGTCGAACGCCTGCCGCTTCTACACGCTGATCCGTTCGACCGCCTGATGCTCGCTCAAGCCATCATTGAAGGCATGCAATTCGTCACATACGATCGGCATTTGGCACGATACGATGTGGCCCTGCTAACTTGGCAGTGAGACGAGGCAAGCACCCATGAGCTTCTTCCCCGGAACTGACCCCGCCGCGGGCGACGCGTTCGCCTGCGATGCCATCGAAACGCTCATCATCCCGCGCGCGCATGACATCGGCGGCCTCGAAGTCCGCCGCGCGCTGCCGTCGGCCCGCCGCCGGCTCGTGGGACCGTTCATCTTCTTCGACCGCATGGGCCCGGCGATCCTGCGTGCAGGGCAAGCGCTCGACGTGCGGCCGCACCCGCATATCGGGCTCGCGACGGTCACCTATCTCTTTGACGGCAAGATCCGGCACCGCGATTCGCTCGGCACCGAAATGGTGATCGAGCCGGGCGACGTGAACCTGATGACGGCCGGGCGCGGCATCGTTCATTCGGAGCGCTCGCCGGAGGAATTGCGGGGTGCTCCGCTTTCCATCTCCGGCCTCCAGACCTGGCTCGCTCTGCCCGACGACAAGGAAGAAATCGAGCCCCTCTTCGAGAACACCGGCCGCGCTGAACTCCCGGAGATCGACGGCGAAGAAGCTACGGGGCGCGTCGTCATCGGCGCGTTTTCGGGCCTCAAGGCACCGGTGCGCACCGCCTCCGACACGCTCTACGCGGACATCCGCCTGAAGCCAGGCGGGCGCATCCCGATCCCGGCGGATACGGAAGAACGCGCGATCTACGTCCTCGAAGGCGAGGTCGACATCGCCGGCGACCGGTTCGCCGCGAACCAGCTTCTCGTTTTCCGCGAGGGCGACGAAATCGTCGTCGGATCGGAGCGCGGCGCGCATTTCATGCTCTTCGGCGGCGCTTCGCTCGGCTCGCGCCGCTACATCTGGTGGAACTTCGTTTCCTCGTCCAAGGAGCGGATCGAGCAGGCCAAGGAGGAATGGCGCACCGGCCGGTTCGACATCGTACCGGGCGATGCCGAGGAGCGCATTCCGCTCCCCGAGGGCTGAGCGTCGCATTTACTTTCGGCAAGCGAGCCACTATCTCCCCGTTAACGCGCGACGAGAGATCATGGCACCTGTGAAATCACCCCCCGAGACGCCGCTTCTGGACCAGGTCAAGGTTCCGGCGGACCTTCGCCGCCTGAAGGAAGGCGACCTGCCGCAACTGGCCGAGGAACTGCGTCACGAGCTGATCGACGCCGTTTCGCAGACCGGCGGGCATCTGGGCGCGGGCCTCGGCGTCGTCGAACTGACCGTCGCGCTGCACTATGTCTTCGACACGCCAGACGATCGCATCATCTGGGACGTCGGCCACCAGGCCTATCCGCACAAGATCCTGACCGGCCGGCGCGACCGCATCCGCACCCTGCGTCAGGAGCACGGCCTGTCCGGCTTCACCAAGCGTTCCGAAAGCGAATACGACCCGTTCGGCGCGGCGCATTCCTCGACCTCGATTTCGGCCGGGCTCGGCATGGCCGTCGCGCGCGATCTCGCCGGCGCGAAGAACAACGTCATCGCGGTCATCGGTGACGGCGCGATGTCGGCTGGCATGGCCTATGAGGCGATGAACAATGCCGGCGCGCTCGACGCGCGGCTGATCGTGATCCTCAACGACAACGACATGTCGATCGCACCGCCCTCGGGCGCGATGAGCCATTATCTCGCGCGCCTCGCCTCGGGCTCCACCTATGCCGGCATCCGGGATTTCGGCAAGAAACTGACCTCCTATCTCGGCAAGCGCGCCGACAAGGCGATCACCCGCGCCGTCGAGCATGCGCGCGGCTACGTCACCGGCGGAACGCTCTTCGAGGAACTCGGCTTTTTCCATATCGGCCCGATCGACGGCCACAATCTGGAACATCTCGTCCCGGTTCTGAAGAACGTGCGCGACAATGGCGAAGGGCCGATCCTGATCCATGTCGTGACCAAGAAAGGCAAGGGCTATGCGCCCGCCGAGGAAGCCGCCGACAAATATCACGGCGTCAACAAGTTCGACGTCATCTCCGGCGCTCAGGCCAAGGCCCCCGCCAATGCGCCGGCCTACACGAAGGTCTTCGCCGACGCGCTGATTCAGGAAGCGCGCGAGGACGAGAAGATCGTCGCGGTCACCGCCGCGATGCCTTCTGGAACGGGCCTCGACCATTTCGGCAAGGAATTTCCCGGCCGCACCTTCGATGTCGGCATTGCCGAGCAGCACGGCGTCACCTTCGCCGCCGGCCTTGCGACCGAGGGCTTCAAGCCCTTCGCCACCATCTATTCGACCTTCCTCCAGCGCGCCTACGACCAGGTCGTCCACGACGTCGCGATCCAGAAGCTGCCCGTCCGCTTCCCGATCGATCGCGCGGGCTATGTCGGCGCAGACGGCGCGACCCATTGCGGCGCGTTCGACGTCACCTATCTCGCCTCGCTCCCCGGCTTCGTCGTCATGGCCGCTGCCGACGAGGCGGAACTGAAGCACATGGTGCGCACCGCAGCCGCCTATGATGACGGCCCGATCTCCTTCCGCTATCCGCGCGGCAACGGCGTCGGCGTCGAGATGCCCGCGCGTGGGCAGATCCTCGAAATCGGCAAGGGCCGCATCGTCAAGCAAGGCACCAAGGTCGCGCTCCTCTCCTTCGGCACGCGCCTGGCGGACTGCCTGCTCGCCGCCGAGGAACTCGACGCGGCCGGACTGTCGACCACGGTCGCGGACGCCCGCTTCGCCAAGCCGCTCGACGAGGATCTGGTCCGCCGTCTCGCGCGCGAGCACGAGGTGCTGATCACCGTGGAGGAGGGCGCGATCGGCGGTTTCGCCAGCCACGTCCTGCACTTCCTCGCCCATGACGGCCTGCTCGAAACCGGCATCAAGGTCCGCCCGCTGATCCTGCCGGACGAATTCACCGACCACGCGAAGCCGGAAAAGATGTATGCCGATGCGGGGCTCGATTCCGCCGGCATCGTGCGCACCGTCTTCGCCGCCTTGGGCCGCGACCGCGCAGCCGCCACCGCGTGAGCGCGGAAAAGCTTAGGCTCGACGAACTGCTCGTCACCCGCGGGCTCTTCACCTCCCGCTCGCGCGCACGCGACGCGATCCTGCGCGGCACGGTGTCGGTCGCCGGCGCGATCGTGACCAAGCCCGGCCTCGGTGTCGCTTCCGATGCCGAAATCACGGTCGACGACCCGGCACAGGACTACGTCTCCCGCGCGGCTCTCAAGCTCGTCCACGCACTCGACGCCTTCGATCTCAATGTCACCGGCATCACCGCGCTCGACATCGGCGCCTCCACCGGCGGCTTCACGCAGATCCTGCTCGACCGCGGCGCGGCGCATGTCTTCGCCATCGATGTCGGCCACGACCAGCTTGACGCGACCCTCGCCGGCGACCCGCGCGTCACCTCCATCGAGCGGCTCAACGCCCGCGACCTTTCTGCCGAGCACCTGAACGGCATCGCGCCCGATTTCCTCGTGTCCGACGTCTCCTTCATCTCGCTGAAACTCGCTCTGCCGCCCGCGCTCGCACTTGCGGCGCCAGGCGCGCGCGGCGTCTTTCTGGTCAAGCCGCAATTCGAAGCGGGTCGCGATGCGATCGGCAAGGGCGGTCTCCTGCGCGATCCCGCACAGGCGGCGATCGTCGCCGAGCACCTTCGCGCCTGGCTCGGCACCATGCCCGGCTGGCGCGCGACAGGCCTCGTCCCGTCGCCCATCGAAGGCGGCGACGGCAACCGCGAATTTCTGTTGGCCGGAGTAAAGAACCGATGAGCACCGCGCTCACCATCGACCATCTGGGCGCGCAGGGCGACGGCGTCGCCCCCACCGGCAACGGCCAGGTCTTCGTGCCTTTCACGTTGCCCGGCGAACGCGTCACGGCGGCCATCGGCAAGAACCGCGCCGACCTCCTCGCCGTGCTCGACCCGTCGCCCGAACGCGTCCCGCCGCCTTGCCGCCATTTCGGCACATGCGGCGGCTGCGCCTTGCAGCACATGGCGATGCCCGCCTATCTCGCCTGGAAGCGCGACAAGATCGTCGCCGCACTGAAGGGCAGGGGCATCGACGTGCCCGTCGGCGACATCGTCGCCTGCCCGCCCCATTCCCGCCGCCGCGTCGTCTTCGCCGTCCGCCGCACCGAGCGCGGGATGCTGCTCGGCTACAACCAGGCACTATCGCACCAGATCGTCGACATCGAGGAATGCCCGATCTCGGTTCCCGCCATCGTCGCGGCGCTCGACAAGCTGCGCGAACTCGCGCGCATCGCATGCAACACCGGCGACGCCTTCCGCATGGCCGTCACCGCCAGCGAAACCGGCCTCGACATCGAATTGCGCGAAGCCGGCAAGCTCACCGACGACGCCCGCACCGCCGTCTCGCGCTTTGCCATGGCCGCTGGCTTCGCGCGCGTCAGCTTCGACGGCGAGATCGTCATCGAGCCGAGAAAGCCGGTGCTGCTTGCCGGCGACATCGCCGTCATGCCGCCCCCCGGGGCCTTCGTGCAGGCCGTCGCCCACGCCGAAGAGGCGATGGCGACGCTCGTAACCGACCATTTTTGCAAGGCAAAGAACGTCGCCGACCTCTTCTGCGGCTGGGGCACGTTCTCGCTCAGGCTGGCAAAGCGCGCACAAGTCCACGCGGTGGAAGCCGACGCTCCGGCGCTCGCCGCCCTCGACCGCGCCTTCCGTTTTGGCGAGGGCCTGAAGACCGTCACCACCGAAAAGCGCGACCTCTTCCGCCGCCCGCTCACCTTCAAGGAACTCGACGCCCGCTTCGACGGCCTCGTCTTCGACCCGCCCCGCGCCGGCGCGGAGGACCAGGCCAGACAGATCGCCCGCTCGTCGGTTCCTCACGTCGCCGCCGTGTCCTGCAACCCCGTCACACTAGCCCGCGACCTCGAAATCCTCATATCCGGCGGCTACGCACTGAAATCCGTCACGCCCGTCGACCAGTTCCTCTGGTCGCCGCATGTCGAGGCGGTCGCGCTGCTGGAGAAGCCGAAGAAGCGGCGGTGATCAACACGCCGGGTCGTTCCGGAGCGGCCGAATGACGCTCCGAACTTGAATTGCGCATAGATTGAGCATAAATCTATCAGCGAAACGAGTTTCCATGCGCACGAAAGGACATGATCATGGCAATTCTGGATGCTTTCGCGTCCCATTATGGCGATGACGCGACGCCGTTCCTGTCGCCCCGCCGCGTGGCCGAACGGCTCGGCGTGACGATGAGCGAACTGGCCGGCCTCGTTGGCATCGCGCGCAACACGCTGGCTTCCGTCAAGGGCGGACGCAAAGTGGATGCGGCGCTGAGCCCGCTCGTGCGCATTCTTTCGATGGCCGCCGAAATGACCGGCAGCGACGCCCGCGCCGCGATCTGGTTTAAGCACCAGCCCATCCCTGGCTGGGCCGGCAAGACGGCCTATGATCTGGTCGGCGAAGGCAAGGGCGACAAGGTGCTCGCCTATCTCGAATCGGTGCGCGCCGGAATCTATGCCTGATCAGACGCCGGTCGCGCTCTGGCGCGCCTTCGTGCCGCGTTGGTCTTTCGCGCCGTTGTCGGGTGAGGGGGCGGCACGGTTCGGGGGGCGCTGGAACCCGGTCGGCGCGCCGACTATCTATGCCGCACGCGAATTGTCGACCGCATGGGCAGAGTACAATCAGGGCTTCGTCCAGCATCCGGCCCTGATCGTTCGCCTCGAACTTTCCGGCGCGACGCTTGCCGACTTGACCGATCCAGAGGCGCTTGCCGAATACGGCGCCGACGCGTCGATCCATGATTGCGAATGGCGGCAGATGGTTGACGCCGGCGAGCAACCCTTAACGCACGCGCTGCGCGAGCGCCTTCTCGACCAGGGGATAGACGGCGTCGTCTATCCTTCGTTCATGTCGAAGGGCGGCACCTGCGTGGCGCTCTGGCGCTGGAACAATTCGGACGGGCCGAGGCTGGTGATCATCGATCCAGAGGGTCGGCTGCCGAAGTCGGCCGCGTCCTGGGTCTGACCTAAGCCTTCGTCCCGCCCACCGTCATCTTGTCCATCCGCAGATGCGGCTGTCCCACACCCACCGGCACGCCCTGGCCGGCCTTGCCGCACATGCCGATGCCGGCGTCGAGCTTCATGTCGTTGCCGATCATCGAAACGCGGTGCATGGCGTCCGGCCCGTTGCCGATCAGCATCGCGCCCTTGATCGGCCGCGTCACCTTGCCGTTTTCGATCCGGTAGGCTTCGGTGCAGCCGAAGACGAACTTGCCTGACGTGATATCGACCTGTCCGCCGCCGAACGAGACGGCGTAAATGCCGTCCTTCACCGAGGCGATGATCTCCTCGGGCGTTTTGTCGCCGCCCGTCATATAGGTGTTGGTCATGCGCGGCATCGGCTGGTGGGCGTAGCTTTCGCGGCGGCCGTTGCCGGTCGGCGCCATGCCCATCAGCCGGGCGTTCTGCCGGTCCTGCATGTAGCCGACGAGCTTGCCGTCCTCGATCAGCACGGTGCGGTTGGTCGCCGTGCCTTCGTCGTCGATCGTCAGCGATCCGCGCCGCTCCGAAATCGTTCCGTCGTCGACGACCGTCACGCCCTTGGCGGCGACCTGTTGGCCCATCAGGCCGGCAAAGGCGGAGGTCTTCTTGCGGTTGAAATCGCCTTCCAGCCCGTGTCCGACGGCCTCGTGCAGCATCACGCCCGGCCAGCCATTGGCGAGCACGATGTCGAACGTGCCGGCCGGCGCGTCCTCGGCTTCGAGGTTCACCAGCGCCTGCCGCAACGCCTCGCTTGCCGCGAACTGCCAGCTTTCGTCGGCGAGGAATTCGCCGAAGCCCTTGCGCCCGCCCGCGCCGTAGGAGCCCGTCTCCTGCCGGTCGCCATCGCCGACGACGACCGCGACGTTGAAGCGGACGAGGGGGCGCACGTCGGTCGCGATCCGCCCGTCCGCGCGCACGATCTCGACATGCTGCCACGAGGCGGCGAGCGAGGCCGTCACCTGTCGCACACGCGGGTCGCGCCCGCGCAGCCAGGCGTCGATCTCCTGCAGCAGCTTCGCCTTCTCGGCAAAGCCGGGCTCGGCGATCGGGTTGGCGTCGCCGTAAAGTTTCCGGTTGGTGCCCTGCGGCGCGGCGGCAAGCGTGCCCGAATTGCCGGCCTTCACGGCGCCGACCGCATCCGCGGCGCGCAAGAGCGCTGCCTGCGACAATTCGTTGGCATGCGCATAGCCGACCGCTTCGCCCGCGACCGCGCGCAGCCCGAAACCCTTGTCGGTGTTGAAACTTGCCGTCTTCAGCCGGCCATTGTCGAACACCAGCGCCTCGCCCTCGCGATATTCGAGGAAGAGCTCGCCATCGTCCGACCCGCCGACCGTCTCGGAGACGATCCGGCGCACGGCCTCTTCGGAAATGTCGAACTGTTCGATCAGGCGCTGGGTCACGAGGGGGTCTCCGTGGGGATTCGTTCAGGCCTATATAGGCAGGCCGCTCGTCCGGCGCGACCTCAGACCCCGACTTTACGATGCGCTGCAATCGCTGGCAGGCTCGTCTCGATCCAGTCGGCAAGCGCAGCGACTCTTTCGGCGGCCTCCAGCCCGAGCGGCGTCAGGCTGTAGTCGACATGCGGCGGCACGACCTCATGTGCCACACGCTTCACGAGCCCGTCACCTTCGAGCCATTGCAGCGTCTGCGCCAGCATCCGCTCGCTGACGCCACCGACGCGCCGGCGCAACTGGCTGAACCGCAGTGTCTTGTCCTGCAAGGCGATAAGCACGAGCACGCCCCATCGGCTCGTCACGTGTTTCAAGACTTCGCGCGAAGGGCACGCCGCAGCCATCAGGTCTCCTCGCTCCATTTTAGCGGTCAGATTCATGAAAAGCTCCGTCCATCCATAAAACCATACTTACACAAATGTATGTACTTACGAAAAATTAGCAAAGTGCCTACATGAGGTCCACCAACCAAGGAGACCAAGATGACAATTGCAGTGACAGGCGCGACCGGCCAACTCGGCCGCATCGTAATCGAGAAATTGAAGTCGCAGACGAAAGAACAGATCATTGCTCTGGTTCGCTCGCCGGAAAAGGCCGCCGATCTCGGCGTCGAGGTCCGTCGCGCGGACTATGAGGACGAAGCTTCGCTCGATGCCGCCCTGAAAGGGGTCGATACCCTGCTTTTGATCTCGTCGAGCGAAGTCGGCAAGCGCGCAGCCCAGCATTACAACGTCATCGAGGCGGCGAAGAAGAACGGCGTGAAGCGGATCGTCTATACGAGCCTTTTGCGCGCGGACACCTCGCCGCTTAGTCTTGCTGCCGAACATGCCGAGACGGAGAAGCAACTGAAGGCGTCCGGCATCCCCTACACGATCCTGCGCAACGGCTGGTACACGGAAAACTACACCGGCTCGCTGGAAGGGGCCGTTGCAGCTGGCGCGCTGATCGGCTCGGCGGGCGAGGGGCGCATCGCATCGGCGGCGCGGGCCGATTATGCGGAGGCAGCCGTGGCGGTGCTGACGACTCCCGGCCATGACGGCAAGACATATGAACTTGCCGGAGACGATTCGTTCTCGCTGGCTGAACTGGCTGCGGCAGTCTCGAAACAGACGGGTAAACCGATCGCCTATACCGACATGCCGCAAGCCGACTACGCCAGGACCCTCGAGGGATTCGGACTACCTGCCGGCCTCAGCGCTGCGATCGCAGGTTGGGATGCGGCTGCCGGAAAGGGCGCGCTTTTCGATGATGGTCGCACGCTTTCGAAGCTGATCGGGCGCCCGACGACCCCGTTCGCTCAAACCGTGAAGGCGGCGCTTGCCTGAAGACACTAAGAAAACGGCGGAGTGATCCGCCGTTTTTTTGTTTATGGAAGCGCGTCGAAGCCTTCGCCGAACCCTTCGAGCTCGACCGGAATGCCGATGCCTTCCTCGGGCGTCTGGAAGACGATGAATGTCGCCGCCTCGCCATTCCTCAGCGTCGTCTTCAACGGCTCTTCGAGGATCACCTCCGCATAGCAGCCATCCTGGAAGCAGCGCACGAAATAGGCGCGGCCGATGTCTTCGCCGTCGACGTTGAGCCCGAGCCCGTTGGGCAGGAGCACACCGAGCGGCGCCAGCACGCGCAGGATTTCGGCCTGGTTGTCGGCGGTCTTCAGAACCACGACGGAAAGCCCGACCTCCGGCCGGTCTTCCGCGACGACGTTCTGGATCAGCGCGCATTGCTCGGAGGTCGAGCCGGCGGGCGTGTCGCAGATCAGCGACCACGCGCCATGCGTGGAGCGAACGGCCCCCTGCGGCGCCTGCTGCGCCAGTGCGCTGCCGGAAATCAGGGCGGCGCCCATGGTGAGCGTGGCAAGGGCCGGGCGGAGGCTTGGGAAGAGCGTCATCTTGATCCTGCGAATCGCGGATGGAGGTGGGAACAAGGTGTATCGCAAGACGCGCATCATCTTCCACACCTTGTTTGTCGAAGGCCGGCCGATGGCGGTTACGGGCCGATCCGGCAGGGTTTTTCCACAAATCGAGCGAATTGAGGGCGCTTTGGCGCGCTTGGTGCACGCGCGCGCAAAAATGCCGCACACATCCATTGATGGCTTTCTTGCGGTCGAACCCGGAGTATGATTTGAACGCGCGACGAAAGCCATGCAATCCGCGTGGCGGCTGCCGCATTGGCGCTGCGCGACGGACGATCCGGGAGACGAGAGGGTGATGAAGAAGTTCCTTTTGGGCCTCAGCACGGCAGGCGCCGCACTGGCGGCGACGGCCGCGTTGGCCGACCAGCCGCGCCCCTGGCAGCTTGGCTTCCAGGAAGCAGCGACGCCGATCATGGAGCAGATCCGCTGGTTCGAGCAGTACACGCTCTGGTTCATCGTGCCGATCACGCTGTTCGTGTCGGCGCTCCTCGCCTGGGTCATGATCAAGTACCGCGCCAGCCGCAATCCGGTGCCCTCGCGCACCAGCCACAACACGCTGATCGAGGTCGTCTGGACCGTTGCTCCGGTTGTGATCCTGCTGTTCCTGGCGGTTCCGTCCTTCCAGCTTCTGACGGCCCAGTACGACCCCGACGAAGACCCGACGATGACGGTCAAGGCGACCGGCTTCCAGTGGTACTGGGAATATGAGTACCAGGCCGACACCGAAGAGGACCAGACGGTCACCTTCTCCTCGATCATGCTGCAGGAAGGCGACCGCGCCGCTGCCGGCAAGGAGGACATGGCGACCTATCCGCGGCTCCTCGCCGTCGACAACGAAGTCGTCGTACCGATCGATACCACGGTCCGTCTGCTGGTCACCGCAGCCGACGTTCTGCACGCCTTCGCGATGCCCGCTTTCGGCGTCAAGGTCGACGCCGTGCCGGGCCGCATCAACGAAACGTGGTTCCGCGCCACCCGGGAAGGCCTCTACTATGGCCAGTGCTCGGAGCTGTGCGGCAAGGATCACGCCTTCATGCCCATCGCCATCCGCGTCGTGAGCCAGGAGCTTTTCGACGAGTGGCGCGTCGCTGCCGCCGAAAATCTCGGCGATGCGAACCGCGCGCTGACCGCCGCGATCGAAGGCACCCAGGACGTAGCTGACGCCGGCAACTGAGCCGACGGATTACTGATTGAGCATCGGAATCCCCGAAAACCGGATTCCACCTTTCGGTCCGATGCTACCGAACAATGAACGGAGCGGGAAAATGGCAGGCGCTGCTGCTCACGACGACCACGATCACAAGCCTTACGGCTGGACGCGCTGGGTCTATTCGACGAACCACAAGGATATCGGCACCCTCTATCTGATCTTCGCGATCTTCGCGGGCGTCGTCGGCGGCTTCCTGTCCGTCATGATGCGCTGGGAGCTCCAGGAGCCCGGCATCCAGATCTTCCACGGTCTCGCCTCGATGGTCTACGGCATCCCCGAGGATGCCGCGCTCGACGCCGGCAAGCACATGTACAACGTGTTCACGACCGGCCACGGCCTGATCATGATCTTCTTCATGGTCATGCCGGCGCTGATCGGCGGCTTCGCCAACTGGATGATCCCGATCATGATCGGCGCGCCGGACATGGCGTTCCCGCGTCTGAACAACATCTCGTTCTGGCTGCTGCCGCCCGCCTTTCTCCTGCTGCTGATCTCGATGTTCGTCCCCGGCGCAGCCGGCGGCTTCGGCGTCGGCACCGGCTGGACGATGTATCCCCCGCTCTCGACCATGGGCTCGCCCGGACCGGCGATGGATCTGGCGATCCTGTCGCTCCACATCGCGGGCGCCTCGTCGATCCTCGGCGCGATCAACTTCATCACCACCATCTTCAACATGCGCGCCCCGGGCATGACGCTGCACAAGATGCCGCTCTTTGCCTGGTCGGTGCTGATCACCGCCTTCCTGCTCCTGCTGTCGCTCCCGGTTCTGGCCGGCGGCATCACCATGCTCCTGACGGACCGCAATTTCGGCACGGCCTTCTTCGCGCCTGAAGGTGGCGGCGACCCGATCCTCTACCAGCACCTGTTCTGGTTCTTCGGGCACCCGGAAGTCTACATCCTGATCCTGCCGGGCTTCGGCATCGTCAGCCACATCATTGCGACCTTCTCGCGCAAGCCTGTCTTCGGCTATCTCGGCATGGCCTACGCCATGGTCGCGATCGGCGCCGTCGGCTTCGTCGTGTGGGCGCATCACATGTACACGACCGGCCTGTCGCTCAACACGCAGCGCTATTTCGTGTTCGCGACGATGGTCATCGCGGTGCCGACCGGCATCAAGATCTTCTCCTGGATCGCGACGATGTGGGGCGGGTCGATCTCGCTGCGCACGCCGATGCTGTGGGCGATCGCCTTCATCTTCCTGTTCACCGTCGGCGGCGTGACGGGCGTCCAACTCGCCAATGCCGGCCTCGACCGCTCCTATCACGACACCTACTACGTCGTGGCGCACTTCCACTACGTGCTGTCGATGGGCGCCGTGTTCGCGATCTTCGCGGCCTGGTACTACTGGTTCCCGAAGATGACAGGCTACATGTACAATTCGTTCATCGCCCGTCTGCACTTCTGGATCACCTTCGTCGGCGTGAACCTGATCTTCTTCCCGCAGCACTTCCTGGGTCTGGCCGGCATGCCGCGCCGCTACATCGACTATCCGGATGCCTATGCGGGCTGGAACCTCGTCTCGTCCTATGGCTCGTACCTTTCGGCCATCGGCGTGCTGGTCTTCCTCTACGGCGTTTTCGAGGCCTTCTCGAAGAAGCGCGAGGCCGGCGCCAATCCGTGGGGCGAGGGTGCGACGACGCTCGAATGGCAGCTCTCCTCGCCGCCTCCGTTCCACCAGTGGGAACAGCTTCCCAAGGTCAAGTGACCTCGCGATACGGCACCGAACAACGAAACCGCCGGCCATCCGGCGGTTTCTCCGAATAAGAGAGTGACGAGTAGCAAATGGCCCTGGTCGAAAAGCACAGCCTGACGGACGCGCCGGAATTCCGCGTGTCCGAAGCCATGCCCGGCGACTTCCTGGCGCTGTTGAAGCCGCGCGTCATGTCGCTGGTGATCTTCACCGCCTTCGTCGGTCTGGCGACGGCGCCCGGCGCGATCGATCCGGTCCTCGCGCTGATCGCGATCCTCGCCATCGCCGTCGGCGCCGGTGCATCCGGTGCGCTGAACATGTGGTACGACGCGGACATCGACGCCGTCATGTCGCGCACCGCCAAGCGGCCGATCCCGGCCGGCAAGGTGACGCCCGACCAGGCGCTCGCCTTCGGCATCGTTCTGTCGGTCCTGTCCGTGATGACGCTCGGCCTCTTGGTCGACCCGCTCGCCGGCGCGCTCCTCGCCTTCACCATCTTCTTCTATGCCGTCGTCTACACGATGTGGCTGAAGCGCTCGACGCCACAGAACATCGTCATCGGCGGCGCCTCGGGTGCCTTCCCGCCGATGATCGGCTGGGCCTGCGTCACCGGCAGCGTGTCGCTCGACAGCATCCTGCTCTTCCTCGTCATCTTTCTCTGGACGCCGGCGCATTTCTGGGCACTCGCGCTCTTCAAGATGCGCGACTACGGCTCGGTCGGCATCCCGATGATGCCGAACGTCGCCGGCGAGCGTTCCACCAAGAACCAGATCGTCGTCTATGCGGTGCTGACGGCGGCCGTCGCGGTCGCCCCCTGGTTCACGGGACTGGCAAGCGTCGGCTACGGCCTGTTTGCCGCCGCGCTCGGCGCGATCTTCATCTATTTTTCAGTTGCCGTCTGGCGCATGCCCGATGGTGACGAGAAGATGGTCGCTGCAAAGAAGATGTTCGCCTATTCGGTCTTTTATCTCTTCGCGATCTTCTCCGCGCTGCTCGCCGATCATTTCGCGGCCGGGCTGGTCAACCTGGCGGGAGGCGTCCAGTGATCGAGACAGTCAAGGTAACCGACAAGCAGAAGAAGTCGCGTCGCAACCGCAATATCGCGCTCGGCCTGGTACTGGCCGGCCTGGTGGCGCTCTTCTATGTCATCACGATCGTCAAGATCGGCGGCGTCGGAGGTTGAGGAGCTGGACATGACGAAGGATACGGCACAACAGGGCAGGCGCGTCGGCAACGGCACGATCATGGCGATGTGCTTCGTCTTCGTCGGCGGCATGGTCGGCATGGCCTATGCCGCCGTTCCCCTCTACCAGCTCTTCTGCCAGGTGACCGGCTATAACGGCACCACCCAGCGGACCGAACAGTATTCCGAGGTCGTGCTCGACCAGTCCCTGCCGGTGACCTTCGACGCAAACACGTCGAACGGCCTCAACTGGGATTTCAAGGCCGCCAGGCGCATCGAGCCGAAGATCGGCGAAACCGTGCAGGTGACCTTCACCGCGACGAACCGTTCGTCCGAGCCGACCACCGGCACGGCGGTCTTCAACGTCACGCCGATGGAGGCGGGCGCCTACTTCAACAAGGTCGAGTGCTTCTGCTTCACGGAAACGACGCTCCAGCCGGGCGAGACCTTGGAAATGCCTGTGGTGTTCTTCGTCGACCCGGAGATCGTCAAGGCGGAGGAAACCAAGAACATCAAGACGATCACGCTGTCTTACACCTTCTATCCCTCGCAGCCGTCCAAGCCTGTTGCGGCGGCTCAGGAAAAGGGTAAGCCGGTCAATGGGCAACTTTGAGAGGATTCGCCGGTTCGCCGGCGAGGATGCAATGATCCGGGGATTCTGACATGGCCGAAGCGCATCAGAAAAATCACGACTACCACATCATCGACCCGAGCCCGTGGCCGCTTCTTGCGTCCATCGGCGCCTTCGTCATCACCTTTGGCGGCGTCGGCTACATGCGCTACCTGAAGGGTGCCGACCTCAACATCGTCGGCATCAACTGGGCGTCGCCGTGGCTGTTCTACATCGGCGTCGCGATCATCCTCTACACGATGATCGGCTGGTGGAGCGACACCATCAAGGAAGGCCGCGAAGGCAACCATACGCGCGTCGTGTCCCTGCACCTGCGTTACGGCATGATCATGTTCATCGCCTCCGAGGTGATGTTCTTCGTGGCGTGGTTCTGGGCATTCTTCGATGCGAGCCTCTTCCCGAACGAGGCGATCCAGGCGTCGCGCGTCGAGTTCACCGGTGGACAGTGGCCGCCGGCCGGCGTTGAGGTTCTCGATCCCTGGCACCTGCCGCTCTACAACACCGTCATCCTGCTCCTCTCCGGCACCTGCGTGACCTGGGCCCACCACGCCCTGCTTCACAACGACCGCAAGGGCGTGATCAACGGTCTCGCGCTCACCGTCGCGCTCGGCATCCTGTTCTCCTTCGTCCAGGCCTACGAATATGCGACCGCCCCCTTCGAGTTCTCCAACTCGATCTACGGCGCGACCTTCTTCATGGCGACCGGCTTCCACGGCTTCCACGTTCTGGTCGGCACGATCTTCCTGATCGTCTGCCTGATCCGGGCGATGCGCGGCGGGTTCACCCGCGAGCATCACTTCGGCTTCGAGGCTGCCGCCTGGTACTGGCACTTCGTCGACGTCGTCTGGCTCTTCCTCTTCTTCTCCATCTACATCTGGGGTGGATGGGGCGCTCCGCTCGCCCATTGATCGGGTGTGTCCTGATGACCACATTCCTGGGAGGGCGGCGCAAGCCGCCCTTCTGCTTTGAAGACCTCGCAAGACCGGCACATTGGACATGAACCAGACCCCGCAACTTCAATCGACGAGCCGCCTCAAGACCGTGGTGACGGCGGTTCTCGTGCTCGCCGCGCTGGCGATCCTTCTCTCGCTCGGGACCTGGCAGGCGCAACGGCTCGTCTGGAAGGAAAAGCTCCTCGCCGACATAGCGGAGCGCCACACGGCCCCCCCCGCGAGCGTCGCAGAAATCGAAGCAATGGCGAACGGGGGCGAGGACATCGAATACCGGACCATGACGGCGACCGGCACATTCGACCACGGCCGCGAACGGCACTTCTTCGCGACCCACGAGGGCCGCACGGGCTTCTACGTCTATGCGCCGATGACGCTCGCCGACGGGCGCACGCTCTTCGTCAACCGCGGCTTCGTCCCCTATGAACTGAAGGATCCTTCGCTGCGCCCTCAGGGCCAGGTCGCGGGTGAGGTGACGGTGAGCGGCTATGCCCGCTCCGAACTCCTGGAAAAGCCGTCGGCCATCGTTCCCGACAACGATATCGCCAAGAACCTCTTCTACTGGAAGGATCTGTCCGCCATGACATCCTCCACGGGCCTCGATCCGCAGAATGTCCTGCCCTTCTTCATGGATGCGGACGCCAGGGGGGCCAATCCGGGCGGCTGGCCGCAGGGCGGCGTGACGCAGTTTTCTCTCTCCAACAATCACCTGCAATACGCGGTCACATGGTACGGCCTGGCGGCCGCGCTGGTCGCGGTCGTCGCGGGTGTATGGTGGCGACGGGTGAGGGGGCCGAAGGCGGGCTGAGGAAGTTTTCCTTGGCGCCCGCAGGCAGGCTCGCCTATATGAGTGCAACGAACACGGGTCCAGGCAGCGGAACGGAATGAATCTTCATCTAGATCCATCAGTGGCCAAGCCGCCGCTCACGATACGCTTGTGCGGCCCGCGCGGTTTCTGCGCGGGGGTCGATCGCGCGATCCAGATCGTCGTGCTGGCGCTCAAGGCCTATGGCGCTCCCGTCTATGTCCGCCACGAGATCGTCCACAACCGCTACGTCGTGGAAGGCCTGGAGGCCAAGGGTGCGGTCTTCGTCGAGGAACTGGACGAGATACCGCCGGAACACCGCAACCAGCCGGTGGTCTTTTCCGCCCACGGCGTGCCGAAATCGGTACCCGCCGATGCGCAGGCCCGCAACCTCTTCTATCTCGACGCCACCTGTCCGCTCGTCTCCAAGGTCCACAAGCAGGCCATGCGGCACCAGCGCCTCGGCCGCCATGTCATCCTGATCGGTCATGCCGGCCATCCGGAGGTGATCGGCACGATGGGGCAGTTGCCGGAGGGAACCGTGTCGCTGGTCGAGACGGTCGAGGATGCCGATGTCTACGTGCCTGCCGATCCCGACAATCTCGGTTTCGTCACGCAGACGACGCTCTCCGTCGACGATACGGCGGGCGTCATCGCCAGGCTCCAGGAGCGCTTTCCCAACCTGCAGGCGCCTGCCGCGGATTCCATCTGCTATGCCACAACCAATCGGCAGGATGCGGTCAAGGAGGCCGCGCCGGGCTGCGATCTCTTCATCGTCGTTGGCGCGCCGAACTCCTCCAATTCCAAGCGGCTCGTCGAGGTCGCGCTGAGGGCAGGCGCCCAGAGGTCGCTTCTCGTCCAGCGCGCATCCGAACTCGACTGGGACACGATCGGTCCGATCTCCACGCTCGGCATATCGGCCGGGGCGTCGGCGCCGGAAGTCATCGTCGACGAGATCATCGAGGCCTTCCGCTCGCGCTATGACGCGACGGTCGAACTGGCGATCACCGCCGAAGAGACCGAGAACTTCCTCGTCAATCGCGAACTGCGGGGCGTGCCGCTGACGCGCGAAGACATGGCCTTCGTGAACGGATGACTTTCCCGTCCCGGGTAGGATAGGGTGCGGCCGATTCCGGCAGGCGCCTCGCCTGCCTTTGCGACCATCTATCTTGAGAGACAACCTTGGCCGTTTACACAGACATCACGGAAGACGACCTCAGAGATTTCCTGGCCCAGTATGATGTCGGTGAGCTCACCTCCTACAAGGGCATTGCCGAGGGCGTCGAGAACTCGAACTTCCTGCTGCAC